>DATJXJ010000009.1:0-10250 GCA_035500255.1 Verrucomicrobiia bacterium | reverse complement strand
AGCTGCGGACCACGACTATCTGGTGCGGGCGTTTGCGCGGCTGTGGCTTGCGGGAGCGCGGATGGACACGGCGGCCTTCTACGCGGGCCAACAGCGCCGTCGCCTCGCTCTTCCCACCTACCCCTTCGAACGGCAGAGATATTTCGTCGAGCCAGCGGAAGGTCAACTCGCGACTGTTGCAAGCCGCCGAGGCAAGAATCCCGACTTGACCGGGTGGTTCTACCTGCCGACGTGGGAGCGCACGATCCCGCTCAGCTGGATGGCGCCAGCGGATTCCGCTCCTTCCCGTTGGCTGATCTTCCTGGACGAATCCCGTATCGGGCGTCAACTCGCCGAAACGCTGCGCGACCGGGGCCACAGCGTCACTACAGTCAATTCCGCCGAAGACTTCGCGGCGAGCCCGTCTCAGTACCATGTGCGCGCTGGCGAGCGCGACGACTACGTGGAGTTGGTCCGCGCATTGCGCGAGTCCGGAAATATCCCGGACCGCATCGTCCATCTCTGGACCGTCGGCATGCCCGGCGCGTATTCGGATTCCGATCTCCAGACGCGCGGCTTCCTTTCGCTTCTGTATCTCGCGCAAGCGCTGGGACAGGAAGATCAAGGCCGAGCCGTGTCACTCAACGTGATCACGAGCGACGCGCAGATGGTTCTTGGAAGTGAACGCGTTGCCCCGGCCAAGGCCATGGTCTCGGGACCCTGCGAGGTCATTCCGCTCGAGTATCCCCGTGTTCACTGCCGCGCGATCGATCTCTCTCTCGATGCGGCATCGGTGGATGTGAGCAAGGTTGCAGGCGATCTGCTTTCGGAACTCACTGCCGCGACCGATGAATCGGTTGTGGCGCTTCGTTCGGGCCAGCGCTGGACGCGGGGATTCACGAAGGTCCGTCTGGCCGAAGCGCCGTCTCCGTCACCGCTTCTGCGCGAGCGCGGCGCCTACATGATCACGGGCGGCTTGGGAGGCGTTGGCCTCGAGCTGGCCCGCTATCTTGCGGAGAAGACTCGCGCGCGCCTCGTGCTGGTGGGACGCTCGGAACTGCCGCCGCGAAATCGATGGCCGGAACTTGTTTCGTCCGGCGTGCAATCCGAAACGATCACTCGGATTCGCAAGGTTATCGATCTCGAAAACGCGGGAGCGGAGGTTCTCGTGGCGAGCGCGGATGTCTCCAGTCGAGAGCAGATGGTCTCTGTGTTTGCCTCAGTTCGCGAGCGGTTTGGGCAGCTTCACGGCATCATCCACGCAGCGGCACTGCCTGCCGCCACGGTGATCGCGCGTCACGATGCGGCCAGCACCAGGAAAGTTCTCGATCCCAAGGTGAAGGGCGCGCAGGTGCTTTACGACCTCACGCGAGATTCCGGGCTCGACTTCCTGATGTTGTGCTCCTCGCAGCGCAGCTTCTTGGGAGCTCCGGGTCAGATCGACTATTGCGCCGCAAACGCATTTCTCGATGCGTTCGCCTCGTCGCGCAGCATCGAGTCGTCGACGCGTATCATGTCCGTCGTCTGGGATACCTGGGCCGAACAGGGGATGGCCGCCCGCATCGCGGCGGGCAGCGGCTCTGCAACTCCCGAGGCCGCCATGACGAATCGCGAGGGCGCTGAAGTCTTTCATCGCATTCTCAGCCGTCCTCATCCCGTGGTGATCGTTTCGACCGAGGATTTCGCCTCTCGCGCGGAGCAAAGCCGCAAGGTTAATGTCGACACCTTGCTCGGCGAATTGGAGAAGAAGCACGCGGCGTCGGCCAGACATCCCCGCCCGGATTTGGCGTCCGCCTATGTCGCGCCGCGGAGCCCCGCCGAAGAAAAGCTGGCAGAAATCTGGCAGAACCTGCTCGGAATCGAACCTGTCGGCGTGAACGACAACTTCTTCGATCTGGGCGGCGATTCCGTGATCAGCATTCAGATCATCGCGCGCGCGCAGCAGGCCGGGCTTGCGCTGAACCCCAAACACGTCTTCCAACACCAGACGATCGCCGAGCTGGCCACTGTCGCTGGTCGTGTCGGCGCCGCACGCGAAGAGCAGGGAATCGTGTCCGGCGATGTGCCACTCACGCCGATTCAAGCTTGGTTCGTCGAGCAGAATTTCGCGCGCCCCGGGCATTTCAATCAGTCGGTGCTTCTGCAGCCGCGACGGAGAATCGAGCCGGCAATCGCGCGCGCGGCATTCGAGTTCCTCGTTCGGCATCACGATGCGCTGCGGTTGCGCCTCGTGAACTCCGCGCACGCTTGGCGGGCCCTCATAGGGGACGCAACGGCCGATGAGTGCTTCGCGGTTCATGATCTGAGGACTACGCCGGCGGGCGAGCTGGCTTCGGCGATTGAGCGTATTGCCGCACAGGCCCAATCAACCTTGAATTTGAGTCGCGGGCCGATCGCGCGGGCCGATCTGATCGAGTGCCCGAATGGCGCACAGCGGCTGTTGCTGGTCGTGCATCACGTGGCGGTGGATGCCGTCTCATGGCGGATTCTCCTGGAGGATTTCGAGACCGCATGCAGGCAGCTTCAGGCGCGAGAGCCGGTCAGCCTCCCCGTCAAGACAACGTCGTGGAAACGCTGGGCGGAGCACTTGTCGCGGCAGGCAAAGTCCGGAGCTTTCGACGCGGAGTTGGAATACTGGCTGGAGCAGGATCGCCAGCCAGTGCTCGCCTGGCCCTCGGACCGCGAGTGCCGGCGCGACGAAGAGACGCAAAGCACCGCCGCTACCGTCGCTCTGGAACTGAGCCAGGAAGAAACGCGCGGGCTCTTGCAAGACGTGCGCTCAGCCTACGGCGTGCAGATCAGCGATGCTCTCGTGGCCGCGCTGCTTCGAACGGTGGGAAGTCGGACCGGCTCGCGGCGCGTGCGTATTGACGCGGAAGGCCTCGGAAGAGAAACGGGCGCAGACGATCTCGATCTGTCGCGCACGGTGGGTTGGTTCACCGCGCTCCATCCCATTGCGATCGACGCGGATCAAGCGGCGGGTCACGCGGAACTTTTGGCGACCGTGAAAGAGCAGTTGCGGCGCGTCCCGCGTGGTGGAGTCGGATACGGCGCCCTTCGATACTTGAGCGGCCACGGAGACGAATTCCGGACTGCGCCCGCTTCGGAGATCTGTTTCCTTTATCTCGGTCAGATTAGAGGATCTGGCGAGCAAGACGGCCTCTTCGATCAAGCCAAGGAGTCCGGCGGGCCCAATCTGAGCGCCGGCACGCGATTGCCACATCGGCTGACCTTGACGGCTATCGTGGCGGGTGACCGCCTGCGCGTAAGCTGGATGTACAGCAATCGCGCCTATGACGAACGGACGATTCGCGGAATCGCCGGCGACTACATGAATTTCCTGCGCGAGCTGCTGGCCGAGACTCGCAAAACCAAACGCCTTCGGTGGGCGCCCGATGCGGCGAGTGCTTTTCGCTGGAGCTCGGCTGAGATCGACCGCATCGACGCCGCGTTGGAGGCGTCGCTCGGCGAGGCAACGGCTGCCGAGGTCGAGTGCGTCTATCCGTTGTCTCCGATGCAGCAAGGGATGCTGTTTCACAGTCTGTACGATCCCGCGGCGCACGAATACCTGAAACGTCTTGTCATTGAGATCGAAGGCGACCTCCAGATTGAGAATCTGAAGGCTGCCTGGCAGTTTGTGATGGAGCGGCACCCGGTTCTGCGCAGCTCGTTCGTATGGGAGGGTCTCGGTCAGCCCGTTCAAGCGGTGATGCCAAGCCCGGCCGCGCCCTGGCACGTGGCGGATTTGCGCTCGTTCGAACACGGTGAAAGAAGTCTTCGGCTTCAGCGCCTGCTTGAGGAGGACGAACGGCAAGACATCGACCTTGCAAGAGCTCCCTTGATGAGGTTTTCTGTGGTCCGCACAGGGCATCGCCTGTACACATTCGTCTGGACGTTCCATCACATCCTGCTTGACGGGTGGAGCATTGCGCGGATCGTTCAGGAAGCATTTGCCGCGTACGACTCCGCAGTTCGCAGGACACCGACGCCTGAGCTGCCTGCGGTTCCTTATCGCGATTTCATGGTCTGGCTGAAGAGTCAGGATGGCGCCCGGGCGGAGGAATTCTGGCGCGCCTGTCTCTCAGGTCTGGAGGGTCCGACTCCACTGGGTGTCGACCGCGCGCCTACCGCCGTGCAGAGCCGTTCCTACCGCGAGGTCCGCGCGAAGCTGTCACCCGAGGCGACGGTCCGGCTGCAAGCGTTCGCTCGCGCGGAGCGGCTGACGATGAATACGGTCACTGCGGCGGCTTGGGCGATTCTGCTGAGCCGTTACAGCGGTCGCTCCGACGTGACATTCGGATCGGTGGTGTCAGGGCGTCCCGCTGACCTCGCGGGCGTCGAGTCGATCGTTGGCTTGCTGATCAACACCTTGCCCGTCCGAGCCCATGTGGAACCAGGCGCCAGTCTGGGTTCCTGGCTGCGGGAGTTCCAGCAACGCCAGATCGAATCCCGAAACTACGAATTCGTTTCGCTCACGGACATTCAAAAGTGGAGCGGGCTGCCTCCCTCGCAGCCGCTGTTTGATTCCGTCCTCGTGTTCGAGAATTATCCCGTCAGCTCGCTCACCGCTGAAATTGCGAATCTACGGCTGCGCGATGTTCGCGCCGAGGAGCGAACAAGTCTGCCCCTGACCTTCGTTATCGGCGCCGGCCGGCAGATTTCTTTAATCGTTTCGTACGACACGGCTCGCTTCGATCCGGACACGATCGACCGAATGCTGGGGCACTACTGCGTTCTCTTGGAGAGCATGGGGGCGGGCGCCGAACGCTCGCTATCCGAGCTGCCACTGCTATCCTCCCATGAGCGTGAAGAAATCGTCCTCTCCTGGAATGCTACCGAAGAGTCCTATCCGGCCGATCGATGCGTCCATCAGCTCTTTGAAGTGCAGGCCGCGCGAACTCCCGATTCCACCGCGGTCGTCTTCGGCGATGAGTCGCTCACCTATGGCGATCTGAATCGGCGCGCGAATCTCCTGGCGCGCTTCCTTCGTCAGCGGGGCGTCCGGCCCGGCTCCCTGGTCGGCATTTTCCTCGATCGCTCGCTCGACATGATGGTTGGCTTGCTCGCGGTTCAGAAGGCTGGAGGAGCGTATGTGCCGCTCGACCCTGCCTATCCGCCTGAGCGCGTCGCCTTCATGATCGAAGACTCCGGCATGACGCTCGTTCTCACGCAGGAGCGCCTGCTAGAGGCTCTGCCTTGCAAGGACGTCGAAGCGATTTGCATCGATTCGGATTGGCAATTGGGAGTCGAGCTCGATTCACGCCGGCCGGCTGCAAACCCGTCGCCCGACGATCTCGCTTACGTTATCTATACGTCCGGATCGACAGGCCGGCCCAAGGGAGTTCAGATCCCCCACCGCGCGGTCGTGAACTTCCTGGCCTCGATGCGCGCCGAACCGGGCTTCACTGAAGACGACGTGCTCCTCGCCGTGACCACTCTTTCGTTCGATATCGCGGGCCTCGAACTGTTCTTGCCACTCACGGTTGGCGGCCGCGTGGTAATCGCGAGCCGCGAAGCGGCCCTGGACGGAGCGGAGCTGGCGCGACTGATGGAGTCATCCGGTGCCACGGCGATGCAGGCCACTCCGGCCAGCTGGCGCATGCTCATCGATGCTGGTTGGGAGGGCGATCCGGATCTCACGATCCTGTGCGGCGGTGAAGCGCTCGCGCGAGACTTGGCCGACCAGCTCCTGCCGAAATGCGCCTCACTATGGAACATGTATGGCCCGACGGAGACGACAATCTGGTCGGCGGTGCATCGCGTCACGCCGGGTGACGGCCCCGTGTTGATCGGCCGGCCGATCGCGAACACGCAGATTTACATTTTGGATCAGCAAATGAATCCCGTGCCTGTGGGAGTCGCTGGCGAGCTGTTCATCGGCGGCCTCGGCTTGGCGCGCGGATATTGGAATCGGCCGGAGTTGACCGCCGAGAAGTTTGTTCCCGACCCCTTCCGCGCGGCGCAGGGCGCCCGGATGTATCGAACCGGCGATTTGGCTCGCTACCATGCCGGCGGTCTTATTGAATGCCTGGGTCGCCTCGATCATCAGGTGAAGATTCGCGGCTTCCGCATCGAACTGGGCGAAATCGAGTCAGTGCTCCGCGAATTCCCGGGAATTCACGATTGCGTCGTGGTGGCGAGAGAAGATGCGCCAGGAGACAAACGGCTGGTTGCCTATTACTCCGCGGACGCCTCGGCGAAACCGAACGTAAGCGACCTGCGCGCTCATCTGCAACAGCGGCTCCCTCACCACATGATTCCGAGTCTCTTCGTGGCGCTCGAAGCTTTGCCGCTCACGCCCAACGGAAAAGTCGACCGCCGCTCCCTGCCCGCTCCGGATCACGCGCGCCCCGACTTGGCGGCCGGCTATCATTCGCCAGCCGATGAAGTCGAAGGGGCTATCGCAGCGATCTGGCAGCGAGTCTTGCAGCTCCAGCAAGTCGGTACGGAGGATAACTTCTTCGACCTCGGCGGACATTCGCTGATGATGGTCCAGGTACACGGCCAGATTCGCCGCAGCCTCGACGTCGAGATTTCGATGATGGACCTCTTTCGCTATCCGACGGTGAAGAGCCTGGCGGAATACCTGAGAAAAGGCTCGGGCGAAGCGCCTGCCCTGCAGAAGGCGCAAGATCGGGCCACCATGCGCCGCGAGGCCATGACTCGCCGCAAGCACCTTCGCAACGCGAGAAACGATCAACCGACTCCACCTTCATCTCGACCGGCGATGGTGGAGGAGTGATGTCTGTCACGACGAACGCCGCCGCGACCAATGTCTGGTTTTCGAATCTCCGGCCTCGGCCCGACGCGCGCGTGCGCCTCTTCTGCGTACCCTACGGTGGCGGCACCGCGACCGTATTCCATCAATGGCCCGACGGCCTGCCGGCGGACGTAGAAGTCTGGGCTGTGAATCTCCCGGGCAGGGGACGCCGGCTGATGGAACCGGCCTTCACGTCACTTGCCCCGCTAGTAGACCTGCTCTCGCAGGCGATTCTGCCGCTGCTGGATCGGCCGTTCGCCTTTTTCGGGCACAGTATGGGCGCGCTCATCGAATTCGAGGCGGCGCGCCAGTTGCGCAAATCGGGAGCTCGCCTGCCCGACCGCCTCTTCGTGGGAGGCTGTTTCGCGCCGCACCTGCCGGATCCCCATCCGATTCACCACCTCCCGGAAGCCGAATTCATCAATGAGGTGCGCCGATTGGGCGGGATGCCTGCCGAAGTCTTGGCAAACCAGGAGCTCCTCGAGTTGGTGCTTCCGTCGCTGAGAGCGGATTTCACCGTGACGGAGACGTATACGGCCACCGAAGAGCCGCCCCTGCCTTCGGCCATTTCGGTTTTCGGCGGTTGGCGTGATCCTATTACCGACAAGCAGTCGCTGGAGGCCTGGCGCTCGCATACGTCCGGCGAGTTTTCGGTCCGTATGCTGCCCGGCGACCATTTTTTCCTGATCTCTCAGCAACGATTACTACTCAACATGATCTCAGACGAACTGCGCCAGTCATGACCTAAGTACCTGCGCATCACTAAGATCCAGCCCCGGCGCAGCGGCGAAGCGCCTGAAGTGAGGCCGCGAATGACGAATTCGCGGCCTTTTTCATTTGCGCTCGTTGGCGTGGCTTTCAAAACTTCGGTAGAATTGAGTCCCGGCCTTCCTCCGGGTTCAAAGGCAGCTCGGCTATCTGGCGCCGAACGGCCTCTTGAGACCGAGAGCAATTGCCTACGCAGGAGGAAGGAGTTCCAAAGTGTCGAAAGGTCCCAAGGTACCCCCGTCTTCATGCACCTTCTTGTTCGTCCTATTTGCACTTCTTTCCGTGGTATTTCAGGCAGCGTGTGCGGCAACCGCCGTACAGGATCCCGCTCCGCCGCCTCAACCCGGTAACAACAGCAACTACTACGTTTCTCCCTCTGGCAGTGATAGTTCGGACGGCTCCCAAGCTGCCCCGTGGAAAACAATTCAACACGCGGCCGGTGTCGTCCTGCCAGGAGATACGGTTCACGTCTTGCCCGGCACCTACGGCGAATCGCCGGACCTCAAGACCAACGCGCTCTCGGGTTCGCGGATTCTCTTTGTGTCCGACACCAAATGGGCGGCTAAAGTCACAGGAGACGGCGCCTCAAATTGGGGTTTCCGCATCGATGGTGACTACACCACGGTCGAGGGTTTCGACATCACCAACGTTAACCCGAGCGGTCATGAGGGCGTCGAAACCGAGGGGAATTACGACAGCGTCGTCGGCAACAACATCCACAACATTTGCCCCAACGGAGGGCATGATGGCCTGGGCGGAGCCGGCATCATCAACGGCGGCGACATCACGAAGGGCAACCTCGACGTGATCGGCAATGTCGTGCACGATGTCGGCGACTTGACCTTTCCCTGGTACCAAGTCCATGGCATCTATTACGGCTCCGAAGGCGGCCATATCTACAACAACATCGTCTATCGCACGCAGGGCTGGGGAATTCACCTCTGGCATGCGGCGAGCAACATCACGATATCCAACAACACTGTCTTCGACAACAATCAGGGCGGAATTCTCGTGGGCGCGGGCGACTACCCTTGCCCGCAGTGCGCCACGGATGACTACACCATCGTCACCAACAACATCGTCGTCTACAATCTGGCGAACAATCTCGATGGCAGCACGATCGGCGGATTCGGAATCATCGAGAATGGCCTGACCGGCACGCACAATATTTACAACAACAATCTGGTCTATGGAAATCAGGCGGGATCGTTCTCGCTGCAGAGCGGCCTGATTCCGGGGCCGAGCATCGCTGCCGATCCGCTCTTCGTCAACTACCAGCCGGATGGCAGCGGCGACTACCACTTGCAGGCGGGCAGTCCGGCGATTGATGCTGGAACCAGCCAGGGACCGGCTCCGGCTTACGATTTCGATGGAGAGCCACGCCCGCAGGGAATCACGTGGGATATCGGCGCGTACGAATACCACGGAACCTGAAGCCGACTTGGAAGCATGGGATTCGCGGGAACGGCCACGGAACGGGGTCCGGCTTGTTCCCGCGAACTCAAAGATCGGACCGCTCGCTTAGGAGATTCGCGGCGGTGTTATGCCGAAACGCACGCCCACAGAGACGGCGTGGAAGCCTGATTGTACTGGGGCATGGGAATCTTGGCTCTCAGCTCATCGCTGAAGATGCCGTCAACTCGCAGGCTGACCGACAGTCCGGGCTTCGCGTCGGCTCCGTGGAACTGGTTGCACGTGTCGAACCAGGCCGTGTATGACTCGACGTATTTTCGCTGGCCCGTCTTGTTGTTCAGCATGTAGAACGGCTTGTTGAGGTTCGTGCGGTACCAGATGAATTCGTGGCGGACCTTCGTGAGCGGATGATCGCGGTGCGCCGTGACCGCGTTTCCGGAGTCGTCGTACATGATTATCATTCTCGCCGTCTTCTTGAACGGGAAAGTGGCGATCAGATCCATCAGTTCCGGAAATTCATCCGCATCGGGCGAGCGCTCCCACAACTCCGACTTGTTCAGGTCGAAGTAGCTGAACGGGCGCTTCGATTTCGCCAGGTAGATCACGCGCGAGCCCGGTCTCTTCGGTGCTTTCGAATCGACGGTCAGAGTCCCGGTATGGAACTGCTGATCCTCGCGCTTGCGAATATGCTCCTGAATCTGCTTCGTCAGGATTCCGTCGAGTGCTTTCAGCCGCTCCACGTCGATGAACTCGTCGAGTGATTTGTAGCTGGGATAGGAAATTCGCGGATCGACTTTCGCGTATTCCACGAGGCGGTTCGTCACCCGGCCGACCACGTTCTCGACCGTGGCCTTCATCTGCCTCTTGATGGAACGCGCCGCTTGAGAGAAACCGCTTGACTCGGATACAGGGGCAACAGCAGGACTAGATTCCATAGTCGGCTCCAAAAGTTGCCGTCTGCGGATACGACAGTAAGGACTGGATTTAACTCCACTTAGGCAGCTCCTGTCAATCGGGAAAAGATCGCGGCCGGGCCCGCGTTTGGGACGCGAGGGATTCTGACCTCTCGTGGAGGCCCCGCTGAAGTCCTCACGACCCTGCCTTGTCGCATCGTCTACCTCGCAACGTGCCTTATAATCGATGCGCATTCCACGTCGGGGCGTAGCGCAGCCTGGTAGCGCGCCTGCCTTGGGCGCAGGAGGTCTGGAGTTCAAATCTCCACGCCCCGACCAACTCAATTCGGGCCAATGACTAAGAGATAGTCAATTTCTGCACTGCTGCGTCCCAAGCAGGCGTTCCACCTTGCAGTACCCCTCGGCGCGGTGTAATG
>DATJXJ010000008.1:0-6811 GCA_035500255.1 Verrucomicrobiia bacterium | reverse complement strand
TACGACGATATCGACGTCGAGCTGGCGGACACCGGCACTGACGCGCTGGCGGCGATCGAGGAGCAGCCGTTCGATTGCGTGGTGCTCGACCTGCGCCTTCCCGATATGTCCGGGTTCGAAATCCTGGAACGTTTTCGCGACAATCCCACGCTCAGCCACCTGCCGGTGGTCGTCTTTACGGGGAAAGATCTTTCGCCCGAAGAAGACGCGCGCCTGCACATGCTGGCCCGCAGCGTGGTAGTCAAAGGCGTCGAGTCGCCAGAACGTTTGCTCGACGAAACGGCGCTCTTCCTGCACCGCGTCGTCACCGACCTTCCAGCAGAAAAACAGAGGATGCTCGATCTGCTGCACCATTCCGATGAAGCGCTCGTTGGAAAGAAAGTTCTCGTGGTTGACGACGATGTCCGCAATATCTTCGCGCTCAGCAGCGTTCTCGAGCGTCGCGGGATGACGGTTCTCACCGCCGGCACCGGCCGCGAAGCCATCGCCACTCTTGAATCCACTCCGGGTGTGGCGATCGTGCTGATGGACATCATGATGCCGGACATGGACGGATACGAAACGATGCAGATCATCCGTCGCAATCCCTCCTTCCGGCGGCTTCCGATCGTCGCGCTGACCGCGAAAGCTATGAAAGGCGACCGTGAAAAGTGCCTGGAAGCAGGTGCGTCCGAGTATCTGGCAAAGCCGGTAAACACGGAGCAATTACTCTCCGCGTTGCGGATGTGGTTCCATCGGTAATGAGAGGCTCCAGCGATAACCGGGCGTTACGAGGTCGAATAGGATGATGTGGGAACTGAGGCGAAAAGCGCGATGAACCAGAACCAGAAAGTCAACATTCTGATGGTGGACGATCAGCCGGGCAAGCTGGTCACCTACGAGGCCATTTTGCACGAGTTGGGTGAAAATCTAATCCAGGCGCGCTCCGGCAAAGAAGCACTCGACCACCTGTTGAAGACGGACGTAGCCGTCGTGCTGATGGACGTCAGCATGCCCGAACTCGACGGGTTCGAACTTGCCGACATGATTCGGCAGCACCCGCGTTTTCAAAACACTGCGATTATTTTCATTTCCGCAGTTCACTTGACGGATATCGACCGCCTCAAAGCCTATCAGCGAGGCGCCGTGGACTATATCGCGGTTCCGATCGTTCCCGAATTGCTCCGCGCCAAGGTGCGTGTCTTCGCCGATCTTCACCGCAAGACGCAGCAACTCGAATTGCTCAATCGCGACCTGCGCGCGCTCTCCGCCAGATTGATGGCCACGCAGGACGAAGAACGGCGCCGCATTGCCCGCGACCTGCACGACAGCGTGGGCCCGCTGCTGGCCGCTCTATCCATGAACAACGGCCTCATTTGCCAGCAAGCGGCGAAGCTCGATCCCCCGGCGACAGATGCGCTGCAACAAAACTCGGAACTCATCGAGCAGCTTTCCAAGGAGACGCGCACAATCTCGCACCTGCTTCATCCCCCCCTCCTGGATGAGATCGGGCTCCTGCCGGCAATTCGGATGTTCACGGAAAGATTTAGCGAGCGGAGCAACGTCAAAGTCACGGTGGATCTTTCGCCCGAGATCGGCCGCCTTCCACCCACGACGGAGATTTCGATTTTTCGAATCGTGCAGGAATGCCTTACCAACGTCTATCGCCACTCGGAAAGTAAGACGGCCCTGATACGGATTTGTCCCGCTCGCGATAAGTCCCTGATCATCCAGGTATCCGACGAAGGCAAAGGCATGCCGTTTGACAGCCGTGTATCGATGTTGATAGGAAATAATCACGGCGTGGGACTGAGCGGAATGCGAGAGCGGGTGAGGGAATTGGGCGGGACGGTCGAGATTCAATCGAACCACAAGGGCACGACGGTTACCGCGTTGCTTCCACTTGCAAACATGGCGACTGTTGGCGCGTGAACCTCGAATTCTAAGGCGATAAAGGTTGAGATGCACACCCGGTTTTTGATTGTAGACGATAGCGAGTTGGTGAGGCGTTCGCTGCGTACGGTCCTGCAAGCCAACCCGGAATGGGAAATAGTTGGTGAGGCCGGCGATGGCCTCGCCGCCGTCGAAATGTTTAGAGAATTGCGGCCGAACATCGTGATTCTCGATTTTCAAATGCCAGGCATCAACGGAATCGAAACCGCGCGGCGGATGGCGGAGATCGCGCCGGCGATTCCCATTGTGCTGTTTACTCAGCACGCCAGCGCGGACCTGGAGCGGCACGCCCAGGAGGTGGGCATTCGTTCCGTTGTGTCGAAGACCAACGCGTTTCCCATGGTCGGAATGATTGAAGCCCTGCTGGGGACCAACGATTCAAAGCCTGACAGCCATGACGGGCACGACTCTCACACCTCTGCTGGTCCCACAGACTGAAATCTTGCCGGGCGGGAAGATCTTACAAATTACCGAAGCTAACAAACGAGGCATCATGGTGCCGGCGGGGGGAATCGAACCCACGGCCTAGGGATTATGAGACCCTCGCTCTACCACTGAGCTACGCCGGCGTGCAGTGAATAATCGATGCTACGGTTTCGCTCGCCGGAGTGTCAAGGCGTCGATGTGGCCTTCGTGCGGGACTCGGCCACGAGTTTCTCAATTTCATCCGCGGTGCGGGGCAGGCGAGCGGTCAGCAGCTTGTAGCCGTCCTTGGTGACCAGCACGTCGTCTTCGATGCGGACGCCGATTTTTTCTTCTGGAATGTAGAGGCCCGGCTCGACGGTGATCACCATGCCCGGCTCGAGCGGACGGGTGCGGTCGCCGGGATCGTGCACGTCGAGGCCGAGATGGTGGCTTACGCTGTGCGGGTAGTATTTCGTGAGCACGCGGCCCTGCTTATCGGGATGTGAGTTGAAGTAGTCGAGCACGATCTGCTGCAGGCTGTCCTTGTGTCCAAGGATCGTGGCGCCCGGCTTGACGGCGGCGAGCGCCGCGTTTTGTGCGCCGAGCACGAGGTCGTAGACTTCGCGTTGCCGCGGCGTGAACTTGCCGTTCGCCGGAAGCGTGCGCGTTATGTCCGCCGCGTAGCCGCCGTACTCTCCGCCCACGTCGATCACGACCACGTCGCCGTCTTTAATTTGGTCATCGAGTCCGCTGTAGTGCAGCACGGTGGAGTTGAATCCCGTGCCGACGATTGGCGCGTAGGCTTCGCGCGCACAGCCGCCCCATTCGTGGATCTCCTTCATGCGCGCAGCCACCTGATATTCGAAAAGCCCGGGACGCATCATGTTGGCGGCGGCGAAATGCGCATCGATGGAAAGATCGATCGCTCTTTGCAGCAGCACGAGTTCGCCTTCCGATTTCACCTGGCGTAGCGCGTACAGTTGAGGAGCAACGTCCTTCACCTTCACGCCGGGAACCATCGCGCGCAGCGCATTGGCCGATTCGGTGAAGTGCGGGTAGCCTTCCTCTCCTTTTTCTGGCGGGAGCAGCGTGTAGAACGTTTTGTAGGTCGCCGCGAGTTTCGCGAGGTCGTCCTTCAGCTTGCCGATCGGTTCGACGTGCGCGAATCCGGTTTTCGCCTGCACGTCGGGATCGTCCGGCCCGATCTTGGGACCTTCCCAGACCTCTCCGCGGTAGTCGTGCGGATCCAGAATGCGCGGCGGCAGATACAAGACTTCCGACGGGACTTGCGCGTCGCCGGCGCCAGGTGTGATCAGCACGACGGCGCCGGGCTCGCTGTGGCCGCTGAGATAGTAGAAGCTCGGCTCTTGAAAAAATATGGCGACTTCGGAGGCGTCCTCGTTGCCGGTGTAGCCGTAGACGACGATGGGGCCGTCGACGGTGGCGCGCAGCTTTGCGCGGCGTGCGGCGTACTCGTCGCTCGGTTGCCGGAAACGTGCGGATGCCACGCCACCAATGCAGCACATGGCGATAACCGCGAGAATGCCGGTGAGAAGGCGTCGAACGCTTTTCGCGTTCGGGCGGATGGAAGCGTTTGCTGATCGTGTGTTTGGCGTCATGTGTCCCGGTTCCGATGCGAGATTTTCAACCCTCGGTTGGACGAATTGTAAGCGAAAAAGAGATCAGGCGCGACGCAATGGTTTTCGCGTTTGGTATCATTTCGCGCGTATGGATGATCTGACTCGCCGTCCGAAGACCGATCCCGCCGACATTTTCCACGAGCGCGACGGAATTTACGCGCCGGAGCTTGTGGCCGCGGCAATCGTCGACCTCGACCTCTTTACCTGGCTGGCGAAAACGCCGGCCGACACCGCCTCGGTTTGCGCAGCATTTGGCTTTGCTGAGCGGCCGGTGGACGTGATGCTGACGCTTTTCTGCGCGCTTGGGTATCTCGAGAGGCGTGAAGGCAAACTTTATCCCACTGAGAAGGCGCGTGAATTTCTGGTCCGCGACTCGCCGTGGTTCGTCGGCCCGTACTTCACGCATTTCCGCGGGCGGCCCATCTATCAGGGCATGCTCGAGACGCTGCGCACGGACAAGCCGGGCGGATGGTCTGGCTCTCCGACGCGCAAGGCATGGGCAGAGTCGATGCTCGAAGGCGAGTTCGCCGAGGAATTCACGGGCACGATGGACTCGCGCGGTATGTACGTGGGCCCCGTGCTCGCGTCGGTGCTCGATCTCCAGCAGCACCGGCACTTGCTGGACATTGCAGGCGGCTCGGGAATCTATTCCTGCTGCATTGCGGCGGCGCATCCGCATCTGAAAGCGACGGTGTTCGAGCGCCCGCCGGTGGATGGCGTGACGCGGAAATGCGTCGCGCGGCGTGGCTACACCGAGCGCGTGAACGTGGTCACGGGCGACATGTTTCGCGACGCGCTTCCGCGCGAGTGCGACGTGCATCTGTGGTCCAACGCAATGCACGATTGGGACGCGCCGGTGGTGAAGCGGCTGCTGGCGAAATCCTTCGAGGCGTTGCCGTCGGGAGGGATGGTTGCCGTGCATGACCGGCACTTAAACCGGGAAAAGACCGGTCCGCTGGGCATCGCAGAGCATTCCGTGTTTCTGATGGCGGCGACGCAAGGGCGCTACTATTCAATCGCGGAAATCGAGGAATATTTGAGCGCCGCGGGGTTCGTGCGCTGCGAGCAAGGCGAAGTGGCCCTAGGCTATAGCGTCATCACCGGACGCAAACCCTAGCGCCGTAGCCCACGGGGTGCGGGAGCTTGCTCTGCCCAATTTCCAGGGAGGCTGCTCGCTAGCGTGCCCCGGTGAACCGGGCCACGAAAATGGCGGCGGCAAGCCGCCGCACTCCATATGCAGCGCCCTTACAAATTCTCGCTTCGCCCGGATTCGGCGGCGCGGAAGATGGCGTCGATCACGGCCATATTCTTCAGCGAATCTTCCAGAGGGACGGGAACGTCACCGCCCTCCCGGATCGCCCTCGAGAAAAGGTCTCCCTGAATCGTGAACTGATTGCACGTCGGAATTGATTCCGTCGTGATTCCCGATCCAGCGGGATCGCCGGGATTGTCGTCGATCAGAATCGTGCTCGGCTGGTCGGTCGGAGGATTGATGGGCCGGTCGATTTCGATTCTTCCCTTCGTCCCGAAGAAGATCATCCTCTGGTTGTAAGCGAGCTGCGTACTGCACGTAAAGATGCAGCGGCCGCTTGGAAATTCGAGTGTTGCGGAAGTCAGGCGGTCCGTGCGCATGTCAGGATCGCGCTCGATCAAGCCGCTCACACGCAGCGGCTCCTGCTCGAAAATGAAGCGCGACAAGGTCACCGGGTAACAGCCGATATCGAGCAGCGCACCGCCGCCGTATTCGAGGCCGTTGCGCACGTCGTGTGGGTTGCGGTTGAAGTAGCCGCACCAGCCGTGGATCAGGCGCAGGTCGCCGATGCGACCAGAGCGCACAAGTTCCCGCACGCGCAGCCAGCGCGGATGCGTGCGGACCATGAAGCCTTCACCGATCTTCATTCCAGTGCGGTCCCGGGCCGCGAGCAGCCGGCGCGTTTCGGCGGCGTTCAACGCGATAGGCTTTTCGCACAATACGTGCTTGCCTGCTTCGAGAGCGCGAATCGACCAAGGCACGTGCAGGTGATTCGGCAGAGGAATGTAGAGAGCGTCGATGTCGGATGCGGCGAGCAGCTCGTCGTAGGAGCCGTATGCGCGGGCGATGCCCAGCGTGCGCGCCGCCTCTTCGGCTTTGCGCGGATCGCGCGAAGCGATGGCGGCGACATCGCACCACTCACCGGCCTGCATGGCGGGGATCACACGCCGCACCGCGATGGACGCGACGCCGAGGATGCCCCAGCGGATTTTCTCGGTAGCCACGTTCGATTACCCGAGGCGAGATTCTACCGGAGAGAATCGGGGCGACTAAAGGGAGATTCCTTCTGGGTGATAAGATGCTTGCCTGACCGGGCGTAACCACGAAACCATGCTCACAGAAATCGGCCATGTCGAGGCGATATTCCGGTATCCGGTGAAGTCCATGCGCGGCGAAAGACTCGAGTTCGTCGAGGTGGGATTGCACGGCATCGAGGGTGACAGGCGGCTGGCGTTCCGGCGGATGGCCGACCGCAGCGGGTTCCCGTGGCTGACGGCGAGCAAGGTGCCCGAGCTGTTGCTGTACGCTCCGCAGCGCCAGGATGATGCTGCGGGAGAGCTTCCCACGCACGTTCGCACGCCGGATGGCGAGGAAATGGCTGTTTTCGGGGAAGATTTAGCCGCCGAAGTCGGACGGCGCTATGGGTCTCCCGTACAAATGATGCAATTGAGGCATGGCATTTTCGACGACGCGAGCATCTCCGTGATCACCTCGGAGACGGTGCGCGAGATCGGGCGACTCGCAAGCCAGAGTTTGGACCCGCGGCGATTTCGCCCGAATGTCGTGGTTCGCTTGTCGCGTC
>DATJXJ010000007.1:0-166048 GCA_035500255.1 Verrucomicrobiia bacterium | reverse complement strand
CGGCTTGGAAGATTCCGGCAGCACGCACGCGCTGGTGATGGAGTTGGTCGAGGGGCCAACGCTCGCCGATCGCATTCGCTCCGGCCCGATTCCCGTTGATGAAGCGCTGAAGATTGCGAAGCAGATCTGCGAGGCGCTGGAGTACGCGCACGAGCGCGGAATCGTGCATCGGGATTTGAAGCCGGCGAATGTGAAAGTGACGGCGGACGATGCGGTGAAGGTGCTGGATTTCGGGTTGGCGAAAGCGCTGGAAGGAGATGCGTCGTCGATCGACATTTCGACTTCACCGACGCTGAGCCGGCTGGCGACGATGCAGGGAATTCTGTTGGGAACGGCGGCGTACATGTCGCCGGAGCAGGCGAAGGGCAAGTCGGTGGACCGCCGCGCCGATATCTGGGCGTTCGGCTGCGTGCTCTATGAGATGCTGACGGGCAAGATCGCATTCGGTGGCGAGACGGTGACGGACACGTTGGCGGCGGTGATACGCGCCGAGCCGGACTGGTCGTTGCTTCCGGCGGAAACGCCGATTCGCGTGCGCGTTCTGTTGCAGCGCTGTTTGCAGAAGGATCCGAAACAGCGGTTGCGCGACATCGGCGACGCGCGCATCTCGCTCGACGAAGTTCTGTCCGGCGCGCCGGAAGCTGCGCTCGCAGGCACTCCGGCGGAACCTGCGCCACGCTGGCGCCGCGCCCTTCCATGGGCAGTCGCGGCTTTGATCTTCGCTGCGCTGGCACCGCCTCTAGCGCTCTTGTATCTCCGACAGGTGAATCCTCCTCCGGCCGAGCCAGTGCGCTTTCAAATCTCGGCACCTCCGAATGCAACCGTGGGTAACTTTGCGCTCTCGCCTGACGGCCGCCAGCTGGCGTTTACCGCCATCGGCTCTGACAAGGTGGTGAGTCTGTGGATACGCCCCCTGAATTCGCTTGAGGCGCGACGTCTTGCCGGATCGGAGTCGACGGGAATCGTCAGTTTATTCTGGTCGCCTGACAGCCGCTACATCGCGTATGACGATCGACAAAAGCTCAAGAGAATAGACGTATCGAGTGGCGAGGTGGAAACGCTCTGCGATGTGCCGGGCCAGATCGTTCTCGGGGGGGCATGGAACCGTGACGGCGTGATCGTTCTTGGGCAGTATCCGGGGCCGTTGCTGCTGGCGTCTGCGTCTGGGGGTTCGGCGTCGCCGTTGACCAGCCTGGATTCGTCACAGGGCGAGGTTGCCGATAACTTTCCCGTGTTTCTCCCCAACGGCAAGCAATTTCTCTACCAGCGCGTCTCCGGCGCGGCGCTTCGCCACACCAGCGTATATGTCGGCTCACTCAACGGTGGGTCCGAGGAGAAGATTTCAAAGGAAATCCTGAAGAATGCTTCCGATCCGGTTTATGTGCCATCGTCCACCAGCGCTGTGGGCCAGCTGCTGTTCACGCGCAACGGGGCGCTGATGGCACAACCGCTCGATACGCAGCGCCTGGAATTGTTGAGTGAACCAGTGATTGTGGTTGGTCATGTCCGCATGTTCCGAGGCCACGGATTCTTCTCGGCCTCAAGCGGCGGCGCGTTGGTTTATAGCCCGCCGGACAACCTCACGGGCTCCTACCAGCCTGTCTGGTATGACCGCCAGGGGAAGACTCTTGGAACGGCCGGGGAGGCGGGCGACTTCAGTGGCCTGAGCCTTTCTCCCGAGGGAACGCGAGCGACGATCAGCCGAGTAGGCGCCGAGTCGGCCATCTGGTTAGTGGACTTCGCACGGGGCACGAGCGAGCGATTCACATTCGGAGCCTCGATTGCCACGAACGGAATCTGGTCGCCGGACGGCAATCGAATCATCTTCGCTACATTAGGCGGCACGGGCGTATCCGATCTCTATGAGAAACCATCCAGCGGAGCGAGCGACGCCCAACTGCTGCTGGCGTCGAGCGAGAGCAAATCGCCAACCAGCTGGTCGCGCGACGGAAGCTTCCTGCTTTTCACGGCGCAGAACCCGAAAACCACCCGGGCGGCTATATGCGTGCTTCCGCTTACGGGTGACAAGAAACCATTTCCATTTCTGCACGGCGATTTCGACTACCAAGACGGCCAGATCTCCCCGGATGGGCGTTTGATCGCCTATAGTTCGGATGAATCCGGACGCGACGAGGTTTACGTCCGAACGTTCTCGCCGAATCCTTCGACGGCAGCTTCTGGCTCAGGCGGCAAATGGCTTATTTCCGCTGGCGGCGGGTTTCAACCTCGATGGAGCGAGAACGGAAAGGAGTTGTACTACATCGCCGCCGACGGGAAGCTGATGGCGGTTGAGGTTGGCGCCGGGTCGGTCTTCCAGGCTGGAGTTCCCCGAGTGCTTTTTCAGACCGCGGTACCGGGAGCTTTGCAGTCCAGGCAATCATGGGATCTAACCCCGGACGGAAAGCGTTTTCTGATCTTGACTCCAGCGCAAGTGAGGAACGAGGTTCCTTTCACAGTGCTGTTGAACTGGCAGGCGGGGCTGAATAAATGACGCGTTGTGCCGCCGGGAAAATCTGAGGAAACAAGCGGAGTGCAGGTGCGTGGGCCGGAAGATTCCTTGGGAGTAACCCGCAAAGCAGATTAGAATTCCCGAACCATGGCGGAGCCGGACGCGCTCGTAGGAAAGATGATTTCGCACTACCGCGTGGCCGAGAGGCTGGGCGGGGGCGGGATGGGCGTGGTCTATCGCGCCGAGGACACGAAACTGGGGCGCCCCATCGCGCTGAAATTCCTGCCCGAGGCCATTTCCCGCGAAAGACTGGCGCTCGACCGGTTTCTGCGCGAAGCGCGCGCCGCCGCTGCGCTGAATCATCCGAACATCTGCACGATCTACGAAATCAGCGAGCACGATGGCCGCAGCTTCATTGCCATGGAGCTGCTGGAAGGCCAGACGCTGCGGCATCGGATCGACGGAAGGCCGATACCGGTCGACGTGTTGCTGGAAATCGGCGCGCAGATCGCCGACGCCCTGGATGCGGCGCACCGCAGAGGGACGATCCATCGAGACATCAAGCCGGCGAATATCCTGATCACCGAACGGGGCCAGCCGAAGATTCTCGATTTCGGACTGGCCAAGCGGATTCCGCAAGTCGCCGGCGCGACTGCGGCGGAAGGAACCACCGAAGACAACGATCCGAACCTAACCAGTCCGGGGGTGGCGCTGGGGACGGTGACGTACATGTCGCCGGAGCAGGTGCGCGGTGAAGAGGTCGATGCGCGGACGGACCTTTTCTCGTTCGGCGTGGTGCTCTACGAGATGGCGACGGGCCGGCAGGCGTTTCCCGGTCCGACATCTGGCGCCATTTTCGACGCGATCCTGAACAAGCCTCCCGTTTCGCCGGTGCGGCTGAATCCCGAACTGCCGCAGGAACTCGAGCGGATTCTGAACAAGGCGCTCGAGAAGGATCGATCGCTGCGGTACCAGCACGCGTCGGAAATGCGCGCGGACCTATTGCGCCTGCAGCGAGATACGGACACGCGCGCGCCCGTATCGCCAGCGGCCGCGGCCGAAGCGGCGACTGGAGCTTCGCGTCCGGCGAAAGCGGCCGACAGGCCTTCCTCCGGAAAACACGCGAAGGCGATCGATTCGGTGGCAATCCTGCCGCTCGAAAACGCGGGCGGCGATCCGGAAACGGAATACTTGAGCGATGGAATCGCAGAGACGCTGATCAACATGCTGGCGCCGCTGCGCAAGGTCCGAATCGTGCCGCGAGCGCTGGCGTTCCGGCATCGCGGCCCGGGAATCGATCCGCTGGCGGCGGGGCGCGAACTGGGAGCGCGAGCCGTGCTGGCCGGACGCATGACGCAACGCGGCGGCGATCTGATCGTTTCGGTGGAGCTGGTTGACGTGGAGCGGCAGGCGCAACTTTGGGGCGCGCGCTACAACCGGAAGATGACGGACCTGATCGCACTGCAAGAGGAGCTGGCCACGGAGATCGCGGACAAGCTGAAGCTGCAACTGACGGGCGAGGAGAAAAAGAGACTGCGCAAGCGCCCGACGCAAAACAACGAGGCGTACCGGCTGGTGCTGAAGGCGCAGCATCGGATTCACACGGTGTCGCCCGCGCACGTGCGGGAAGGCATCGCGATCCTGCAACGCGTGATTGAAATGGACCCGACATACGCCGCTGCCCACGCGTGGCTCGCTCACGCATACGGCATCCTGAGCGTGCTGGGCTATGCACCGGCATCCGAAATCTATCCGCAAGCCATGGCGGCAGCGAAGAAAGCCATTGAGCTGGACGAGACGCTGGCCCAAGCGCACGCGAGCATGGCCTTCTTGCTGGCTCAGAAGTGGGACTTTGCAGGAACCGACCGCGAGCAGCAGCGCGCCATCGAGCTCGAGCCGGATCTCGCCCAGGCCCACGTCGGCCGAATGATGTCCAATCTGATCCGCGGCCGATTCGAGGAAGGAATCGCGGCGGGGAAGCGCATCGTCGAACTGGAACCATTTTTCGGGCCGCGCATCCTGAGCCTGGGGCTGGCCTATTTCGTTGCGCGGCGATTCGAGGAGGCGATCCCACTGATACGCAGAGGCCTGGAGATTGGCCCGGAAAATCTGCTGCACCGAATCATGATGGTCGAAGCGTATCTGCGTAGCGGTCAACGCCAACAGGCGATCGAGGAGGTCGAGAAAGTGAAGTTGAACGAGATAAAGGAGCTCCCGCTGCGCCTGATGTTGGCGGCGACGCTGGCGAGGCTCGGAAAGCCGGACGAGGCGCGGGCGGTCGCCGAGGCGGCCGAGAAGGCTTGGACGCCGGGCTCGGCGTGGTCCGTTAACATTGGAGCTGTCCATGCGGCGCTCGGCGACAAGGACGCCGCGTTCGAATGGCTGGAAAGAGCGTATCAGGACCGGGCGGGGCTGCTCGTGTACGTGAAGACGCATCCCATGTTTGACGAGCTGCACGGAGACCCGAGACTGGACTCGCTCGTAAGACGTGTGGGCATCCCCGATTGAGGACCGGAGAAAGGGTCAGCGCACCGATGCAACTGATTCTGCAGGCGCACAACGCGGGAGAAGCGGTGGTCGTGCGGTGCCGCGGACGCGTCGTGAGCGGCGACGAGGCGCGATTTCTGCAGAGCGAAGTCGACAAGCTGACGGGCCAAACGAAAAACGTCGTGCTACAGATGGCGGAGGTGAGTTACGTTGACAGCGGCGGCCTGGGCGCGCTGGTGCGTCTGCTCGGCGTGCTGCGGGGCGCGCGCGGCGACCTGAAACTTTGCCAGTTGCCTCCGTTCGTGATGCAAGTGCTGCGCGCGACGAACCTGCTGAGCGTGTTCCATCCGTACGAATCAGAGAAGGATGCGATCGACGCATTCTCCGGGAGAGGGCAGGCTGCCCCGGAAACGTTCGAGGCGTCGAACAACCGAATCGTCTGCCTCGACAGCTCTCTCGACCTGCTGGCGTATCTGAAGGTGCTGTTGCGGCGCTCGGGCTACGAGGTCTTCGTGACGCAGTATCCATCGGACGCGGTGGCGATGCTGATGGGAGCGCGAAGCAGCCTGGTGATCTGCGGGCCGGGAATGCGAACGAACGAGGCGGCCATGGCGAAGATCCGCCAGAGCACGCCGGACGTGCGACTCGTTCAGCTGCCAGCGGATTTTTCCACGTCCGAGGCGGACCAGGCTGGCCCGAACCTGGTGAATCAGGTCCGGTCGATGCTCGCGCCTCCGCGATAACTTGTGGCGATCAGCGCGCCAGGGCCGAGTGAGAGTCGGGGGAGAAAGGAACTTCAGCGGCTAAAGCCGTCTTTCTTCGGCGCTTGTATGTCGTGGCTGAAGCCCCGACCCACAAACAGTCCTCCGAACGAGTCTGCCGCGCAATCGGCGAAGGAGTTCAAGTCGAAAGACCCGAGCCACATCGGATGGTCGAAGGGGCACGCCGAAATTCAGATATGCGGACGATCTTGATTGTAGATGACGAGCCATCGGCGCGATACGGCATGAGGCGCGCGCTGGAGGGCGGCTTTCGCGTCGTGGAGGCGGGCTCGGCGGGCGAGGCGCGAGAGGCGATCGCAGGAGAAGCGCCCGCGCTGATTCTTCTCGATCTGATCATGCCGGGAGAAGATGGCATCGCGTTCCTGCGCGCGCTGCGTGCGAGCGGCGACGATACGCCGGTGCTGATCGTTTCGGCGCTGGATACGGCGCGCACGGCCGTCGAGGCGCTGCAAAGCGGCGCGAGCGACTACATCGTCAAGGGATTCGACATCGAAGAGCTGCGGAAGCGGGCCGCGAATCTGATCCGGCTTGGAGAGCTGGGAGCGGAGAATGAGCGCCTGCGCCGCGAGCTGGTGGCGGACGGGCAATTCGGGCGGATGCTGGGCGCGTCTCTGGCGATGCGGAGAGTGTTCGAGATGGCGGAGCGCGTGGCGCCGACCGACACGACCGTGCTGATTCTCGGGGAGAGCGGCACGGGAAAGGACTTGCTGGCGCAAGAGATGCACGCGCGGTCGCCGCGAGCGGGAAAGCCGTTCGTGGCGGTGAACTGCGCGGCGCTGCCGGAAAACCTGATCGAGTCGGAACTTTTCGGCTACGAGCGCGGTGCGTTTACGGGCGCAGCGCAGCAGCGAAAAGGCAAATTCGAGCTGGCGTCCGGCGGGACGCTATTTCTGGACGAAATCGGCGACATGAATCCGGTGACGCAGGCGAAGGTGCTGCGCGCGCTGGAAAACCGGACGATCGAGAGGCTGGGCGGGTCGCAATCGATCGATGTGGACGTGCGCGTGATCAGCGCGACGCATCGCGATCTGGCGGCGGAAATCGGGGCGGGGAAGTTTCGGGAGGATTTGTACTACCGGCTGCGCGTGGTGACGCTCGAAATCCCGCCGCTGCGGGCGCATAAGGAGGATTTGCCGCTGCTAGCCGACGCATTCCTGGAGCAACTGGGCGCCAGACACGGGCGGCGCGCGCGCTTGAGCCGCGAGGCAGCGGAGCGGCTGCGCCGCTACGATTGGCCGGGCAACGTGCGCGAGCTGCGCAATGCGATCGAACGGTCGCTGGTGCTGAGCCGGGGCGACGAAATCGGCGCGCAGGATTTGCCCGAGGAGGTTCGCGGAAACGCGGCGCCGATTCGAGCGGCGTCGGGCGGGCCGGGGAATTCTCTGCTGAGCGAAGCGGATTTCCGCGAAGCGAAGCGCAAATTCGAGATTTCATATTTGAAACGAAAGCTCGAAGAGCATCACTGGAACGTATCGCAGACGGCCGCTGAGATCGGCCTGCACCGGCAGAGCTTGCAGGAGAAGCTGCGCGAGCTGGGGATTCAGAGGCCGGGGAAAAGCTGACGCAGGGAAGCGGAGAGAGATTCTTCGGCTGCGTGGCCGGACGTGCCGAGCGGACGGCACGAAAGAATTGAATCCGGCCACTTCGCTCAGAATGACGCGCGCTGAGCGGGCGGCACGAGCAAACCAATCGCGGAATACTCAGGAAGCAATGGGCGCGACTGTCGAAATCGCAGGGTTCGTGCTGGCGGGCGGAGTGAGTTCGCGGATGGGGCGGCCGAAGGCGCTGCTCGAAATCGGGGGCGTGCCGCTGGTGGTCCGCACGGCGCGGCTCGTCGAGTCGGTGACGGGATCGGCCGTGGTGGTGGGCAAAGCGGAGGCGTATCGCGTGCTCGGACTTTCGGCCGTTGACGACGACTGGCCCGGCGCCGGTCCGCTGGGAGGAATTGCGACGGCACTACGAGTATCGAAGGCGCCGTGGAATCTGATCGTGGCGTGCGACCTGCCGTATCTGACGCGCGCGTGGCTGGAATACCTGGCGGGCCGCGCGCGGGCGTCGCAGGCGGATGCGGTGGTGCCGATGAACGAGCGCGGGCCGGAGCCGCTGTGCGCCGCGTATCACACGTGCGGTGAGGCGGCGATCCGCACGGCGCTGGACCGCGGCACGCGGAAAGTGACGGACGGGCTCGTCGACCTGCGCATCGAAGCGATCCGGCCGGAGGAATGGAAAGCCTTTGATTCGGATGATTTCCTGTTCAAGAATATGAACTCGCCCGAGGATTACGAAGAGGCCAAAGCGAAATTGGAAGCGTCCGCTGCACGCCCAGGCGGGAGCTAGCCAGGAACGATCGCGACCGAGGCGAGCGGCAAATATGTGCAGAGCCTCAGGGGCGAAAGCCCACACGGGCCGGGGAGTTTGATGTCGGAGCTGAAGGTCCGACCCTCTAAGAACGATGCCACGAAGACTTGAGCCATGAGCGAGCACTACATCGAGTTTCAGCATGTGTCGATGTCGTTCGACGAGCGCGCGGTGCTCAAGGACGTGAGTTTTTTCGTCGATCGCGGCGAGACGGCCGTGATCATGGGGCGCAGCGGCGTGGGCAAGTCAGTCTCGCTGAAGCTGCTGATGGGGTTTCTGACGCCGGACGAGGGGCGGATCATCGTCGCGGGGCAGGACGTGACGGGCTGGCCGGAGAAGCAGTTCGCGGAGATTCGGCGGCAGGTGACGATGGTGTTTCAGTCGGGCGCGCTTTTCGATTCGCTGAGCGTGGCGGACAACGTCGCGTTTCCGATGGTTAGCCGACGCGAGTTGGACGCTGAGCAGATCGACCGACGCGTGCGCGAGCTGCTGGAGATGCTGGAAGTTGCGCAATTCGCCGATCGTCTGCCCGCGGACCTGAGCACGGGAACGAAGCGGGCGGTGGCGATCGCGCGGGCGCTGGCAGAAGAGCCGGACGCGATTCTCTATGACGAGCCGACGACGATGGTCGATCCGCTGATGGCGGCGCACGTGAGCGACTTGATCGTGCGACTGAAGCAGGCGCTGCACAAGACGTCCATCGTGGTGACGCACGACACGCATCTGGGCAAGAAGCTCGCCGACCGAGTGATTTTCTTGAGCGAGGGACGCGTGGGATTTTTCGGCACGTGGCCCGACATGGAGGCCTCGAGCGATCCTGTCCTGAGGAATTTTCTGATGCAGGACGAACTGATTCCCGCCCTGGACTCGACTCTGTGAGCGACGCCACTCCCGCCGATCCGAAAAAACAGCTGCGCCGGGCCATGGGCTTCTGGGACGTGCTGCTTTTCAACATCGCGGCCGTTCTGGGCCCGCGGTGGATCGCCGCGGCGGCGCACAACGGAACTTCTTCGATCAGCTTGTGGGTGCTTGCGGCGACGCTGTTCTTTCTGCCGACCGCGCTGGTGGTGGTGGAGCTTTCGACGCGGTTCCCGCACGAGGGCGGACTGTACGTGTGGTCGAAGGAGGCGTTCGGCGAATTCCACGGCTTCGTGACGGGCTGGACCTATTGGGTCTATACGTTCTTCTATTTTCCCGGGCTGCTGATCGCGAGCGCAGCGATGGCGGCGTATATCGGGGGAGCGGGCACGGCGCATCTGGCGCAGAGCCGGCCGTTTCTGCTGATCGTCTCGGTCGCGATGCTGGGGGCCGCGGTGCTGCTGAACATCATCGGGCTCAACATCGGGAAGTGGCTTCAGAATGCAGGCGGCGTGGGGACGTACGTGCCGCTGATGATGCTGATCGGGCTGGGCGCGTATTTGTGGCACGCGCGCGGTTCGGAGACTCACTTTACGGCGGCGAACATGATGCCGGTGTGGAATTGGGGCACGGTGAATTTCTGGCCGCAGATCGCCTTCGCATTCACGGCGCTGGAACTCTGCTCGACGATGAGCGAAGAGGTGCACGAGCCGCATCGGACGTTTCCGCGCGCGATTCTAGGCTCGGGCGTGCTGATCGCGCTGGCGTACATCGCGGGCACGTTTGCATTGCTGGCGATCATTCCCGCCGGTGTCGTCGATCCGAAGAGCGGCGTGTTCCAGGCGCTGACGACGGGATCGACGTCGCTGGGGATCGCGTTTTTCGGGATCGTGGCCGCGTTTCTGGTGCTGTTCGGGAACGCGGGCGGCGTGGGAACCACGGTCGCGGGCGTGGCGAGAATTCCGTTCATCGTGGGAATCGACCGGTACATGCCGGCGGCTTTCGGAAGGATTCACTCGAAGTGGAGAACGCCGTGGGTTTCGATCCTGGTGCAAGCGGGGATTTCGTGCCTGATCCTGCTGGTGATCCAAATCAACGAGACGGCCAACACGGCGTATCAGATTCTCGTGGATGCCGGGACGATCCTTTACTTCATCCCGTTTCTCTACATGTACGCCGCGGCGATCAAGCTCGCAAACCGGGCGGACCGCGCCACAAATCCAAACGCGGCGCTGATTCCGGGCGGGAAAATCGGCGTGTGGATTGCCGGGATACTCGGCTCGGCTGTCGTGCTGGGAGGAATTGTGCTGTCGCTGATTCCGCCTGCCGAGGCGACTAACGTCTGGCGGTTCGAGGGAAAGCTTGTCGGCGGGACGCTCGGAACGTTCTTGTTCGGGCTCGTTCTCTACTTGCGGGGCGCGCGCGCGAAATCGCGCGAAGGGGCCGACGCTGCCTCGCGCTGAATCCCGAACGGGCCCCGGGGTATCCAACCTTCCATGACGCTGAAAGACCTGCTGCGCGACGCGTTCCGGACCGGAATTACGATGAAGGGCGTGGACGGCGTGCTGGAAGCTGCGGGCGGAGTGCTGCTCTGGTTCGTGAAGCCCTCGGCGCTGAGCCACGCGCTGCGCATCCTGAGCTTTCACGAGCTTTCGCGCGACCCGAACGATTTTGTCGGGATTCACCTGCTGCACATTTCAGAGCGCGTGGCCCGGAGCGATCCGACGTTCGCGTCGATCTATCTGCTGTGGCATGGGCTGGCGAAAGCGGGGCTGTCCGTGGCGCTCTGGCTAAACAAGATGTGGTCCTATCCGCTCGCGATCGCCGCCTTCAGCGTCTTCGCCGCGTATCAGACGTATCGATTCAGCCATACGCACTCGATCGCGCTGATCATCCTGACGTTTTTCGATGTCGGAATCATCTGGCTGATTTGGAAGGAGTACCGTGTGGAGGGAGCGGCGAAAAGCGGCGAAACGAAAGGCTGACGCGGGCTTCAGAATCCTTCTTCGATCAAGCGCGTGACGGTCAAATGCGATTCGGCGCGTCCCTTGCGCGCTTCGAGCAGGCTTTCCACGTATTTCGCGAGGATGTCACATTCGAGATTGACGGCGCAATTGGGCGCCAAGGCGCGGACGCTGGTGTGCTGGTAGGTGAAGGGGATGACGGCGAAGTCGGCGATGGCGTCGTGCCAGCGCGCGACGGTGAGGCTGATGCCGTCGATTGCGATCGAGCCTTTTTCGGCGATGTAGCGGCGCAGGTCTTCCGGCACGCGAACGGAAAGCCACCAGTTGTCGCCTTCGGGGACGAGGCGCGTGACGCGGCCGACTCCATCGACGTGCCCTTGGACGAAATGCCCGCCGAGTCGAGCGCCCGCCGCAAGCGGACGCTCGAGATTGACGATGTCGCCCGCTTTCATTTCAGCGAAAGCCGTGCGCCGCAGCGTTTCGCCGGAGAGATCGGCGGAGAAATGGTCCGCGGCGAATTCGGTGACCGTGAGGCAGCAGCCGTTGACGGCGATGCTGTCGCCGAGCTTCATTTGCGCGGCCAAATCGGGAGCGCCGGCGAGGCTCGCGCGGAGGCGGCCGCCATTTTCGCCGCGGTCGAGCGCGTCAATTTTTCCGGCGGCTTCGATGATTCCCGTAAACATCGTGAAAATATCCTTCGACAAGAAAATCGGGCCCGCACGGGCTGACGGAAAGATTCGTCAGCGCGGGCGCCTTAGAGAACCACTGCGCCGCCGGAATACGCGCCAGCGGGACGCCGCCCGTGCCCATGATCTTCGGAGCATAGAAGAGCGCGACTTTGTCCACAATGCCCGCTTGCAGCGCGGTCCCATTCACACCGGCGCCGGCTTCGAGCAGGGCGTGAAGAATCTCGCGGTGGCCGAGATCGGCCATCACCGTGTCGAGGCAGACAAGGCCGCGGCGGCTTCTGGTACGAACAACTTCGACGCCCTTTTTCCGGAGAGCGCGAGCCTTGGCCGATGTGGGCGATTGTGTGGTGAAGACGAGCACGTCGCTCTTCGCTGTTTTCACAAGCTTTGAGTCGAGCGGCAGGCGCAAGCGCGAATCGAGGACGACGCGCAGCAGCGGACGTCGCCGCGGCTGACCACTGCGATCGGTGAGCCGCGGATTATCGGCGAGGACGGTGCCGATGCCCGTGAGCAGCGCGTCGGCGGAATGGCGGATGCGATGCACGGCTTCGTGCGCGGGATCGCCGGTGATCACCGTCGAGCGGCCGGGGCGCATGGCGATCTGGCCGTCGAGCGTGAGCGCAGATTTCAGAGTTACGAACGGGAGGCCGGTGCGAATCCATTTCGCAAAGGTCTCGTTGAGGCGCCTGGCGCCCTCGTCATTCTCGCGGAGCGAGACTTCGATGCCGGCCTCCGCCAGTTCGGTGAAGCCCCGGCCGGCCACCGCGGGATTGGGATCGCGCATCGCCGCGACGACGCGCGCGATTCCGGCTGCGATGATCGCTTTCGTGCATGGGCCCGTGCGGCCGGCGGTGCAGCACGGTTCGAGCGTGACGTAGAGGGTGGCGCCGCGAGCCTTCTCGCCTGCCTGTTTCAGCGCGACGATCTCCGCGTGGTCACGTTTGTCGTATTCGTGGAAGCCTTCACCGATCTTTTGGTGACCCCTGGCGACGATGGCGCCGACGTGCGGGTTCGGGTGGGCGAGGCCGACGCCACGGCGCGCGAGTTCGAGCGCGCGCTGCATCAAGGCGGTGTCAGCGGGCAGGGCACGGGGGTTCATGGTCATTTGCCAGACCGCTTTCCGGCGGTCATAAAGAGGGATTCTTCGACTGCGCGACCCGACGTGGAGACCGGCGCGGCTCTCCGGGAGAAGAATCTCGGGACGCTCCGCTCAGAATGACGGTGTGGGGTGCGCCGGCTAATCGAAAAGAGAGTCGACATACGTTTGCGCGTCGAAGGGTACCAGATCGTCGATCTGTTCGCCCGTGCCGACGAAGCGAATCGGGAGATTCAGCTCACGGGCGATGGCGACAACGATGCCGCCCTTTGCGGTGCCGTCGAGTTTCGTGAGAACGATGCCGGTGACGCCGGCGTGGCTCCAGAACTCGCGCGCCTGGTTGAGGCCGTTTTGGCCGGTGGTGGCGTCGAGGACGAGGAGCACGTCGTGGGGCGCGTCCGGGACGATTTTGGCGGCGGTGCGCTTCATTTTTTCCAGTTCAGCCATGAGGTTCGATTTTGTGTGCAGGCGGCCGGCGGTGTCGACGATGACGATGTCGGCCGCGCGGGCTTTCGCGGCGGTAAGCCCGTCGAAAATCACGGCGGCGGGATCGGCGCCCGATTTCTGCTTCACGACTTCGACGCCGGAGCGTCGGCCCCAGACCTCGAGCTGTTCGATAGCCGCGGCGCGGAACGTGTCCGCCGCGCAGAGGAGGACGTTGGCGCCTTCTTTTTTCAGGCGATTGGCGAGCTTTCCGATCGTGGTCGTTTTGCCGGTGCCGTTGACGCCAACAACGAAGAGCACGCGCGGCGGAGGAATCGTTTTGCCGTCGGGAGCGGCCGCGGGCGCTTCGAGGATTTTCAGGATTTGGCGCTTCAGCTCTTGCTTGAGCTGGCCGGCGTCTTCGAGCTTGTGCTCGTTTACCTGCTGGCGCAGCGCAGCGAGGATTTCTTTTGTGGTGCGCACGCCGATGTCGGCGCCGAGCAGCGCCGATTCGAGCTGCTTCAGCAGTTCGGGATCGACGGGGCGATTGCCCGTGATCAATTGCTCGACGCGCGCGGCGAGTTCCGAGCGCGTCTTGCCGACGGATTGCTTCAGTCGCTCGAGAAGCGTCGGCTCGGGTTTTCCGAATAACGTGATCATTGATTTCGCCGCGCGAAATGCGAAGCAAACCATTCTAGCAGAGGAGATGCTGGCGGCCCTTGAGGGTGTTCGGCAAGATCGCCGAGTCTCGGATTGTGTCCGGGTGTGCAGTCACCCAGGACTAATCGAAGACCGATAGCGACCTAGTCGATCACTGCTCACTTCCCATAAGCGGACTTCTGGCCCCGCAATAACTTCCGAGGCCCATAACTCGGAACTCATTGAGTCATTCGCCCTGTCTGAGTCGCCCAGAACTAACCTCTGCTTGGGCGGGGCCAGCCCTTCGCCAAGGTCCTTTTTCGGTTTCTTCTCGAGCAGGAAATAATCCAATTGAGACCAGCCGCATGGTCTTCCTGCGCGGTGAGTCCATTGTGTGACACGCATCACGGCCATGTAGATACGAAGAACCTAGACTTCCGCAATCGACGAATTTAGGGGAGGAGGTCGGAATGAAAGTCCAGGTATGCATCATCGGCGGCGGACCCTCAGGGCTCTTGCTATCCCAGCTTCTGCACCTGCAGGGCATCGATACCATCGTGCTGGAGAAATACAGCCGAGACCATGTGCTGGCCCGCATTCGTGCCGGAGTGCTGGAACATGGCTTCGCAAAACTGATGCGCGAGGCGCAGTGCGGCGAGCGGATGGATCGCGAAGGCGAAATCCACAACGGCATTCACATCGCCCATGACGGCGTAATCGAGCGCGTCGACCTCCACAAATATTCAGGCGGAAGCTCCGTTATCGTCTACGGCCAGACCGAGCTGACGCGTGATCTCTACGAGGCGCGCGACCGGATGGGCGGCAAAGTCGTCCACAACGCCGAGGAGGTTACTCCGCGCGACATCAATTCCAGCAAGCCCTATGTCACCTATCGCGAGGGTCAAGAAACGGAGCGCATCGACTGCGAATACATCATAGGTGCCGACGGCTTCCACGGCGTCAGCCGTCAGTCGATCCCGAGAGATGTCTTGCGCGAATATGAGCGAACCTATCCGTTCGGTTGGCTGGGAGTCTTGTCGCGCACCAAGCCGGTCTCGCCCGAGCTGATCTATGTCAAGCATGAACGCGGCTTTGCGCTCTGCTCGCTGCGATCCCAGGCGTTGAGCCGATACTACGTTCAGGTGCCTCTTGCGGATTCCACGGACGATTGGCCCGACGAAGCGTTTTGGGCTGAGCTCAGGCGCCGCCTGCCGAATGAAACCTCCGCACAGCTCATCACCGGCCCGTCGATCGAGAAAAGCATTGCCCCGTTGCGAAGCTTCGTCGCCGAACCGATGCGCTATGGTCGTTTGTTCCTCGCGGGAGATGCCGCCCATATCGTGCCGCCGACTGGGGCGCGAGGACTCAACAGCGCCGCCTCAGATATCTACTATCTCTACCACGCGATGGTCGATCATTACAAACGGGGCGATGATGCCGGTCTCGACGGCTACTCAAGGCGGGCATTGGCGCGGGTCTGGAAGGCGCAGCGATTTTCCTGGTGGATGACGGTGCTGCTTCACCGCTTTCCAGGAGGGAATCCCTACGACGACAAGCTGCAGGATGCGGAACTGGCCTATCTCTTCTCCTCTGAACCCGCACTTCGTTCTCTGGCGGAGAATTACGTGGGCCTTCCCTTCTAGCGCCACTTCGCTAGGTACGCCTGCTTATCCGCGACCGCCAGCGAAGGATTGGGGCTAAGCGCGGTATTCGAAAGATCGCAGCGCAGTGGAAACTATCCAGAAACGGGGTTGGAGGAGATCAAGGGCAATTTCCCCGAAGCGGACTTCTGGACAGCCGGCGGGATTACCAGTCAATCCCGTACTGAAACCCACCTGTCCGGTTACGGCGTTAATCAGGACTTTCGAACCTGCAAAGATCTCCGCCCGATCTAATTCCTTAGTGGCTTTGCAAATGCTCAATGGCGCGGCGCACAATCTCGCACTGAGCTTCCAACATGTTAAAGTGCTGCGTACCAGCCGATATGGTCCGCGAAGGGAGGAAAGGGCGAATGAATTTCGCGTATCCGGGACTGGCTAGCATTAGCGACAAGCTTTGCAAGAAGCGCTGTAATTCCCGGAAATCGGCTAAGTCAAACCCCGGCGGTATTTGCGGAACCGGCGCGAGAAGTTGGCGCGTCAGGCCATCAGGTGTGGCACCCCAGAGTGCAAATCCAAGGGTCGCGCAGCGACGTAACCGAGCATCCGTGCGAGCCGCATCTTTCGTTGTAAACGCGTCCCACTGCAGTCGAGAATCAAATTCTTCTTCGTCCATCTCGTTTTATCCGTGTAGAACAAGGGTGATCGTGCAGGTCGAGTATCTCACCGTGCCAGACTGAAGTACAACTGAGCAAACCTATCCCAATGCGATGCGCATCCACTGTTCATCTGTGGCTCTGCGAGAGTCATCCGAAGGTTTGGACGAGCTGTGTCCGAGTGGCCGATAAGTCGGATTGCCGGACAAGTGCCTTTAGCTGGCCAGAAACGGGGTTCTGGGAAATCTGGGCCCAAAGCGGATCCGTTTCGGATGGCAAGTCCACCTACTAGTTTCTGACACATCCACCACGAGAGGCTGGCTTTCTTTCTTTTCGGATTTGATGCTACTTTCAATTCGAAGGTCGATTTTCAGCCGGTGACAATGTGACACACGAGCGATTCGTGTTCGCTGATTTGCGCGAGGTGTTCGCGAAGGCGAATGAGGAGAAGTCCGGCGACCAATTGGCCGGGATCGCGGCGCGGTCGGAGCGCGAGCGAGTGGCCGCGAAGCGCCGGCTGGCCGATCTGACCCTCGACGAAATCGTGCAGCAGCCGCTGATCGATCCCGATGCAGATGAAGTTTCCCGCCTGATCTTCGACACATTCGATCGCGATGCATTTCGCCCGATTCAGAGCATGACTGTCGGCGAGCTGCGCGAGCACGTCCTGGACGATGCGACCGGCGAGCAGGAACTGAGGCAGCTTCAGCGCGCGATCATCCCCGAAATCGCCGCGGCGGCCGCAAAGATCATGAGCAACAAGGACCTGATCCTTGCCGCCGCGAAGATCCGCAACGTGACGCGCTGCCGCAACACGATGGGCGAGCGCGGCGTGCTGGGAATCCGCGCGCAGCCGAATCATCCGGTGGACGATATCGGCGGAATCCTGCTCGCTGCGTTCGAGGGGCTGCTTTACGGATGCGGGGACGCGGTGATCGGAGTGAATCCGGCGTCCGATTCGGTGGAAACGGTGGCCGCGATTCTGCGCGCGCTCGCCCGGCTGGTGGAAACATACAAAGTGCCGACGCAGACGTGCTGCCTGGCGCACATCGGCGCGCAGCTCGCGGCGATGGAGCGCGGCGCACCGGTCGATCTGCTGTTCCAATCGATTGCGGGAACGGAGGCGGCGAATAGGAGCTTCGGGATTTCGCTTACGATGTTGCGCGAAGGCCGCGAGCGAATGCTCGAACACCATCGCACGCGCGACGTGCGCTGGGTCGGCGAGCAGGCGATTTATTTCGAGACCGGGCAGGGAAGCGCGCTTTCGGCGGAGGCGCATCACGGAGTGGATCAATTGACGCTCGAGGCGCGCGCGTACGGCGTGGCGCGGGCGTTCGATCCGTTTATCGTGAACAGCGTGGTGGGCTTCATCGGGCCGGAGTATCTCTACGACGAGAGGCAAATCATTCGCGCCGGGCTGGAAGATCATTTCATGGGCAAGCTGCTGGGGCTGCCGATGGGCTGCGACGTGTGTTACACGAACCACGCCGCGGCGGACCAGAATTCGGCGGACAATTTGCTGGTGCTGCTCGGCGCGGCGGGCTGCAACTACTTCATGGGCGTGCCCTGCTCGGACGACGTGATGCTCAATTATCAGACGACGAGCTATCACGACGCGCTGGCTGTGCGGCGGCTTTTCAAGCTGCGGCCAGCGCCGGAGTTTCTGGCGTGGTTGGAGGCGTCGGGCATCTATCGCGACGCGGAGCCGGCCCTGCTGGAAGGGCCTGCACGAAAGCAGTTGATGCGGGGGTTGGAGTCGTCACTGGCAGAGTTGTGAGCGGCCGGGGGTGCCGCGCGGCACAGGCAGATGGGCGAGATCGCGCCAAGGATCCTTGCCGGGCACGATATATCGTGCCCCTACGACGAACGTTGAGGGCGTGACGAAGGTGAATGGCTGAATGGCGGACAAAACCGATTCGCCGATTGCGCCATCCGATTTGCCTGAGGTCGTGAAGAAGATTCGCGCGCGGACGCCGGCACGGCTGCTGGCGGGCCGCGCGGGAGCGGCGTATCGGACGGGGACGCAACTCGAATTGCGCGAGGATCACGCCGCGGCGCGGGATGCGGTGCGAGCCGAGCTCGATTTGAACGTGGCGTTCGGCGCCGCCTTCGTCGGACAGTGGAAGCTCTTCGAAGTCAGCACGAAAGCCGCCGGAAAAGACGAGTTCCTGGTGCGTCCCGACCTCGGGCGGGCTTTCAGCGCCGCCTCGCGCGAAGAGATCAGGAAGCGGTGTCCGCGCGGCGGCGACCTTCAGATCGCGATTGGCGACGGGCTGTCGGTGACAGCCGTGGCGGCGCAGGTGCCGCCGCTTTTTCCGCTGCTTTGCGAGGGAGCAGCGGCGCGGGGCTGGACGGTTGGGCAGACGGTCGTGATTCGGCATTGCCGCGTGGGCGTGCTGAACGAAATCGGCGAGCTGCTCGACCCGAAGGTCGCGGTGCTGCTGATCGGGGAGCGGCCGGGGCTGGCGACGGCAGAAAGTTTGTCGGCATACATGGCGTTTCGGCCGCGGGCGTCACACACGGATGCAGACCGCAACCTGATCTCGAACATTCACGCGCGAGGGCTGAGCGCAGAACAAGCGGCAGCGCGAATTCTGAATTTCGCCGCGCAGATGATGGCGGCGCAAATCAGCGGCAGCACGCTGCGCGAGGAACTGCCGGTGTTTGGGGATTCGTGAGCGCGTCCCTGAGTTGCATTTGAGTGGAAGACGCCCACGCTTGCAAACTGCGCAAGCGTGGGGCACCCGGCCGACCCTCGTACAAGCGGATCCCTCATCGGCCAAGGTGCGGCCGCACTCGGGATGACAATCCGATCTCCCAAGCTGGAAAGACTCCGGGCCTGAAGCGAAATCCGCCGGCCTGAAAGTCCGGCGCTAGATGAACTCCTCAGGATTGTCAGACTTCGACGAGGGTGGCGGAGAGGCGGAGGCGACCCTCGTGCACGGCGACTTCGAGAGCGGAGACGACGCGGGGATCGAAGCGCGTGACGGCGAGAGAGCGGATGCGGTTGATGGCGTATTCGAGGTCCATCGCCGATTGGTAAGGGCGGTTGGTGGTGATGGCATCGAGCGTGTCGGCCACGGCGATGATGCGTGCCATCAGAGGAATCTGATCGCCCTGGAGGCCGTAGGGATAGCCCTGGCCGTCCATGCGCTCGTGGTGCAGTTCGATGCCGGGCAGGACGTCCTTTAGCTGAGCGACGGGCCGCATAATGTTCGCGCCCTTGACGGTATGCTGCTTCATCAGCTCGAATTCCTCGTCGGTGAGCTTGCCGGGTTTCTTCAGCACACGGTCGTCGACGCCGATCTTGCCGACGTCGTGGAGAAGCGCGGAGATGCGCAGCCGGTCGAGTTCCTCGGCGGTGAGGCCAAGGCCGTCGCCCAGAATCAGAGAATATTTCGCGACGCGGCCGGAGTGACCGCGCGTGTACGGGTCCTTTTCGTCGATCGCGGCCGCGAGCATGCGGATCGAGCCCATGAACAGGTCGCGGTTTTCCTCGGCGGCGTCCTTCAACTTTTCGACGAAGTCCTCGATGTCTCCCGCCATCGTGTTGAAGGTCTCGGCGAGCTCGCTGATTTCGGCGGCTCCCGTGACAGGCACGCGTTCATGGAATTCCGCGCGGCTAATCGCGCGCGTCGATTCGACGAGGCCGCGAATCGGATGGGTGATCCGGACGGCGAAGAGATATCCGAGCAGAAGCGCGACAAAGGTGACGCCGACGACGAACTGGAGCGCCTCGGAGGTGAGCTCGGTGACGCCGGCGTCGACGCGCGCGTCGTCCAAACTGCGCTGCGCGATCACGGCCCATCGAAGCTCCGGGATGGTGCTGTACGTGCCGATCATTTCGACGCGGTTTCGGTGAGGGTCCTGATTGGGCGCCGCGAAATTCGTTGTCTGGGTCGCGCGCAACTCCTGCGGCAGCTCTTCGAATTGCTTCGCCAGCGGCGAGAGGGAGGTGACGTTCTGCCCCGGCACCATGCGACCGTCCGGGTAGGCCACGATCTTGCCGTGGGCGTCGACGATGTAGACGGACCGGTCGCGAACGCTCATGTCGCGCAGGCGCGATTGCAGGCGCTGGAGCGAGACCACGGCAGCGAGCATGCCGGAGAACTGGCCGTCGGCGAACAGCGGCACCGACATCACGAGGGCGGGGCGGTTGTCCTGCCCGGACGCGAAGGGTTCGCTGATGGAATCGAATTCCTGGTAGCTGGCCTGGAACGCGCGCCGGAGAGCGGCGTCGACGAAAGGATCGCGGTCCGCGGCGACGTTGCCGGCTGTGGGCCCCTTGGCCTCACGGCTGACGGCGGTGACATACAGGATGTCCGGGTTATTTTCGACGAAATCCTGAAGCAGGCGCGCGAGCTGCGCGGCGTGCGCGGGATCGTCCACGTTCTGAATCCAGCCCGTGACGGCCAGGACCTGGCGCTGGCTCAAGAGCTGCTGGCGCAAGCCCTGCTCGAATTGCAGGGTCTCGTTGGCCAGGGAGCGGGTGATTTCGCTTTGCTGGACGCGCTCGGTATCCTGCAGCTTTTCTTCGCTCAGGCGCAGGGCCTGGCGGTGATAGAGCCACAGGGGCGTGACGCTGACGAGCAGTAGCGCACCCATCACGATCCAGAGGATGCGCAGACGTTTCACATGAATGTTCTTCAGGAAGTGGCTGAGCATGCTGCTCCCGCTCGAAAAATGCTATCGAACGGGGCGCGGCTGCACAACGGGACTATAGTACTGGGGTTGCCGCATAAGCCACACGCGATGTGTCACTTAGGAACGGGGCAAAGGGCGCCCTAGCGGCGCGAGCCGATGCGGTTTTCTTCGCCCGCGAGCATCCGGCGCATGTTCTCCCGGTGCTTCCAGAGGATGAGAACGGAGATGAGGACCGTGCCGAGTAGCACGTAGTCCGGCGGCGCGTGGCGAGGGGCGTAGAACAGATAGATGAGAATGGGCATAGCCGCGGCCGCGGCCATCGAGCCGAGCGACGAATAGCGCCAAAAGACGACCAACAGGATCCAGACCGCTGCGGCGGCGACCACCGCCATCGGGCAAATGGGGATGAAGACGCCGAGGCCGGTGGCGACGCCCTTTCCGCCTTTGAAGCGGAGCCAGACGGGGAAGACGTGCCCGATTACGGCGACCACGGCGGCGAGCATCATCCAGCGAGCACTGTTGCCCGTCTCGATCTGGGCGATCCACACGGCGAAATAGCCCTTGCCGGCGTCGAGCAGCAGGGTCATCACGCCCGGAACCAAGCCCGCGTTGCGCGCCACGTTGGCTGCGCCGATATTGCCGCTGCCGACGGCGCGGATGTCCTGACCCGCGAAAATCCTAGCAATGAGGAGGCCGAAGGGAATCGAGCCGAGCAAATAGGCTGCGACGGGAATCCACCAGTGGGCGTTCACGCGGCGTCCTTGACGAACGGAAAGGATCGGAGCCTCGAGTATTCGGCGCCAGAAGGTTTCGTGACGCTCTCGTAGAGATGGAACACGGACTCGCGCGCCGATCCCAGGTCGATCGATTGCATCTGCGCGGCAATCTCGGCGAGTTTCCCCGCGGCGCGGGGCGAATCGAAGCGCGCGAGGGTGAGATGAGGCACAAAGTCGCGCGTTTCGGGCGGAATTCCGAGCGGCTCGACCGCGCGCTCAATATCGGCGGCGAGCGGAGCGAGATTGGCAGACGCCTCGATGCCGCACCAGAGGACGCGCGGGCGGCGGTCCGACGGGAAGAAACCGAGGCCGCGAAAACGCATATCGACCGGCGCGTTCGACCGAACCAAGGCCAGAGCCGCAGCGATGGCATCGAGTCGCTTCGGTTCCACCTGGCCGACAAATTTCAAGGTCACGTGCATTCCTTCCGGGCGCGCCCAGCGAGCGCCCCTGGCGTGCGGCCGAAGCCTGGCGATGAGGCCTCGAATCTCTTCGCGCACGCTGTCCGGGAAATCGAGAGCGACGAAAAGCCGCACGACTCGCGCCCGCTACGCTTTCTTCGCCGCAGCAAACAGGAAACGGCGGCGGACGGCATCGAGCGCGTTCTGCATGGCGAAGAAGCGGATGCGCTCGCGGTCGCCGGGGAAGCGCCACATCTTTTCCTGCGAGCCGCGCAGATCGGCGACGGCGATGTGCACAGTCCCGACCGGCTTTTCGGGAGTCCCACCCGTGGGACCGGCGATTCCGGTGATGCCGACGCCGATCATCGCACCGGCCTGCTTGCGAATGCCCTCCGCCATGGCGAGAGCCACTTCGGAGCTGACGGCTCCTTTCGCTTCGATCAGCTCCGCCGGAACGCCGACAAGGCTCGTCTTCAGCTGGTTGCTGTAGGAGACGACGCCGCCGAGGAAATAGGCCGAGCTGCCGGAGATGCTCGTGAGGCGCTCGGCCAGCAGGCCGCCCGTGCAGCTTTCGGCGACGGCGATCGTCGCATGGTTTTCGGTGAGCGTGCGCGCGACGACCTCTTCGATCGGCTCGCCGCGCGTGGAGACGAGGTTTTCGCCGAGCGCGAGAGCGATCCTACCGACCAACTCGTCGAGCCGGGCCTCGCCGCGCGCCGGATCTTCTGACCAGATGCGAGGATGAAGCTCGATACCCTTGGCGGTCGCGAGGATCGTAGTCTCCGTGTCGGAGTACTCCGCGTAGAGCGGAGCGATGCGCTGATCGACCTCCGATTCAAAGAGGCCGACGATGCGGAGATCGCGAGTATAGAGCCGCCGCTTAATCCCGAGCCGCGCGAGGCGCGGAGCGACCTCCACTTCCATCAGGGCGCGCATTTCGGCGGGCACGCCGGGAAGCAAAATCAGGATGCGGCCGTTCGATTCGATCCACTGGCCGGGCGCGGTGCCGCGAGGATTCGGCAGCACGTCCGCGCCTTCGATCACAAGCGCCTGGCGCAGATTGATTTCCGGCATCGCGCGGCCTAAGCTGCGAAAGCGCCCCTGTAATTTCCTCAGCACATCTTCGTTTTGGACAAGCCGGCGGCCGAGGAGCTCCGCGACGGTCGAGCGGGTGCGGTCATCGTCCGTAGGGCCGAGGCCGCCGCAGGAAACGACGATGTCGGCGCGATCGAGCGCGTGGCGGAACGAGGAGCGCATCTCGTCCGGCCCATCGCCGACGATGGCTTTGTGCATCACGGAGATGCCGAGGCGATTGAGCTGGTCGGTGAGGAAAAGGGAATTGGTGTCGAGGCGGTAAGGAGTGAGCAGCTCGGAACCGACCGCGATGATCTCCGCGTTCATGCTTTAGGAGTTTTACTTGATAGCGCGGAGCGAGCGCAAGGGAGGGCAGCAAGCACAAGCCGTAGGAGGGATTCTTCGACTCCGTAACCGGGCGTCCCGCCTGGCGGGACGAAAAAACGGCGTCCGGCTACTTCGCTCAGAATGACGTAGTTCCAGTCGAGGCGGTGTGGCTAGCCGTTGAGGGGCAGGCCTTCGACGTCCCAGTCGAGGGCGAAGAGCGCGTTGTTCGTGGCGATGACGGCGCGATGAGAGGGAAGCAGCGCCAGGCCGACGATGTTGCTGCCGCCCAGGGCGATCTCGGCCTCCGCGTTGGGCGTCAGGCGGACGATGCCGCGCTTGCCGCCGAGCGAGGCTGCGACGTAGAGGTTTCCTGTCTTGTCGAACGCAATGCCCTGCGGGCGGCCGAGGCCGCGGAAAAAGACGCCGACTTCGCCGGCCGGGGAAATCCGGTAGACGCGTTCGTAGCTGGACGTGGTCGGGCCGGTGACGTAGAGATCTCCAGAGGGGCTGAACGCGAGATGGTAGGCGGAAAGCGACGGCTCGAGCGTGGCGAAGACGAAAATTTCGCGGTCCGCGCCGATCTTGAAAATGGTGCCGCTGCGGTCGCCGACGTAGAGATTGCCCGCCTTGTCGAACGCGATTCCGGTGGCGATGCCCATGCCCTCGATCCACTGCATCGACTGGCCGTCGGGCGAGACGCGATGAATGGTGCCGTCGTCGCGGCAGGAAACGAAAAGATTCCCGTTGCGGTCGATCGCGAGGCCGGTCGGGTTCATCAACTCGGTGATGAACGGCTTCACGGTGTGCTGCGGCGAGATCTTGTAAAGCGAGACGGGAACTTTCTGGCCGCGCTGCCCGCTGAAGGTGACGTAGATGTTGCCTTCGGGATCGACGGCGGGATTGCCGACGGGATGGAGATTGTCCGCGATCTGCTGGCCGAGCGCGATGGGAAACGGCGCGCTTTCGACGCCGTTCATGCGGACGCGGACGGCGCCGCCGGATGCGCCTTCGGGAACCGCGGCGATGAGGAGAGTTTCACCGGCGAGCATGACATTCGCGTCCGCCGCGCCGAACTGGACTTGCGGACGCGCGTGATTGCGCGTGGCGAAGCCCGAGCCGCGGATGGCGATTTCGCCGCCGGGCAGAGCCGCGCCCGGCTTCACGCTTTCGATTCGCGGCGCTCCGTTTGTTTTCGCTAGCATTTCGCGCAGCACTTCCAGAAGCATAGGCCCCCAGGGGTTGAAACCCCCTGAGTGGGCGCGGCGTCATGTCGGAGCTGAAGCTCCGACCCCCTGGGTATTCACCTGGTCGTCAGCTACAGCCCGGCGGCTCGCGCGAGCCACAATCCGATCGCCGCGTAGACGGCGGCGAGCCAGTCGTCCGCCATGATTCCCCAGCCGCCGGGGAGCGACTCCGCTTGCCGCACAGGAAACGGCTTCCAAATATCGAACAACCGAAAAAGTATAAGACCCAGCAACAAATATTTCCAGCTAAGCACCGAGCGGGTCGCGATCAAGCCGAGCGGGAAATCGGTCCAAAGCACGGGCGAAGGTCTCCACCAAACCGGAATGGCGACACCGAGCAGCAAGGTGAGGTGTTGCCCGGATACCTCATCGACAACAACTCTCTGAGGATCCTTTTCTTTCCAGAAAGCGGCGGCGCGGCTGGCCGACCAGACTCCGAGCCCGGCGATCACAAGCGTGATGAGACATTGTGCGAAGAGCATCGGATCGACACCACGGGGAAACGCGTCGAAGAACGCCTGTACCAGACGGGACGGAAGAACCTCGGGTAATTCGGCAGATGGCTGCGTGTGATATCCCCCCAATGCCCAAGTGACCAGGAATGCCGGCCAAAAGGGGAGGAGGGCGATGACAACTCCTCCGAGGGCGCCATAGGTTCCCGGCGCCGCGGGAATGTAGCCGAGGCCGCAGGCGGTGGCGATGAAGAGAGCGAAGCGCGGCTTCTTTGTGGCGGACGGCGGGCGCGGCAGCAAACCGGCGTCAGGCGGCGTGCCGGGGCTGGCGGTCACTTCTTGGCGTCCTCGTCGGCGCGCGAGACATCCTTCTCAAGATTCTCGAACATGGATTCGTCAAAGGCAGGCGAGCTGATGACGTACTTTTCGCTGGACCAGTTGCCGAGATCGAGCAGACGGCACCGCTCGCTGCAAAACGGGAAATCGGCGTGAGTTTCCGAGTCGGCCGGCTTCTTGCAGATCGGGCACTGCCGCTTCATGCTTCGAGCATACCGCAAAGCCGATCAGCGCGCAGCGGGGCCGCGCTCCGCGCATTGCGCCCGAACGGGATGCGGTATATGTTGCTCGCCCTCGCATTTTCAGTTGTCGGAAACCGAGTTCCGGGAGGAAGCCCATGATCCTCGGCATGACTACTTTCACTTTCGTGCACGTGGCGCTGAGCTTGATCGGAATTCTCACTGGTTTGATCGTCGCGTTGGGCCTGCTGGCCTCGGTGCGGCTCGACAGTTTGACCGCCATCTTTCTGCTGACAACGGCGCTGACGAGCATCACCGGCTTCTTGTTTCCCTTCCGCGGAGTCACGCCAGGCATCGTGATCGGCATCCTATCGGTCGTGACGCTGGCGATCGCGATTCTGGCGCGGTACGGGCGCAAGCTGGCGGGCCCGTGGCGCTGGATCTACGCCGTGACGCTGATGATCTCGCTCTACCTGAACGTGTTCGTGCTGATCGTGCAGCTCTTCGAGAAGGTGCCCGCGCTGCGTGCACTGGCGCCGACGAAAACCGAGCCGCCGTTCAAAATGACGCAACTGGCCGCGCTGATTGTTTTCTTCGTGTGGACGATCTTCGCGGCGGTTCGATTCCGTCCCGCGGCCGACTAGTCGACCGCCCTATTTCGATCGCTTCATGAATGGGATCAACATAGGCGTGCGCTGCCGGTATTGGCGGTAGGTATCACCGAAGAAGCCGATCAAGTCGCGCTCCTCAAGCTGAATTGCGACGAGGATGTAGCCTGTGGTCGCGATCGAGAACAGCAAGTGGCCTTGCGTCATTCGAGGCGCGGCCCAAAAGGCGATCAGGAATCCGAGATAGATCGGATGGCGGACGCTCTTGTAGAGCATCGGCTGCTTGAAGCCGATGGGCTCGTATGGACGGCCGCTCATGAACATGCCGACCTGGCGCAGGCCGAAGAGGTCCGCGTGGCTGACGAGCAACGTGCTGCCGAGGACGGTGAGCCAGCCGACGAGTGAAAGCCCGGTCAGAATCGTCGCCGCGGCCGCGTTGCGCACGCTCCAAACGACGCCGGTCATGGGCCGCCACTGCCAGTACATTAGGTCGAGCGCGAGGCTTGCGAACAGGACGTAGGTGCTGCGCTCGATGGGTCTGGGGATGAGTTTCGTCCACGCGCGCTTGAACGATTGCCGCGCCATCAGGCTGTGCTGCACGGCGAACAGACCAAGCAGCAGCGCGTCGATCACAAGCGACGGGACGGAGAAGACGCCGGAGCCGGAGTCGATCGACTTGGGCACGACCCAGTTGCCGACGAAGCCAATCGCGCAGACGAACGTCAGGAAGAAGATCAGGTAGGCCAGGAGGCCGTAGACGAAAGCGGCGACCTTGGCCATGGAACGCTCCTCCCCGAAGTTCGGCAGTGTCCCGATTCGGCCCGCAAGATCCCCGGTGGAATACTTGCTGCGGGTGAACCTGCGCATCGGGCCGGCGCTGCGCGCCTGTCCTGTTTGTCGGACATGAATGTCCGACCCCCTGAAGACCAGAGAAACTCCGGGGCCCGGCAAAACTGGCGCGGATGCTATCGCCGGGGCGGGGCTGTGTCAATGCGCGTGGTTCGAGCGGGAGAGCCAGTCAGGAAGTTTGCGGCGGCGCGCCGCGGTCTACGGTTGAAACGCCGTGATCCATTCCGAGGTGGATCAATCCGAGGCGGGCGGCGTGCATGTCGTACTGGGCCGAAAGGTGACCGCGATAGATGGAGGCGTCGCGATAGTAGCGCTGCATGCGCTCGCCGTCTTTCGCGCCGCTGGAGCTGGACGTGCGGAAAAGCATCTCGATCGCATCCCACGCCAGGCGGCCGCCGTGTTCGAGGCTGGCGAAGAGTTCGACGTCCTCTTCCATCATGAAGGCCGGGCCGCCTGAGCAGCCGCGGTGGCAGTACTCCATGTAGACGTCGCCGGCGTCGAGGACGAGCCGCTTGGCGGCGTTCATCATGCCGAGCGCGAGGCCGAGGTAGCGCTGATAATCGTGGTGCAGGTAACGGAGCTTCATCGGCGGGTAGAGCGTGTTCTTCGTGCGAATGATGTGCTCGTATTCGTCGATCGCGGCATAGCCGAGGCCGACCATGACCGCAACAAGCTCCGCGTGGAAGAACGAGAGACAGCGGCCGCAGTACATTGGATTGCCGTGAAGGTGAAGACCGGGAGTGCCGCTGGAGAGATCGGTGTTCAACATGTCGATCTGGATCACGTGGCTTTTGGGAACGCGCGCGCCCTCGACCACAATGGAGTTCGAGCCGCTGCCGCGCATGCCGAGGATGGCACCCCAGTCGTCTAGCATTTTCCACTGCGAGCGCGGGATCAGGGCGATTCCGGCGGTCAGCGGCGCTGAAGGGCTGGTCTGAATCAGCACGCTGGGCATGAAATGCGTGGCGTAGGGTGCGCCGGAAGCGTAAGCCCACTTGCCTTTGACGAGCCAGCCGTCTTCGGTCGGCGTGGCCGTGCCGTGCGGGGCGGCGACGGAGGGCGCGGAAAAGTCGCCGGCCGGGCCGAAGCCGTCCGCCTGCGCCTCTTCGCCGAAATAGGAACCGAGCATCAGAGCGTGGCCCGCGCCGACGATCAGGCACCAGCCCGTGGAAGGGCAGCCGCGGGAGATTTCGATGCCGATGCGGTAGTAGGTCTTCAGATCGAACTCGTAGCCACCGAAAAGACGGGGCTGCAGGCAGCGGTAGAAGCCGGCCTTCTGAAACTCGCGATGGATCGCTTCCGAATGAACGCCGCGGCGCTCGGTCTCTTCCTGCTCAGCGCGGAGGCGGGGCTGGAGCGCGATGGCGCGCTCGATCATCTCCTCCGGCGTCAGATTCGGTTCCGGTACGGCAACGATCTGCCGGTGGGCTTTCGTGACACTCATTCTGCCGGGATTATACACACGGCGGGCAAGGCCGCCAGCATTTGCTTCAGCGCGAGGCGAGGATCGGGAAGAGGCTCTTTTCGGGCGGAGGGAGCTTCGCGGACAGCGGCGAGGGAGCGAGTTCGACGACGCGGCCGATGAGGTCGTAGTCCTTCGATTGCGTGACTTCGAGCGTGGCGAGAGTGCCGGGCGCGGGAAGTCTTGCAGCGTCGGTGACGCCTTCGAATTCGGTGACGTAGACTTTGCCGTCGATTTCAGGCGCCATTCCCTCGAGGCGCGCCTCCCAGACGAGGCCGGTGTCCTTCGACGGGCCATCGAGCATGACCTGCGCGCGCTCGCCGACGTTGCGCCGCAACTTGCGTCTTGAAATCGTCTTCTGCAAGGCCATCAAGGCGTTCTTGCGGCGGGCGATGGTCTTCGCGTCAACTTTCTTTTCGAGAGAGAAGCTCTTTGCCGCGTCCTCGTCCGAATAGGAGAAGACACCCATCCAATCGAATTCGGCAGCGCGGACGAAATCGCAGAGCACGCGGAAGTCCTTTTCGGTCTCGCCGGGGAAGCCGACGATGAACGACGTGCGGATGGAAACGCCGGGAATGGCCTTGCGGATTTTCTCAAGCATTTTCAGGAATGCATCGGCATTGGAGCCACGCTTCATTCGCGCGAGGACATCGCGGCTGGCGTGCTGGAGCGGGATGTCGAGATATTTCACGAGGCGCGGATGCGCAGCGATCGTTTCGAGCAGCCGCGGCGTGATGCGGTTCGGGTAGCAATAGAGGAAGCGAATCCAGGAAAGATCTTCGATTTGCGCGAGGCGTTCGAGCAGCGCGGGCAGGCCGTCTTTGATGCCGAGGTCCTCGCCGTAGTAGGTCGTGTCCTGGCCGATCAGGTTGATTTCGCGGACGCCCGCTGCGGCGAGATTTTCCGCCTCGCGCACCACGGACTCGAACCGGCGGCTGCGGAATTTTCCGCGCAACTGCGGAATCACGCAGAACGTGCAGGGATGATCGCAGCCTTCGTTGATCTTGATATACGCGGTGTGACGCGGCGTCGCGAGCACGCGCGGCGTCAGGTCGTGATAGAGGTACGTCGGAAGCCCGGCGGACTCTGATCCGTTTCGCATCCCGCCGTCACAGACTTCGAGAATCTTTTCAACTTCGCCGGTGCCGATCACGGCGTCGACTTCGGGAATTTGCTCGCGGATTTGGTTGCGATAGCGCTCGACGAGGCATCCGGCGACGATCAGCTTCTGGGCGCGGCCGAACTTCTTGTACTCGGCCATTTCGAGAATCGACTGGACGGATTCCTGCTGGGCGAGCGCGATGAAGCTGCACGTGTTGACGACGATGACGTCGGCTTCGTCCGCGCGAGGCGTGATTTCGTATCCTGCGCTCGCGAGGGTGCCCATCATCACCTCGCTATCGACGAGGTTCTTCGGGCATCCCAGGCTGACGAATCCGACTTTGGGCATCGCAGAGCGTTCCTTCGACGGGCTTGCAAACAATCGATTCTAGCATGGACCACCAGAGCGCAGGGACGCATGGAAGCGGGCCCGCACGGAGCGGAGAATAAGAGCTCCCACCTTCGGAACGCGAGGGTGGGGCACCCGGAAAACCTCTCAAATCGGAACTCCCGGCGGATAGGAAGCGCAGCGCCAAGGATCCTTGCCGGGCGCAGCACGTTGCGCCCCCGCAGAGGCGTCAGGAGGCGAGGGATTCGAGGCGGCGGAGCTGCTCATCGCCGCCGATGACGATGAGGCAGTCGTCCGCATGAATCACGGATTCAGGCGGAGGATTGAAGATCATTTTGCCTTCCGAATTCCGGAGGGCGAGGACGATGACGCCAGCCTGTCGGGGAATCTCCGACTCGCCGAGCTTCCTTCCGACGAGAGTCGATTGGCTCGAGATGCTCACCTCACCGATTTCGAAATCGAGGCGCTCGCGGCCGAACGCGGCATCGACAAAATCGAGAACGTTGGGCCGCAGCAGCAGCTGCGCCATACGGTGGCCGATGAAGTGATAGGGAGAGAGAACTTCAGTGGCGCCGGCGCGGAGCAGCTTCGAAGTGGCTTCCTCCTCGCTGGCCCGCGCGAGGATTTTCAGGTCGGGGCGGAGACCGCGGGCGGTCAGCACGATGTAGATATTTTCCGCGTCCGAAGCGACCGCGGAAACGAAACCCAGCGCGGTATCGATGTGCGCCTTGCGGAGATTGTCCTCCGCCGACGCATTGCCGATGACGACGGGGATCTTTTCCTCTTCCGCCCAGCGGGCGCGGACCGGATCTTTTTCGATGATCACGACGGCCTGGCCGCGCGCGCGGAGCTGGCGCGCGACGGTGCGCCCAACGCGGCCCGCGCCGCAGACGATGTAGTGTCCGGAAAGTTTGGAGAGTTCGCGTTCCATGCGGCGGCGGCCGAGCGCCTTGCCGAACTCGAATTCTAGCAGCGCTTGCGAAATCGTGGCAATCGCGAAGCCGACGGCGGTGAGGGCGCAGACGATCAGGAAGGAGTTGAAGACGCGGCCCGCGTGGGTCAGCGGATGGATCTCACCGTAGCCGATGGACGTCATGGTCGTGAGGGTCATGTAGAAGCCGTCGAACCACGACCAGCCCTCGATGAGATGGAAGCCGGCGGTGCCCGTCAGCAGGACGATGACGAGGGTGATGAGGGCGATGATGATGCGATTGCGATAGCTCATGAGCCAGAAGGGGTGCGAGGAATCGTGTAACTGGAACGCGCGATTGTCAATCTCGGGATTCCGTTTCCTGGAATCTGCTGGCCATGGCGAGGAGCGCGGCGAGCAGAATCCAGATGCGGCGGTTCATCGCGCGCCGGATTTGCGCGAGCCGAGAAGCTCGCGGAGGGAGCGCAGGAGCGAGGACATCTGGTTGATCGGCGCCGGATGATCGCCGAAGCGCGCGGACTGGTACAGCTCGGTAAGCTGAGAGACCGGCACGGAAAGTTCGCCCGCGGGAATGGCCGCTGCGAATTCGAGCGCGGTCTGCGACGGCGATTTCTTCCAGCCCCGTTTCTCAAGCAGACGCAGCATTTCGTTGTATTCGAGCGCCGCCAGTCCGGCGGTCAGATTGCCGCCGCGGCGCGCGCGGAGACTCCATCGGGCGACAGCGTAGCGGATCATCGCGCGTCCGCGCAGCGCGAAGAGCAGCGCGACCAAGAACACGAGCAGCAGCGGCAGCGAATACCTGGATGCTTCGAGGCGATGATCGAGAGCCATCAGGCTGCGCATCGCGGCGCGCTCCTTGCGGCGGTAGAAATCGCGCGCGCGATCGGTCCAATTGCGCGAAGAGCGCTCGAGATTCTGTCCCAGGGTCAACTGGTGCGAGAAATCGTAGTTGATCACCCATTCGCCCCAGGCGAACTGGAACCAGTCCCAATAGAGGTTGAGTTTCGCGAAGAGGCCGCCGTGGCGGGCGTTGCCGGGCGGCGTGGGGTCGAAGGTGATCCAGCCGTAGTCGGGGAAATAGACTTCGACCCAGGCGTGCGCGTCGCTTTCTCGAACGATGTAGTCGCCGCCGACGTCGTTATATTCGCCGGCGAGAAATCCAGTTGCGTAGCGCGCGGGAATTCCGATCGAGCGCAGCATCACCGTCATCGCGGAGGCGAAGTATTCGCAATTGCCCGCACGGCGCGTGAACAGGAAATCGGCGAGAGGATCGGAAGCGGGCGGGCCGCTGAGGTCGAGCGTATAGGCATAGTGCGCGATCAAATAGCGCTGCATGCTGACGGCCTTGTCGTACTCGTTTGTTTCGCCAGAAGTGATTTTCAGCGCGAGCGGCTGGACGCGCGGGTCGAGCGCCGGCAGCTGCAGGTTGATCTCGTTGATCGCTTCCGGAAAGGCCGCTGGTGCGCGGCGCAGATCGGAAACGGGCGTCGCCGGGAGCAGGGAACGGCCCTCGTAGCGAATCTTGATGCTGTTGTGCTCGGCGTTGTAGACGGAGCCGGTCTGATCCTGCAGCAGGTAGCCGCGGCGCGGGGTGCCGTCGGGCCGCGTGGTTTCCTCGCCAAAACGGCCGCGAAGAGATTCGGCGCGCGGCGCGACGAAGATCGCGTCGGTGGCAATTGGTTCCATCAGCACGGTGTAGTGAATCGGATCAAACTTGCCGCGCGTCAGGCCGGGTCCGCCGAGGGCATATTCGCCATCGGGGTTTGCGAGAACGACGGCTTCGTCGCGGCGTGGCGTGAACCATCGCTTGCCGTCGAACGTGGTGAGAGCGATGCCGCGCCAGTGAATATCCTGGGCGCGGCCGGAATCATCGTCGATGCGGATACGCATGACGACGGACGTGTTCTTCTGAATCTGGCCGATTTCGCCGAGCGGAGCGTTGTCGCTGAAGCCGGTCATAAGCGCCGGCTGGAGATTGAGGGCGCTGAGGTAGCCGGTGGTGAACCGCGGAATCAGGAAAAAGATGAAGACGCCGACCACAAGAGCGCTAATGGCCACGAGGACCGACGTGACGCCAAGGGCGCGGTTCAGTTGACGGGCGACCGGCGAGTGCGGCTCGAGCGGAGGCGAAACCGCACCGGTTGCGCTGCGGCGCATTTCGAGCGCCACGAACGTGGAGACCGAGAGCACCAGAAAAATGGCGAGCGCGACGAGGAATCCCGTTTCCACGGTCAGGATCGCGGACGCCAGCATCGACGCGACCGCGAGCGCGGCCAGGAAGGCCGAATCGCGATTGGTGCGCGCCGAATAGAGCCGCACCAGCACGGCGAAGAGCATCAAGTGGATGGCGGCGAGCAGCGCCGCGTACAGCGCGGGGTTGGGAGCGTCCTGCGCCAGGTCGCGCGACAAGACCCAGAGGTCGATCGGAAAAAACAGGAAGTAGGCGAGCACAAGCCACGTGGCGACGCGCGTGGAAAGCTCCGGCCCGCGGCCGCGGTGCATGCGGAGCCCTTTATAGATGAGCGCGGCGGGCGGAGCGAGCGTCGAAAAGAGGTCGAGCTTGCCGGTGGAGACCACGGCGAGTACGCCGGTGGAGACGAGCAGATAGAGCGACACCTGGAAGTATCGCTGCACGGCCGGCAGCGGATCGGCTGCCGGCGCATCACGCCGGGCGGGCGCTATCGGTTGCGCTGCGGAGACCGAGCCCATTCCTCGATGCTAGCACCGGGCGGCGGCGGACGGAGGAGGCGCGGCGGAGTGGTTAACCGAGGGCAGGCCGCGTCCTCAGGGGTTGAAACCCCTGTCATTTCGGAACGCTGAATGTCGGATCTGAAGGTCCGACCCCCTGGACGGCGTCGTTTTGCAGAGCGGCGGCGGCGATCTTGCGCGTGGCGCTCGAGACGGGGCTGCGGGCCAGGCTGGCAATCGGGAGCTTGCGGGTGCGAGAAAGCTCCGGCAACTCCGGAACGCGCGCGAGGAACGGCAGGAGCGTGATGTTGCGGAACGTGACGCCGTGGCGCGCGGCGGGCAGTGGCTCCAGATGCAGCGGGACCGAATCGAGCGGCAGGATTTCGCGGAGGTGAGTTTCCAGTTCGACCTTCGGCTCGCGGGCGACTTCGACGGCAGGGAACTGCCACATGCGCGAGAAAAGCACGTCGTCGTGAGCGCCAGGATCGCGAACGAGGATGGTGCGCCCGAACGGGTCGCGCAGAACTGCAGCGGCGATGCGAATATCGAGCGCAGCGCGCTTGCGGCGCGGAGCCGGAATTTGTTGCGTCCAGCCGAGAGCGCGGGCGCGGCAGAAGCGAGCGACGGGACATGCATCGCAGCGCGGCGCCTGCGGCGTGCAGACCGTTTCGCCGAGCTCCATCAGCGCCTGGTTCCAGTCTCCGGGAGAGCGGATGGCGAGAAGATGTTGCGCGGTGGCTGCGAGATGATGCCAGCGGCGCGGGGCGCGCAAGTCTCCGCGAAGCGCGCCCAGGCGGGCGAGAACGCGTGCGACGTTGCCGTCCAGAACGGAAAGCGGAACGTCGTACGCGATGCTGAGCACGGCGGCGGCCGTGTAGCGTCCGATGCCGGGAAGCGCGAGGGCCGAGTCGAGATCACGTGGAAACGTGCCGCCGCGCTTCGCGACGATTTCCTTAGCGGCACGGCGCAGGTTGCGCGCGCGGCTGTAATAGCCGAGGCCGGACCAGAGCCGCAAAATCTTGTCCTGCCGGGCGCGGGCGAGTGATTCGACCGTCGGGAAATTCTTCAGGAAGCGATCGTAGTAGGGCAGCACGGTGGCGATGCGCGTCTGCTGCAGCATGATCTCCGCGATCCAGACGCGATAAGGATCGCGACTGCTGCGCCAGGGCAGGTCGCGGCGATGCGCGCGAAACCATGCGAGCAGGAGGCGACGGAAATCGGAGAGCCTGCGGCCGGCGAGAAACGCTTTCATTCGCGCCGTATTGTCGCACGGCGCAGGGAATGGGAACTTGGAAATCGAAATCAGCTCGATGACATTCGTTTCGGACCTGACTTCGCTCAGAACGACGAAGGCGGCCTAGAGGCGATCGATGAAGAGGAAGTACGAAGAGCTCCAGAGCGCGGTCGGGATGGTGCGCTGCGCGCGGGCCGTGAGGATGATCTTGAAAATTTCGCGGTCGTTGCTCAGCTCGTCGAGAAACGCGCCGCCGGCGGCGGAATTGTCCGGCTGGATCAGCGCGAGCTCGCGGAGTACGTCGTAGACGATTTCGCCCGCGGGCGCCATCGGCGTGGAGAAGCGGTTGGTGCGGAACTGCATCACGGAACGGATTTCGTGGAAGTGCCAGGCGATGCAGGCGGCCGTTGAGACGGCGCGCTCGAAGCGGTCAGTGTGCTCGGCGACAGCCAATTGGCCCAATTCGGCGCGGGGCGGACCCACGAAAGGATCGAGGACGAGCATCACGCGGCGCTCATCTTCGCGCGCGAACTCGCGGACCATCATGCGGGCCGCTTTCGCGGTGACCTTCCAATCGACGAAACGAGCGCTATCGGTGGTGTGGTACTCGCGGAGCGAGTGCAGCTCGTGGCCGCGACCGCGGAAGAAGCTGGCCATTTCGCCGCTGAGCAGCGGGAGGATTTCGTAGAACTGCTCGGTCGGTTCGACACGCGGATAGACCGTGATCTCCGTGTCCGAATCGACCTCGCGCGTCTTTTCGAAGAAGCCGAACGGGAAACGGGTGCGAATTCCGAAAGCATCCTGGCGATAGACGCCGCGGCGCGGAAAGCGAAGCTCGACTTTCTGGCGCGCGGCGCTCTGGCGCGGAATATAGGGGAAGAAGACGGGACGCGTGAGAATCTCTCCCGGGGATTTCCTGCTTCCGCCGACGGCCAGAAGTGAAAACGAAGGCCACGCCTGCTTTTCATTGCGCAGCTCGATTTCGGCCAGCACGGGCTGCTCGGCGAAGATATGCTCGGGCAGGCTCAGTTTCAGCTGGATCGAGGTCAGGGTCGCATAGGAGAGCGCCCAGGACATCACGATACCGGCGATCATGCAGGCGAGGATCAAGAAGAGCAGATTGTTGCCGGTGTTGATTGCCGCGAGAGTGAGAATCGCGATCGCGGCGAGGTAGATGCCGCCGTCGCGGGTGAGGCGATAGTCGACCTGATACGCAAGCCAGCGGAGACTGGTGCGCTTGGCGAGCGCGGGAACGATCGTGATGGCCACCCACGCGGCGATGGCCAGGGCGATGATTGTGGTGACCGCGGCGAGCGCGATGCGACCCTCTTGCGCGGCGGCTGCGGAAAAGAGCGCGACGAGAAGCGCGACCGAAAGCGCGAGCATGGCGATGCCGAAATTCTTCCAGCCGGGGCGGTCCCGGCGATGCCACGCGCGGGCGATAAGGGAGTCTTCCATTTGAGACAAGCGACTTCAGGGGCTGAAGCCCCTCTTCATTGCAGGCTCTATTGTCGGAGCTGAAGCCCCGCCCCGCTAAACTGCTCTCCAATTTCGGCGAGAGCAGCTTGCTTCAGGGGCTAAAGCCCCCTGTTCCTTTTCAGCTGAACGCCGGGGCTGAAGCCCCGCCCTCCTGGACACTTCTTTTCTGCCAAGGAATGCTGCCGTTCTCGCATCGGCGCGAGCCGTCACAGGGGGACGCGCGTCGTATCGAGGATTTCGCGGAGGATGGCTTCCGCCTGCTCGGATTTCCTCAAGGTGGAAACATAGCGCGAGCTGACGACGACGCGATGCGCGAAAACGGGAATGATGAGCCGCTTGAAATCGTCGGGCAGGCAGTAGTCGCGGCCTTCGAGAAACGCGCGCGCCTGCGCCGCGCGATGCAGCATGACGGCGCCGCGCGGGCTGACGCCGAGGCTCAACTGCTCGGTCTGCCGCGTGCGTTCGATGATTTCGATCGCGTAGTCGAGAAGGCTGTCATCGACCTTCACCTGCGAGACCGCGTCCTGCATCGCGGCGACGTCGGCGGCGTCCATCAGCGGCGTGATGCGGTCCGCGTGTCCGGCGGCCGAGTTATTGCGGATGATTTCTTTTTCGCTTTCGCGCGACGGGTAGCCCATGCGAATGCGCATCAAGAAGCGGTCGAGCTGCGATTCGGGGAGCGGATAGGTGCCGTGATGCTCGATCGGGTTTTGCGTGGCGAGCACCAGGAAGGGCCGTGGCAGCTGGTGCGTATGATTGTCGACGGTGATCTGCGATTCGTTCATCGCTTCGAGAAGCGCGGACTGCGTCTTCGGCGTGGTGCGATTGATTTCGTCGGCGACGATGATATTGGCGAAGATCGGGCCGGGCTTGAAGTCGAATTCCTGCGTCGCGGGATTAAAGACGCTGACGCCGATCACGTCGCTGGGCAGCATGTCCGACGTGAACTGGATGCGCTGAAACGAGCAGTGAAACGAGCGCGCCAGCGCGTGTGCGAGCGTGGTCTTGCCGACGCCGGGAACGTCCTCGATCAGCAGATGGCCGCGCGCGAGGAGGGCGGTGAGCGCGAGGTTGATGACGTCGTCCTTGCCCTTGACGACGCGCGCGATGGAGCGCTGCAGTTCCGCCAGACGGCTGCTGGAGGCGGCGAGGCTCGTGTTGGGGGCGGTTTGCAATTCCCTGGGCCTTCTGCTACAAAAAGTTAGCTGCGGTTGTCGCGCACTGCGGGCGATTAGCTCAGTGGTTAGAGCGCTCCCCTCACACGGGAGAGGTCCAAGGTTCAAGTCCTTGATCGCCCACCATGCCCCGATTCGATTCTGCCACCAAACGAATAGTCGCCTGAACTGCTCATTTGATAGAGTGTGCCCAAGAAGTGGCAGGCCGGCGGAACCCATGGAGAGGTGCGCGATTTCTTTCGCGGCGCGCTGAATTATGACAAGGCTGACTCCTGATGACGCTCACCAGCGGCTGCGCGAGGGAAACCAGCGCTTTGCCGCCAACGACTTGACGTCGCTACACGGCGATCTGGCAGTGCTGAAGGAGCGGACAGTTGACAGGCAGGAGCCGTTCGCGGCGATCCTAGCTTGCGCCGATTCGCGGGTGCCAGTGGAGCTGATCTTCGATCAGACGATCGGCCAGATATTCGTGGTGCGGGTTGCGGGGAACATGGTGACTCCGGAAGTCACCGCGAGCCTGGAATACGCGGTCGCCGTTCTCGGCGTGCAGGCGCTGCTTGTGCTGGGGCACACAAATTGCGGGGCCGTGACGGCGGCGATGCAGGCGATGGCGGTGCCGGGGCAGATCAGCATCTTGTACAAGCATCTGCAGCCGGCGGTGGCGCAATCGGGCGGCGATTTGGGCAAGGCCATCGAAACGAACGCAAGGCAGCAGGCGGACCTGCTGCGCAGTTCTTCCACGGTTATTCGCGACGCCGTCAAGGGCGGCAAGCTGAGGGTCGAAGCGGGAATCTACGATTTGGCTACCGGCAGGGTACGTTTGAGTTCATGCGCATGAGGCACGGGATGAGGTTTTTGCGGGTGCTGGCTCTGGGAGCGTGGATCGGGGCGATCGCGTATTTCGCGGGGGTAGTGACGCGCGGCGCGTTTGCCGTGCTGGCGAGCCGCGACGAAGCCGGGCTGCTGGTAGGGTTCACGCTCGGCGGGCTGCACCTGATGGGGCTGATCGCGGCCGCGATTTTCGTGGGTGCGTCGGTGGCGCTGACGAAATCCTTGCGGGCGTTCGTTGAACCGGCCGTGCTGTGCGTGCTCGTGATGGCGGTGCTGACGATCGCGTCCCAGAACTATGTGATCCCGAAGATGGAGGTTCTGCGAGGACAGATGGGCTCCGTGGCCGCAACGCCGGAGAGCGATCCGAGGCGGGCGGAGTTCGACCGGCTGCACGCTGCCTCGGTGAGGATTGAGGGCGGAGTGCTGGTGGTTGGGCTGATCGGGCTGTTTCTGGCCTCGCGGGAAAGGAAAGCGGCGAGTGGCGAGTGACTGCTGGCTAGACGGCCCGGATTGTCCAATCCGTACCAGGACCTGAGGAGAGATCCTTCGACTGCGTCCCGCGCGGCCACAGGGACTATGGCCAAAGAAAATGCGCGCGCGGGACTCCGCTCAGGATGACGGTGCTGGGACTTTGTGGCGAAGGCGCCAGGAACGGATGCCGGGCACGTCTGATTCCCCAGGTCCGGTTTCGGGGACTCGGGGTGAGTCCCACCGGGACTCCGAAGACCGGAGCTCGGCTCGCCGTCGACCTGGGGCCCCTCCTGCCGTAACCCTACGGAGAAATCACCGAGCCGCGCTCAAGGCCGCGGCGCTACATTTGCTTCTTTCGGCGGGAACGTAACGTGCGTTTCTTGGCGGGGGCGCGGGGCTTCTTAGGCTTGGGCTTGGTGATCTTGCGGGCGTCCTTGCCGGCCAACTGCACGGCGCGCCACATGTACCAGCTCGCGACGGTGCGATAGGGCCGCCAGCGCTCGCCGAACTCGAGCAGCTCTTTCGGCTTGGGAATGTCCTTCCTGCGGTAAGTGATGGCCCAGCCTTTTTGCACGCCGTAGTCGTGAATCGGCAGGACGTCCGGGCGGCCGAGGCGAAAGATCAGAAACATCTCGACGGTCCACGGGCCGATGCCGCGAACGGAGACGATCCGGTCGACCAACTCCTGGTCGGACATCGTCTCGGCTTGCGCGAGTGTTGGCACAACGCCATCGATCGTTTTCTGCGCGAGGTCGCGCACGGCGGCGACTTTGGCGTTCGACAAACCACATTTGCGGAGCACCGGCTTGCGAACGCGCAGCAACTCATCAGGCGTGGGGCAATTGCCGCTCGATCCGAGCGCCTTGACGCGGGCGAAGATGACCTGCGCGGCCTTGCCCGCGATGCTCTGGTGCATGATCGCTTCGAGAAGCGACTCGTAGACGCTGTCACATTCGTCGAGCCTGAAGCCGAATTCGCCGACGCGCTCCATCAGGGCGGCGAGGCGCTTGTCGGAGCGCGACAGATGCGCGTGCGCGGCGACGTGATCGAAAGGCAGGGGAATCGCGCTGGTCGCGGCGTTCATGATCGCGGGAAAGCATACCGCTCCGCCAGCACTTGCACAATTCGGATACGAACCGAATCAGTGGAGCGGCGTTGAGGCGGGTGTCACGCGCTTGCGCTAGCGCCGAAGGCGGAAGCGACGTGGAGTTTGCGCAACATGGAGCGCTTCTTTTCCTGGTGTGACTGCATGCGGCGGAGAATATCGTCGAGGATCCGGACGGCGGTGACGATGTAGGGACCCTTGTTGAGCATCACGCACTCGGCTCGTTCGCCCATGGCGGCGTCCGTGATTTCCGATCGCGAGGGGATGCCGGTCTTGGCGAGAGACTCCAGAACCTGCGTGGCCCAGATGACCGGGATGTGGGCGGCCTCGCAGATCCAGAGAATTTCCTCCTGCACCTCGGCGAGGCGCTGATACCCGCACTCGATGGCCAGATCGCCGCGGGCGATCATCACGCCCACAGCGGGGCTGCGCATCGCCGCGAGCAGCAGGCGCGGCAATTGCTCGAAGCCCTCCCGCGTCTCGATCTTCAGAATGATGCCGAGTTTCTCGCCGCCCAACTCCGCCAGGCGCGTCTGGAGCTCATGCACGTCGGCTTCCTTGCGGACGAAGGAGTAGCTGACGATATCCGCGTTCTTGACGACGAATTCGAGCGCTTCGAGATCGTCTTTCGTAAGCGAAGAGAAACACAGCGCGCTTTCCGGAACATTGATCCCTTTTTCGGCGCCGAGCTTTTCGCCGGAAGGGCGCGCACGCGTGATTTCGACGCTCGCCTTGTCCGGTGAAACTTCCCGGATGATGCCGCCGATCTTGCCGTCGTCGAACGCGATCGGCTCGCCGCTCCGCACGCAGTCAAAGAACTCGGGAAGGGAAACACCGATGCGCGCCGGACTGATCAATTGCTTTTTCTTGTCGTACCGGGCGGCTCGGCCGGGCTCAAGCGAGCGCGTGAGCGTGAGCGTGTCACCGGCGGAGAGGCGAAGGGGTTGTTCCTTTGGGGCAATCGCGCCGACGCGAGCGATGCGGAGCGCTTTGGGCAAGCTCTTTCTTGCTCGGGGCCGCAGCTCGACTTCCATGCCCGGAACAATGTAGGCGGTGCGGTTCGAATCCGCCCAGCAACTCCTGCCGTCGACGCCAGAGATCGCCAGGGCCCGGGATGCGCCGCGAGCGTCGGTGAAGCAGATACGGTCGCCCAGCTTGACCCGCGCCAGCCAGTCGCCGGGGACGGGAAGGGAGGCGTCAGCCTTGGCCGGAGCGTGCTCGGGTTGCGCAGCCGGAGTCAGCCAGATGCGCGCGGGCGACACGACGCGGCCAAAATCGTCGCGCCTGGGGCGGAACTTCAGTACGGCCGGACCCGGCTCGATCGGCCCGGTGCGAAGCTTGGGGCCAGCCAGGTCCATCGCGACCTTGCAGGCGTTGCCCGTTTCTTTTTCCGCGCGGCGGAGATTACGGATCATCGCGGACCAAGCCTCCGGGCCGTCATGGGCGCAGTTGATGCGCATGCAATCCATGCCGTGAAGGACCAAGTCGCGAACCAGATCGTAGTCCGTGGCGGCTTCCGTGGGCATAGTGACCATGATGCGGACCGAGCGTCCGGCGGGCGCCGGGCCGAGAAGTCGCTCCGTGTTCTTTTCGAGCAGCGCCGCCCCCTCGCCGATTTCGGGAGCGCCGTCCGGAGGGGCGGCCGAATTCTGCTCGGCTCCGACGATGCGATTCAGCGCTTTCATTACGGCGTCAACCGCGCCGATGACATGAGGTTCGGTGCGCCCGAGCGACGAAAGCCCGAGCGTGGCAAGTTGGGCCTGAAGCTGACGGATGTCGTGGCGGCGCAGCGCGAGATAGTGGATGAGGTTCGTCGCGCTCAGGCGATGCTCCTCATGCACGGCGGAGGCTTCGGTGCGGCCGGACGCTTCGAGACTCAGCATTTCCGAGCGCAGGAAATGCAGCTGTTGGAGCAACTCCTCGGGTCGCAGATCCGTTCCGTTGGCCATCTTGCCTGCCTGAGAGAAGGCCCATTCTACGCGGAAGATGTTACGGGTCTGTGACTGCCGTCACGGACCTGCCGCCCGAGCGGCGGGGCGGAATGGCTGTGCTAGTATCGAAGGCTTATGCAAACAGGAATTATCGGACTGCCGCTGGCAGGGAAGACGAGTCTCTTCCGGATTCTGACGAAAGCACGCGTGGAAACGCGCGGCGGCGCGCCCAGCCAGGCGCATGTGGGCATCGCGCGTGTGCCGGACGCGCGCGTGGCGAAGCTTTCCGAAATCTTCAAGCCGAAGAAGATTACGTACGCGACGATCGAGTACGTGGACATCGGCGGCATTCAGAAGGACCGCGAGAAAAACAAGGCGTCGCTGGTGCCGCTGCGCGAAGCGGACGCGCTGGCGCACGTGGTGCGGCTGTTTGACGATCCGGCGGTGCCGCATGAAGGGGGCTCGATCGACGCGCTGCGCGACATCGTGAGCGTGGATCTGGAGCTGATCTTGAACGACCTGGAACAGGCTGCGAAACGCATCGAGCGGGTCGAGAAGGACCTGAAGAAGAAAAAGGATCCGCTGCTCGAGGCCGAACGGAACCTGCTCAATCGCTGCCGCACGGCCCTGGAAGCGGAGACGCCGCTGCGTGAGTTGGAGTTGAAGCCGGACGAGGAAAAGATGCTGACCGGCTTCATGTTTCTGACGCGCAAGCCGATGCTATACGTCCTGAATCTGGGCGACGACGAGGCGCCGGAGATCGATCGCGCGGTGCAGAAACACAAGCTGGAAAAACTGGCGACGAAGCCGCAGACGGCGGTGGTGCCGTTTTGCGGGAAGATCGAAGCGGAGCTTGCGGATTTGGACGACGCCGAAGCAGCGGAGATGATGCGCGCGTACGGTTTGGCGGAATCGGGACGCGACCGGCTGATCCAGGCGACCTACCGGCTGCTGGGCTTGATTTCGTTCCTCACGTGCGGCGAGCCGGAATGCCGCGCGTGGACGATCAAGCGCGGCATGACCGCGCAGGAGGCTGCAGGCGCGATTCACAGCGACATCCAGAAAAATTTCATCAAGGCGGACGTCGTCAACTGGGAAGAACTGCTGAAGGCGGGCAGTTTCGCCGCGGCGCGCGAAAAGGCGCAGGTGCGGCTCGAGGGCAAGGAATACATCGTGCAGGACGGCGACGTGATACTGTTCCGGCACGGAGGGTAGTGGAAACGGAGCCGCGACGTACGCCGAAGAGAGGTCCTTCGCCTGCGTGACCCGATCCGCCTGCGGCGGGAAGAGGGGAAGCGTCGGGTCACTCCGCTCAGGATGACGGCCTAGCCACAGCCGCGCCCACGAAGCGTTGCCATGAATTCACCGGAGACAATTCGAATCGTCATCGCGCTGCTGCTGGGGCTGACGGCGGCGGGCGCGAATGTGCTGGGCGGGATGTTGATCGTGCGGCGGCAATGGTCGCGTCATTATTTGAAGTATTTCATCGCGCTGGGCGCGGGATTCATGCTGGCGACGGCGATCCTCGAGATGATCCCGGAATCGGTGAGGCTTCGCAGCGACGACTCGTCGATTTTCTTCCATAGCACGAGCGCGGTGTTCGTCTTCGTGCTGGCGGGATATTTTCTGGTGCATTTCTTCGAACACACTGTCGCGCCGCACTTTCATTTCGGCGAAGAGACGCATCACGACGCGGTGTCGCACTCGCACGCGAGCTATGCGGCGCTGCTCGGGCTCGTGATCCACACGTTTTTCGACGGCGTGGCGATCGCATCCGGGCTGCTGGTTTCGACGTGGCTCGGCGGCGTGATTTTTGTTGCCGTATTCCTGCACAAGATACCAGAGGGGTTCACGGTATCGTCGCTGATGCTGGCGAGCGGGCAGAGCCGCAGCGCGGCGCTCGCGTCGTCCGCGATCCTGGGAGGCGCGACCCTGGCCGGTATGGCCTTGATGTTCGTGGTGCGGAGCACCGTGGCGGACGCGCTGCCGTTTTCAGCGGGCGTGACGCTCTACGTGGCGGCGTCGGATCTGATTCCTGAGGTGAACCGCGAACCGGGGCCGGGAATGGCGGGGCTGGTGTTCGCGGGCGTCGCAATTCTGCTTTTGCTCAAGATGATGTTCCACATGTAGCGCGCGGGCAGGAGGACAAGTGGAGACGCTCGAGTCGAAGGCGGACCGCGACTTGATTGCGAGGCGCATCTCGAGTCTGACCCCGGCCGATCAGCGACAGTGGGGCCGGATGTCGGTCGAACAGATGGTGTGCCATCTGTGCGATGCGTACCGCACCGCGCTGGGCGAGAAGGCAGTCAGCTCGGCGACCGGATTCTTCCAGCGCACGTTCATGAAATGGTTTGCCCTCCGCGTTCCTCTGAAGTGGCCGAAGGGAATCAAGACGCGACCGGAAGTGGAGCAAGGCGTGGGGGGCACGCCGCCAGCGGAATTCGAGCGCGACCGAGCCATGCTGGTCGTGGTCCTTGACCGGTTTTGCGAGCTCTCAACCAAGTTTGCCCCGACCCATCCGATTTTCGGTCCCATGAGCCGCGAGGACTGGCTTCGCTGGGGTTATCTGCACGCCGATCATCACCTGCGGCAATTCGGACGATAGGCGGCTTTCCGCTTACGCCGTCCAGAGGAGCGCGGTCTTCTGAACGACCCACTTGTCGTGCTTCTTCGCCAGCAAGGCGAATTGGCCCGATCCGCAAAGGAGTCCGCACGAGTTTCCGAGGTAGACGAGCGCTTGCGTGTGCAGTTTGTTGAAGCCGATTCCGGACAGAAGCGTGAGGCCGGCGGCATTCGGGTACTTCTGACCGAAGGTTTTCCAAGCGCCGCTTTTTGCAAAGAGCTTGGCCTCTTCCTCGGGAGTCACGAGCGTCACTCGACCGGCGGGCCCGATGTTCGCGGGCAGGTCGCAGGTGAGGCTCGTCTTGGCATCGAAATCGTTTCTGGTGCTGACATCGGCCGCCGCCAGCAGCGTCTGCCTGTCCTCAGCGTCGGAGGAGCTAGAACCCGCTAGTCCGGGCGGAAGCCCAGCCGAGGTCTTGGAATACAGGACGGCGCGGGTTTCATCGCTCTTGTCTTTCAGAATGATCTCCTGAAGGACAGCCGAATAGATGGCCGAGTCATCGTCGGAAGGGGTGCAGGGCTGGGCGGACGTGGCTGGGGGAGCATCGGGAGCCCTCGGCGCAGCCAGAAGGGGCGGTGCCAGAACCAGCGACAACGCAAAGACGAGAGATACCCCTCTATTCATGAAGCCTCTCCTAAGCGATTGGAAGAACGCATGTTACCGCCTGCGGCGCGAATCTTCGAGCGAATTAGACACCGGCCGCGGCCCGGGAGTTGCCCCTGGGATACGTAGCGGGTTGGACGCAGAAACCTGCCCGCAACTTTCTGGCATCGTGGGTGTTAGATAGACTGTGGAGGCCATGGCCAGAAGCGACGTCCAACTGATGCTGGACGCGAAGGCAGGGGACACTGCGTCCTTTGACTTCCTTTTGGTGAAGTATCGCTCTCCGCTGGTGAACTTCCTGTTTCGCATGGTGCGGGACCAGGCGACGGCGGAAGACTTGGCGCAGGAGGTTTTCCTGCGCGTCTATCGAGCGCGGAAACAGTATACTCCGAGCGCGAAATTCACGACGTGGCTCTTCCGCATCGCAACCAACGTGGCGCTGAATTCGGTTCGCGACAACCGGCATCAGAAGATGCAGGTGTCGCTCGATGCGCCCGCGAGCGGCGAAGAAGAAGCGGCCCCGCGGGAACTGCCCGCGAGGGAGATGCGCATCGACGAGCACTTGCTGGAGCGCGACCGCGTCGCGTTCATCCAGCGAGCCGTCGCGTCGCTGCCGGAAAAACAACGCGCGGCGGTGCTGCTGCACAAGTATGAAGAGATGGACTACGCGGAGATCGCCAAAGTTCTGGATTGCACGGAGGGGGCGCTGAAATCGCTGCTTTTTCGTGCGTACGAAAGCCTGCGCGTGCAACTCGCGCCGCTGGTGAGCCAGGCGGCGCAGCCGCGCGCGGGAGAGGGAAGACCATCATGAAGTGCGAAGACGTTTCGAAGGGACTGATCGCGTATCTGGACCGCCGCACGGATTCGGCGGAACGGCATGAGATAGAAGAGCATCTGGCGCACTGCGCCGATTGCCGGGCGCGCGCGGGAGAATTTCGCGGCGTGTGGAGCGCGATGGACGAATTGCCGGCGGTCGAGCCGTCGTTTGGATTCGACGCGCGGGTGCGGCAGCGCATCGCGGCGGAGCCGCAGCGGGCGTGGTTCCGGTGGTTGGTGCCGCAGCCACGGCTGGCGTTTGCCGCCGCTCTGCTGGTCGTGCTCGCGGTGTGGGTGGCGCAGCGGCCCGGCAACTCCGGGAACGCGGGCATCCCCGGGCCGACCGCGGCGGCGACCGAACAGGACTTCAACGCGATCAAGGATCTGGGCGTGCTGGAGAACTACGACGTCGTGACAAAGATGGATGCGCTTTCCGAGCTCGTGCCAACTGCCGCACAACAACCCGAAAAGCCGCAGCCAAGCCCGAGCGAGAGCAACGACTAATGGAGAGATTTAAGTGCTGCGACGCTTTCTAAAATTCGCGCCGTTCGCCCTTCTAACGTTGGGTTTTGCGGCGCAGACCGCCTCGGCTCAGAATGGCGAACGCTTGCGCGAATGGCGAGCGCGGCAACAGGCGCGCAGGGAAGCGGCCGGCGCAGCGCGGCCGAATGGCGAGGGCGGTGGCAAGGGCCAGCCGGGCGAGCGCGCAATAGAGGGTTTGCCCGGACCCTGGATTCAAAGGCTGAGGGACATGCCGCCGGAGCAGCAGGAGCGCTTCATGCAGAACAATGAGCGCTTCCGCCAACTGCCTGCATGGCGACAGGAACAGATCCGGCGCAACCTCGACAATTGGAACCGGCTCTCGCCGGAAGACAAGCAGGAACTGCGGGATCGTGAAACGGCGCTGGAGCGGATGACGCCCGAACAGCGCCAGTACGTGCGGGATACGTTGCTGCCGAAATGGCAGTCGATGGAGCCCGCGCGGCGGCAGGCGATCGTGCGGCACCTGGCGATGTTGCGCAACATGAGCCCGGCGACGCAGCAGGCGGCGCTGAACGATCCGAAGTTCCTGCAGGGGCTCAACCCGGATGAGCAGTCGATGCTGCGGGACCTGAATTCACTGCGAAACCCGCCGCCGCAGTAGCCTCGCACTGCCCTCCATTTCCTCCCACTGCCGGAAAGATCAAAATTCGCGCGGCCGCAGGATGTTGACTCTTTCAAAACAATCGGGCTGTTTTCGCGGTCCCGACCGCAACGCGTCGTAGAAAGACACGAGTGACGCCACAATCGCTAGTGGTTTTTCCCGTTTCGGGCCGGCGCCCAAAACTTTTCGCACTGATCGCTTCGATTCAAAAATAGTTTCTCATTTTTGGAACATTCCGCTTGACAAGAAAAAGAAGGCCACTACAATCGGGGCACAAAGTGGGAGAAAGTGGTTAGCAGTGGGGCAGGATGTAAAGCAGTGGGTGAGGCGAGCAATCGAGTGATTCGCAGGCCTGACACTCCGATCGAACTTCCGAAGGGCTTACATGCTGCGCGGCAATTATCTGGCGACGGTCGACGAGAAGGGGCGGGTGAAGATTCCCGCGGATTTTCTCGAGCAGCTGCGCCGGAGCGGAAAGAAATTCTACGTGACCAGCACGCAGGGCGATTGCGCGCACATTTACCCGATGAAAGCCTGGGAAGAGAAGGAACGCAAGCTGGCAAAGGTATCTTCACTCAACCGCGCCAAGCAGAAATTTCTGGCGCGCACGAATTACTACGGGCAAGTCGTCGAGGTGGATGGGCAGGGGCGCATTCTGATTCCACCCGTTTTGCGGGAATCGGCGGAGATGAAGGGCGAAGTGGACGTTCAGGGAAAGCTCACGTACCTGGAAGTCTGGAATCACGCCCGGTTCCTCGACAACATGAACCGTAATCCGATCACGGCGGAAGACGAACAAACGTTGGAGCAGTTCGGCATCTAGCTTTTGGGCGTTTTGCATACACCCGTTCTGGCGGCGGAAGCGATCGAGTGGCTTCGCATCCGGCCCGAAGGGACCTATGCGGATGCGACGGCGGGAACCGGGGGCCATGCGATCGAAATCGTCCGGCGGCTGACCACGGGGCGCTTGCTGGCGATCGACCGGGATCCGAAGGCCCTGGAAATCGCGCGAGAGAGATTGAAGCCGTACGAAGAGAAGGTGGTTCTGGTGCAGGCGGAATTCTCAAGAATCGGCGAGCTGGCGGGCGAGATGAAGATGCCGCCCTTTGACGGGGTGCTGGCCGATCTGGGGATTTCGACGCTCGAGCTGGACAGTCCGGAACGCGGATTCTCCTTCCGGTGGGCCGGGCCGCTCGACATGCGCATGAACCCGAATTTGCCGCTGACCGCGGCGGAGATTGTGAATCACTGGCCGGAAAGGGAACTGGCCGACCTGCTCTATCAGAAGGCGGAAGAGCGGGATTCACGCAGAATCGCCAGGGCGATTGTTCGCGCGAGACCGATTCGCGACACCGAACACCTGGCAACGGTTGTGGCAGGAGTCCGAAAAGTAAGGGGAAGGCAGAGACTGCAACCCGCGACAAAAACGTTTCTGGCGCTGCGGATAGCGGTGAATCGAGAAGAGGAGGAACTCGAGCAGTTTCTTTCGCGGACCCCTGCCACTCTAGCTTCCGGAGGACGATGGGTTGTCCTCACGTACCACTCACTCGAAGACCGCCCGGTGAAGCGGGCCTTTCAGCGCCTGGAGCGCGAAGGCGGCTTCCGGGTGCTGACGCGAAAAGTAATCCGGCCCAGCGAACAGGAAGTGCGAAACAACCCCCGGGCGCGCAGCGCGAAAATGCGCGTTGTGGAGAGGATCACGCCCGCGGAGCGGACTGGGAGCGGATCGTGACCGAATACTACACAGTAAAGCGGATCGACAATTCAAGGCTGTCCCGACCGGTGGCGACGGCGCAAATGCGGGAGTTCCAGCGACGCCTGCTGGCCGGCGCCGGGATGGCCGCGTGCCTCATGTTCTACGCCTGGCAGCATTTCGAGTGCATCCAGCTTCGCTACCAACTCGAGCAGCTTTCGAGCGAGCGCGCGCAAGCCGCGGAGCTGAACCAGCAACTGCATCTGGAAGTGGCGACCCTGCGGTCGCCGATGCGGGTCGACGCAATTGCGAGGAACCAGCTCGGGCTGACGGTTCCCGTGCCCGGGCAAGTGGCACCGGCCGACGTGCCGGGCGACGGCGTGCTGGCAGACGCGCGCCCCGTGGCGCAGTCCACCCGGCCCTGACATCCGCACACACGAGATCGGCAGCAATGGCGGTCCGCTTCCGCGGACCTTTTTTCTTTGGCGTGAGTCAAACCGCCGGAGAATGATTTCCGATCGGGAAGGCCGGGGTTGATGGCGCCACGCAATCCGCGTCTCCGATGGCTGATCGTTTGGGTCCTCGCGGTCCTATGGATCGGAATCATCCTCGCCCGGCTCAGCTACCTTCAGCTTTTCTCCTACAGCGAATACTTCGCCAAGGCGCAACGCCAGCAGCAGCGCATTTTCGAAATCAGCCCGATGCGGGGGACGATCTACGACCGCAAGGGCCGCGAACTGGCCGTCAGCCTGCCGATGGATTCCGTCTTCGCCGATCCGGCGGAGATCACGGACGTCGGGATGGTGGCGCGGCTGCTTTCGCGCGTGCTGGACGTGCCGGCGGACGACCTGGAAACGAAGATCGACGGCGCTCACACGCCGGTCCGGCTGGCCCGCAAGCTGTCGCCGGAAGACGTGCAGCGAATCAGCGACATGAATTTGAAAGGGGTGTTTTTCCAGAAAGAGAACCGTCGCGTCTACCCGCAGCGAGAGCTGGCCGCGTCCGTACTCGGATACGTGGATGTGGACGAAAAGGGAATCGGCGGAATCGAATACTCGCTCGACAAGCAGATCCGAGGGCGGCCGGGCCGAATGATGGTGATGGCCGACGGGCGGCGGCAGTGGTACGACCGGCGCGAAGCCGCGGCCGATCCGGGCGCGAGCATCTCGCTGACGATCGACGAGACGATCCAGTACATCGCGGAAAAGGAGCTGGCGCGCGCGATCCAGGAAACGCACGCGAAGGCCGGCACCGTGGTGGTGCAGGACCCGAACTCAGGCGAACTGCTGGCGATCGCCAACTGGCCCACATTCGACGCGAACGATCCGGGGAATTATCCCGACCAGGACCGTACGGACCGCGCTGTGGTATCCGCGTACGAACCCGGGTCGACATTCAAGGTGATCACGCTGACCGGCGCGATCGAGAACGGCGTGACGAATCCGAACGAACTGATCGACTGCCAGATGGGGCAGATTCTGGTGGCCGGGCGGCTGATTCACGACTGGAAGAAATTCGGCGTGCTGAGCGTGCGCGAAGTTCTAGCGAATTCGAGCGACGTGGGCGCGATCAAAATCGCGCTGCGGCTGGGCGGGCCACGCTTCTACGACACGATCCGCGCATTCGGAATCGGGCAGCTGACCGGCATCGAACTGCCGGGCGAAAACCGCGGCCTGATGCGGCCGCTGGAAAACTGGTCGCCGAACTCGATCGGCTCGCTGGCTATCGGCCAGGAAGTGAGCGTCACGCCGGTGCAGATCGTGTCGGCGATTTCGGCGGTGGCGAACGGCGGAACGCTTTACGCGCCGCACGTGGTGCGCGAGATTCGCGGCGGTGATCCGGGCGCGCTGCGCGCCGCGCCGGGGCCGCGTCCCGTGACGGACGGAAGAACGGCGGCAACGATTCGCGAGCTGATGGAAGGCGTGATGATCGAGGGCACCGGCAAGAAGTCGCAGCTCGAAGGGTACACGTCCGGCGGAAAGTCCGGAACGGCGCAGAAGATCGATCCGGCCACGGGACGCTACTCGGCGACGCAGTACAACTCGTCGTTCGTCGGTTTTGCGCCGGTGAACAATCCGGCGGTCACAATTCTGGTAGTGCTCGATTCGCCGGAGGGGGAGCATCACGGCGGCATGGTCGGCGGGCCCGTGTTCAAGCGCGTCGCGGAGCAGGTGCTGGCGTATTTGAGCGTGCCGCACGACGTGCCGGGGCCGTCCGACGTGGAGACGGCGCAGAATGCGCATACGCACGCGCCGCAGGGCTCGCGGGCGTCGGATGAAGCGAGTTCAGGGCACGAGCGCTTCGCGGATGCGGTCGCGCGAGCCAGCGCGCCGGCGGCCACGCAGACGATGGCTTTCAGCGATCGAAGCGTCGTGGTGCCGAGCCTGATGGGGCAGAGCGTCCGCGGCGTTACCGAGGCTTGCTCGAAACTGGGTTTGGCGCCCGCGCTGATCGGCACGGGGGTTGCAGTAGAACAGTTTCCGGAGGCGGGCGCGGAGGTCATGAGAGGCAGCACGGTGACGGTGCGGTTCGGGCGGCCGGGAGAATTGCAAACGGTGGCGGCGCACAGAGGCGGCAATTGAGCGCCGGACTGAAGCATCCGCCCGAGTTGAGAAACGGCGAACCGCGCGCGAAACTGGAAGTACGCAGGATGAAGCTCAGCGATCTACTTTCGGGCGTTGAGACGGCGCGGGTCAGCGGGCCGGCGGAGACGGACGTGCAGTCCGTTGTGTACGACAGCCGGCGCGCGACTGCCGGCAGCCTGTTCTTCGCGCTGCACGGCGAGAAACTCGATGGGACGAAATTCGCAGAGGATGCCGTGAAGCGAGGCGCGACTGCGATCGCGAGCGCGGCGGCACGGCCGGAGCCGCTGTCGAAGGGCGTGGCATGGATCGAACTTCCCCGCGGATCCGAGCGGCGCGGGTTGGCACGCGCGGCCGCGAACTGGTACGGCCATCCGGCGGAGGCGCTGAAGCTGATCGGCGTGACCGGGACGAACGGAAAAACGACGACCACGTTTCTGGTGGATTCGATTCTGCGCGCGGCGGGACACACGACCGGCCTGATCGGCACGACGGGCTACCGCACTCCGAAGGGAAGCCGCGCGGCGAACAATACGACTCCCGAGTCGCTGGATTTGCAGCAGATGTTCGCGGAGGTGCGAGACGCGGGCGGCACGCACGTGGTGCTCGAAGCGAGCTCGCACGCGCTGGCGATGGAGCGGCTTTCGGGCTGCCACTTTGCGGCCGCCGTGTTCACGAATCTGACGCGCGACCATCTGGACTATCACAAGACGTTCGAAGAGTATTTCGCGGCGAAGCGATTGCTTTTTTCCGGCACGGGCGAAGGCGCGCCGGACGTGGCTGTGCTCAACGCGGACGATGCGTATTCGACGCAACTGGCGGGCCTGGCGCGGCGCACGCTGAGCTACGGATTGAGCGGATCACCTGACCTGAGCGCCAGGGATTTGGCGCTGAGTTTTCAGGGGCTCGAATTCACGGCGGAAACGCCCGCCGGAAAAATCAAGGCGCGATCTCCGCTGGTCGGACGCATCAATGTCTACAACATTCTGGCGGCGATCGGCGCGGGGATCGGGCTGGGCATTCCAAACGCGAAAATCGAAGAAGGGATTGCGAGCCTCCGGCTTGTGCCCGGCCGATTTCAGAGCATCGATGAGGGCCAGCCGTTTCTGGTGGTGGTGGATTACGCGCACACGGACGACGCGCTGCGGAACCTGATCGCGACGGCGCGCGAACTGGGCCCGAATGCGCGAATCATCACCGTGTTTGGCGCGGGCGGGGAACGCGACCGGACGAAACGCCCGCTGATGGGAGAAGCGGCGGGCTCGCTGAGCGATTTCGTGGTGCTGACCAGCGACAACCCACGGGGCGAAGACCCGCTGCGAATCATTAACGACGTGGTCGTGGGGTTGCAGAGAGTGAATGCGAAGTACCGGATCGAGGCGGACCGCGAACAGGCGCTGGCGGCCGGCATCGAAGAGGCGCGCCCGGGAGACATCGTCCTGCTGGCGGGCAAAGGCCATGAGAGGTATCAGGTGCTCGATACGGGCACGATCGAGTTCGACGATCGAGAAAAGGCGCGGGAGATTCTGCGCCGCAAGGGATATTCCAAAGTTCAAGCGGGATAAGCCGGAGAACGGTGAACCCTAGCTCACTGGAGACGCAATGCGGTGGACAGTGGCTCAACTGGCTGAAGCGCTGGGTGTCGCGGCTCCCGCGCGGCTCGACGCCATGGCCGGGGTGGCCGGCGTCTCGATTGACTCGCGTACTGTCCAGCCTGGGGAGCTGTTTATCGCCATACGCGGACCGCGTCATGACGGACACGGTTTCGTGGCCGGGGCTTTGGAGCGCGGGGCGGCGGCCGGGGTGGTGGCGCGGGAGCGCATTGGCGAATATCCGGCGGAGGTCCAGGGAAAGCTCTTTGCCGTGGCGGACACGCTGGCAGGGTTGCAGCAACTGGCCCGGCGCGCATGCGAGAGCTGGCGGGCGGCAAAGCCGGGGCGAATCATCGGGGCCGTGGCCGGATCGGTGGGGAAGACCACGACAAAAGAGATACTGGCGGCGCTCGTGGGCGCGCGGTTCCGCGTGCTGAAGACGCAAGGGAACCTGAACAACGAATACGGACTGCCGCTGACGCTGCTGAAGATCGACGAGGAGCACGGGGCGGCGATCGTCGAGCTTGGGATGTCGCATCGGGGAGAGCTGGCCGCGTTGACACAAATCTGTTCGCCGGAAGTCGGCGTAGTGACGCGCGTGGCGGTGGAGCATCTGGAATTTTTTTCGTCGGTCGACGAGATCGCGCTGGCGGAGCGCGAGCTGATTGAAAATCTGGCGTGGCCGAACGCGACGGCCGTGCTGAACGCGGACGACGAACGCGTGACGAAATTCTCGGAGGTTGCGCGAGGGCGGGTGATCCGGTTCGGCAGCGGTGCGGCGGCGGATTTTCGCGCGGAAAAGATCGAGGAGCGAGGGATCGAAGGCGCGGCGTTCGATTTCGTGTCGCCGGCCGGACGCGCGCGGCTGGAAACGCCGCTGATCGGGCGGCACAACGTGATGAATGCCGTGGCGGCGCTGGCGGCGGCAAGCGTGTGGGGAATCGGCGCAGAGGAAGCGCGGCGCGTGTTCCCGGCGCTGACGCCCGCGGAGAAACGCGGCGAGGTGGTGCGCTTTGAAGAAGGATTCTCGGTGATCAACGATTCGTACAACTCCAGTCCGACGGCATTGAGCGCGCTGGTGCAACTGCTGGCGTCGACGCCCGGATACGAGCGGCGGCTGGTGGCCGCGGGCGAGATGCTGGAGCTGGGCGATTCGTCTGCGGAATTGCATCGCGAATGCGGGCGCGCGGCGGCCCGGCGCGAGATCGACTGGATCTTCGGGGTGCGGGGCCACGCGGCCGATTTCATTCGCGGCGCGGTGGACGCGGGATTTCCGCCGGAGCGCACGCAATATTTCGAGAGCTCAGAGGAAGCGGGAAAGTTTCTGGAGAAATTCGTCACGCGCGGAGACCTGCTGCTCTTGAAAGGCTCGCGCGGCACGCGGATGGAGAGGGTGCTGGAAGCGATGGACGCGCAGCACCGGCGCGCGGGATCGAAGCACGGCGCCGAAATGCTCGAAGCAGGCCGGCGAGGACGCGACTAGATGCTTTACTACTTCTTCTTCTTTGCCCTGCGGCCGCACTTCAGCCCGCTGAATGTGTTTCGTTACATCACGGTGCGGACGGCGGTGGCGAGCCTGACGGCGCTGGGGCTATCGCTGCTCCTGGGACCGTGGATGATCGGGCGGCTGCGCGCACTGCAGGTGAAGCAGTATATCCGCGAGGAGGGCCCGCAGCGGCATCAGGCGAAGGCGGGAACGCCGACGATGGGCGGGCTGCTGATCGTGGCCGCCATCGTGATTCCCACGCTCCTGTGGGCGGATTTGCGGAATCCATACGTGTTGCTGGCCGTGGGTGCGACCGTGGCATTCGCGACGATCGGATTCGTGGACGACTACAACAAGGTGGTGCGGAAGCACAATCGGGGGTTGACCGCCGCGGGAAAATTGCTGCTGCAGATTCTGACGTGCGCTTTCGTCGGAGCAGTGCTGATCGGCCTCCAGGCCAAGCACGTCTATTCGACGCAACTGAGCGTGCCGTTCCTGAAGAAGCTGCATCCCGACCTGGTGATCGATTGGCTGCTGGGGCACTCGGTGATCTGGCCGCTGGCGTACGTGCCGTTCGTTCTGTTTCTGGTGATCGTGATCGCCGGGCTTTCGAACGGAGTGAATCTCACCGACGGCCTCGACGGGCTCGCCATCGGATGCGTGCTGATTTCGTCGGTGGCGCTGACCGTGATCACGTACTTATCGAGCAACGCGCGCTTCGCGGATTACCTCGAGATTCAGAGAATTCCGGACGCGGCGGAGCTGACGATTTTCTGCGGCTCGCTGGCAGGCGCGTCGCTGGGATTCCTCTGGTACAACGCGCATCCGGCCGAGATGTTCATGGGGGACGTCGGGTCGCTGGCGCTGGGCGGAGCGATCGGCACGGTGGCCGTCATCCTGAAGCAGGAGATCCTGCTGCTTTCGATCGGCGGCATTTTCATCATCGAGCTGCTTTCCGTGATCATTCAGGTCGGCTCGTTCAAGCTGACAGGCAAGCGCGTGTTCCGCATGGCGCCGCTGCACCACCATTTCGAGCTGGCGGGATGGGGCGAATCGAAAATCATCGTGCGGTTCTGGATCATGGCGCTGGTGCTGGCGCTGTTTTCGCTGACGACTCTGAAGTTGAGGTGAGGCCAGGTGAGACCCGGGTACGATTTTCAGGGCAAGCGCGTGCTGGTGGTCGGGCTGGCGCGAACGGGCGAGGTGGCGTCGCTTTTCGCCGCGGGCTATGGCGCTGCGGTCACCGCGACGGATGAGAAGCCGGAGAACGAAGTGGCCGAAACGGCAGAGAAGCTCCGCGCGGCGGGCGTGAAGCTGGAGCTGGGCGGGCATTCGGCGGAGACGTTTCTCGAAAAAGATTTGATCGTCCTCAGCCCGGGCGTGCCGGCGAATCTGCCGGCACTGATGCAGGCGCGAGCGGCGGGAATTCCGGTGTGGAGCGAAATCGAGCTGGCGTGGCGTTTCCTGCGGGGAAAGCTGGTGGCGATCACAGGATCGAACGGCAAGACGACCACGACGGCGCTGGTGGCGCACATCCTGAAGACCGCAGGAAAGCCGACGCTCGTCGGCGGGAATATCGGCACGCCGCTGCTCGCGCTCGTTGAGTCGTCAAGCGATTCCACGGTCACGGTCGCTGAGCTGAGCAGCTTTCAGCTCGAAACGATCGAGGCGTTCCGGCCCGAAGTCGGCGTGCTGCTGAATCTGACGCCCGATCATCTGGACCGCCATGCTTCGTTTGAGGAGTATGCAGCGGCGAAGATGCGGCTTTTCGAGAACCAGCTCGACCGCGACGCCGCCGTGCTGAACGCGGACGATCCCGAGGTGACGAAGCGGATGCCGTCGCACCAGCAGGTGTTCTGGTTCAGCCGGCAGAAGCGCGTGGCCGCCGGCGCGTTCTTGCGCGACGGGCAGATCATTTTCCGGCACGACGGGGAGGAGGTTTCGGTCGGGCGCCGAGCGGATATTGCGTTGCGGGGCGAGCACAACGTGGAGAACGTGCTGGCGGCGTGCGCGGGAGCCTATCTGGCGGGAGCGGAGCCCGGCGCGATTGCAAGCGGCGTGAGGAGTTTCCGAGCCGTCGAGCACCGCCTGGAATTCGTGGCCGAAATCGGCGGCGTGGAGTTCTTCAACGACTCGAAGGCGACCAACGTGGACGCGGCGTTGAAAGCGATTGAAGCTTTCCCGGGCCCGCTGATCGTGATCCTGGGCGGCAAGGACAAGGGCAGCCCGTACACGCCGCTGATCGAGCCGCTGCGGCAGCGCGCGCGGACGGCAATTCTGATCGGCGCGGCGGCCGGGCGAATCGCGGAAGATTTCGGAGACGCGGTGCCGTACGTGCATGCGGAGACTTTGGATCGAGCGGTGCAGCTCGCCATCAGCGGAGCGCAGCCGGGAGACACGGTTCTGCTCGCGCCCGCGTGCTCCAGTTTCGATCAGTTTGAGAATTACGAGCATCGAGGGCGCGCGTTCAAGGAACTGGTGCGCGGCCTCGAACTGCGGTACGCCGCGCGAAAAGGATAGGGATGCCCCGGAGCCTCCAACACGACCGGCAATTATTTGTGGTGACGCTGGCGCTTTGCCTGATGGGCGCGGTGATGGTGTTCAGCGCGTCGGCGGTCACGCTGCGGCAGCAAGGAGGGAACGGCTACTCGTTCTTCCTCCGGCAACTCCTGTGGGTGGCGATCGGAATGGCGGGCATGTTCTGGCTGATGCGGACGGACTATCGCAAGCTGCGGCAGCCGCGCGTCATCTTCACAGCGATTTCGGTGACGCTGGTGCTGCTGGTGGCCGTGTTTTTCCTCGACCGGTCGCACGCCACGCACCGCTGGGTGCGGCTCGGCCCGTTCAGCCTGCAGCCGTCCGAGATTGCGAAGCTGGTGGTGATTTCGTATCTCGCGTGGTTTCTGGAGAGCCGATGCGCGCCGCGAGGCCCCGGCGTCAACAACATCCGGCAGACGCTGCTGCCCGCGCTCGGCACGGTGCTGGCGATGGTGGCGCTCGTCTACAAAGAACCGGACATGGGCACGGCGTGCATGATCTTTTTCATCGCGGCCGTGATGCTGTTCATCTCCGGGCTTTCGTACGCGTACATCGCGGGAGCGGTGCTGGCCGCCGTGCCGCTGATCTACATCGCAATCGCGAGCGTTCCCTACCGGCTGCAGCGCGTGCAGGCCTATTTTTCGCCGGGAGCGGACCCGCAAGGCCACGGATTCCAGCTCGCGCAGTCGCTGATCGCGGTCGGATCGGGCGGCTTTTCGGGCGTGGGTTTGATGGAGAGCCGGCAGAAGCTGTTCTATTTGCCGGAAGCGCACACGGACTTCATCTACTCGATCATCTGCGAGGAGATCGGCTTCATCGGCGCGGTGATCGTGCTGGCGCTCTTTGCGGTGTACGGGTGGCGCGGATTCGTGGCGGCGATGAAGGCGCCGGACGGATTCGGGCGCTTGCTGGCGATCGGGATCACGACGATGGTGGTCGGGCAGGCGCTGATCAACTTGAGCGTGGTGCTCGGGCTTGTGCCGACGAAAGGGATTCCGCTGCCGTTCGTCAGCTACGGAGGCTCCAGCCTGATCGGGATGCTGCTGGCCACCGGCGTGCTTTTGAACATCAGCCAGCACGCGGATGAGACGTGAGCACAGATGCCAAGAGCGACGGCGCGAAGAGTCTACTGATTGCGGGCGGCGGCACCGGAGGCCACGTTTTCCCGGCGCTGGCCGTGGCGCAGGAATGGTTGCGGCGCAGAGGACAGGATTCTGAAGAGAGAGATGTCGTGTTCGTGGGAACCGAGCGCGGGATGGAGGCGCGGCTGGTGCCGCAGGCGGGATTGTCGCTTGAGCTGATTCGCGTCGCGGGACTGAAGGGCATGGGCGGAGCGAAGCTGCTTCGCAACGCGGCGATGCTCCCCGCGGGACTCTGGGACTCCGAGAAAATCGTCAGGCGTCATCGGTTCGACGCCGCGCTGGGAGTGGGCGGCTACGCGTCCGGCCCGATGATGCTCCTCGCGGTGCTGCACGGAATTCCCACCGTCGTCTTCGAGCCGAATGTCGAGCCGGGATTCACGAACCGCGTCCTTGCGGGAATGGCGACTCGCATCGCCGTGGCGCATCGGGAGACGGCGGACCGTTTCGGAGGGAAAGCGGTTGTCACCGGCTGCCCGATCCGAAAAGAGTTCTTCGCCGTGCCGGCGAAGGAGCATCGCGAGCCGTTCACGATTCTCATTACAGGCGGCAGCCGCGGCGCTCTGCCGATCAATCGCGCCGTGGTCGACTCGCTCGACCGGCTGGCCGCGCGAAGAAATCAGCTTTTCATCGTGCATCAGACCGGCGAACGCGACTATAATGCCGTGCGAGTGGCTTATGCACGACGCCAGTTTCAGGCGGAGGTCGTCCCCTTCATCGAAAATATGGCGGAGAGGTTTGCCCAGGCCGACCTGATCGTATGCAGGTCGGGAGCGATCACTGTCGCGGAGGTATCCGCCTCCGGACGCGCCGCCATCTTCATCCCTTTTGGCGCAGCTACTGACGCGCACCAGACACGCAACGCGCTGGCCATGCAGAACGCCGGCGCCGCCCGGCTGCTCCCGCAGGACGAATTGACGCCGGAGCGACTGACAACCGAGATTTTCTCCCTCCTGGACCAGCCCCGGAGAATTCAAGAGATGGAAGATCGCGCTCGCGCGCTGGCCCATCCGCGTGCGGTGGAAGATATCGTCGATCTGCTCGAAGGGGTGGCGCGGACATGAGCGTCACATTCCGCAATTTCCAGCGCATCCATCTGATTGGCATCGGCGGCAGCGGCATGAGCGGCATCGCCGAGGTGCTGCTTTCGAGCGGCTACGCGGTTTCGGGCTCCGATGTGAAATCGTCGCCGGTCACGCAGCACCTGCTGAAGCTCGGCGCGACGATTTACGAATCGCACGCCGCGGAGAACGTCCGCGGGGCGCACGTGGTGGTCGTTTCCTCGGCCGTTCCGGCCGACAACGTGGAGGTGGTGGAGGCGAACCGGCTGCGGATTCCCGTAATTCCGCGGGCGGAGATGCTGGCTCAACTGATGCGTTTGAAATACGGCATCGCCGTGGCCGGCGCGCACGGCAAGACGACGACAACTTCGATGGTCGCGTCTGTGCTGGGGGCCGCGGGACTCGATCCTACGTTCGTGGTCGGCGGACGCGTGAACCACGCCGGCGCGAATGCGCGCGTAGGCGAAGGCGAATACATGGTGGTGGAGGCGGACGAGAGCGACGGCTCGTTTCTGCTGCTCGCGCCCGTGATCGCCGTGATCACTACGATCGACCTCGAGCATCTGGACCACTACAAATCGCTCGAGGAGATTCAGGAGACGTTCGTGCAGTTTGCGAATCGCGTGCCGTTTTACGGCTCCGTGGTGCTGTGCCTGGACGAGCCGAACGTGCAGGCGATCCTGCCGCGCGTGAAGCGGCCGATCATCACCTACGGCACGTCGAGCCAGGCCGATCTCGTGATTTCCGATGTGAAGCTCAACGGGCTGGCGAGCGAGTTCCGGCTGAAGTATCACGGCGAGGATTTGGGCGTCTTCGGGCTGCCCGCGCCTCCGGGAATTCACAACGTGCGCAATGCCGCGGCTGCCGCGGCAGTGGCGCTGGCGCTGAACGCGCCCGCGGACCTGATTCGCGCGGGGCTGGCGCATTTTTCGGGCGTTGGCCGGCGCTTCGAGATCAGGGGAGTTTTCTCCGGCGTCACGCTGATCGACGACTACGGCCATCATCCGGCGGAGATTCGCGCCACGCTCGAAGCGGCGCGAGGCTGCGGATACAAACGCCTGCTGGTGCTCTTCCAGCCGCACCGCTACACGCGCACGCGGCATCTGTGGGAGGACTTCCGCCGCTCGTTCAATCAGGCGGACGTGCTGGTGATCACGGACATCTATGCGGCAGGCGAAGCGCCGATCGATGGAATCACCGGCGAGCGGCTGGCGGAGGCAATCAGCACGGCCGGCCACAAGAGCGTGGTCTATTCGAGCACGCTGCAGGGCGGCATCGAGTTCATGCTGCGCGAGGCCCGCAAGGGCGACGCCGTGATGACGATCGGCGCGGGCAGCGTGGGCCGCGTGACGGACGAACTGGCCATGCTGCTGGAATCGAGGATTTCGGTTTCCCATGCGGATTAGCGACACAGTGGCGGCGCGTCTGAAGGAGCTAGGGGCCGAGTTGCGCCAGGGAGTGTCTCTGGCGGAGCAGACGTCGCTTGGCATCGGCGGAACGACGGACGAAATCCTCCTGCGCCGCTACGACACAATTCCGGAAGTCATGCGCCTGCTGACGAGCGAGAAGATCCCGCATCGCTTTCTCGGCGGCGGAACGAACGTGCTGGTGGACGACGGTGAGCTGTCGTTCGTCGTGCTGCATCTTCCGACCTCGGCGCCAGGAATGCGCGTGGAGGGAAACAGCGCCTACGTCGACGCGTCGGCCGATCTGGGCGGCATGGTCACGTTTTGCGCGAAGCACGATCTGGGCGGCATGGAAGGTCTGATCGGAGTGCCGGGCAGCGTGGGCGGCGCGCTGCGGATGAACGCCGGTGCCTACGGCACGCAGATCGGGCCGCACGTGCGGGAGGTCGAGCTGTACCGCGCCGCTTCGGGCGGGATCGAGACGCTGCGCGGCAGCGAGATCCGCTTCGACTACCGGCACACGTCCTTCGCGCCCGACGACGTGATGCTGCGAGTGAAGCTGGAACTGCCGTCGAAGCCGTTCAAGGAAATTCTGGCGGGGATCAAGGTGTGCAACGAGAAGCGCCGCGGGAGCCAGCCGCTGAATCAGAAAAGCGCAGGCTGCATTTTCAAGAATCCGTCGGGCGGCTCGGCAGGCCGCATGATCGACGAGCTTGGGCTGAAGGGGCATCGCGTGGGCGACGCGATGGTGAGCGACCGGCACGCGAACTTCTTCGTCAACAAGGGTAATGCGAACTGCGCGGACATGCTGAAACTGATCGACGACGTGCGCGAGCGCGTGCGAACGGCGTACGGCATCGAGCTGGAGAACGAGGTGATCGTCTGGCGAAACTAAAGGCCATCGACGCGGAGGTCTATCCGCAGGAAGTGCTTGCGGATGAGGAGCCGAAGTATCTTCGCCGGCAGAAACCGGTGGAGATCAAGCGGCGGAAATTTGGCAAGCAGGCGTGGAAGACGTACCTTCGCGTGACGATGTGGGTGATCGCGAGCGTGGCGGGCGCGGCGGCGGCCTACGCGGTCGGGAATTTTCTGCTGACCTCGCCGCAGATGGAGCTGCTGCATCCCGATCAAATCAGCATTGCGGGGAATCACTACGTCGCGCCGGAAAACGTGCGGGAGCTTTTTGTCGCCGACCGCGGCCGCAGCGTTCTGCGCATTCCCGTGGACCGGCGGCGAAAGCAATTGGAAGCGCTGCCGTGGGTGGAGCAAGCGACCGTGCGGCGCGCGCTGCCGAACCGAATCGAAGTGGAAATCACGGAGCGCGCGCCGATCGCGTTTCTGCGCGACGGCAGCACGTTGTCGCTGATCGACGCGCATGGCGTGATTCTGGAACGCCCGCTCGAAGGCGATTTTCATTTTCCGGTGGTGACGGGCATTCGCGCCGACCTGCCGATCGAGGACCGCGGGCCGCGCATGCAGCTCTACGCGAGCTTCCTGAAGGAGATCGCCTCCGTACGGTCGGGCGCGGTGGAACAGGTGAGCGAGGTCGATCTTTCGGACGCGCGCGACCTGCGCGCCAGCCTGACCGGATTCGAGAGCGATTTCACGGCGGAGGAATCCTCTTCGAGCGCGGCCGCGATGCCGGTGCTGGTCCATTTCGGCGACGGCGACTTCGCCGGAAAGTATCAGACGCTGGTGGACGAGTTCGCCGTGTGGCGCGCGAAGGCGGGGCGGATCGAGTCCGTGGATTTGCGGTTCAGCCGCGAGGCGGTGGTAAACCAAGACACGGCGGCACTGAGCCAGCAGCCGCCGAAGAAGGCGGCCAACGCGCTGTTGCATTAGTTTCGGTTCGCGGGTGAAGGGCGAGGAGCGGGGGATTTGACCAAGAAAGAACGGCATATCGTGGCGCTCGACATCGGCAGCGCGAAGACGTGCGCGCTGGTCGGCGAGATCGACGATGACGGCGCGGTGAAATTCTCGGCGCTCGGGGCGGCTGAATCGAAGGGCTGGCGCAAGGGCCAGATCGTGAATCTCGATCTGGCGGTCAGCTCGATCCGGCGCGCGGTGGAAGAGGCGGAGACGATCGTCGGCGTGCCGGTGGAGTCCGCAGTGATCGGCGTGGCGGGCGGGCACGTGCGGGGCGTGAACAGCCGCGGCGGAATTACGGTGGCCGCGAAGCCGCGCGACATCCAGCGCGACGACGTGCGCCGCGCGATCGAAGCGGCGCGAGGCGTCACACTGCCGGAGGACCGCGAGGTGCTGCACGTCCTGCCGCAGGAATTTTTCCTGGACGGGCACGACAGCATCCGCGACGCCATCGGCATGGTCGGCCAGCGGCTCGAAGCCAACGTGCACATCGTGACGGCATCGGGCACGGCAACGCAGAACATCGTCACGGCCGTGAACCGGGCGGGCGTGCGCGTGGACGACACGGTGCTGGAGCCCTTCGCTTCGGCCGAGGCCTGCCTGACGCAAGATGAGCGCGAGCTGGGCGCGTGCCTGCTGGACGTGGGCGGCGGCACGACGGAGTTGATCGCCTATTCCGGCGGAGTGGTGCGGCACACGGCGGCGATTCCGGTGGGCGGCGATCATTTCACGAACGACCTTGCGGTCGGGCTGCGGACGCCGATCCCCGAAGCGGAAAAGATCAAGCGCGAGCACGCGCAGGCGTGCCGCGAATTGCTGAGCGAGGACACGCCGATCGAAATCGCCAGCGTGGGCGACCGGCCGCCGCGCACGATCTTCGCGCGCATGGTGGCGGACATCACGGAGCCGCGCGCGCAGGAATTGCTGATGCTGATCCGGGACGAGCTGCGGCGCGCGGGTCTGGAATCGCAGATTCCCGCGGGCCTGGTGCTGACGGGCGGCGGAGCGCATCTGCGCGGCCTCGCGGAACTGGCCGAGCGCCTGTTCAACCTGCCGGTCCGCGTGGCGGTGCCGCGCGGCCTGGGCGAAATGAGCGACCAAGTTTCCCAGCCCGAGTACGCAACGGCCGTCGGGCTCGTTCTCTACGGCGCGCGCACACGCCGCGTCGCCGGGGCGCGGCCCACGGGATTCATGGGCAAGCTGAAGAGCATGTTTGCGGGAGCGTGAAAACAGAATCCAACGTCTGAAATTTGAATTTTTTCTGGGGGAGGAAGCATGGCACCAAAGGAATCGCATCTTCGAGTTTCATTCAGCGAGGAGACGCAGGACGGCGCGAAAATCAAAGTGATCGGCGTGGGCGGCGGCGGGTCAAACGCCGTGAACCGCATGATCCGCGCCAAGGTCGAGGGCGTCGAATTCATCGCCGCCAACACGGACTTGCAAGCGCTGAAGCTTTCGCAGGCGCCGGTCAAGCTGCAACTGGGCGCGAAATTGACTAAGGGGCTTGGAGCGGGCGCGAATCCGGAGATCGGCCGCAAGGCGGCGCTCGAAGACACGGAAAAGATTCTGGACGCGCTCGACGGCGCGGATATGGTGTTCGTCACGTCGGGCCTGGGCGGCGGGACGGGCAGCGGCGCGGCGCCCGTGGTGGCCAATCTGGCGAGCGAACTGGGCGCGCTGACCGTGGCGGTGGTGACGAAGCCATTCGCGTTTGAGGGCAAGCGGCGCATGCAGCAGGCCGAACAGGCGCTGGCGGAGCTGGTCGGCTGCGTGGACACGGTGATCGTGATTCCCAACGAGCGGCTGATGGAATGCGTCGAGCAAGGGACGAGCTTCTTTGAGGCGTTCCGCATCGCGGACGACATTCTCCGGCAAGCCGTGCAGGGCATCTCCGACATCATCACGATTCCGGGTATCATCAACCGCGACTTTGCGGACGTGAAGACGATCATGTCCGGCCAGGGCTACGCGGTGATGGGCACGGCGGTTGCGTCCGGTTCGAACCGCGCGATCGACGCCGCGAACCGCGCGATCAACAGCCCTCTGCTGGAAGACAACAACATCAACGGCGCGCAGGGAATTCTGATCAACGTGACCGGATCGTCCAGCGTTTCGCTGCATGAGGTGCACGAGGCGTCGTCGATCATTCAGAAGGCGGCGCACGAAAACGCGAACATCATCTTCGGCGCGGTGCAGGACGATGCGATGAAGGAGTCCGTGAAGATCACCGTGATCGCCGCCGGCTTCCGCGAGATCGCCGGCAAGAAGACGCACATGAGGCCATCCTACCTGCCGAAAACGTGGAAGGCGGGGCGCGAGGCGACCGTCGCTCCGCCGCAGACGAACGTGGTGCAGCAGGTGGCGCACAACGTGAGTGACATGGCTCCTGAAATCGCGGCGGACGATCTCGACGTGCCGACGTTCCTCCGGCGCCAGGCCCACAAGGCCGGCGCCTAGCGCGCCTGCCGAAGGACTCCTCGAGGGGGCGCTGCGCTTCGCGCCCCTTTCACACGATCGTGGCGTCTCCGTCCCTCGTCCGTGCCCGAGTCTCGTTGTAAACTGCTGAAATGGATCGGGCGCTTCAGACGCGCAGGAAGGTGCTCGGAGAATTGCTCCACCACGCCCGGCGCCAACCGCATCGGGAGTGCTGCGGGCTGCTGGCAGGGCGCGACGGCGTCATCACGCAGGTGTTTCCGGCGAAGAACGTCGCCGCCGATCCGGTGAGGAACTACGAAATCGCGCCGAAAGAAATCGTCCGTTTGCTGCGGGAGTTCCGCGAGCGCAGGCTCGGATTCCTCGGCATCTATCACTCGCATCCGAATACCGAGAACGTGCCGTCGCCGAAAGACATCGAGCTCGCCTACTACTCCGAAGCGATCTACTTCATCGTGACGCCGCGACCGTACGCAGAGAATCCCATCCGCGCATTTTCGATTCGGGACCGACAGGTATCTGAGCTGGAGATCCAGACCGTGGCCTAAACGGCAAGAGCAGCTTCGGCGGCTTCCAAGCGCCGCGAGTAGAGAGGGAAGTGCGCGGCGAACGCGGCGACTTCCGCTCGGACGCGCTGGATGGTGGTCGCGTCGTCAATGTGGTTCAGCACGTCCGAAATCCAGCCTGCGATTTTTTCCATTTCCGGCTCGCGCATGCCGCGCGTGGTGACCGCCGGAGTGCCCATGCGGATGCCACTGGCCTTCAGCGGCGGGAGCGGATCGAACGGAATGGAGTTCTTGTTCACGGTGATGCCCGCACGATCGAGCGCGGGCTGCACGACGGCGCCCGTGAGCCCGCGCGAGTTCACGTCGACCAGGAAAAGGTGATTGTCCGTGCCGCCGCTCACGATGCGGAAGCCGCGCGCGGCCATGGCGGCCGCCAGAGCCTTCGCATTTTTCACGACTTGGCGCTGGTAGTCCGCGAATCCCGGCTCAGCGGCTTCCTTCAGGCAGACCGCCTTGGCCGCGATGATGTGCATCAATGGCCCGCCCTGGATTCCTGGGAACGTGGCGCGGTCGAGATCCTTCGCGTATTTTTCGCGGCACAGGACCAGGCCGCCGCGCGGGCCGCGCAGGGTCTTGTGCGTTGTCGTGGAGACGAAATCGGCGTGCGGCACGGGGTTGGGGTGGACGCCCGCGGCGATCAATCCCGCGATGTGCGCCATGTCCACGAAGAGCAGCGCGCCGATGCCTTGCGCAATCTTCCCCATGCGGGCGAAATCGAAAGCGCGCGAATACGCGCTTGCGCCGACGACGATCATTTTCGGTTTGTTCTCTTGCGCGAGGCGCTCGACTTCGTCGTAGTCAATCGCTTCCGTTTCCTTCGACACGCCGTACGGCACGAAGTGGTAGGTGATCCCCGAAAAATTCAGCGGGTGGCCGTGGGTCAGATGGCCGCCGTGCGCCAGGTTCATGCCCAGCACGGTGTCGCCGGGCTTGAGCGCGGTCATATAGACGGCGATGTTGGCCTGCGTGCCGGAGTGCGGCTGGACGTTGGCGTGGTCCGCGCCGAATAGCGCCTTAGCGCGATCGATCGCGAGCTGCTCCGCGATATCGACGAATTCGCAGCCGCCGTAGTAGCGCTTGCCGGGATAGCCCTCCGCGTATTTATTCGTGAGCACCGAGCCCATCGTTTCCATCACGGCTTCGGAGACGAAGTTTTCGGAGGGAATCAGCTCGAGGCCCGTTGCTTGGCGGCGGACCTCTTCGCGTAGCACGGTCGCGATTGCGGGATCGGTTTCGTCGAGCGAGCGGCTCATCCTGCGCAGATCGGGCGAGTCTTTGCTCATGGTGGCGCCCATCTTAGCAAAAGGGCCGTGCAGTGGCGAGCGCGACGCGGGAACTGAGAAAAACGAAATCGGCCTGACCGACGCCGCAATGCCTCGCCGGCCAGGCCGATTCGCAGAGGTGCAGTGCTAGAAGCTGTACTTCAAGCCGAATTGCAGAATGCGCCCCGGCACCGAGCTCGTGGTGATCTGGCCAAAGTTGACGGAGTTGTGATCGTTGACCGGTTCATTGAACTGCGCATGATTGAACAGGTTGAAGAATTCCGCGCGGAACTGAAGAGTGGCGTCCTCACGCAGCCCGCCGACGGTTGTATTCTTGATGATCGCCATATCGAAGTTGACCTGCGTGCAGCACCGCATCGTTCCGATGGCGGAGTCGCCGAAGCCGGTGCCGCACCCGAAGAATCCTTCCTGCGGGCAAGGCGGACCGGCCGCCGGATCGGTGGACCCGCCGAATTGGGGCACCGGAACGAACGCATCCGGATTGATGAACCCATTCAGTGCGCGGGACTCCATGCTGCCCGACGTGCCAAGCGGGATAGCCGACTTGCAGTTTCCGGTGACCGCGTTGCAATTGACCGGTTCCGCGTATTCGGCTCGGACGTACGGGCCGGTGGCGGGAATCGAGCCGTACAGAAGTGTGCCACCGCTTCCGTCCACGATGGTGAAAGGCAGACCGTCTTGAATTGTTGTCACACCGGAGACGCCCCAGCCGCCAACGACTTTGCCCTCCCATCCTTCACCCTTAAAGGGGAATTCGTAGTTGTAGCTGACAATCAGCCGCTGAGGCCGGTTGAATGCTGCTGGGCCGTACTGTTGACGGATGTTCAGAGGATCGTTGCTGGACGAACTGCCGGAAAGCACGTTGCCGGGCGTGGCGATGCCGGCGCCTGCTTCGCTGGCGTTGATATCCGTCTTCAGGCTGCTCCACGTGTACGCTGCCTGGAAGGTCAGGCTGTGAGAAAACGAGTGCCGAACCTGGACCTGCAAGGCATTGTAGAGATGGCGCCCGTCTGTTTTGACCTGCTGCAAGTTTCCCGGATTCACGCCGAGATAGCTCACACGGCCGAGCAGGTTGCCGGCCGTGTTTTCAAGGACCTGCGTGGCTGGATCGGTGTTTGCGGCATCATTCATCGGGAATGTGTTCGCGGGCCGCTCCAGATTGATATTGACCTGATCCAACGGCCCGTTCGGCGCCCCAGCAACCAGATAGGCGAGGTTCGGGTCGCGGTTCCAATCGTAGAGGTGTATTCCATGCGTTCCGACGTAGCCGATGTCGGCCACCCATCCGTGCGCGAACTCGTACTGAACGTCGAGATTGTATTGCTGAACCTTCGGGGTGCGCATCGCCGGGTCGTCGCCGGAGTTGAGAAGACCCGAGGCGTTGCCGCCGTTGACGTCGGAGATGGCGATGGTGCCGGTCGCATCGCTCCCCGGAGTCACGCTTAGCGTTCGGGGTATGAATCCAAGGAACGCCTGCGGCACGAACGGATTCTGCAGCGTCTCGGCGGGAGACAGGCCGATGCCGGTCGCGTAAGGCGGCATGTTGCCGACGATGTTGTCTCCGACGAGGTTGCCGTATACGCGGTCGAAGAACATGCCGTAGCCCGCGCGCACGACCAGCTTGTCCCTGGCCTGCCATGCCAAGCCGAGCCGCGGAGAGAAGTTGTCGATCGGAGGACGCTGCAAGAGAGTCTTGTTCGTGTTTACGAGGATGCCGGTCGATCCAAACTGGCCGGTGAGGTTTCCGTACAGCGCCTTGTTGTAATTGGACTGGACAATGTAGCCGGCGAGAGTTCCGCCCGGATTGTTCAGGAAGAAAGAGCCCGTGTTCACGATTCCGGCCGCCTGGGCGGCGAAGTTCGTGAATATGCCCTGATTGTCGGAGGGCCATCCGTCGAATTCCCAGCGAACACCCAGGTTCAGGGTCAGGTGCCGCATCAATTTGATGTCGTCCTGCACGAAGGACGAGTATTCGTTGATGCGCCAGTGGTGGGGATTCGTGGTGCCGTTGGGGAGCAGCCGATAGGTAAGGTTGATGAAAAACGCGTTGCCTACAAACGGAGTGCCGTCCTCCGGAACGCCGCTGCTGCTGGTCATGAGGTCGGCGTTATTGCCGCCGACGATCCATCCACGCTCGCGGTCCGGCTGCGCCCAGTTCCACTGAATGCGCTGCGTGTTGACCCCCGCTCGAATTGAATGTTTGCCGTGGTTCCACGAGATTTGGTCGCCGCTCAAGTAGCTGTTCTGGATGCTCTTGGTCGCCGAAAAGAAGTTGCCGCCGGCGCTCCATGATCCCCAGTTCGATCCCGGGACGCCCAATTCGCCGATGACGGGGACGAGGGAGTCCTCGCGATTGTTGGCGGCGATGTCCGAAAGAGGACAAGGAACGCCGTTATTGATGGCCGGAAGGATGTTGAGTGTGGTCGTGCCGTCGCCGGCGCACGACTGGACCGTCACGCCGTCGCTGACGTTGAGGTAGAGCCGCTGGAACGAGCCCCACACTTCGTTGACAAAATTGTTGGTGATTACCGAGGTGAGTCTCACGACCGTCGATTGCGAACCGTAATGTCCATCTTCGGGAGCGCCCGGGTCGCAGCCGGTGACGATGCAGCTGAAACTTTGCGTCTGCGGGTCGGTCGAGAAGAAGTACTTTTCAGAAATGGTGTTCTTGGGCGTGAGCACGAAATCCGTGTTGAACATGAACTGGTCTTCGTTGGCGGTAGTCGCCTGCGAGATCGTCGTCGGCGTGGAGCAGGACGGAGCGTTAATCACGGTCGGATCGGCGCACACGGGCAGACCATTGCCGTCGTAGCGGACGCTGGGAATGTAGTAGCCGTTGTTGAAGCCTCCCCGGACCTGAGGGATGTTTTCCTTCTGTTGGAGGAGGTTGATGAACGTCTGGCTGATGTTGTCTCCGTTGTTGTTCACCGCGGTGTTGGTGCCCAAGGGGAGACCGAATTTCGACAAAAAGTCGCTCTCTCCGCCGAACGCGCAGCCCAAGTACTTCCGATAGGTAGAGGCATCGCACTGCGAACCAATGGCCGCCTGGGCAAAGCCGGGGAAGGCTGCGCTGACGTTGGCATTAAACGGATTGACGATCCCGTAGTCGAGCGGGATCGTGTAACCCGCTCCTTGATCGGAGCGCGCGCTCGCCAAGGGAACCCCGGGTTCGTTGAACGGCAGCAAGCCGACCGCCGTGATGCCGGTGGCAAAGCCGTTGCTGCCGATGCCATTGAGCTGCCTGGTTCCCTGATAGGAACCGAAGAAGAATAGCTTGTCCTTCTTGATCGCTCCGCCCAGCGCCCCTCCGAACTGGTTCTGCTTCACTTCCGGCGGTTTGTTTGCCAACAGTTCGCTTCTTTCAGACCGTTTGTAAAAGAAGTCGTTCGCGTTGAAGAAGTTATTGCGGTTGAATTCCCAGACGGCTCCGTGAAACTTGTTTGTGCCGCTCTTCGTGACGACGTTGACGTTCGCGCCCGGGTTCTGACCGTACGCGGCGTCGTACTGCGAAGTCTGAACCTTGAACTCCTGGATCGAGTCCGGATTCGGAATCGGAATTCCGGCGTAGCTGCCCGATTGTGCCGCGCCGCCGCTGCCGTAGTTCGTCGTGATGACGCCGTCCATCATGTAGGTGTTCTGATCGGAGCCGGAGCCGTTGACATTGATGTCCTGCGTGCCGTTTCCGACAGCCGTTGCGGTGGCGACGTTGGCCACGACGCCGGGCGAGAGGTCAATCACCTGCGTAAAGTTGCGCGTGCTCAGGGGCAGTTCGGTGACCGTGGTCCCGGAAACCAGTCCGCCAATGGTGGCGTTCTGCGTCTGGATGGTCTCGACCGTCGATTCGACCGTCACCTGTTGCGTCTGCGCGCCGACCTCGAGGACGCGATTCACCGAGACCGTTTCTGTAACGTCCACGGCGACTGAAGGGACCTCGACGGTCTTGAAGCCCGATGCCGAAAACTTGACGCTGTAATTTCCGGGAGGCAGCAGCGAAAACTTGTATGAGCCGCTGGCGTCCGTTGTGGTCTGGCGCGACTGTCCAGTGGCGACGTTCGTCGCCGCAACGCTGGCGCCAGCGATGACGGCGCCCGACGGGTCGGTCACCGTGCCAGCGACTGCGCCCGTGGTGGCGCTCTGTGCGAGGAGAGAAGAAGCCCCAAGGAGAAGTGCCGCCAAGCACACGAGCACACTGGTGACAAAGGTCTTCCTGTAAATACGTGATTCCATCGTCCACCCCCGTGGAAGATCTACGATGATGTAAGTTCGTTGGAGCGCGAGCCTGCCCCGAGGCGCGCGGCAATATGTGAGGGCTAAACTGCGATCTGGTCCGCGCCAACTAGGCACGAGCCGGCATGATGGCGTCCCCCCTGGCGCCACAAAGTGGTTGAGAAATACTCCGCGCCGGGACCTTTGTCAAGCCGAAATCGCTTTTCGCTTGATTGACTTAGGTGGGAGAGTCCCCTAACCTAAATCGTCTCCCAATATGGATGTGGCGAGCCGGAACGCGTGCGGTCCCGGACCGTAGAAGAGAGCGACTGGCAGAATGTCCGACCTGAAACTGACGACGCGAGCGGAGGATTTTTCCGAGTGGTACAACCAGGTTGTGCTGCGCGCGGAGCTGGCCGACTACGCGCCGGTCCGCGGCTGCATGATCGTGCGCCCGTACGGCTGGTCGCTTTGGGAGAACATCACGGCGGCACTCGACAGCCGGTTCAAGGCGACCGGCCACGTAAACGCCGCGTTTCCGCTGCTGATCCCGCGCAGCTTCATCGAGAAGGAAAAGTCGCACGTCGCCGGATTCTCGCCGGAGCTGGCGGTGGTGACGCACGGCGGGGGCGAAAAACTCGAAGAGCCGCTCGTGATCCGGCCCACTTCGGAAACGATCATCGGCCACGCGTACGCGAAGTGGATTCAGTCCTATCGCGATCTGCCCGTGCTGATCAATCAATGGAACAGCGTCGTGCGCTGGGAACTGCGCACGCGGCTCTTCCTGCGCACGCTTGAGTTTTTCTGGCAGGAAGGACACACGGCGCACGCCACGGCCGAGGAAGGCGAAGCGGAAACGCGGCAGATGCTCGAAGTCTACACGGACTTCGCGGTGCGCGAAGCGGCGATTCCGGTGATCCCTGGACGGAAGTCCGCAGCGGAGCGTTTCGCCGGCGCCGAGCAGACCTACTCGATCGAGGCCATGATGGGCGACGGCAAGGCGCTGCAATCCGCCACGTCGCACAATCTGGGCCAGAATTTCGCCAAGGCGTTCGAGATACGCTATCTCGACAAGAGCGGCGTGCTGCAGCACTGCTGGACCACGTCCTGGGGGCTTTCCACGCGATTCGTGGGCGCGATCATCATGGTGCATGGCGACGATCAGGGCCTGATCTTGCCTCCGCGCCTGGCTCCCTATCAGATCGTGATCGTGCCCATCTTCAAGACGGACGAAGAGAAGGCCGCAGTCTTCGAGAACGCGCAACGCCTGCGAAAAGAGCTGGTCGATGCGGGCATCCGCGTCAAGATGGACGAGCGCGAGGGAATGAGTCCCGGCTTCAAGTTCAACGATTGGGAGATGCGCGGAGTGCCGCTGCGGCTGGAATTGGGACCGAAGGACGTTGCGAAGGGCTCGGTGGTGCTCGCGCGACGCGACCGTCCCGGCAAGGAAGGGAAGTCGTTCGCGCCGCAGCAGGGAATCGCCGCGGCCGTCAAACACACCCTCGAAGAGATCCAGAAGTCGCTGTACGACCGCGCGCTCGCCTTCCGCAAAGCGAATACGGCGGAGCCCGCGGGCTATGCGGACTTTAAGGGCGCCGTCGAGAAGGGCTTTGCGCTTTCCTGGTGGTGCGGCAGCGGCGATTGCGAAGGCAAGATCAAGGACGAGACCAAAGCCACCATGCGCTGCATCCCCTTGGAGCAGCCCGGCGGGTCAGGGAAGTGCGTCTATTGCGGCCAGCCGGCCTCTGAAAAGGCCATCTTCGCCCGCGCCTACTAGCTGCTCGTTTACTCATCGCGAACAACTGGCCCTCCGGCAGCCTTTGCCCGGCCATTCCTCATGCTAGGTTAGTGACAACGGCGTGGGGTGCGGGGAGGCGCCGGAATCGCAATGATTCGATCCAACCAGATCGGCGAACGCGGCGGCTCCAAGATCAACTTCCTGATAACGATTGTGGTCCTGGGAGCGATGGCATTTGCCGGAGTCAAGATCGTCCCGGTCTACTTCGCCAATTATCAGTTTCAGGACGCGATCCAGACCGAGGCGCGCTTCGCTTTGAGCGCCTACCCAAAGAAGAGCGTTGAGGACGTTCGCGACGACTGCTTCAAGAAGGTGCAGGAGCTCGACCTCCCGATCAAACGCGAGAGCATTAAGGTGATCATGGACCCCGCGACCGGCACGCTGGACATCAGCGCCGACTATACCGTCACCTTCGATCTGGCCGTGTATCAGTGGACTCACGATTTTCATCCCCACGCAGACAACCATACGATCTAAGATATCGTTCTATCCTAGTGGGACGCCTTTCGGGAGGCTTGGAACCTCGTTCCCGTCAGGACCGCCGCGCCGCCCGGCCGCGGCTTGGGACGCGATACAACGCGATAGCGGTTTCAGCGGAGAAATAGATTGCGAGTTCGAATCGCCAGAGGCTTCCTGACATCCCGCTTCGGCATTGGGCTGCTGGTCGCGATTCTCGTGGTGATGCTGGCCGGCGCGAGCGTCGTCGCCTACTACTACGTTCAGTTCGGCCATCTGATCGACGAACGGCTCACCGGCCAGGTGTTCCAGAATACGTCTCGCGTCTACTCGGCTCCCGGTCGAATTTACGTGGGCGAAACGATGCGCCCGAACGATCTTGCCAGCACCATGCTGCGCGCCGGGTACCAGGAGGGGCCAGTCGCCGGTTCCCCGGGACAATTTCGCGTCACCGGAGCGAGCGTGGAAGTCCTGCCCTCGCCCAGCTCCTACTTTCAGGGCCGCAACGCGCTGCGCGTGAATTTCTCCGGCGTGCAGATTTCGCACATCACGCAGCTTTCCGACGGCTCCGATCTCGATTCGGCGGAGATCGAGCCTGAATTGCTGACGAACCTATTCGACAGCTCGCGCGAGAAGCGCCGCGTGGTCCGCTTCGACGATTTGCCGCCCGTGCTCCTGCACGCGGTGCTCGCGGCGGAAGACAAGCGATTCTTCGAGCACGGGGCGCTCGACATGGTGCGCGTGTTCGGCGCGGCGTTCTACGACGTGACGCGCGGGCAGAAGGCTCAGGGCGCCAGCACGATCGACATGCAGGTGGCCCGGACTTTCTTTTTCTCCACCAAACGCGAGTGGCGGCGGAAGCTGAAGGAAATCCTGATGGCCGCCGAGATCAACGAGCGCTTTTCCAAGCAGCAGATTTTCGAGTTGTATGCCAACGACATCTATCTCGGCAACCGCGGCAGCTTTTCAATTCGCGGTTTTGGCGAAGCCTCCAACGCCTATTTCGGCAAGGACGTGCGCGAGCTGACGGCCGGCGAGGCGGCCTTCCTCGCGGGGATCATCCGCGCGCCGAACCGCTATTCGTCGGCGGAGAGGCACGTGGACCGCGCGGACGAGGCGCGCGACCGCGTGCTGGCGCAGATGGTGGACGACGGCTTTCTGACGGCCGAAGAGGAAGCCGCAGCCAAGAAGACCAAACTGAGATTCACCAACGGCGGCCTCGGCAGCAGCTCCGCGCCGTATTTCGTGGACATGGTGAAAGATCACCTGCTCGAAAAATTCTCCGAAAGCGATCTCGAGACGCAGAGCTACCGGATCTACACCACGCTCGATCCGGATCTGGAGCGCGCCGCGTCCGACGCCATTCAGATCGGCGTGCAGAACCTGGACAAGCTGCTGGCGCGCCGCTACGCGCAGTGGAAGAAGAAAGGCGAACAGGCTCCCGAAGCGCAGGTGGCGCTGGTGGCGCTCGATCCGCGCACGGGAGAAATCCGCGCGCTGGTCGGCGGGCGCGACTACGGCGAAAGCCAGCTGAATCACGCGCTGGCGCGCCGCCAGCCGGGCTCGGCGTTCAAGCCGTTCGTCTACGCCGCGGCGTTCGACAACGCCGTCGACGGCGTGCAGCCGGTCGTCACGCCGGCGACGATGGTGGACGATTCTCCGACGACCTTTGAATTCGACGGCAAGGAGTACACGCCCGACAACTACGGCGAAGAGTTCTTCGGGCCCGTCACGGTGCGCGATGCGCTGATCCATTCGCTGAACGTCGCCACCGTGAAAGTGGCCGAGATGATCGGCTACCAGCGCGTCGTCCAGGTGGCGCGGCAAATGGGACTCGGCGGCAACATTCAGGCCACCCCGGCCGTGGCCCTGGGCGCATATGAGATGACGCCGATCGACGTCGCCGCGGGATACACGGCGTTCGCAAACAACGGCTTCCGCGCCGAGCCTTTCTTCGTTCGCAGCGTCATCGCTGCCGACGGCGGCACGGAAGAATCCGGCACGCCGGCGACGCGCTCCGTGCTCGATCCCCGCGTCGCCTACCTCACGACGAGCCTGATGGAGGACGTGATCAATCACGGCACGGGCTATCCCGTTCGCGCGCTCGGATTCGATGCGCCCGCCGCCGGCAAGACGGGGACCTCGCGCGACGGCTGGTTCGCCGGTTACACCTCGAACCTACTGTGCGTGGTCTGGGTCGGCTTCGACGACAATCGCGATCTCGGGTTGGCCGGCGGCGCTGCTGCCGCGCCAATCTGGGGCGAGTTCATGAAGCGCGCGGTCACGCTTCCAAAATACCGCAACGTGCAGGAATTCGATCCCCCGCCGGGAATCTCGGAGGCGATGATCGATCCTCAGACCGGACAACTCGCGACAACTTCGTGCCCGAAGACTGCGAGCGAGTACTTCATCGCGGGCAGCGAGCCGACGCAGTATTGCGAGCTTCACGGCGGATCGGTGGCGCAATCCGGCCAGGGATCGTGGCTGTCACACCTTTTCGGCAGAGGACCAGAATCATCCGAGCCATCTCCTCCGGCGGCCCCGCCGGGACAACCTCCTGCCGCGCCGCATTCCGCTCCAGCTCCGCACCCCAATCCCAAGCCTGCTCCGGAGGCGAAGCCGGGGCAAACCGGCGACGAGGACTCCTCTCAGGAGCCGGAGAAGAAAAAGGGATTTCTCGACCGGATATTTGGTATCTTCGGCAACAGCAAGCAGCCGGCGAACAACTCGAAGCCTCAATAGAATGCCTGGGCGAAAGGCGCCGGCACTGGGAGAAGGGCAATGAAACTCTCGGCCTTCTTCGCCGTCCCGCTGCTACTCGCCTTCGGCGACGGCACTTTCGTAAAAACTCCCGACGCTCCCGCCTCCTCGACGCAGGGTGCCGCCGAACAAGAACCCGGTCAGCCGCCCATGACGCAGCGCCAGAAAGACGAAATGCGCGCGCAAATCATGATGGCTCGCAAGGATTATCAGGAGGCCGCGGTCGCTTATCAGAAAATCCTCGAGCAAGAGCCAAACAACGTGGAAGCCCTCAATCAGGTCGGCATTGCCTATCAGCAGCTCCACCAGGACGACCTTGCCCGACGCTTCTATAAGAGGGCGCTGAAAGTGGATGGCAAGTCCTTGCCCGCGCTGAACAATCTCGGATCCCTCGAACACGGTGCCGGAAGATACGGCAAGGCCATCAAGTATTACAAGAAGGCGATCAAGACTGGCGGCGGCGGGCTCGCAGACGTCTATGCCAACATGGGCTCGGCCTATTGCAGCATCAAGCAGATTCCTCTGGCGATGGACGCCTTTAGCAAGGCGCTCGCGATCGATCCCGATGTGTTCGAGAGGCGTGGAGGAGCGGGTGCCATCGTCCAACAGCGCTCGGACGCGGATCAGGCAACCCTGCATTTCCTTATGGCGAAGTCGTATGCCAAGCTGGGAGACGCCGAACACGCCGCGCGATACCTGAAGCTGGCGCGCGATAGCGGCTACAAGGACTTCATGGCCGCCGAAAAAGACCCTGACTTTGCGCGCGTGATCAAGGATCCGCAGGTGCAAGACGTCTTGAAACGCCGCCCGGCGTACGAGGCTGAGCAGGGAAAGCCCGTTACGAATTGATTGGGCGCCCGGACTTGCCGCCAGCGGGTCGCGAGACTTTGAAAGCGTTCGCGATTTGGCTCGACTCTGTTGCTATAATACGCCTCCGGAATGGCTGCTCGATCATTGCGCTGCCTCCTGTCTTGCGCGGCCGCCCTCGCGGCGTTGTTATTCGTCGGCCCCGCGCAGGCCGGTGTTTCCGCTCCTTCTTCCGACTCCTCCGCTACGTCTGACGTCGTCGTGCTGCGCATCGACGGCGAAATCGAGCCCATCCTCGCCGGTTACGTGGCCCACGGCATCAGCGAAGCGGCCGCCGAGCATGCGTCGCTTGTCCTGATCACGATGAATACGCCGGGCGGACTCGACACGTCCATGCGCCAGATCGTCCAGGCGATCCTCGCGTCTCCCGTGCCGGTGGCGATCTACGTCGCGCCGTCGGGTGTGCGTGCGGCCTCGGCGGGCTTCTTCATCCTCGAGTCGGCGGACGTCGCCGCGATGGCTCCCGGTACGAACACCGGAGCGGCCTCGCCCGTCTTCGAACTCTTCGGGTTCGAATCGAAGACCAGCGACACGATGGAAAAGAAAGTGATGAACGACGCGTCGGCCTTCCTGCGCAGCTACGCCGTGAAGCGCGGACGGAATTCCGACCTGGCTGTGACGGCGGTGACGGACGCGAAGGCGTTCAGCGACAAGGAAGCGCTCGACGGCAAGCTGATCGATCTGGTGGCGTCGTCGGAGGATGATCTCCTCGCCAAGCTGAATGGACGCACGGTGACGCGGCTCGACGGTTCGACCGCGCAGCTCGCCCTGGCCCATCCGGTGCTCCGCGAAGTGGGCATGACCGCGCGCGAAAAGTTTCTGACGCATATCGTGGAGCCGAATGTGGCGTTCGTTCTGTTGATCATCGGCATCCTCGGACTGTACGTGGAGTTCAATCACCCGGGCATGTTTGCCCCGGGAGTGATCGGCGGCATCGCGATCCTGCTCGCCATGTTCGCCATGCAGCAACTGCCGGTGACGATCGTCGGGCTGGCGCTGATCGCGTTGTCGCTGGCGCTGTTCGTCCTCGAAGCGAAGTTCCCGACGCACGGGATACTCGGCATAGGCGGGACGATCGCGATGATTCTCGGCGCGATCATGCTCATCCAATCGCCATGGACGGGGATGGGCGTGCGGCCCACCACCGCGCTTGCGGTCGCAATTCCGTTTACGGTGATTGCCCTCGTCCTGATGCGCGCCGTTCTGCGCTCCCGCAGTTGGAAGCAGGCAACGGGCCGGGAAGAGCTCGTGGGCGAAGAAGGCGAAGTGACGGAGCCGGTGGGCGCGTCACCGGCTGTGGGGATGGTGCGCGTCCACGGCGAGCTGTGGCAGGCTGCGGCGTCCGCCGGCGCGAGCATTCCCCGGGGAGCGCGCGTGCGAGTGAAGGGAGTTCGCGGCCTGACGCTTGAGGTGGAACCGGCAGCGCCGCAGCATTCGGCATCTTCGTAGAGAGGCAAATCGGGGAGGCAGCGATGGACTTCAACTTCATGTCGATCTTGGGAGTCGCGATCGTCATTATCGTGCTGTTTTGGCTGTTCAACTCGATTTACGTCATCAAGGAATGGGAGCGCGGCGTGGTGCTGCGCCTCGGGCGCATGCTCCCGGAGGCCAAGGGTGCGGGATTGCAGTTGGTCCTTTACCCCATCGACAAGCTGACGCGCATTTCGCTGCGCATCGAAACGCTCGATGTGCCTGCGCAGGACGTGATCACGCGCGACAACGTCTCGGTGAAGGTGAACGCCGTCTGCTATTTCCGCGTCGTGGACGCGAATCTCGCGCTCTCGCAGGTGCAGAACTACCTCTACGCCACGTCGCAGCTCGCGCAGACCACGCTTCGCAGTCTCGTCGGCCAGTTCGAACTGGACTCCATCCTGTCCGAGCGCGAAAAGGTAAACTCCAAGCTGCAAACAATCCTTGACCAGGATACGGAGCCTTGGGGTATCAAGGTAACGAAGGTCGAGGTCAAGCAGGTCGACATTCCGGAGTCGATGCAGCGCGCCATCGCCAAGCAGGCGGAGGCCGAGCGCGAACGCCGGGCGAAAATTATTCACGCCGAGGGCGAATTCGAGGCCTCGACGAAACTGGCGGAAGCGGCCGCGGTGCTCGAAAAACAGCCGGCTTCGATTCAGTTGCGCTATTTGCAGACTTTGACCGAGATCGGCGTCGAGAAGAACACGACGGTGGTCTTCCCGGTTCCAATCGACATTCTGTCCCAGTGGATGAACGGGGGAAAGAAGTAGGGGAAATGGCCGGCGGAAAGCGCGGGGGCGATCGGGTCTTGGAGAGCAGGCATTTGGTCGGCCTGTTCATGGGCGTCGTGTTGCTCTGCGGCGTTTTCTTCACGCTTGGCTACGTGATGGGGCATAACCAGTACGGCGGAGCCGTCCACGCCGCCGATATTCTCGAAAAGGTCGCACCGGCGCCTCGCACGGCTCCCAAGCAAGCCGAAACGGATGCGCCCGCTGCGCAGCCTCCTGCGAACAACGAGTGGGATTTCTACTCGAAGAATAAGAATGACAGCCTCGAGCCTGCCGCCGCGCCATCAGCCACGACGGTTGCGGTTCCCGCGCCCGCTGCGGCGCAGCCGAAGGGCGCGGCACCGGTGACGCCTGCCGCCAGCGCGCATACCGCGCTGACGCCGGCGCGTTTTCAGCCTCCCAAAATGACCAAGGGATCCGTCGTGCTGCAGGTCGCGGCGCTGCGGCACGAGAGCGATGCGCTGGCGATGGCCGACGCGCTGCAGCAGAAGAATTTCCCGTCTTTCGTCGTCACGCCCACCGCGGACAATTTCTATCGCGTGCAGGTGGGTCCTTATCCCGACGAGCGCGCCGCCGGCTCCGCTCGCGCCGCCCTTGACCGCGCCGGCTTCAAAGCTATCATCAAGCGCTGAATGACTTTTTCCTGGTACACGCGCCTCCTGCTCGCGCTCGCGAGCGGAGTGTTGCTCGCCCTGTCCTTTCCGAATTTCGACTTTTCGCTGTTTGCTTGGATCGCCCTCACTCCGCTGATCCTGGCGTCGTGGCGCGCCCGGCCCTCGGTCGCGCCGCTCTACGGCTTGATCCACGGGCTCGCGTTCTATCCCATCTCTTTGCCGTGGATGGACGTGGTGATCCGGCAGTACGGCAACGTGGACCCGTGGACGGCCGCGGCTGTGCTGGGATTGATCGGAATCGCGGGCGGGATCATCTGCGCGGTTTTCTGCTGGGGCGTCGCCTTGGCGTCACGCAAGGGCGCGGCACTGGCTTGCGCGCTGGCGCCGTTTCTGTGGGTGGCGCTGGAATTCGCGCGCGGGCACCTGCCGATCTTTGCATTCCCCTGGAACCTGATCGGTTATGCGGCCAGCGGCAGCCTCGGTCTCGTGCAGCTGACGGCGGTCACCGGAATCTACGGCCTCAGCTTCGTAGTCGCCGGATTCGGCTCGCTCGTGGCGTACGCGATTCTGGCGGGCCGGCAGCGCGCGTGGAAGGCGGTGATCGTCACCGGGGCCGTGCTGATCCTGGTCGGCGCGGGCGGAGGCTATTTCGTTCCCCGCGCGCCGGCGCGCTACGTGGCGCATCTGGTCCAGACGAATTTCCCGCAGTCCTATGCGTATCCGCCGGACTGGCTGCCGCGTCACAGCGCCGATCTGGATCAGCTCGAGCGCATCAGCGTGGAATCAGCGAGCCAGATGCCGGGCCTGATCGTGTGGCCCGAAGTTCCCGCGCCCTTCAGCCTCCAGGAAGCGGATTTCGCGTCTCGCGCGCAGCGGATCGCGCGCAACGCGGGGCAGGATTTTCTTGTCGGCGTCGAGGATTGGAAGCACGACGCCGCCGGAAAGTTCATCGCGACGAATAGCGCCGTGCTGCTCGATCCCTCCGGCAACCGTACTTTCACATACGACAAGATTCATCTCGTGCCGTTCGGCGAGTACGTGCCGCTGCGCAAGTGGCTCACGTTCACGGGCAAGCTGACGGCGGATATCGGCGACTTCACGCCCGGCGCGGACTATCGCGTGGGCCGGCTGCCGGACGGGACGTTCGGCGCGTTCATCTGCTTCGAAGGAGTGCTTCCCGACGCCGTGCGGCGATTCACGGCGGGCGGCGCGGGACTGCTGATCAACATCTCGAACGACGGTTGGTTCGGCCGCTCGGCCGCTCCGGCGCAACACGTGATGATGGCTCGCGTGCGAGCGGTGGAGAATCGCCGCTGGCTGCTGCGCGACACCAACAACGGCTTCACCGTGGACGTTGATCCTTATGGACGCACCGTGGCGGCGCTGCCCACGGATATCCGCGGCGAGCTCGACGCGCCCTACGACTTTCGCACGGACATGACGCTCTACGCGCGCTTCGGCGACTGGCTCGCGTGGCTCTGCGCGATCGGGTCGATGGCGTTGATCGGATTGGCCATCGCCCGAACTTCCAGCTAGAATAGATGGCAAGAGCCGCCGCACGCCAAGTCGGAACGCTCCCGGACAACATGGCCGAACACATCGAAGACCTCCAACAGCGCTACGCCGAGCTGACGAAACGCATCGGTCTGGTGCGGAGCTATCTTTGACGCCGGTTCCGCGAAGAAGCAGCTCGCCGCCCTCGAAGGAAAAGTAAGCGATCCGAATTTCTGGCAGGACCAGGAAAAGGCTCAGGCCATCCTGCAGGAACGCAAGCATTTCGAAGACCGCGTCAACGCCGAAAAGGCGCTCTCCGACCGGAACAGCGACATCGAGACGTATTTTCACCTCGCGCAGGAAGAGACAGACAGCGCGCAGCGCGTGGCACTGCTCGACGACCTGGCCAAGGAAATTGCCGGAGTCGATTCCTACGTGTCCGAACTCGAGACCAAGACATTGCTTTCCGGCGAGAGCGACCGCCTCAACGCCATCCTCACCATCAAGCCAGGCGCCGGCGGCATCGACTCGCAGGACTGGGCGGAGATCCTGCTCCGCATGTATTTGCGCTGGGCGGAGGGCAAGGGCTTCCGCACGAATGTCCTGGAATCGACGCCGGGCGAAGAAGCGGGCATCAAGTCCGCCACCGTGCAGATTCAGGGTGAGAACGCCTACGGCATGCTCGCGGGCGAAAGCGGCGTGCATCGGCTGGTGCGCATTTCGCCGTTCGATCAGCAGGCCCGCCGCCACACGTCTTTCGCGTCGGTCTTCGTGATTCCTGAAATCGACGATCGCATCGAAGTCGTGATCAATCCCGATGACCTGCGGATCGATACGTATCGCTCCGGCGGCAAGGGCGGGCAGAACGTGAACAAAGTCGAGACGGCCATTCGCATCACGCACATTCCGACGGGCATCGTCGTGCAGTGCCAGAATGAGCGCAGCCAGCACAAGAACCGCGAGATGGCCATGACGCTGTTGCGTTCGCAGCTATATGAACTGGAGCTGGAAAAGCGGCGCGAGGAAGCGCGGAAGCTCGACGCGTCCAAACCGGAAATCAGCTTCGGCAGCCAGATCCGGTCATACGTGATGCAGCCCTACCAGATGGTCAAGGACCACCGCACCAAATTCGAGCGCGGCGACGTCCAGAAGGTCCTGGACGGCGACATCGATCCATTTATCCGCTCGTATCTGCTGCACCGCCGCGACGCCGCGTAACGATCCGAAATCCAGTCACACGGCCCGTGAGGTCCCGCGCGTCATCTGGGACTTCAGCAGCAAAGTGTATTCAACGCACTTCCCTCTGAATCCAAAAGAACGGCGCGCGCCGACAGGCGAGAGATCGGCCCGGATAGGGCAATCCGGTAACTATATGTCTCAGAGTCACATGCGGATTTTCTCGACTCGCGTCGCCGCCCGCACGAATTCCTCTCGGTTGTTCGATGTATACACATTCTTCTTGACACCCACATCTCGCCAGTGATACATGGCAGGGCAAAGAGTAGTCTTCGGCCCCGTTTTCCAGGAAAAAAACCAAGCGATGTTGAGGAGCGTGCGACATGTCCATGATTTCCGGCATGACGAAGTCCGCCTTTGCGACGCTTTACGGGCCCGCGATACCGAGCAGGGATTCTGAAGTTGGAAAGCATGCATCGAACGAAAACAAAAGCCATCGCCGCGGAATATGGATCTCCTCCAGCACTCGCGCGCTCGCTCTAGCCGTAGTTGCCTGCCTCGCCCTGTTCCTTGTGTGCGCTCCGATGTCGCATGCGCAAACGTCGGCGACCGGCGCAATCACGGGCACCGTGACCGACTCTTCCGGCGGCGCCGTGGCTAATGCCACCGTGGTTGCCACCAACAAGGGAACGAACCAGGAACGCGACACGAAGACGGGCGTCGACGGCGTCTACAAGATCACGCTCCTGACACCGGGCAGCTACAGCCTGAAGTTCACGGCCGCCGGCTTCAAGTCCTCACAGGTGGACTCGGTCGCCGTCAACGTCACGGAGACGGAAAGCGTCAACCAGGTGATGCAAGTGGGCGCGGTGACCGAAAGCGTGACCGTGGAAGCGACCGTTGAAACGCTGCAGACCGAGAGCTCGACTCTCGGCACTACCGTCACCGGCAGCCAGATCAGCGCTCTGCCGATGGCCAACGGGAACTACACCGAAATCTTGAGTCTTTCAGCCGGAACCTCGGCCAACGTGGACAACGCGACGTCCGTCGGGAAAGGAACGCAAAACATCAGCGCGAACGGCGTCGATCCGGGATCCAACAACTTCCAGATGGACGGAGTCGCGGTGAACAACATCGCGAACTCCGGAACCGCCAACGACGGCACGATCTACACCGGAATCCCGATTCCGAGCACCGACGCGATCGGCGAGTTCAAAGTCCAGACCTCGACCTACGACGCAAGCTACGGCCGGAACCCCGGTGCGAACGTGACCGTCAGCACCAAGGGCGGCGGCAACGCGTTCCACGGTTCCGCGTTCGAGTTCTTCCGTAACACCGTGCTCAATTCGAACGACTTCTTCCTGAAGCAGAGCCAGCTTGCGAACGATCAGACCAACAAGCCGGCTCCGCTGAACCAGAACCAGTTCGGCGCCACGATCGGCGGGCCGATCCTGAAGGACAAGCTGTTCTTCTTCTTCAGTTACCGCGGAACGCGCGGCAAGAACGGCGTGGCGCCACAGGGCCAGACCTTCGGAGCGATCCTGCCTGGCGGCCTGAATACCTACGCCGATCTTGGCTCGCGCGGCACATGCAACACTCCCGCGGCCGTTCCCGATTTCGGTTCTATCGCCAGCGAGTGCGACGCAACCGCCCAGGCGTTTGCGACGAGCATGGGAATCGCGAACATCGTGGGACTGAGAATCTTCCAGCTGACGACGGGCAGCGGCGCGGGCGTGCCGAACAATTACTACATCCCCGGGCCGTCGTCATATCCGAACTTCTGCAGAGCCAACAACGATGAGGCCGGCGATTACACCTGCAACTTCGACGTGCCGGCCATCTACTCCGAGAATCAGTACGTGGCCAATGGCGACTGGGTGATCAACAGCAAGCACACCCTGACCACGAAGTACTTTCTAACCAAGAACCCTCAGACACTCTTCGTGGGGCAAGGCGGCGGAGACCTGCCGGGTTCGCCGGAACTGACGCCTTGGGGAAATCACGCGGCGGTGGCGAAGCTGACCTCCACGTTGTCGAACACCTTCGTCAACGAAGTCCGGATGTCATATCAGCGCAACCTTGCCATTGGAACTTCGGACATGCCTCCCGGCGGATGCCCCACCGAAGCGGCGAAGAACTGCGGCCTTGCCGAGCAGCTCGGAATGCAGCAGGTGCCCAGCAATTTCCACGAGCCGCCGACCATGATCGACGTGCTGGACAACTACACGATGTTTGGCGGCCTCCTGCCCTTTGGCGGGCCGACCAACCAGTTGCAGGCCGCGGATCAGATTTCGTGGCTGCACGGCCGGCATAGCATCCGCGCCGGCTTCGAGTATGAGTGGACGAACTGGCCCCTGACGGACGGAGGGTTGCAGCAGGGCTTGTTGCTGCTCCTGGGGACGCCCGGGCTAGCGAATGGCGGCACCATCGATCCGTTTTGGAACGTCGGGTTGATTTTCACGCTGAAGGGTTCCACGGGCCAGGACGGCATCGTCCACTTTTATCAGCTCAGCAACCGCAACGCCTATGTTCTCGACGACTGGAAGGTGAACTCCAAGCTGACGTTGAACATGGGCTTGCGCTGGGAATATTTCGGCCTGCTCAGCGACAAGTATGGTCGCCTGACGCAGGTCTGGCTGGACCGGATGGCCGCTCCGCAGAATGTACCGACTTCTTTCTCCAACAACCCGGCAGCCATTCAGCAGTTCGTCGTGCCGAGCAACTTCGCGGCGCATTTTGGACCGCCGCCGGAAGGTGTTGGCACGGCCTCGAACACCCACACGATCACCGGACATGCGCCGTACAGCAATTTCGCGCCCCGTATCGGATTCGCGTGGCAGCCGCTGAAGGGCAGCAAGCTGGTGGTGCGCGGTGGAGCGGGCCTGTTTTACAACCGCATCGGTTTGGACTTCATCGTCCACGCCTTCGAGACCGGGTCGCCGTACGCCGCTACGTACGACTACCCGTTCCTGAGCGCCCGATGGTTCCAATCGTCGCTCCAGCAACCGTATCCCCTGATATCGCTCGTTTGCATGCCGTCCGATCCGAACTGCAACACCGATTTCGGTCTGGGTTTCCCGGCGCGTTTCGCCGATCCCACTACGGGCGCGAACTCCACGTTGAGCGCGGAGTTGAACCCAAACTCGGTCCATACGCCTCTGGTGCGGGAGTACAGCCTGGGCTTTCAGTATGAGTTTGTTCCGGGCTGGGTGCTGGACATGGGCTACGTCGGCTCGAGCGGAATCAACTTGAACGACTACAACCACAATCACAACCAACCGCTCCTGGCGACGCCTACGAACCAGTTCAGCAACCTGTGCACAGGTGACCCGCCGGTCTGCAACACGGCCGCCAACGCGCAGTTCCGCGTGCCGTATCCGGGTTACTCGACGTTCGGCTTGCAGAGCAACGACGACAACGGCTATTCCGACTACAACAGCCTGCAGATCACCGTGCGCCATCAGTTCTCGCACGGGCTATCGATGCAAGCGGCCTATACGTGGGACAAGAACCTGTCGGACATCTTTTTTTCGAACACTGCGAACATCAACGAGGCGCTGTGCATGATGTGCCAGTACGGACGTGTCGGGTTTGACCGTCCGCAGCGCTTTGTCGTGAACTACAGTTACGACCTGCCGTTCGGGAAGGGCATGACGGGTGTCGGCGGCAAGCTGATCGACGGCTGGAACGTCTCGGGTATCACGATCGCGCAATCCGGCGATGCAATGACAGTCATCGACGCCAATGCAGGAGCCGCTTTCGGTTCCAACAGCACGCAGTATGTCGACGGAGTCACCACCGCCCAGTACTGCGACGGATTTGGTCCCGGAAACGTCAAGAGTCCGGGCGGCACGAAAGCGAATCTGAATAACTACATCAACCCGGCAGCCTTTTGTCCCGCACCCATCGTGCCTTATGGAGATGCGTCGGCGACGGGTTACGGCAACTCCCGCACTGGCATCGTCCTCGGGCCCGGCCAGTTCAACTGGGACATCTCGGTCCTGAAAAACACGAAGCTGACGGAGCGCGTGGGTATGCAGTTCCGCACGGACTTCTACAACGCGTTCAACCACGCGCAGTTCGCCGATCCGGGCGGCACGTCCTTTGCCAACGCGGGATTCCTGAACATTGCGGCGGCGATCCCGGGAACTACCACTGCCGCCAGCATCGTGCACACCAACGTCAACCCGCGGCTGATTCAGTTCGGCCTGCACTTCACGTTCTAGACCGTTCACGGTGGCGGGCGCCCAGGTGCCCGCCGCAGCGAATTGCTGCAGCACACGGAGCCGGCGCGGAGATCCCACCCTCTCCGCCCGGCTCTTCTGTTTCACGCTCCTGCGGGCCCGCTTTTCGGCCGCCGATTCTGCCGTTCGACCCGCGTTTAAGGCCTTTCGATGCATATGATTGACCTGCTAGCGGCCGTATGCTAGCGTCTCTAATTTCGGTTTGGACAGAATAGGCGCAATGTAGTTCGCAGTTTCGCTCTCACGCCTCCGGAGGACACTGGCTTGGCACACGCGCATGAGAAGTTCCTGTTTACCTCGGAGTCCGTCACCGAGGGGCACCCCGACAAGATCGCGGACCAGATTTCTGATGCCGTGCTCGATACGGTCATGGCCCACGACCCAATGGGCCGTGTCGCCTGCGAAACCCTGATCACCACCGGCCTGGTGGTCGTCGCCGGCGAGATCACGATCAAGAAGGAAGCCCGCGGCGTCCTCGAATACGAGCGCATCGCCCGCGACGTCATCGCCGATATCGGCTACAACCGCGCGAAGTACGGCTTCGACGCCGAGACGTGCGGCATTCTTTCCGCCGTCAAGCCGCAATCGCCCGATATCGCCATGGGCGTCGACACGGGCGGCGCCGGCGACCAGGGCCTGATGTTCGGCTACGCCTGCGATGAAACCCCGGAATTGATGCCGATGCCGATCCAGCTCGCGCACCAGCTGACCCTCAAGCTTTCCGAAGTCCGCAAGAGCAGGGCCCTCGATTTCCTCCGGCCCGACGGTAAATCGCAAGTTTCCGTTGAATATGCGAACGGCCGCCCGGTGCGCGTCGATACCGTCGTCATCTCGACGCAGCATAGCGACAGCGTCTCGCACGGCGACCTGCGCGAAGCGGTCATCGAGAAGGTCATCAAGCCGGTCGTCCCCAAGGAAATGTTCGACAAGACCACGATTCACGTGAACCCGACTGGCCGCTTCGTGACGGGCGGCCCGATGGGCGACGCGGGCCTCACCGGCCGCAAGATCATCGTGGACACCTACGGCGGCTACGGCCGCCATGGCGGCGGCGCGTTTTCCGGCAAGGACCCATCGAAGGTGGACCGTTCGGCGTGCTACATGGCCCGCTATATCGCGAAAAACCTGGTCGCGGCGGGCATCGCGCGCAAAGTCGAAGTTCAGCTCGCCTATGCGATCGGAGTGGCCGAACCGGTATCCGTGATGGTGGACACATTTGGCACCGGCACGATCCCGAACTCGCAGATCACTGAGATCGTCCGTGCGCTCTTCAAGCTGACGCCGAAGGGCATTATCGAAACGCTGGACCTGCGCCGCCCGATCTACAAGGCGACGGCGGCCTACGGCCACTTCGGCCGCAGCGGCCCGGGCTTCACGTGGGAGCGCACCGATAAGGCCGAGGCGATCAAGAAGGAAGCGGCCTCGCGCGGCGCGGCGGTGGCTTCGCGCTAGTTTTTTCGTCCCGAATACAAATCAAAAGGGAGTACCTCGTGGAAACAGCAACGAAGATCAAGGGCGACGTAAAGAATCTGGGTCTGGCGGAAGCGGGAAAGCGCCGGATCGAATGGGCCAATCAGCATATGCCGGTGCTGCAGCTGATTCGCAAGCGGTTCATCAAGGAGCAGCCTCTGAAGGGCATTCGCATGGCGGCCTGCCTCCACGTCACCACGGAGACGGCGAACCTCGCCATCACTCTGCGCGACGGCGGTGCGGATCTGGTCGTTTGCGCCTCGAATCCGCTTTCCACGCAGGACGAAACGGCGGCGTCCCTGATCAAGGACTACGGCATCCCGACGTATGCGATCAAGGGCGAGGACAATGCCACCTACTACGCCCACATCAACGCGGCGCTCGACCACAAGCCGCAGATCACGATGGACGACGGCGCGGACCTTGTCACCCAGCTGCTCACCAAGCGCACGAATCAGATTCCGGACGTCATCGGCGGCACCGAGGAGACCACCACGGGCGTCATTCGCCTGCGGGCCATGGCCAAGGACGGCACGCTGAAGTTCCCGGTGATCGCCGTCAATGACGCTCTCACCAAGCATTTCTTCGACAATCGCTACGGCACGGGACAGTCCACGCTCGACGGCGTGATTCGCGCCACGAACCTGCTGCTCGCCGGCCTCAAGGTCGTCATCGCCGGCTACGGCTGGTGCGGGCGCGGCGTCGCGATGCGCGCCAAGGGTCTGGGCGCGGATGTGATCGTTACGGAGATCAACCCGACCAAGGCCATCGAAGCCGCGATGGACGGCCTCCGCGTGATGCCGATGAACGAAGCCGCCAAGATCGGCGACGTTTTCATCACCGTGACCGGCAACAAGTCCGTTCTCACGCACGAGCACTTCGAGAAGATGAAGGACGGCGCCGTGGTCAGCAATTCCGGCCACTTCAACGTTGAGATCGATATCCCGGCGCTGGAGAAGCTGTCGAGCAGCCGGAAGGAAGCGCGTCCCTTCGTGGAGGAGTACACGATGAAGGACGGCCGCCACATCTATCTGCTCGGCGACGGCCGCCTGATCAACCTCGCCGCTGCCGAAGGCCATCCGGCATCCGTCATGGACATGAGCTTCGCGAATCAGGCGCTCGCGGCCGAGTACATGGTCAAGCACTCGAAGGAACTGAAGGCCAACGTTTATCCGGTTCCCGAGCACCTCGATCAGCAGATCGCGAAGCTCAAGCTCGAATCGATGGGCGTGAGCATCGACAAGCTGACGCCCGAACAGGAACACTACCTCGCCTCCTGGCAAGAGGGCACCTGAGAAGCGGGAACTCGAAAATCGAAATTGCAAGATCGAAAACGGGCGGCTCGGCGAGCCGCCCGTTTTCATTTGCGTGCTCGTTTCGCGGCGTCGAGCGCGTTTCTGCTGATACAATCCCGGCTTTGATGACCTCCCGCTCCATCGCCCTGGTTCTGGCGGCCTGTCTCGCAGCCGGTTTCGCCGCTGGTGCGCATGCGCGCGCGCGACAGGAAAAGTCATCCGGAGAGCAGGCATCCGCCACACCCGCCGATCCTGCCCAAGTTCGTTTCAGCGCTGAAGTCGAGCGCGGCCAGATCTACGAACATGACGTCGGCCACAATCTGGTCTTCCGCCTTACGCCGGCTACATCGGACGAAGGCGGCGGGTGGGTGATCGGCATGTGGCCCACGGCCGAACCGGCCGACGAAGTGATCGAATTCGTCGAAATCGCCACGCCGCCCTACCACGGATACAACCAGCGCTACCTGGCGGCGACGGCCGGCTACTCCTCGCGGGAGGCCGTGCGGATCAACCCGCGGCGTTTCAATTTCGTGCTGTCCGTCCACGATCAGCACGTCGCCAGCGAAGTCGTCAACGCTGGACTCTATCCGAGCGCTGTTTCCGAAGCCGACAGGCCCCGGATCGAAGCCGAGTCCGCGGCGGTGAACCTGGGTTACGGAGAGCTCCGCATCCTTCGGTCTCGTGTCAACACGGGCAAGAACGGCGAGCCGGACACGATTGCCTGGGTCAAATTCGAGGTGGTGTTGAAGTTCTCTGCGGGCCAAACCCTCGAACAAGTTCTGGCTCCGAAGGTGCCGTCCAGTCGCTAGCGCGCCGTCCCGATTCAAATTATCGATTTGAGCCTCAAGAATGTTGCATCGCGCGACGGAAGGGTAGCGCGGGTTCTCGTGTTATTCTCCCTGCTCGCTGCGCGGCCTCGGCCGCGCAGATCCAATCCATGGTCGACGATCCTATCCTTCAAGATGATTGGCATCCGGTTGCGTGGGCGTCTGAGCTGAAGCCCGACGCGCCCGCGGCCGCTCGCCTGCTGGAGGAAGAACTCGTCTTGTGGCGCAGCAGCGAAGGCGTGCACGCGTGGAAGGACCTGTGCATCCATCGCGGCTCGCGGCTTTCAGCTGGCCGCGTTTCTGGCGATTGCCTCGCCTGCCCGTATCACGGATGGGAATACGACGTGTCCGGCCGCTGCGTTCGCATTCCGGCTCATCCGGATCAGCCGCCGCCGGCGCGCGCATCTGTGACGGCGTATGCTGCGAAAGAGGCGTACGGGATGGTTTGGGCCTGCCTCGGAAATCCCGCGCGGGAAGTTTCTCCCTTTCCCGAATGGCAGGACGATTCCTTTCGAAAGATTTTCGCGGGACCGTACCTGTATCGTGCGCACGGTCCGCGCGTGATTGAGAATCTGCTCGACGTCGCCCATTTCCCATTCGTCCACGCCGGATTTCTCGGCGATCCAGCGAAGGCGCGCATCGGCGACTACGAAGTGGAGGCCTGCGGCGACACGATCATCGCGAAAGATATCCCCGTTTGGCAGCCCGATCCGGACGGCACCGGCAAGCCGGCTGACGTCTTCTACACCTATCACGTTCTCCGACCGCTTTGCGTGCGGTTCACGAAAGTGCACGGCGCGAATCGTTTCTCGATGTTCGCCTGCGTCACGCCGGTCGGCGAGCGCGAGAGTCTCGCCTGGCTCGTGATGGCGCTCAATTATGCGCACGACGCGCCCGCCGAAGAGCTGCGCCGCTTTCAGGACGCCGTCAGCAATCAGGACATTCCGATCGTCGAAGGCCAGCGCCCCGAACTTCTGCCGCTCGACCTGCAGGCCGAATTGCACCTGCGCTCCGACCGCGCCGCCATCGCCTACCGCCAGTGGCTGAAGAAAATCGGGCTGCGGTACGGCACCGCCTGAACCGCCGCAATGGCCCAATCACATTCCACACCGGCAGGCTCGTTACCATGGTTCGTTCCCGGCGATTGGGACGGCTCGGCCGCGCTTTTCTTCAGCGGCCTGCCCGATCTGTTGCTGATCGCAGGACTGGCGCCGCTGTGCGGTTTTTCCGAAAGCCTCGTCACAACTCGCATCCTGCCCGGCGTGGCCCTCTCGATCTTCGCCGGCAACGTGTTCTACGCATGGCAGGCGCGCCGCCTGGCCGAAAAATCGGGACGCAGCGACGTCACCGCAATCCCGTTCGGCGTGAACGCGCCGACGATCTTCGTCTACGTCGCGATGATCATGCAGCCGGTGTACCAGCGGACGCACGATGCCGCGCTTGCCTGGCACGCCGGCGTCTTCGCCTCGTTTCTCAGCGGCATCGTGCAGACCGCCGGCGCGTTCTGCACGGATTGGCTGCGCCGCCACACTCCGCGCGCCGCGTTGCTCTGCCCGCTTGCGGGAACGGCGATGGCGTTTCTCTGCCTGGACTTCATTTTGCGCGTGTTTCAGACGCCCGCGCTCGGTCTGCTGCCGACCATCGTGATTCTCACGGTCTTTGCCTCCCGCGTCCGCTTGCCGCTGCGGATTCCGGGCAGCCTCGCATGCATCGCAATTGGCGCAGCCCTCGCGGCCGTCCTCCGGTGGGCGCACATCTATCATCCCGCCGCGGCCGGTGTGCCGCTCGCGCTCGGAATCCATCTCCCGCGCCCCATCAACCTCTACGACTTTCTCGTGCACGCCGACGGCTGGAAATTCCTCTCCGTGATCCTGCCGATGAGCGTGCTCGATACGATCGTCTCCTTGCAGGTTCTCGAAAGCGTGCAAGTTGCCGGCGAGGACTATCCCACTACGCCTTCGCTGCTGATGAACGGCATCGCGACTCTCGCGGCCTCCGCCTTCGGCAGCCCTTTTCCCACCGCGCTCTATTTCGGACACATGGTCCACAAAGGACTCGGCGCCCGCGCGGGCTATTCCATTCTCAGCGGCGCGGCCACGATGCTGGTTTGTCTCACCGGCCTGGTCGTTCCATTGCTTCGCGTGGTCCCTCTCGAGGTGGTCGCGATGGTCGTCGTGTGGTTCGGCCTCGTGATGGTCGCTCAGGCGTTCACCGAGATTCCGAAATCGCACGCAATTGCCGTGGCGTTCGGGCTGATTCCGATGATCGCCGCGTGGGTCGCCGGACTGATCGATATCGCGCTGCGCACCGCCGGATCAAGCTTTCTGCAGGCTGCGCCTCTCTTCGGAGACCAATTGTACGTGTACGGCCTGATCGCGCTGGGGCAGGGAGCGCTGCTCGTCTCGATGATTTGGGCTGCTGTGATCGCATACCTGCTGGACGGGCGCTACCTGCGCGCGGCGGCGTGGCTGGTGGGGGCGGCCGCGCTCTCCTGCACCGGATTCATCCACGCGTTTCGCATCACGGACCGCGGCGTCGAAACGGTCATCGGGCTCTTCGCCGCGCCGTCATTCGCCGCTAGCTATCTCGCCGCCGCGGTGTTTCTCGGCCTTTTTCACCTCTACGCGAGATCTGCAAAGACGGATATCGGCGTGGTGTAGCCCGCCGCCTGCTCGGTCCGTTCCCGGTTGTTGGCCGATCGACTTGTGAGATAGAATTCCCGCGCGTTCATCACGAGGATGGGGGGATCGAATGATGACGGAGTTTCGGTCGGTTCGTCTTGCAATCGCTATCGCGGCTGTGCTGGGCTTCGGTCTCGCGGCGCTGGCGCCGGTCGCGGCGGCGCAGGACCAGTGGGTGTCCACATGGGCAGCCTCGCCCCAGGGGCCGCGCCTGGTGTTTCCTCGCGTTGCGACGCCGCCTGCTCCCCCCGCTGGCCAAGCCAACGGCAACCCGCCACCGCCGCCCGTTTTTCCGGCGCCGCCGACGATCAACAATCAGACCGTCCGCATGATCGTGCACACCAGCATCGGTGGCAGCCGCGTGCGGGTCCAATTGTCGAACGCCTTCGGCACCACCGCGCTGCAAGTCGGCGCGGCGCACGTGGCTTTGCGCGACAAAGATTCGGCGATCGCCGCCGGCTCAGACCGCCCGCTCACGTTCAGCGGCCGTCCGTCCGCCACGATTCCTCCAGCGGCTGAAATCCTCAGCGATCCCGTCGATCTGAACGTGCCGAAGCTCAGCGACCTGGTGATCAGCCTGTACATTCCGGTCGAGGCCACAACGCCGACGATCCACCTGACCGGCCTGCACACCACGTACATTTCGCAGCCCGGCGACTTCACGGGCGCTGCCTCGATCGCCGACCCCAAGACCACGCAGCTCTGGTACTGGATTTCAGCGGTCGACGTCATGGCGCCGCGCAAAGCGGGGGCGATCGTCGCATTCGGGGATTCGATCACCGACGGCGCTACCTCGACTCCCGATACCAATCGCAGCTGGCCGAGCCAGCTGGCGGAGCGGCTCGCCGCCAACAAATCCACGGCCAATGTCGCGATCATCAATGAAGGAATCTCGGGCAATCGCCTGCTCAACGACGGAGCGGGAGTTTCCGCGCTGGCCCGTTTTGATCGCGACGTTCTGAGCCACCCCGGCGTGAAATGGCTGATTGTGTTCGAGGGTATCAACGACATCGGCATCGGCGGACGTCCTGGTGCGCAGCCGCCCGACGCCGTCACCGTGGACGACTTGATCGGCGCGCACAAGCAGATTATCGAGCGCGCGCATGCGCACGGCGTCAAGGTGATCGGCGCGACGCTGACTCCGTACGTGGGCGCGGCCTACGCTACCGAGCAGGGCGAAGGCATGCGCGAGGCGCTGAACAACTGGATCCGCACCAGCGGTGCCTACGACGCCGTCATCGATTTCGACAAGGCCGTGCAGGATCCGGCGAATCCGAAGCAGATTCTGGCGAAGTACAACATCCGCGACAAGTTGCACCCGAACGATGACGGCTACAAAGCGATGGCCGGCGCCGTCAACCTGGCACTTTTCAAGTCGAAGTAGGGGCGCGCAGCGGATAGACGTTTCGGCGGTTGAGCGCATCCAACGTCGCTAGCTTTCCCAATTTCGACGAGGTGCGCATTGAAGAGCTGCCGACACGGCGTCGCCGCCTGTTTCCTGACGTTTGCCTTCGCAACGGCCTCTGCACAAACGGCCAGGCCCGTCACGGGTCTGACCTCGAATCCCGCATTCGAAAAGAATTGCGCCAAATGCCACGGCAAGAGCGCCACGGGCCGCCGCTTTGGCGGGCCCTCGCTCGCGTCGGCAAAGGTGGCCTCCGCCTCCGACGACGACCTGCGCGATGTCATCGCCAATGGCAAGGGGCACATGCCCCAATACGTCGGCAAACTGACCCCCGATGAAATCGACGCTCTGGTCCACGAGATCAGAGGCCTGAACACGAGGTAGCTCCGGGCCCCTTCTGCTGGGTTATGATGGCCCGGCGCGGGAGACTCACGTGTTCATCGGCCACTTTGCGGTCGGTTTCGGAGCGAAGAAATTCGCGCCGCGCACGTCGTTCGCGCTTCTTCTAGCGGCGCCGCTGCTCAGCGACATTTTCTGGCCCATCTTTCTGCTGCTCGGCTGGGAACACGCCCGGATCGTTCCCGGAATCACGAAATACTCACCGCTCGATCTTTACGATTTTCCCTGGTCGCATAGCCTGCTGCTGTGTTGTGTGTGGGCCACGCTTTTCGCGGGCGTGTACTACGCAATCGCCCGCTACCGCGCCGGCGCCGTCGCCATATGGATCGGCGTCGTTAGCCACTGGGTCCTCGACTGGATCAGCCACGGCCCGGACATGCCGCTCTATCCCGGCAGCGCGAAATATGGCCTCGGACTTTGGAATTCGATCTGGGGAACGATGACGGTGGAGATCGCGATGTACGCGCTGGGCGTCGGCCTCTACGTCAGCGCCACGCGCGCCCGGGATCGCATCGGCACGTACGCGTTCTGGGCCTTCGTGCTGCTCAATTTCGGTTTCTATATCGCCGACCGCTTCGGCCCTTTGCCCGCCAACATGTCCGAAGTCGCCTGGCCCGGCGTCATCGCCTCCGCTGTATTACTCCCGTGGGCCTGGTGGTTCGACCGCCACCGCGCGTTGCGCGGGGCGCCCCTTCCATCGACGTGAAATTGTTTACACAACCTCTCGCTTGCACTCTCCGCGCTTTTCACTAAGATAGTTGCGTGAATTTCGAGAAGATTTGGTCCGGCGCGCCGAAGGGAATCGAGACCGGCAGCCGCCCCGGCTCATCCGCATTTCTAATCGCCAATCCCGTTATTAGAATCGCACCCAAGTCGTTTGCTGCCACCATTTCTTCCCATTCTAATCGCCAATTTTTCGGGAGGCCCCGATAAGCCGATGATGCAGCAATGGGCCGCTCTCGCAATCGACACGGCGAAGCGCCGCGGCGCTTCCTACGCGGACGTGCGCGTGATGGACATTCGCCACCGCGATATCTCGGTGAAGAATGGCGAGGTCGGCACACTGGCCGAGTCCGAATCGCTCGGCATCGGCGTCCGCGTGATCGCCAACGGGGCGTGGGGATTTGCGTCGACCGACCGGCTGACGAGCGAGGGCATTCAGGCGTGCGCGGCGGAAGCCGTTGCAATCGCCAAGGCATCGGCGCTGGCGAAGAAAGAAAACGTTGCGCTGGCCCCGGAAGACGCCCACGTCGACACGTGGCAGAACCCCTTCCTGAAAGATCCCTTTCGCGTTCCGGTCGAGCGGCAGATTGACCTCCTCCTCGCAGCGGACAAGGAGATGCGCCGCGTCAAGGGCGTCACGGTCGCCGAAGGCTCGATGTCGTTCCGCCGCATCGAGCAGTTGTTTGCATCGAGCGCGGGCTCGTCGATTCATCAGATCAAGATGCAATCCGGCGCGGGCATTGTCGCCACCAGTTTCGCGGGCACCGAAATCCAGAAGCGCTCCTATCCGAACAGCTTTGGCGGCCAGCACACGCTCCAGGGTTACGAGTTGATCGAGTCGCTCGATCTCGTCGGCAACGCCGCGCGCATCGCGGAAGAGTGCGTCGCGCTCCATTCGGCCGCGCAATGTCCGGAAGGGCAGAGCACGATCATCCTCGGCAGCTCGCAGCTCGGCCTGCAAATTCACGAATCGATCGGCCACCCGATCGAACTCGACCGCGTCCTCGGCATGGAAGCGAATTTCGCGGGCATGAGTTTCCTCACCACCGAAAAGCTGCGCAAGCTGAAATACGGCTCGGACATCGTGAACGTCGTGGCCGATGCGCGCCTGGAGCACGGCCCCGGCCTCGGCACGTTTGCCTACGATGACGAAGGCGTCCCCGCGCAGTGCACGCCGATCATCACCAACGGTCTTTTCACCGGCTACCTTTCCAGCCGCGAGACCGCGTCGGCGATTGGCGAAAAGCGATCCGGCGGCACGGTCCGCTGCGAAAGCTGGAACCGCCTGCCGATGATCCGCATGACGAACATCAGCATCCATCCGGGCACGTGGAAATACGACGACCTGATCGCGGACACGGACGACGCGATCCTGATGGAGACCAACCGCTCGTGGTCGATCGACGACAAGCGCTACCACTTCCAGTTCTCGACCGAGATCGGCTGGGAAGTGAAAGGCGGCAAGATCGGCCGCATGATCAAGAATCCGAGCTATAGCGGCATCACCACGGAATTCTGGAACAGCTGCGACGCTATCTGCTCGCGCGACTACTGGACGCTGTGGGGCACGCCCAATTGCGGCAAAGGGCAGCCGCAGCAGGTGATGGGCACGGGCCACGGCGCGTCGCCCGCGCGCTTCCGCAATGTCCGCGTCGGGGTCGCCTTCTCCAAATAGCCATGTCCAAGACCGCAGGGAAACTGACGACAGCCGAACTGGAGAGAATCGCCGAGCGCGTGCTCAAGCTGAGCGGCGCGGACGAGACGGAAGTCGACATCGGCGCCACGACCGACGCTTTGACGCGTTTCGCCAACAACACGATCCACCAGAACGTGGCTGAGCAGACCCTGAGCCTTTCGGTTCGCGCCGTGGTGGACGGACGCACCGCCCGCTCCACCACGAACAAGACCGATGACGATTCGCTGCGCCGCGTGGTCGCGTCCGCGATCAGCCTGGCGCGGAACGAGCCCGAAAATCCCGATCTGCTGCCGATGCTCGGCAAGCAGACGTATCAGAAAGTTTCGCGCTTCTTTTCCGCCACTGCGAATACGACGCCGGAAGACCGCGCCAAGGCCGTCGCGCGCGTCTGCAAAATGGCGGACAAGCGCAAGCAGACGGCTGCCGGAATCTTTTCGAGCGGCGGCTCGCGCTCCGTGCTGGCGAACTCGAAAGGGCTTTTCGCGAGCTACGAGCAGACGCGCGCCGAATTCTCCGTCACGATTCTGGAGAAAAATTCCTCGGGCTGGGCCAAGGCGAACTCGCCCGACGTCCGAAAGATCGACCCGCAGGCGCTGGCCGAAAGCGCGAGCGAGAAGTCGGCGCAGTCCCGCGAGCCGCGCGAAATCGCGCCGGGCCGCTACACCACGATCCTGCCGCCGGCGGCGGTGCTCGACCTGGTCGGATTCCTCTTCTACGATTTCGCGGGCACGGCGGTGCTTGACAAGCGCTCGTGCTTTACGGGGCGCATCGGCAAGAAAGTGCTCGGCGAGAACATCACGTTGTGGGACGACGTCTATCATCCGCTGCAAACCGGCCATCCCTATGACGGCGAGGGCATGCCGCGGCAGAAGGTCCAGCTCGTCGATCGCGGCGTCGTGAAGAATCTCGTCTATTCGCGCGCCACGGCCAAGAAGATGAAGGCGAAGTCAACCGGCCACGGCTTCTCGCTGCCGAACGACTATGGCGAAGCGCCGATGAACCTCGTCTTCGCGGGTGGCGACAAGTCCGTGGAAGAAATGGTCCGCACCACGGAGCGGGGCATCCTGGTCACGCGCCTGTGGTACATCCGCGAAGTCGATCCCTATGAAAAGATTCTCACCGGCATGACGCGCGATGGAACTTTCCTGATCGAAAACGGGAAAATCGCGGGCGGCATCCGCAACTTTCGATTCAATCAGAGCATCATCGAGATGCTCACGAACGTGGAGATGCTCGGCCCATCTGTGCGCGCGGCGGGAGAAGAGTCCTTCGAAATGGTCGTGCCGCCGATGAAGGTGCGTGACTTCCACTTCAGCGAAGTGACGAAGTTCTAGGCCGGATTCGCGCTAGTCGGCGAATTGCAGGCTGGCGATCGCGCGGGAGATCACGTTCTCCTGCAGTTGCACGAGATCGTTGTCCGCCCGCGTCATGCCGAAGACCGTGTAGACCTTGCCGCCACGCGGGATCAGGACGACCACGCCCGACCAGTCGTGCTGGTCCACGCTGCCGCGGAACTTGTGCTCCACGGCGGAGCTTCCCGACACGGTGATCTGCTGCTCGCCCAGCGCGCGGAAGTTCGCCATCACGTCGCGCAGGCGATGCTCCGTCGCGTCCATTTCGGCCGTCAGCGACTTGCCGGACGGCTCCTGACCGATCAAGAGATAGGTCGTGTCGTCCGGCGTGCCCATCGCCGTGATGGCGCCGGGCAGAACAGCCGGAGCCGAGGCGATCACGTCCCAATCGGGCGGCTTGTACATGTGGAAGCGATAGGTTTCGTTCGTGTATGTGTTGCCGGTCACCTGCTCGCGAATCGGTTCGGGAGCAGGCGGCTTCGCCGGCGGAACCACGGCAGGCGCTGATGGAGCAGGCGTCGGCGCGGCGACAACCGGTGGCGCCGGGGCCGTGTTTTTCGCGACGACCGTAGGCGGCGCGATCGGAGCGGGAGCGGCCGATTTCGGCGCAGGTGGCGCAACGCTCTTGGCCACAGCGGGTGGCGCCGGCGCAGGCGCGCTCGGTTCCGCGGGCTTGCTCGCGGGGGCTGCGGGCTGGGCCGGAGCCGATGCGGCAACTGCGGGTTCGGGTTTCGGTTTCTCTGGCGCCGGCGCTTTCTCGGATGCAGGCTTCGCGGCTTCCTTTGCCGCCGGCGCGTCCGTCATGCCGATCGAGACGACCTGATCCTTTTGCACGAGGGCGTAGCCGTAGCTCGTCTTCACCTTGAACGAGTTGTCCTCGAAGCCGACGATCGTCCCGGAGATCTTCGTGCCGTCTTTGAGCTTGAAGTCGTCGGCGCGCGCGGCGGGCGGCGCGAGTGCACACGCGGCGGCCAGAGCGGCGAGCGGCGCTGCGGTGCCAAGAATTCGAAGTGATCGTTTCATGTAATCGAGTATCGCGCCGGGCTGCGCAGCCAGCAAGAATTGCAAGGCGGGCGTTGCTCGTTCAGTTAGCGGCGGCGCCTGGCGGAGCGCTTGGGGGCGCGGCGCGCACGAGGTTTTGCGGTCGTTTTGCGGCGTTTGGGCTTCGCGGCCGAGAAGAGCGCACGCAGCTCCCGGCGCAGCCGGCCGAATTCTTCTTCCAGGGCGTGAAATTCCGCTCCGGCTCCTTCGACGGTGCCGGTGCGGCCGATATTCTGGAGGTTTCGGGCAGCGTCCACGGCGCGGTTCGCGCCGAAAAGGCCGAGAGAACCCTTCAGCGCGTGGGCGCTGGAGGCCATGGCCTCGGCATCGCGGCGCGCGAGGCTGCGGCGGATGTTCGTTATCTTTTTCGGCGCGTCCGCCAGGAAATTCTTCACGAGCGTTCGAAGCACTTTCTGATCGCCGCCGGTGGTTCGCTGGAGCTGCAGGATCAACTCCGCGCGCGTTTGACCGCGGTTTGGGGAAGCCGGTTGCGGCGGCCGGCGTGACAGCACGGCAAGCATTCCGAGCAGCTCCGGCATGCCGATCGGCTTGGGCAGGAACGCGTCCATGCCCGCTTCAAGGCAGCGGCGCTCATCGGCCTCCGCGGTGTTTCCGGACATTCCGACGATGATGGGCCGCTTTCCGTGTCTTGCGGCCGTCTGGCGAATCGCGCGGGCAGCGTCGGTGCCATTCATCGAGGGCATCTGCTCGTCCATGAAGATGACTTCGAAAGGCTCCTTTTCGGCGGCCTGGATGGCTTCGCGGCCGTTGGCGACGCCGACGACGGTGTGCCCGCCGTTTCGCAGCAGGTCGATCAGCAATTCGCGGCTTTCGAGAGTGTCTTCGGCGACGAGAATCCGCATTGGAATCGGCGCGCCCGCCGGAAGAGGAGAATTCGGCGCGGGAGCGCTCTCCTAGAGGATCGTCTTGCGCCCTCCGGGCCGCAAGATTTTTCACGAAAGGGTGCGTTGGAGCAGTTACGGCTGGCGAGCGGCTAGCGGTCGAGGAAAGCTCGCAAACGGGCGTGGCCCGCGCGGCTGACCGGGAGCTGAGTTCCGGTGCTGAGGACGGCGAGGAAACTGTCCTTGCCGTAGGGCTCGATCTTGGTGACGCGCTCCAGATTGACGATGTAGGAGCGGTGAATCCGCAGGAAGCGCGACGGATCGAGGGCGGCCTCCAGGCTGGAAATCGTTTGCTGCTTGAGGTGCTTCTTGCCCTGCGACGCGAGAGCGACGTAGTCGTCCTGGGCCTCGACGTAGTCGAGCTTGGCGACCGGGACGATGAAGACGCTGGCGCCATCGCGGACGGGAATGCGATCGAGGTATTGCTGCGGCGGGCGCGCGGCGGCCGCCAGATCCATTGCAGGCACGGGCGCCGAGGGCAGCTTGCCGGAAAGGCGCTCCTTCGCCCGTTCGAGCGCGGCCTCAAAGCGCGGAGCGCTGATCGGTTTCAGCAGATAGTCGACGGCGTGAACTTCGAAGGCGCGAATGGCGAACGTGTCGTAGGCGGTGACGAAGATGACGGCCATTCCCGAGCCGATCAGCTCCAGCACTTCGAAGCCGTCGAGTTTCGGCATCTGGATATCGAGGAAAACGAGGTCGGGCTTTTGTTCGGCGGCGGCCTTGACCGCCTCGAAGCCATTGGCACATTCCGCGACGATCTCGATTTCGGGATGCGCGGAAAGGAATTCGCGCAGGACCTGCCGTGCCAAATCCTCGTCGTCCACGATCATGGTGCGGACCTTGCGGTCTTCGGGCAGGGTCACGAAGTTGTCTCCTTCATGGGATCGCGCTGCGCGGCCGACGCGTCGAATGTGCCGGCGGGCAACTGGATGGCGACGCGAAAGCGGTCGCCTTCGGCCGACGTGGCAAAGCTGGCGTGGCTGCCGTAGCGCGCTTCGAGGCGCTGGCGGACGTTGACGAGGCCGACGCCGTTCCGGCGGCGCCGAGGGGCCTCGGGATCGAATTTGTTCTCGACGACGATGTCGAGCAGGCCGTCGCGCCGTTGCGCCGAAAGGCGAATCCAGCCGCCGTCGATCAGGTTGGCGATGCCGTGCACGACGGCGTTTTCGACCAGCGGCTGCAGAAGCAGGGGCGGCACCTCGGTGGCGAGCGCCTCGCGATCGACGTTTTCTTCCATTCGCAAGCGGTCGCCATAGCGGATTTTTTCGACGGCGAGGAAGGACTGAACCAGCGACATCTCCTCTTCGAGCGGGATCGCGGGTTTCTCGCCCAGGCCGAGCGTGCGGCGCAGGAAATCGCCGAGCAGCACGCACATCTCGCGGGCTTTCGCGGGATCGGAGGCGGTGAGCGCGCTGATGGAGTTGAGGCTGTTGAAGAGAAAGTGCGGGTTGACTTGCGCTTTCAGGGCGCGCAATTCGGCGTCGCGGGCCAGAAGGCTGGCCTGCATGACGCGGGCTTCCGCCTGGCGCGACGCCTCGACGGCCAGAAGCACGTAGTGAAACCCGACGGCAAGCAGGTAGAGAAGAACGCCCGTGCCGAACAGCAGCGGCAAATCCTGCGAGAGACGGCTATCGAGCCCGCGAAAACCCTCGAATCCGGCGAGCATCCGGCCGAGCGTGCGCGCGGCGAGGAGCCAGAGGGCGCTTGCCACGAACGCGCCGGCAACGTGCGTAAAGAGGAATCGCGGGACGCTCGAGCGCTCAAGCGGCGTCGCCAGGCACGGATACCAGGCAGCGAGGCAGACGAAGGCGTACAGCAGACACAGGGGAAACGCGACGGAAGCGGCCTGCAGCCACGTGAGCCCGCCGGGCACGGCGAGCAGATACGTGAGCATGCACGCGAGGGGAATCCACCCCAGGAGATAGAACACGAGCCGCCGGAGCTGTGCCAGGATCGGATGCATCGCGCGATTCAGTTCTTGATGGTTATGCCCCCGAAAATGGAAATGCCTTTGATGTGCAGCCTCTTGATGGGGGGGCCGCCCGCGGACGGCTGCTCGGGGTGCCACGTCTTGTTGTGAGACCCGCCGAAAATGCCGACATTCTCGACGACGACGTCCCAGTTCACGGGAACGCGAATCTCACCGCCGCCGAAGATCGCGACAATATCGATCGCGATTTCGTTGCCCGGAAAGTCGGCCTGCGTCAAATCGATCTCGAAGCCGCCGAAGATGGCGACGATTTCGCCGCCCAGGAAGTTCTTCGAAAGGATGCGGCGCCGCGTGCCCCAGAAAATGTTGACGTCATTGAGGCGCGGCTCCGAGGATTCGGACCAGCCGGGCCTGGTGTCCCAATGAGGACGCGGTCCGTATTGCCAGTTCGGATTTTGCTGCGGGCCGGGGGCCGCCTCTGGTCCGGAAGTCGGGGCCCAGCCGGCGCGGGGATCCCACCTCTGGTTGAACTCGTTGCTCAGGCGATTCATGCTCCGCTCGAACCGCCTCCAAGCGCGCTGATGCCGCCAGTTGTTCGGATCCCAACCGGGAGGACAATAGGGCCACTGCGCGGTCGGCGGTGGCGGAGGAGGTGCCTGCGCGGACGTTTGCGCTTGCGGCGTCTGTGGCGCAGACTCCGGCTGTGGAGCTGCCTGAGGCGGAGCGGACGCCGCGGCTTGGGGCTCGCCGGTCGGAGGAGCCGTGCTCGGACCCGCGGGCGGCGGAGCACCGCCTCCTCCGGGTTGCGGTCCGGGAGGAGGTGGTGGCGGATAGGCGCCGGGCCGGACTTGATTTTCGTAACGCCTCAGGATCAGAAGAACGCCGACGCAGATCAAGAACACGGGCCATATGGTGATGAAGTGAATGTGGCTGAAGCCCATCTCCTCCAGGAGGAAAGAGACGCCCAGCAGGGTCAAGAAGCCGCCCCAGAATCGTCCGGTCAATTCATAGGACGACGCCAGCTTGTTGACTCCGAAATAGATCAGGATCAGAGGCCAGAGCCGAAAAATCCAGTTCGCTTCCGCGTAGCCGAGTTGCTCCGCCAGCAGGGCCAGACCGATGATCAAGACGACCACGCCCACAATGAAATGGCGGCTTGGCTGGCGCAGATCGTTCACCGAATGTCACTCCGGCGCGACTGCTGCCGCGCAGGCTGGTTCTGCGACTGCAGGGCGAGCAATATGGCGAATCCGAATCCGACCAGGATGAGCGGCCAGAAACGGAGCACGTCGCCAATGTCGGGCATGTTCAGCCGCAGGACAAGCATGTTCCAGAGATTTGTGGCGATCATGTGGATGAGCCAGTAACCGTCGGAACCGATTCTCCGGCACAGAAACTCGCCCAATTGAAACACAACTCCCGCGAAAATCAGAAGGGCGGCTGCGGTCAGGGCCAGCATCCGGGAAACAGAGGGCGCCGAATTGAGCTGGGGTCGCGCGTCGGTCATTGCCATCTCCTCTCGCCTTAGTGCCGTGCTGAACATGGCGTGAGATTATGGGCAATCGCGCGCTGCGTCTCCGGTTATTCGGCGAGCGGAGGCTGGCTACCGGCCAATGGGGGTGGGCCCGAAAGCCTACCCGCGAACGGCTACAGGCAACCGGCGCCCTGCGCCGGGCACACGGGCCCGTGAACCAGACTCGCATTGTGGACGGCCAGGGCGGTGTGCAGCCCCGTGTTTATGGACGCCCCAACGATCCAGGCGGCGCGCCCCTTACCCGTCTGGGCGGCGGTGCCCTTTACGTGGTATTGGAGCGCGATCTGAAAAAGCGTCAGAGGCATGCCGATGGCGTACATCTTGGCGCGGCCGGGCCGCTGGCCGAAGAGAGGATTGACCTCGCGGGCGCTGGGATCGCTGCGCAGGGCCCACTGCGTGGTCTCGAAATCCGCGACGGTGGCCCCGATCTGAATGCCTGCGAGAATCCAGAATCTCTTGTCCGCGATTTTCAGGCGCGGCTTCGGGAGCGGCGGGACGGCGGAATCGGCCGGAGCGACGGAAGGTGCGGCGTCTTCGGCTTGCGTCTGCGCGAACAGGGGCGCAGCGGCGAAAGATACGAATAGCGCAAGAATGGCGAATCCTCTTTTCATGATGTTTTTCCTTGGGCCTGGAGTGCGGTTTCCTGTAGATGCCTTCTGCGGAGAAGAGACGAGATCGGCTACTAATTCATATTGGGGGGACGCTGGACGAACCTGCGAAGGTTCACAGAGCCATCCCAAGCCAAACCACGGCCGCCAGAGCGCAGGCGATCAGCAAAATGATGCGGAGCCGCTTGCGGCGCGCGGCGATCACGATGATCCCCATCATCGCGAGCAGAAATCCGAATTCCAGCCAGAACGTGCCGGACGTGACGCTGCCGGTCAACTGCGAAGCTGAGTCGCGAAGCCAGATGGACGCAAACGAGCCCGCCGCCGTGATCAACGCGCCGGCGGCCCCGCCCAACGCAACGCCCCTCGCCCAGTCGGGAAAGATCGATGCTTTGTTTGAATCGCGCCAGTCAACCCACGTCTGCGCGACCACGACGCCCACCAGAATCAGAACGAACAGCGCCACGCCGCCTCCCAAGCTTGCGTCGTTCCCGTTTCGTTTGCGCTATCGGAATTGCCCCACGCGATTGATGCTGCCCCCTGCGCGAGGCGCGGATCATATCCGATTCGTCGAACGACGCAAAGGCCGCCGCCGTCGATTGGCATCCTCAGCGCGAAGCCGCCCGGATGAGCGACTCCGCTGCTTCGACCGGCACCTCCCACCACAGGTCAATCGAGTTTCGAGACCGCCGCTCGCGTATCGAGCGTGGATAATGCGGGGCAATCGATCGGCCACTTGGACGCTACGAGGCCGCCCGGGCGCTCTATGCGAGTTTCACTATCCCCTGTCTTGACAATGAGATGATGTGCGCCGAAGAGGCACATTGGGCGCGAGGGCAAGGGAGCCGGACAGCCTGCCTCGATTTGGAGAAAACCTCGGGCAAGCGGGTGGCTTAACTGAGAAGCGTTTTGCATGTTGCCGCGCAGGATTGAGTCGAGGCAGTTGGATTATTGCTAGTACCCAATGGCGGACCGTGGCGATCTGCACAACCGAGGCGCGACGCTTGAACAGGCCGCCAGCGTGAATCTGCTACGATAGCGAAATCAATGCGAGCTCCCTGGATCATCGCGCACCGAGGCGCCTCCGGCCACGCACCTGAGAACACGTTCGCCGCGTTTGAGCGGGCCGTGCAACTGGGCGCCGGATTCATCGAGACCGATCTGCAACTGACGCGGGACGCGCGCTTCGTCGCGATTCACGATCCGAATCTCGAACGCACGACGAACGGGCAGGGAGCGGTCCGCGATCATACGCTGGCGGAGCTGCGACAGCTCGACGCGGGAATGTGGTTCGACCGGCAGTACATGGATCAGCGCATTCCGACGCTCGATGAAATCCTCGAATTCGCGAGCCAGCAGGACGTCGTTTTCTATCTGGAGATCAAGTACGACTCCGCATGGGGGATGCATCACGCGCTGGTCGGTGCGCTCGGGAAACCGGACTATGCAGCGCGCACGATCGTGATTTCGTTCGATCCTTCGACGCTGGCGTCGGTGAGGCGGCTGGAGCCGGCGATGATGATCGGGCTGCTGGTCGAGGAAGTGAAAGGCGATCCGGTAAAGGCGGCCTTGGACGTGGGCGCGCGGCAATTGTGTCCACGGGCGGACCTGCTGACGCCGGAGCTGGTGAAGCGCGCACACGAGTCCGATCTGCACGTCGTGACGTGGACGATCAACGACGCCGACCAGATGCGCGCGGCGATGGACACCGGCGTCGACGGGATCATGACGGACCTACCGGACCGGCTGCGCGCCGTGGTGGAAGACAGGCTCTCCAGGGTGTCGCAGAAGTAGATCAGGCGCCCGCCGGGGCGCCAACCGCAAGAATCCCGAACAAGGCAGCGAATTGAGAGAGCGAAAGCTGCTCGGCGCGCGCATCCGTACGCACGCCGGCCGCAGCGAGCGCTTCATGGATGCGATCGTCCGGCGCGATAGAGCGCAGATTATTGCGGAGCGTTTTCCTCTTCTGGCCGAAGCAGATCTGCACGAATCGCAGGAATCGAGCTTCGTCGCCGACGGCCAACTTGGCGCGCTCGCCCGGCAGATCCATGCGGACGAGCGCGGAGACGACGCGCGGCGGCGGGCGAAACGCGCCCGGCGGTATTCGCAGCACGATTTCGGGCTGCGCATAGAACTGGCAGGCGGCGGAGAGATAGCCGTATTCGCGGCGGCCGGGGCGCGCGGCGATTCGCGCGGCCACTTCCCACTGGACGACGATGTGGATTGACGCGATGCGGTCCGCGCAGGCGAAGAGATGGTGCAGGATCGGCGACGTGATGTAGTAGGGCAGATTGCCGTAGACGCGGAACGTCCCGCCCGCCAGGCCGGCGAGATCGAGGCGCAGAACGTCGCCGGAAACGACTTCCACGCCGGACCAGTTCAGGGGATCGGAGCGGACGCGGTTCTGCAGGCCCGCGGCGAGCGGGGGATCGCCCTCGATGGCGATCAGACGGCGATGCGGCGAGGCGAGAAGCTGAGTCATCTCGCCGTGGCCGGCGCCGATCTCAATCCAGGTCGCGTTCGCGCCGCGGGGAAGCGTTTCGAGAATTCGGCGCCGCCAGGCGAGGCTGGCCAGGAAGTGCTGGCCCATTCGCTGTCGAGACATCGCGAAGCCGAGTGTAGCAAGTTTCCGAGCGCGGCTGCGCCCATGTGCCAACGCCGAACCTGCCGCCGGGGATTTTGTTGACGGCCTGAGAGGCGTCCGATACCGTTTTTGTCTGCGGCCGATCGCGCATGAAAATCCTCTTCGTAGCCTCGGAAGGCGTTCCTTACTCGAAGACGGGCGGCCTTGCGGACGTGGTCGAGGGATTGCCGCGCGCACTGCACGCGCTGGGACACGAAGTGGCTGTCCTGCTGCCGCGCTATCGCGGAAACAAAGCGAAATCGGTGCTGATTTCAAGCGTGACGGTGGCGCTCGGGGACGAACTGCGCTTTCCGGCGATCGCGGAAGACGCCGGCGAACCGGGCCCGCGGCATCTGTTCGTGGATGATCCGGCGGCGTTCGACCGGCCGCATCTATACGGGGACCGGGACGGCGACTATCCGGACAACGCGGAGCGGTTCGCGGAGTTCGCCCGCGCGGCGATTGAATGCGTGAAGCGCGTGTGGCTGCCGGACGTGGTGCACTGCCACGACTGGCAGGCTTCGCTCGTTCCGGTGCTGCTGCGCACGCAGTACGCGAACGATCCAGCGGTGAGGTCGCTGCCGGTGGTGCTGACGATCCACAATCTGGCTTACCAGGGCGTGTTCCCGAGGGCGGCGCTGCGAAGGATCGGCCTGCCCGAGAAGCTCTTCACAATCGACGGTCTGGAGTTTTACGGGAAGCTGAACCTGCTGAAGGGCGGGCTGATTTTCGCCGACTATCTGACCACCGTAAGCCGGCGCTACGCGAAGGAAATCCAAACGCCCGAATACGGGTGCGGACTGGACGGCGTGATTCGCAATCGCGCGGACCGCATGGTCGGAATTCTGAACGGCGTGGACTACGGCGCATGGAGCCCGGAAGCGGACACGCTGATCGCGCAAAACTATTCGGCGCACAACCTGAAAGGCAAAGAGGCTTGCAAGAAGGATCTACTTGCTGCGCTCCGGCTGCCTGAAGAGAGCCTGGGCCGCCCGCTGATCGGCATCGTCTCTCGCTTCGTCGATCAAAAGGGATTCGACCTGCTGGCGGAGATCGCCGGCGACCTGATGAAAGAGGACGTGGCGATCGCGGCGCTCGGAAACGGCGAGCCGGAATATGAAGCGCTGTTCCGGGAGTTGGCCAAGAAATATCCGGGGCGAGTGGGCGCGAAAATCGGGTACGATAACACCCTGGCGCACAAGATCGAGGCCGGGGCGGACATCTTCCTGATGCCGTCGCGATTTGAGCCGTGCGGTCTGAACCAAATCTACAGCCTGCGATACGGCACGGTGCCCGTCGTAAGGGCGACGGGCGGGCTGGACGATACGGTGCAGAAGTTCGTGGCCAAGACCCAGCAGGGAACGGGTTTTAAGTTCGAGGCCTACGAAGGGTCAGCGCTGCTGGACTGCATTCGAGGGGCGCTCAAGATCTATCGAGAGCCCAAAGCTTGGCAGGCAGTGCAGGCAAACGGGATGGCCAAGGACTTTTCCTGGAAGACTTCGGCAGCCGCCTATGTCACAGTATATGAGGCGGCTAGGCGCGCCCGAATCCCCAGGGTGGCAGGATCATCTAAATAGAAGCGCGGCGAACCGGATGTTGGGCCGGAGGGCCGATCGAGGAAAACATGTCAGATATTCTCCAGGCGGTAACGGACGCAAGCTTCCAGTCAGACGTGATCGAAGCCAGCAAGACGCAGCCGGTTGTGGTCGACTTCTGGGCCGATTGGTGCCGGCCGTGCGTGATGCTGACGCCGACGGTCGAAGAGATCGCGCGCGAGCACGAGGGCAAGGTCAAGGTCGTGAAGCTGAACGTCGACGAGAACATGAATGTGCCGGGGAAGTACAGCATCCGCGGCATCCCCACGCTGCTCGTCTTCAAGGGCGGGCAGGTGGCCGATCAGATCGTCGGCGCGCAGCCGAAAGAAAACATCGTGAAGGTCCTGCAGCGCCACATTTCCTAGGCGCGACTCCACCTCATCTTGGTGACAATGTCCAGGAGCGGCCTGACAACTGCTCGTGAGCGGCCGGCGGGAAGGTGCGTCCAGATGAGAACGACTGCGGGGACAGGCGGGGCACGCGATGGGCGCTAAGGAAGCGGGACCCGGCGCGCGAAAACGCTGCCATTGGGCCAAAACCCCGGCCATGATCGCGTATCACGACCGCGAATGGGGAGTTCCCGTGCACGACGACCGAAGGCTGTTTGAGTTCCTGATCCTCGAAGGAGCGCAGGCGGGTCTGAGCTGGGAAACGATCCTCAACAAACGCGAAAATTACCGGCGCGCATTTGACGGATTCAATGCGGCGAAGATCGCCCGGTATGACAAGAAGAAGATTCGGGCGCTGATGGCAGATGCGGGCATTGTGCGAAATCGGCTGAAGATTGCGGCGACGATCACGAACGCGCAGGCATTTCTGGCGCTGGCGAAGGAATTCGGCGGCTTCGATCGCTACGTATGGGACTTTGTGGGCGGCAAGCCGAAGGTCAACCGGCCGCGAAGCGCGCGCGACGTGCCAGCGCGCACGGCGGAATCCGACGCGCTGAGCAAGGACCTGAAGAAGCGCGGATTCCGATTTGTGGGCTCGACGATCTGCTACGCGTTCATGCAGGCCGTGGGAATGGTCAACGATCACGCGATCGATTGCGTCCGGTCCAAATAGTTCTTCCGCGCCTTCCCCGAATTTGAAGCCGACTGCGCGCGGCGAAGCCTCTTGACAAGGGTTCACCGAGCGGCCATCTTAGTTGGCTTTACCCTCGAGAAGATTGCTGGTTGAGTGCAGCTGCGCCCGGAAGAGGAGACCGGCTTGAAGGTTCGCATCTGTTTCCACGACAAATGCTTCGACGGAGCGTGCTCCGCGGCCGTGTTCACTCGGTTTTACCGCGAACGCATCAACGCCGACGCGGAATTCGCCTACACGGGGATGACGCACAAGGCCTCGGCGCCGTTTGAGGACGGCACGTTCGACGGCGACGAAAACACGATCGTGGACTTCAAGTATTCGAGCTCGCCGCTGCTGACGTGGTGGTTCGATCACCATCAAAGCGCGTTCCTCAAGCCGGAGGACGCGGAGCATTTCCGGCGCGACCGTTCGGGCAAGAAGTTCTACGATCCCTCGTACAAGTCCTGCACGAAGTTCCTCGCCACGATCGCTTCCGACAAATTTGGTTTCGATGCCAAGCCGCTGGCAGAGCTGATCCACTGGGGCGACATCATCGACGGCGCGCAGTTCGCGTCGCCGGAAGTGGCCGTGGGACTGGCGGAGCCGGCGACGAAGCTGGCGCTGGTGATTGAAGCGGCACCGGAACCGAATCTGGTGCCGCTGCTGATTCCCTATCTGACGGAACTTTCGCTCGCCGAGATCATCGAACTTCCGCTGATCAAGCGGCACCTCGGGCCGCTGCTGGAGCGGCACCGGCGGTCGATCGAGATCTTGCGGGAGCGCACGGATTTTCGCGACGGCGTGATCTATTTCGACGTGAGCGATCTCGATCTCGAGGGTTACAACAAGTTTATCCCGTACTATTTGTATCCCGACGCGCTTTACTCGGTGGGTGTGAGCGCATCGCCGGCGCGCGCGAAGGTTTCCGTGGGCACGAGCCCGTGGAAGGAAGCGTCGGCGGAGGTGAATCTGGCCTCACTGTGCGAAAAATACGGCGGCGGCGGTCATGCGCGCGTGGCCGCCATTTCACTGGGGCCGGGCGATTTGGTGAAGGCGCGTCAGGTGGCGAAGGAAATCGCGGCCACGCTGCGACACTCCGTCAAGCCGAGCTGATTATCGGTAGTGTCCCGAATTGGCTGCGAAGACTCTCGAATGAATACTTGCTGCCGGTGAAGCTGCGCATCGGATCGGCGCTACGCCCGGTCTTGTATGTCGGACATGAATGTCCGACCCCCTAGACACCAGCGTGATAGTCAGACCCGCTGCAAAATTAGGACGCTACCTGACTATCCACCGCGTTGGGAACCACATTTCCTCGTGTTAGAATCGGGGTTTGCCGGGCCGCTAGCTCAATGGTAGAGCAGCTGACTCTTAATCAGCGGGTTCCAGGTTCGAGTCCTGGGCGGCTCACCACTTCTCCTCAGTAGCAAATCAGCCATCGGTTTCTCTTGAAGGGAATCCAACGATTTGTCCGGAATCCTTGGACGAGTAGGGGACTCGGGGCGTGGAATCGAGCGGCGGGCCGGGCTAGTGCGCGGCTTTTTTGCTCGCCGCAGGCGCAGCACCCGCGAGCGATTCGACGACTTGAAAGAGGGACGTCGCTTCGATCGGTTTGGAGAGAAGCGCGTCCATGCCCGCGGCGAGCGAGCGATTGCGGTCCTCGGCAGTCGCGTTGCCGCTTAATCCAATCAACGCTGTGCGTTTCGGGCCGGATATCGTCTCGCGTTCGCGAATCGCGCGGGCAGCTTCCAGGCCGCTCATCTGAGGCATTTCCTGGTCGAGCAGCACGACATCCGGCCGGACGCGTTCGAGAGCGGCGAGAGCCTGGCGGCCGTCCGCCGCACCAACCACTTCGTGGCCGCGCGTGCGCAATAGCGCGACCGTAAGCTCGCGAACGGTGGTGTCGTCGTCGGCCACCAAGATGCGAAGGCGCCTTGGCGGCGCACCCCGGACGGCCGGCGGATCGGCGGCGCGTTCAGCGGGAGTTGCAGCGGAGGCGCCGGACTCCGACGCGGCGCGCGGCAGGCGAAACCAGAAGCGCGAACCACCGTCCTCACGATCGTCCGCGCCGATCGCGCCGCCCCAGCGTTCCACGGTCATCTTGCAGAAGTAAAGTCCGAGGCCCGCTTTGCCGGGCCGGTCCCTGCCCTTCGCAAATAGCCCGAAAATGCTTTCGCGCGGAGCATCCTGCGGCAGGCCCGGGCCTTCGTCGTCGACGAATGCACGAAGAGCGGAGGCGTCACCTTCGACACCGACGGTGACGCGCGCGCCCCTGGGGCTGTAGCGCAGAGCATTTTCGAGCAGGTTGCCGAAGATGCGATCGATCCGTGGAGCATCGCCGATCACGCGCCAGTCGCGGTCCGTATCCGTGTATGGCGCGAGAACCAGCTGAACATCGCGTTCGGCAAAGGCGGGAGAGAACTGCTCGACGGCGCGGCGCGCACAGGAAATCAGATCGGCGGATTCGACCGCGATATCAGGCGCGCGTTCGGCGGGCAAATCGGCGGAAAACGCCTCGAGAATGCCGCGGATCATCCGCTCCTGGCGCTGCGATTCGCGGCGGCCCGTGAGGATCAGTTTGGAGACTTCGGGCGCGAGCTTCTTGCCCAGCAGCAGCTCGAAACAGCCGCGCATCGAGGTGAGCGGCTGCGAAAGATCGTGAATGATGCAGTGCAGCAGGATTTCCTTCTTCTGAATTTCCCGCATCAGGCTCTCGTGCTCGAGCAGCGAATCGCGCGCCGTCTGAAACAGCCGCTGCTGCTCGACGAACTTGCCCGAAAGATTGCGGATCAGCAGGACGCGCTTGCCGCTCAACCAGAAAGCGGACGCCTCGAGGGGGATCTGTTTGCCTTTCGAGTCCTTTTCAATCCAGTTACCGGAGCCGACCGACCCGGGCTCCTTGGATTTCCAGAATTCGTCCGCGTCCAGCAGGAAGTTTTCCAGGAACGGTGATTTTTCTGCCAGATGGATGCGCCTGGCCTTGCGCGTGTGCCAGAGAGAGTCGCACCAGGCGGGCAGCGCAGCGAGCGGCGTGAATGCGCCCGCACGAAACTCGAACAGCGCGATGCCTTCGTGGGCCAGCAACGCGTCGTAGATGGAGCTTTTCGGCATGGTCCTCGCGCGAACTCAGGAGGGCGACTGTAGCATAGCCCCGGCGAGACGCGAGAATGCGTCTTCCACGCCTTGGCCTGTTTTGGCACTCGTGCGGATGACGGGCTGGCCGCGCTGCTCGATGGCCGCGATCCGGTCGAGATCAATCTCCCATTCCTTCAGCAGGTCGTGCTTGTTGAGCACGAGGATGCAGGGGATGCCCGGCGTCGCTTCCTTCACGCGCTCCTGCAACGAAAGAGCGTCTTCGAGAGTCTGGCGGCGCGTGGGATCGACGACCAGCAAATAGCCGGACATACCGCGAAGGTACGTCATCCGCATCTTCTGAAACACGTCCTCGCCGTGAATGTCCCAGAGCACGAGAGTGATGTCTTCGCCGCCGAGCTTCACCACTTTCTTGTCGACCTTCACGCCGATGGTCGTGTGATATTTCTCGTCGAAGATACTCTCGACAAAGCGGCGCACGAGGCTGGTCTTGCCCACCGAGAAAGATCCGAGCATGCAGACTTTCTTCTGGATCATGGGCGCAGGCCGCTCAGGGAGCCGATGAAGCCGGGAAGAGATTGACGTGGAACGTGACGCTGCGATTCAGGTGGCGGTTTTCTTCGTTGTCCTCGGAACGCAACGGCTGCGTGGTGCCGACGCCGCGCGGGGCGAGCGCGTCTTCGGGAATTCCGTCACGCTCGAGAATGGCGGCGACGGTTCCGGCGCGCTGGTTGCTCAAAACTTGATTGGTGCCTTCAATGCCGGTCGTGTCCGTGTGGCCCACGATCGAGGCCACGGCTTTCTGGTCCGTGTGCGACGCGAATTGCTGGATCGCGCGCAGATCGCTCGCGACACGAGCGATTTCGGCTTGTTGGCCGGGATCGAGATCGGCGCGCCCGACCGGGAACGTCAGCACGGCAGATTCGAGCGAGACGATTTCGGCGGCACGCAACTGCGTGGTGTCGACCGAGGAGACGCCTGGAATCAGAGGCGCGCGCTGGCGCAAGCCTTCAATCCAGGCCGCGGAAGCCGCGCCGGATGCGGCCAGCGTTCCCGCATGTTCCGCGAGCATAACGCCGGATGGCGGCGCAAGCAGGTTCGTTGCGCGCCGCGTGACGATCGCGTCATCGAGCGAGTAGAAAGGCGCAAGATCAAGCGAAGCGTCGTTGGCATCGAGCCCCAAGCGCGCCAGGTCGTCCGATGGATCGCCAGCCAGCGGGTCGCGAAAGCCGCGAACGTGCCAGCGTCCGCCTGACTTGCCGTACGACGTGACGACGATGCCGGGATGCGCCGCCAGTGAACGCGCGAACTGCGACCATCTGTGCGCTTCGTACGTAACCCACGAGACCCAGGCGACAAGGATCGCCAGCAGTAGCGCGCCCGCGGCAATCGCAAGGCGCGGTTTTCGCTCGGACTTTGGCTTCTCGCGATAGTGCGTCACCAGAAGGTTCTGCAGCCGCGCGTCCGCCGCGCGAAAGGGTCCGCTATCGCCCGCAAACTTTTCGAGCGGCGCGCCGAAATCAGCCTCCACGCTTTCGAGGATCTCCTTCATCTCGACGCGGTATGCGGCCGGCGCGTGGCCGCGAATCACGGCGGCGAGCACCGCGTGCGGCCCCTCTTCGATCCAAACTTCGAGCCCGCCGACCGCCATGCTATCGAGCGACTCCTCGCGGTTCGATCCAAAGGAGTCCCGCACGAACTGCTGAATCGCCGAAAGCATGCCGGCCACCATCGACGGGTCCTGCGTTGCCACCGCGGCTGCGGTGACGTGATTGAGCGCGAGTCCCGTCTCTCGGTGAATCAGGAACACTTGCTCCGCACGGAACAGCAGGCTGTGCATCAGCACGATTTCCGCAAACGGTTTTCCGGTGCGCATCGCCTCGATGCGCCACTGAATGCCGCGCCATGAAATGCTGTGCTCCAGCGCCTCGTTGAACGATTCGAGCATCGAGCGCAGCGTTTCCGTGATCGACTTGCGAATCGCCGGGCCCATGACGGGGAAGAGCGCGTCCGCCAGCACGTGGGGATCCTTGCGGACAGATTCGCGGAGGGTTTCCTGAATCGTCGGCGTCAGGGCGTCGGAAAGCGCGGCGGCGTCGCCCTGATCGCGGCGCATCTGGATGGCCTCTGCCACGACGGAGCTGACGTCCTCGATGCGCCGACCGGGATCTTCGAGGCGGCTGCGGATTTCGACGATCTGCTCCTGCTCGGGGGAGACGATGATGTGGCGCAGCTCTTCGAACGCGCGGTCGCCCGTTTCCGGTTTTTCCACGGGCTGTGGGACGGGAGCGCGGCGCTGAGCTTGTTCAGGCATGTTGAGAGGTGACGGCTTCGTGCGGCCTCGCCGGCCGAGTCGCGGCCGGGGACTGCACGTCGACTACTCGCCGGGCAATTCGAAGTTGTTCTTCAGGCGCAGCGAGAATTCGGCCATCAGATCCGCGAGGGCGGCGCGGTCCGTCTTGTCGTGGCGCAGGACTTGCACCTCCCGGTCCAGCGACGCGGATGCTTCTCGCCGCAGCTTTTCCAGCTCGCCCGCGAAATTCTTTGAATGCTCCAGCAACTTGGCGCGTAATTCGCTCTGGCCATCGGAGAGCTGCTCGTCCAGCGTGGAAATTTTCTTTTCCAGAATCTTGGCCGTGTCCTTCAGCTCGCGCGCCAGTTCCTTGGCGCCCTCGCCGCGCTCGGACTTTTCCGTCTTGATGCGCTGGCTGAGCGAATCGACTTCCTGCTGAACGAAGCCGCTGAGTGTGTCGAGCCGCTTCGTCAGATCCTCACGCAGCGTGTCGAGGGCTTTGTTGATGTTTTCCTCGAGGCGGGAGAATCGCTTCTCGTAGTCGCGCATCTGTGACCCGAAAAGAATGTCGCGGATCTTGTCGACATTCGCGCCTTCTTTGTCGGACGGGTTGGGAAGTCTCGCTTCGGCGGGGGATGCCATGTGCCTACCTCTCCTTTGCAGCTTCGGAATGCCCTTGCGGGGGGACGCTCGCCTGAGGCGCCTGGGCATCACGGGACAGTACTACGAAAGGGGACTGGCGACAATAGTTGGCGGTCCCGGATCGTGTCCCAACTTCCGCACCGCCGACAAGCGCCGCTGTGCGACCATGTGCCGCCGGTGAAGCTGCGCGTCGGATCGGCGCCACGCGCCGGTCCTCTGTGTCGGACATGAATGTCCGACCCCCTAAACACCAGCGCGATAGTCAACTCGCTGCGAAACTAGGACACTACTCGGTTCCGGCAATTCAGGCATGCCGCCCGAGCACAATCGCCGGCGGCGGCGCTGCCCGTGAGCGCGTTTTTCGGGCTGCCGCGGTTTCGAAATCACTTCGGCAGCGGTACGGCGTACATGCTGAACGTACCCGGATCCTTGTCCCGCATCGCCGGGTCCTGCATGTAATTGAGTTTACCTTCGACCACCCAGGCGACACCCTTTGTCGCTGTGACGCCGGGCGTGCTGGCCATGCCGTCCTTCAACGTTGTGAGCACGACTGTGTCCATCGCCGCGCCTTCAAACGTGACGACCGACATCGTTCCGGAGTTCTCCGCGAGCAGCAGGCGATGCCTCCCGATCGCGCGCATGCCGTCGGGTCGGTCGAGCTTGCGCGGCAGCTTCAGGTCGACGATGCCCGTCGATTTCCCGTCAGGCCCAAGTGTGAGGCGCAGGATCTTGCCTGCGGTGACGCTGTTTACGTAGAGAGTTGTGTTGTCGCCGAAGGCCAACCCGTCGGCGCCGGCGAGCAGCGGATCCTTCGCCGCGACTTCGAGCGCCTTCGCGCCGGATTTGAGCATCAGGATGCTGTTCTGGCGCGTGTCGGTGATGTAGGCCGTACGATCCGCTCTCACGGCGATGTCGTTGCACAATGGCGCGTCGCCCGGCAACGGATAGGAATCCTTCGGTGCGCCCGTCTTCAGGTCGAAAGTCTTGGCGGCGGTCGCGTCGCCCGCAGGGCCCAGCTTGTTGGAGCAGACCCACAGGACCTTGTTCCTCTCGTCCGCGAAAACGCCAAGCACGCTATTCAGCCCGCCTGTGCCGGCCTTGATCCACTCTTCCGCGGTCGTCTGTCCAGGAGCGACGCGCAGCACATTCCCATGGCCGAAGCTTCCGACGATCAGCGTGCCGCCCGACGTGGACGTAATGCTCTCGGGAAACACGCGTGTGCCGGGAAGAGTGATCTGCGTGCGCCCATCCGCAGCATATGCCGCGGCGGCGAGCACAAAGGCCGCACTCATTGAGAGCAAAGAGGCAAACTTTCGGCCGAGTCGATTCATGTCTTGTTTTCTCCGTGCCCCGAACGCGCGATGTCACCGGGCCGCGCACACTCTACCACGACAAATGCCGTCCACGGCGACGATACGATTTTATCCACATTCACTCGTATAGCGCTTCGCGCCAGCGCCGAAAGCGCGCAGGGGCGCCGCACGCGCGGCCGTTGCTATACTGGGGATGGACAGGAGACCTGCATGGCGGACCCGGAAGCGCAACGGATCGAAGAACTGCGGCGGGCGCAGGAAAAGGCGGAACGCCTGTTCCGCGAGATCGAAGCGAGGCGCCTGATCCGCCCCGGCATCACGGAAGGCGCTCTCAATGAAGAGATTTACGCGCTTGCGAAAGAGATGTACGGCATCACGACGTACTGGCACAAACGCATCGTTCGCGCCGGAAAGAATACGCTGAAGCCGTACGCGGAGAATCCTCCCGACCTGATGATCGATGACGACGACATTCTGTTCCTCGATCTCGGACCCGTGTTCGAGGATTGGGAAGCGGATTTTGGCCGGACGTTCGTCCTCGGCTCCGACCCGATGAAGCACAAGCTGCGGAAAGACGTCGGCGCGGCCTTTGCGGCAGGGAAGAGGTATTTTCGCGAGAATCCGAACATCATCGCGTGCGAACTGTACCAGCACGCGGAAGCGCTGGCCGAGCAGTTCGGTTGGGAGTTCGGCGGGACAATCGCCGGGCACCTGATCGGGCAGTTCCCGCACGAGCGCATCGCCGATGACAAAGTGACGCTGTACGTGCACCCCGCCAGCCGCTTGCCGATGCGCTCGCTCGATGAAAAGGGCCGCCCGCGCCACTGGATTCTGGAGATTCACTTCGTCGATCGGAAGCGCGAGATCGGCGGATTCTACGAGGAGCTGCTGACGATCCCTGCCTAGCAGCCGCAGCGCGCGAGTTTTCAGGGATCACGCGCGTTTATGGGTTCCATAAACGCAATGGCGAAGCAGAAAATCGCCCGCGCAAACGCGAACCGCGCCCGAGAAATGTTGTATATTGGGAGTGGAAGGAATATTCGCGCGGATCGCTGAGGGTCCCCTGCGGGAGAGGTCCGAAAATGGCGGTACAGCCCGTAATCCCATCGGATGTAGACGAACTCGAAGAAATATGGGAGTGGATTGAGTCCTTTGATGCGGTCGTCGAGCGCGGCGGCCGCGGGCTCGCGTCAAAGATCCTGCAGGAAATCCGGAGCCGGGCCCTCGCTTCCGGAGTAGAAGTCCCCTTCACAGCAAACACTCCGTACGTCAACACAATACACGTGAGCCAGCAGGCGCTGCTTCCCGGCGATCAGGAACTGGAACGCAAGGTAAAGAGCCTGGTGCGGTGGAACGCGCTCGCGATGGTGGTTCGCGCCAATCGCGTCGAACACAACATCGGCGGCCACATCTCGACGTTCGGTTCGGTCGCGACTCTGTTTGAAATCGGGTTCAACCACTTCTTCCGGGCGCGTACCGAGGCGTTTGAGGGTGACACCGTGTACCTGCAGGGGCACGCCGCCCCCGGAGTCTACGCCCGGGCGTTTCTCGAAGGTCGCCTTACGGCGCAGCAGCTTGAAAATTTCCGGCGCGAACTCAAGCCCGGCGGCGGGCTTTCGTCGTACCCGCATCCGTGGTTGATGCCGGAGTTCTGGGAATTTCCGACGGTGTCGATGGGCCTGAGCCCCATCATGGCGATCTACCAGGCGCGGTTCAATCGGTATCTGGAAGACAGAGGGATGAAGCCGAAGACGGACGCGAAGGTTTGGGCGTTTCTCGGCGACGGCGAAACGGACGAGCCCGAAGCCCTGGGCGCGATCACGCTGGCATCGCGCGAGCATCTCGATAATCTGGTTTTCGTGATCAACTGCAACCTGCAGCGGCTCGACGGGCCCGTGCGCGGCAACGGCCACATCATTCAGGAGCTGGAAGCGGCGTTCCGCGGTGCGGGATGGAACGTAATCAAGGTGATTTGGGGATCGGATTGGGATCCGCTGTTCGAGCAGGACACGGACGGGTTGCTGGCGAAGCGGCTGGGAGAGATCGTCGACGGCGAGTATCAGAAGTTCATCGTCGAGTCGGGCGCCTACATCCGGAACCACGTTTTCGGAGCCGACCCGCGGTTGCTGAAGATGGTGGAGACCTACACGGACGAGCAGCTCCACAAGTTGCGGCACGGCGGCCACGATCCGAAGAAAGTGTACGCAGCGTATCGCGCGGCGTTCGAGCACAAGGGTTCGCCGACCGTGATTCTGGCGCGCACCATCAAGGGCTACGGGTTGGGCGAAGCGGGCGAGGGACGCAACGTCACGCACCAGCAGAAAAAAGTGGACGAAGACACGCTCCGGCACTTCGGCGAGCGCTTCGGCCTGAAGATCGACGAAGATCAGATCGAACATGTTTCATTTTTCCGGCCGCCGGATGAGAGTCCCGAGATGAAGTACATGCGGGAATGCCGCGAGAAGCTCGGCGGCTACGTCCCGCAGCGCCGCGCCCGTTCCAAGCCTCTGCCGCCGCACGAAGAAAGTTTGTTCACGGAATTCCTGACAGGGAGCGAAGGCCGCGAAGTTTCGACGACGATGGCGTTCGTCGGCATGCTGCGCAAGATGCTGCGCGATCCGGAGATCGGCAAGCTGATAGTGCCGATTGTTCCGGACGAAGCGCGCACGTTCGGCATGGAGTCGCTCTTCCGCCTCGTCGGGATCTATAGCAGCCAGGGCCAGCTCTACGAGCCGGTCGACATGAACACGCTGCTGTACTACAAGGAAGCGCGCGACGGCCAGATTCTCGAAGAGGGGATCACGGAAGCCGGATCGCTTTCGTCGTTCATCGCGGCGGGTTCGGCGTACGCCACGCACGGAATCAACACGATTCCGTTTTTCATTTTCTACTCGATGTTCGGGCTGCAGCGGGTGGCCGACCTGATCTGGGCCGCGGCGGACACGCGGTGCCGCGGATTCATGCTGGGCGGCACGGCGGGCCGAACGACGCTGGCCGGAGAGGGCTTACAGCACCAGGATGGCAACAGCCACGTGTTGGCGCTCCCGATTCCGACTTTGCAAGCATACGATCCGGCGTTCGCGTACGAAATCGCCACGATCATCGAAGACGGCATCGACCGGATGTACCGCAAGGGCGAAAGCATCTTCTACTACATCACGGTGATGAACGAGCCATATGCGATGCCGGCGATGCCCGCCGGAGCGCGCGAGGGCATTCTGAAGGGCATGTACAAGCTCAAGCCCGCGGATAACGGCAAATCAAAGCAGCGCGCGCAGCTTTTCGGCAGCGGCGCGATTCTGCGCGAAGTGCTGAAGGCGCAGGAGATTCTCGAAGAGAAGTACGGCGTCGCCGCGGACGTCTGGAGCGTGACGAGCTACAAGGCTCTCTACGCGGACGGCGTGGAGGCGGAGCGGTGGAACATGCTACATCCCGGGGAGAAGCCGCGCATACCCTACGTTTCGCAGTCTCTGGCGGACGCGCCGGGGGTGCTGGTGGCGGCGTCGGACTACCTGAAGGCGCTGCCGAACCTGGTGAGCAAGTGGATGCCGCGCCGGCTGGCGGCGCTGGGCACGGACGGCTTTGGGCGGAGCGAGAGCCGCGATTCGCTGCGCAATTTCTTCGAGGTCGACGCGCGCTTCGTGGTGCTGGCGACCCTGCGCGAATTGCTGAGCGAAGGCAAGGTGCAAGCTTCGGTGGTGCAGAAGGCGATTCGGGAATTGCAGATAGATCCCGGCAAGGCCGATCCGCTGACGACCTAACGTTTCACATCGTGAATCTCGACCGAAGTTGAGCGGGCCGCGGGGCGGTACCTCTTGACGAGGTCCGGCCCTTTCCGCAACAATCCACACAGAAGACGGAGCAAGCCGCCCAATTCGAAGGTTGTTGGAGCGAAACGCCGCGCAAAGCGGCCCGACAGGGTTTGCAAAAGGGGTGACCGACCATGGGAAAGATCGTTTCAGCGTTTGCGACGGTGCACGCACCGCAGCTTTTCGACTATCCGCCTAGTGAGGACCCCAAACAGCTGGATGCCGACATCGCCGCGATGCGGCAGATTGGCAAGGAACTGGAAGAGAGCAAGCCGGACGCGGTCATCGTCATCGGCAGCGACCACCTGGAGACATTCTTCCTGAGCTCCGTTCCGACGTTTTGCATCCTGTCTGGCGAGCATTCCCACGCTGAATTTGCCGGTCGCAAATATGAGTTGCCAATCCATGAAGCGCTGACTGAGAACCTGCTCGACAAGCTAATGAAGGCGGGCTTCGACCTCGGGTATTCGCAGGACGCGGTGCTGGGGCACGCGTTCGCGGCCGTCTACGAGTGGGTGATCGAGAAGCGTCCGATCCCGGTGGTTCCGATCTTCGTCAACGCCTATCTTCCGCCGTTGCCGACGGCTCAACGCTGCGCACAGCTGGGCAAAGCGATCGCGCAGGTCGTCGCGGAACGTCCCGAGAACGTGGCAATCGTGGCAAGCGGCGGAATGTCGCATTATCCGGGCACGTGGAAGTACCCGAAGCCCGCGTTCGATTTCGACTACTGGGCAATCGGCCAGATCGAGAAGGGCCATCTCGACGAGCTGATCAAGCTGACGAACGAGCAGTTGGACGAAGTGGGGAACACCGAGATGCTGTCGTGGATGATCATGTTCGGAGCGCTCGGCAACATCAAGGGCGAGCTGGTCACCTACCAGCCGACGTGGCACCACGGCCATGCGGTGTTTCGCTTCAAGCCGCTGAAGGGCACGGGACCTTCGAAGGAAGGGATGGGCGCGCCGCCGGATTACCATTTCCAGGGCGGCTACGAGTTCTACAAGCATCCGACGCCGGCTTCGTACAAGCTGAACAAGATTCTCTACGACAGCCGGTTCAAGCGCGACCTGAGGCTGCGGCTGATCCACGATTGGCCGTCCGTCGCGAAGGAATACGGCATGAAGCTGGAAGACGCGAAGGTTCTCGAGACGCTGCAGGACGACAACATCGAGAAGTTCCGCGACGGGCAAGTCCATCCGTTGGTGACGGCGGGAGCGCATCCGCTGGGAATGTGGATGGCCGTGATCCGGATCCACTCGGAGTTGCGCAAGCTGCGCGCAGAAAAGGCGAACCTGGAAAAGGCGGGCGCCACCCAGTAGGATGATCGACCGCAATCGCGAGGCAGGAGCGAAACGATGAAAGTTGGTGTGGCTGGACAAGGCGCGTTTGGCGTGAAGCACCTGGAGGCGTTGCAGAATATTCCGGGCATCGAGGTCATTACGCTTACGGGCGGAAACCAGGCGACCACCGCCGAAGTGGCCAAGCGCTTCAAGATTCCCCACTACACCGGCGACCTTGGCGAGAGCCTGAAGCAGCCGGGGCTTGAGGCCATGATCCTGGCCACTCCGACCGGCATGCATGCCGCCCAGGGCGTGCAGTGCATGCGCGCGGGGAAGCACGTTCATATTGAAATTCCCATCGCGGATTCGCTGGCGGATTCCGAGACGCTCGTGAAGGTGCAGAAGGAAACGGGCGTCGTGTGCATGGGCGGACACACGCGCCGCTTCAATCCCAGCCACCAGTACGTTCACAAGAAGATCAAGGCGGGCGAGCTGAAAATCCAGCAGATGAACGTGCAGACGTACTTTTTCCGCCGCACGAACATGAACGCCGCCGGCCAGCCGCGAAGCTGGACCGATCACCTGCTCTGGCACCACGCGTGCCACACGGTCGACCTATTCCAGTATCAGGCGGGTGAGCTCGTTTCCGATTGTTACGCGGTGCAGGGACCTTTCCACCCCGAGCTGAAGATCGCGATGGACATGGGAATCCTGATGAAAGTCCCGTCCGGCGCGATTTGCACTTTGTCGCTTTCATTCAATAACAAGGGCCCGCTCGGCACCTTCTTCCGCTACATCGGCGACAGCGGCACCTACATCGCCCGCTACGACGAGCTGGTGGACGGCGAACAGAAACCGATCGACGTGTCCAAAGTGGATGTGTCGATGAATGGAATCGAGCTGCAGGATCGCGAATTTTTCGCGGCGATCAAGGAAAAGCGTGAGCCCAACGCCAGCGTGCAGCAGTGCTTCACGGCCATGCAGGTGCTGGACAAGCTGGAGAAGATTCTCAACTCGGCGGCGAAGGCCCAGTCGCGAGTCTAGTTCTGAGGCGAGGCCTCCATTGTGCCGTCCAGGACAGAATGGAGGCGCTCCTCGTCCAGCGCCTTTTCCCACTTTGCGACGACGATCGTCGCGACCGCATTTCCCACTACGTTCGTCGGCGTCAGCCCTTCCGACATGAGGCGGTGAATTCCCAGCACGAGCGCGACGCTCGCGACAGGTATCGTCCCGGTCGAAGCAATCGTGGCCGCGAGCACGACGAACGCCGCGCCGGCCACGCCCGCCGCTCCCTTGGATGAAAGCAGCAGCACGGCGAGCAATCCCAGCTGCTGCCAAATGCTCAGGTGCGTATTCGTGGCCTGCGCCAGGAAGACGGTGGTCGTGGCGAGATAGAGGCAAGTTCCGTCGAGATTGAAGGAGTAACCTGTGGGAATTACGAGGCCGACGATCGTTTCCTCGCAGCCCAGATTTTCGAGCTTTCGCATCAGTTGCGGCAGCACCGTCTCCGAGGTCGTGGTCGCAAAGACGATGAGCAATTCCTCGCGAATGTAGCGGATCAGCCGGAAGATGCTGAAGCCGCACCACGCCGCCACGGGCCACAGAACTCCCAGGACGAAAACGAGGCAGATCACGTAGAAACCGCCGAGAAGCTTTCCGAGCGAGACCAGCGAACCCGGGCCAAACTTGCCCACCGTGAACGCGATCGCGCCAAAGGCTCCGACGGGCGCCGTCCACATCACGATTCCCACCACGGCGAATAGCATGTGCGACGCCGCTTCGACGAAATCGACGACCGGCTTGCCCGTCGCTCCGATCTGCGTGAGCGCAAACGCGGAAAGCACGGCGACCAGCAGTACTTGCAGCACGTTGCCGTCGGTAAAGGCGCCGACGAAGGTGGTTGGAATGATGTTTGTCAGGAACTGGGTGACGCTCGCATTTTCCGGATGCGCGACGTAGGTTTGCACCGCGGACGTGTCCACGTGCGCGAGATTCACGTTCATTCCCGCGCCGGGCTGCCAGACGTTGACGGCGACGAGGCCGATCACGAGCGCGATCGTGGTCAGCACTTCAAAGTAGATGATAGCCTTCAGCGCCACGCGGCCCACGCGGGCCAGGTCCACCATGCGCGCGATTCCGTGCACGACGGTGCAAAAAATAATCGGCGCGATCAGCATGCGGATCAGCTTGATGAAGCCGTCGCCAAGCGGCTGCATGCGTACGCCGAGGCTGGGATCGAAGCGCCCGAGCAGCACGCCGACGATCATTCCGGCGAGCACGTACACCCACAACTGTGCGTACCAAGGCTTCGGCCGGCGGCGAGTCTGGGAGTTTGTGCGTGCGGCGTCAGCGGCCATGGTCAGCGTGAATCCTTCGATGCGGCAAGGCTCAGTCCCGAGTGGAGTTCGATTGCGCTCGCGGCGGCGGTACTCTACTACATGCATTGCGGCCATATCCAGTGAGGCAGAGCGGCCGAGCGAATCGGGCCGTGTGACGCTGCTCACTTTCAAGCGCCGAGTCTGTGCTATGTTGCGCAGAGACGCGATGAACCTGAGCGACTTGGCGATTGAGGTCCTGAGAAAGAGGATCCTGCTGACCGACGCCTCCGGCCAGCCGCGCGAGACGCCGGAAGAAATGTTTGTGCGTGTCGCGAATGCCGTGGCGAGCGTCGAACGCAGGTACGGCGGGTCCGGAGCGACTCGGGAGATCGCCGATTCGTTTCGCGATCTGATGCAGTCCCTCGATTTTCTGCCGAATTCGCCGACGCTGGTCAATGCCGGCCTTCCCAATGGGCAACTTTCAGGCTGTTTCGTGCTGCCCATTGAAGATTCGATGGACTCGATTTTCGGCACGCTGCGCGACATGGCACTGATTCAAAAGACCGGCGGCGGCACGGGATTTTCGTTTTCCCATTTGAGACCCCGGAATGATCCGGTGGGCTCCGCGCGGGGAAGGTCGAGTGGCCCAGTCTCTTTCATGAAGCTCTACGACTACGCTTCGGAGACGACGCGGCTGGGAGGCGCGCGCCGAGGCGCCAACATGGGCGTGCTGCGATTCGACCATCCGGACATTCTCGAATTCATCGCGTGCAAGAGCGATCCGGGCGCGCTTCACACGTTCAACATTTCCGTGGCGGTGACAGAATCGTTCATGGATTCCGTGAAGCGGAAGGCGGACTACGGGCTAATCAATCCGCGGACGGGGCAGGAGGCGGGACGCGTGAACGCGCGTCAGGTGTTCGACGCCATGGTGGACTCGGCGTGGAAGACGGGCGATCCGGGCATCGTATTTCTCGACGCGATCAACAGGGAAAATCCCGTTTCCGCGGTCGGCGAAATCGAGGCGACGAATCCGTGCGGAGAACAGCCTTTGCTGGCGTACGAATCGTGCAACCTCGGGTCGATCAACGCGTCGCGTTTCGTCAGAGATTCGAAGATCGATTTCGCGCGGCTCGGCTCCGTAGTTCGTCTGGCGGTGCGATTTCTGGATGACGTGGTTGATGCCAACCATTACCCGCTACCGCAAATCGAAGAGCAGACTCTTGCAAATCGCAAGATTGGTCTCGGAATCATGGGCTTCGCGGACTTGCTGTTCCTCTTGGGGATTCCTTACGATTCGCAGCGAGCGATCGCTCTGGCCGATGAGTTGATGGGGTTCGTCGCGGAGGAGGCCAAATCGGCATCGTGCGGGCTGGCCGAGCGGAGAGGCACGTTCCCGAACTACGCGCGAAGCTCCTTCGCCGCCCGCGGAGCCAAACGGCGCAACGCCGCCGTCACGACGATCGCGCCCACGGGAACGATCAGCCTGATTGCGGGATGTTCGAGTGGGATCGAGCCGCTGTTCGCGCTCTCTTTCGTTCGGCACGTGCTGGAAGAGCGACGCGAGTTTCATGTTCATCCGGTTTTCGAAGAAGCAGCCGCGGCCTATCTCACGGCTGAGATTCGCAACCGAATTCTCGCGACGGGCAGCGCGAAGGATGTGAATGAGCTGCCGGAATCGGTCCGCCGTATTTTCGTCACGGCGCACGATATCGAGCCGGAATGGCACGTGCGGATGCAGGCGGCCTTTCAGCGACACGTCGAAAGCGCCGTCAGCAAGACTGTCAATATGCGGCGCACCGCGACACGAGGCGACATTGAGAAGGTGTTCCTGTTGGCGCATGAATTGGGATGCAAGGGAATCACGGTGTTTCGCGACGGCTGCAAGAGCGAACAGGTGCTGGAAGCAGGGAAGCCTGAACAACAGGGGCCTGTGGGCGTTGAGCCGTGCCCGGAGTGTGGCGGCATGATGGCTGAAACGTCAGGCTGTGTAACATGTCTTTCGTGCGGTTACGCGTTTTGCGTGATCTAGAGAACATGGCGAAACCAAAGTCCCGACAAAGCGAGATCGGCGCGACTGAGGTGGAGAAGGCGGTCTCCGGATTGCCGCTTTGGCAGTTGGACATCGTCGAGCTCATCGGGCACAACATCGAATCGCGCGGCCGCGAGGACGTCAACCGGCTGCTCGAGCAAGGATGGCGCCTGCTGCACATCTACACGCTGAGATACCAGGAGGACGGAGTATGGCGCGAGCGGCCAATGGCCATTCTCGGCCGGCCGCGAAGCCAGGAAGGAAATCGAAATTCCGCCGGTACGGAGTTAGAACGTGGCGGATGAGCCCAGAGTTCCGTTCTGCGAACTGCCGAGGAGAAAGAATCATGGCATTTCAATTCACGACCACCGCATTTCGAGACGGCGCATCGATTCCGAAGAAATTCACTTGTGATGGTCCGGACGTTTCTCCAGCCTTTGCCTGGAGCGATCCCCCCGCCGGAACGAGAAGTCTCGCACTCATCGCAGACGATCCCGATGCGCCCGGCGGCATGTGGGTTCACTGGGTTCTCTACGATCTGCCTGCGGACATTCGTAAACTGCCCGAAGACGTGAGAAAGGATCGCGAACTAAGCAACGGAGCTATGCAAGGCCGGAACGATTTCGGGAAGATCGGTTACAACGGACCTTGCCCGCCGCGCGGATCCGAACACCGCTACTTCTTCAAGCTCTACGCACTGAATTCCAAGACGGGCCTGAATGCTGGTGCGACCAAGAGCGATTTGGAACACGCCATGAAGGGCCGCGTCCTGGCGCAGGCGCAACTCGTCGGAAAGTATCAGCACTAATCGGTCAAACACCTGGCATCTGTCTCGGCCGACCGCTCCAAAGCCGCCGCAGGCTCGAATCCGTGTCCTGTGACGGGTGTCACTGTGCGTTCCACTCCGATCTGGAATTGTGTGTGTAGGTGGTGGCCCCGGCGATAACGGTGCCGGCCCGACACGGTTCCGGCGCGGTTCCGAAGCACGGAGAATGCCAGGGGCTTGACGGAGGAAGACCATGCAGCTCCCGCTACAAGTCACATACAGGAACATGGAAGCGTCCCCTACTGTTCAGGAGCGGATCGAGGAGCAGGCGAACCGGCTGGAAACCTTGTACCGGCCGATCATGGGGTGTCGGGTCGCGGTGGACGCGCCGCACCGTCACCACAAGAAAGGCTCGCAGTACCGCGTGCGGATCGATCTTACCCTTCCGGGCGGCGAAATCGTCATCAAACGCCAGCCCACTCTGAAGGGACGGGCGCTACAGCGCGGCAGGGGCGAGATCACGAAGGTCTTGGAGGTCGGCATTCCTCACAAGAATTTGCGACAGGCGATTGACGACGCGTTCAAGGCGGCCGCCCGGCGCGTGCAGGACTACGCGCGCCGACAGGGCGGACGGATCAAGGCGCATGAACCGAAGCCGATCGCGCGAGTCAGCCGGCTAGTGCCCAACGAAGGGTACGGATTCCTTACGACATCGGACGGGCGCGAAGTGTATTTTCATCGGGACAGCGTCTTGAACCGAGCGTTCAACCGGCTCAAGCTCGGGACCACGGTAAGTTTCGCAGAGGAGTCCGGAGAGAAGGGCCCGCAAGCGAGTACAGTTCGAATCGTGCGCAAAAGCGGCGTCCGCAGGGAAGTGGCGGCCGCCGCGTCATAGAAACCATCCGAAAGGGCGCAAGATGATTTTCGGAGACCGAGTGGAGGCAGGCCGGCATGTGGCGGAACGATTGCGAGCGTATGCCAACCGCGCAGACGTGATCGTACTGGGGATACCGCGCGGCGGCGTTCCGGTCGCATTCGAAGTAGCCACGGAGCTGAACGTGCCGCTGGATGTCTTCCTTTCGAGGAAACTCGGGGTGCCCGGGCAGGAGGAGCTGGCGTTCGGGGCGGTGGCGACCGGCGGCGTGCGCGTGCTGGACGAAGAGTTGATCGAATCGGTGGGAATCTCGAAGCAGGAGATCGAGGAGATCACTCGCAAGGTGCGCGCCGAGCTGGAAAGGCGTGAGCGAGTCTTTCGAGGCGACCGGCCTCCGCTCGATCTACAAGGGAAGATCGCAATTCTGATCGACGACGGCATCGCAACGGGTGCAAGCATGCGAGCCGCGATCCGTGCTCTCCGGCAACACAAGCCCGCAAGGGTCGTCGTGGCGATTCCCGTGGCGCCACTTTCGACTTGCCACCATCTGAGACCGGAAGTCGACGAGCTGGTCTGCATCCACATGCCTGAATCCTTCTATGCCATCGGTCAATTCTATGCGGATTTTTCGCAGGTGCCCGACGAGGAAGTCACCCGCTTGATCCATCGCGCGGCGCAGCGAACAGGAATCGCGCGGCTGCAGGCGCAATCCGCGGGACGCGCCGAACGATCGAAGTAGGAGGCGGCCGATGAAGTCGAGTCGAAGAAGCGGATATTCCGATCTCGAGCGGGAAGTCGCGATCGAAATCGGCAAAGTCAGATTGGAAGGCACCCTCGCACTGCCGCCCGGAGCGACGGGACTGGTTCTCTTCGCGCACGGCAGCGGCAGCAGCCGGCACAGCCCGCGGAATCGCCATGTGGCCGAAACCCTTCAGGCGAATGGAATCGGCACTTTGCTTTTCGACCTGCTGACACGCGAGGAAGAGGCCGTCGATGAGTACACGGCGGAACTTCGTTTCGACATCGGCCTGCTCGCGGAGCGTCTAATCGGCGCCACGGAATGGGTGAGGAGCCAACCGGAATTGCAGCGCCTGAAAATCGGCTACTTCGGAGCCAGCACGGGTGCGGCGGCGGCGCTGGTGGCAGCCGCTAAACTGGCCAATGCGGTTTCCGCCGTCGTATCGCGGGGAGGCAGGCCCGATCTCGCGGAAGATGCGCTGGACTCCGTGCGCGCGCCGACCCTGCTGATCGTGGGAGGCGATGACGAGCCTGTGATCGGAATGAATCGCCAAGCCATGGCCAGGCTCCGACACGCCGAAAAGGAACTCGTGATCATTCCGGGCGCCACGCACCTGTTTGAAGAGCCGGGAAAACTGGAAGAGGTTGCCCGGATGGCCGCCGGATGGTTTTCGCATCACCTGATGCCGGCCGTCCCATCTCAGGCGCATTCGTCTTCCCGCCGATAGGATATTTGGACTGGGAGCGATCCATGGACATCGTCGAAGCGATTCGAGACCGCCGGGCCGTGCGCGACTACCTCGATCGGCCGGTGGAACGATCCGCGGTCGAGGACTTGATCAACGCGGCGATCCAGGCGCCGAGTGCAATGAACCTGCAGCCCTGGGCGTTTGCGGTCATGCTCGGGCGCACGCGAATTGAGGAGTGCGGCAGGCGCGCGAAAAGTTGGCTGCTGGAGAACTTCCAACACACTCCTTTTGCACGAACCGCCGAGAGCGCGCGCATGCGACAAATCCTGGAGGACAAGGAGCGGCTGCTGTTCTACAACGCGCCGGCTCTGGTGATGGTTCTTGCGAAATCCTCCGACTTTCAGCCGGTGGAGGACTGCTGCCTGGCCGCCCAGAATCTGATGCTGGCCGCCCGCGGAGAAGGGTTGGGCACCTGCTGGATTGGGTTTGCGCGGCCTTGGCTGAATCTGCCCGCCACGAAACGCGAGTTCGGTTTGCCGGAGCGTTTCGAAATTGTTGCGCCCCTACTGCTGGGCTATCCCAAACAATGGCCGGATCCGCACGGACGAATCGCCCCCGAAGTGCATTGGCTCGGATGAGCCAGGCGAGTCACGAAGCTTCGGTCATCATCGCTCCAGCCGGCTCGGGAAAAACGCCTATATCAGAAAGGAATCGCGGAGACCAGCGCACTCGACGGAGTGACGCTGGTCACGGCATAATCTGCGCTAATTGCTTGAGAATGAGCCTGTAGCCAGGAGTTCTCGATGAGCGACGGCGCAAAGGCGGTTTCGATTCGCATCCGGCCGATGACAAAGGCGGATATCTCCGCCGTCGTCGCTTTGCAGCAGATGGTCTATCCAACGTGGATATGCTGGTCGCCCGAGGAACTCTCCTCCCATATCGAAGTGTTTCCAGAGGGACAGCTTGTCGCGGTGGATGCGTCGGAGAAGGTGGTCGGCTCGGCCAGCTCTCTCATCATTGATTGGGACGATTACGCGGAATCCGCGCGATGGTCCGCGATCACGGGGCAGGGAACTTTCAGCACGCACAATCCGCTCGGCAAGACGCTTTATGGCGCGGACATGTGTGTTGATCCGGCGGCTCGACGAATGGGAGTCGGCTCGCTCTTTTACGAGGCGCGCAAGCAGATGGTCCGGCAGCGGGGACTAAAGCGAATCCTGACGGGAGGCAGGATTCCGGGTTACGAGCAGCTGTCCCATGAGCTGAGTCCCGAAGAGTATGTGGCCGAGGTTGTAGCAGGCAGACGAAAAGATCCAACGCTCAGTTTTCAGCTCGCGAACGGATTAGTTGTGCTGGATGTGGTACCGGAGTATCTGGAGGACCGGGAGTCGCGAGACTTCGCGACGCTGCTGGAGTGGCTGAATCCCGAGTACGTAACCAGCGTGAGCCTGCAATCGGCAGCCGCCGAGGAAGCGGAGGAGGCAGGAGAGTCCGCTGTGGGACAACCGGCGCATCCATCCCGAATTCGCGTCGCTGCGATGCAATATTTGTTGCGGCCGATTTCACGTTTCGAGGAGTTCGCGACGCAAGTCGAGTTCTTCGTGCGCAGCGCCCGCGAATATCGCAGCCACTTTGTGCTCTTTCCCGAATACTTCAGCATGCAGCTGCTGAGCTACCTGCGAGAACCTTCGGGAGCGAAGGCTGTGCGCCGGCTTGCGCAACTCGCGCCGGACTATGAGGTTCTGTTCCGAAGGCTCGCAACCGAGAGCGGCCTCTACATCATCGCCGGAACACATCCGGTGATTCAGGAAGGGCAACTCTTCAACGCCGCGCATCTCTTCACGCCGCATGGACGAATCTTCCGGCAGAAGAAGGTGCACTTGACCGGGACGGAGAAGGCGTCCTATCAGATGAGCCGCGGTCACGGTTTCTACGTCTATCACACTGACTTCGGCAATATCGCGATCCTGGTGTGCTACGACGTCGAGTTTCCTGAGGCTGCGCGCGTGCTGGCGGAGAACGGCGCGCAAGTTTTGTTCGTGCCGTCGTGCACGGACGAACGTCAGGGACTGTGCCGGGTCCGCTACAGTTCGCAAGCGCGCGCGAGCGAAAACCAGATCTATGTCGCGATGGCGAGCACCGTCGGCAATCTCCCGGATGTGCCGTCGATGGCCACGCACTATGGGCAGGCGGCGATCATGACGCCTTCGGATTACTTCTTCGCCCGGGACGGCATCGCGGCGGAAGGGAACGTGAATCAGGAACAGATGTTGATTGCCGACCTCGATCTGAACCTGCTCGAGGAGCAGCGCATCAACGGCACGGTTCTACCGCTCAACGATTTGATCAAGGACGCCTACGATCGAGTGATCCACTACACCGACCGCAAGCCCCGAGCCGAGCAGACGTTGCCCGGGAATGTCCCGGCATAGGGCCGCGAGGGCTGGCCCGATACGCACTGCGGAAGCGACGAGGAAAGTTCAGGTCACGTCTTCTGCGGATCTTTCCGGAGAGAAATCGTAGCGCTCTTCGATGGCACGCATCAGCCGCTTGGAGAGGTCCTCGGTGTGTCCCGCTCTGCAGCGGTTCTCGATTCTCTCCACGTCCGCAGCCAGCAGATGATCGTGGAACACGCTCGCGAACCATCGCGAGAAATCGCCGCGCCGCGCGTGTCCCGCAATCACGGCCGTCGGAAGGGTCGTGAGCGGCACAAGGAAGTCCTTTAGCGCTCTAACCGGAGGACCAATGGGCTTGCCGTTGTCCGTAAATACGAAGGCCTGGTCGCGAACAAGCTGAATATCGAGGTACTTTGCCTTGTGGCGGACATGAGAAGTCATTCGAGGCAACAGCTCGAATCGCCGAAGTTTGCCGTGCGCCTCTTCGGAGCGCGGCAGGATCGCCGCCTGGTTGATGGGCATCTGGCTAAGCAGGTCCTTCCATTCGGGCTCCAGGCTTGGATGTCCAGCCATGGCGATCAGCGCCTTCACCTCGCTTGGATCCGTGATTCGCTTCACCACGATCGCTTCGATGGCTTTGCGCACTTCGGAGTGGAGTCCGGAGAGATGGTAGGTCACGAGCGTATACGCGCCGAGGTTGAGATCGAGCAGATCGCGAATGTTGGGTTCGTGCAGAAAGTAATGCGCTTCGTCGAGGATGATTCGGTGCGGCAGGCCGGTCGTCCGCCGGAGCGCAGCCAGCATCGGCAGCAGCGTGTACAGGTATTTCACCTTCTCGGCGTAGGCCACGTGCGAAAGATCGACGACCACGCTCATGTCGGGATGCCGCAGGGCTCGCGCGATATCGGGCAACTGGGGCGGTGACTGATCGCCGTCGAATACGACCACTCCGGGCAGCGATTCAAGCGTGCGGTAGTCGCCCTCCGGGTCGATGACGCAGATCGAATAGCCTTGCAGGATCAACTGTTCGCAGGCGAGTCCGGCGACCCACGATTTGCCGGATTGCATCTCGCCGGCGATGAGCACGTTGCGCCCGCGCACCGCCACGGCGACCGGCCCGCCCTGTTCGTCTGTGCCGAGGTGCAGGCGATATCGCCCCATTCTTTCGGGCGGCAAGCGCAATTCTTCGGCGACTCGGCGGACGTATCCGGCCACTGCCGCTGGTCCGGCACCTTCCAGCACTTCGTCCGCCTGCGTCTTGAGCGCCGGGCTTCCCCATGAGACAGCGACGCCCAATTCGCATGTGCTGAGCAAGTCGTGGTCGTTCTCCGCGTCTCCGATGCCAATCGCGTTGTGGATCGATAGCCGCAGCGTGGCGAGGGCGGTGCGCAATCCGATTCCTTTGCTCACGCCCTGCGGCAGAACCATCAGGCGGCCGCGGTTGAACAGCAGCAGCAGGGGAAGTTCGAGCTGCCGAATGACTTCGAGAATCCGCGGCGCGAGGCTGGCGTCGGATTCAACGACGCACTGACCGACACGCACCTCGATTTGGCGGCGCCGAAGTTCTTCGACGAAGGCTGGCGGCGGAGGCGACCCGATCAAACGGTCTTGTCCAGCGGGGAACGAAAGCACGGCTCCGTTTTCGGCGACAACCACGTCGAAAAGCCGATCGTTCCCGAGGAGCTGCTTCACGTCGGAGAGAATGCGGCCGGTGACGAGAGCCACGACAATGCCGCGGGCGCGCGCTCCGGCGACGGCCTTTCGGACTTCCGGATCGAGCGCGCCGTCCTTTGCGATCGTTCCGTCGTAGTCGAGAGCGAGTACGCGAAATTTCATGGACCAGGCTTGCCTGTGAAGAGGACACTGTCCTGCATCGTCCTCTCATCTAGTCAACAACACAGGGAGACGAAAAAGCAACCGGCGCGGGCGATCGCGCTTTTAAGGTCGCGCTCAGCGGGCGGTTTGGGCGGAGGGCACTTCGATGCCGAGAAACTTCGCGGCGTTGTGGAGCAGAATCTTCGGCCGAACGGTGTCTTTCAGCGGAAGCTGTGCGAATTCCTCAAACCAGCGCTCGGGCGTCATCATCGGAAAGTCAGTGCCAAAGAACGCCTTGTCCTGCACGAGCGTATTGATGTTGTGGACCGTGGACTCCGGCCAGTATTTCGGCGCCCAGCCGGAGAGGTCCATGTAGGCGTTCCCTTTGTGGCGCAGCACGGCGAGCTGGTCATCGTGCCACGGCCATGCCGGATGAGCCATGATGATGCGCATTTCCGGATACCACGCGGCCAGATTGTCAATGTAGGGAATCGGCTTGCAGTATTCGAGCGTGATGCCTTTTCCGCCGGGAGAGCCAGCTGCGACGGCCGTGGTCCCCGTATGAAAAATCACGGGCAGATTCAACTTCACGATCTCTTCGTAAATGGGGAAGAAACGCTCTTCGTTGGGATTGAAGCCCTGCGCGGCCTGCTGAAATTTCATGCCGCGCAAGCCCATGTCCGCGCAGCGCCTCACTTCGTTGACGGCAATCTTGCCTTTCCACGGGTCCACGCTGCCGAAGCCGATGAACGTTTGCGGGTATTTTTTCATCCACGCGGCGGTCTCCCCGTTGTCCATCTTCACGCCGCTGCGAGTTTCGCCGTCCACGTCGAAGATGACGGCCATCATTTCGAGGCTCTGATACATCTCGGCCATACCATCGGGATCGGAGCGCCACTTGCCGGTGTTCATCGGCATTCCGGCCTTGGCGACCGCAGCCCAGCCCTGTTTGGCGCGCTCACCAGTCTGGATGTGCGCGTGCATGTCGATGGCTTTGAGCACTTTCAGACCTTTGCCAGTTCAGCGAACGGGTTGCGCCGTCTGCTGGAAGTTGGCGGGGACGCTCATTTCCCTGCAGCTGGCCGGGACGCGCAGGGGCGCTTCCGTCTGCGCCTGCACGGCCTTGGGATCGAGGCCTGGCGCGAACTCCCGCAGGACGAGCCCCTCCGGCGTCACGTCGATCACCGCCATGTCGGTGAAGATGTGCTTCACGCAGCGCGGAGCGGTGAGCGGAAGCGTGCACTTACTGAGGATTTTCGGTTTGCCCTTGTTCGTTACGTGCGTCATCGTAACGATCACGTTCTGCGCGCCGAACGCGAGATCCATCGCGCCGCCGACGCCGGGAACTTTTTCGCCCGGTGTCCGCCAGTTGGCCAGATCACCGTTCGCCGCCACTTCCAGGGCGCCGAGCACGGCGTAGTCGATATGGCCGCCGCGAATCATCGAGAACGAAGTTGGATGGTCGAAGAAGCTGGCGCCCGGCAGCACCGTCACATACTGTTTTCCGGCGTTGATCAGGTCGGGATCTTCCGTGCCGGGTTTGGCGATCGGTCCCATACCCAGGATTCCGTTTTCGCTGTGAAAGAAGACTTCTTTGTCAGGACCGATGAAGCTTGAAACCAGGGTCGGGATGCCGATCCCGAGATTGACGTAGGCGCCGTTTGGCAAATCGCACGCTACGCGATACGCGATACCTTCTCGTGTGAGCGACATTCCTACCTTCCCTCCGTGGTGATTTTCAGATACTCCGGGTGGCGCACGACCTGCACGACGTGATCGACGAAGATGCCCGGTGTGTGCACATCCTCGGGGCCGATCCCGCCGGGCGGCACGAGCTCGTCGACTTCGGCGACTACGAACTTGGCGGCCGTGGCCATCGGGACGTTGAAGTTCCGCATGGCCATGCGGTAGTTGAGGTTGCCGAGGCGATCACCTTTGTGCGCGCGCACGAACGCGAAATCAGCGCGGAGCGGTTTTTCGAAGATCATATCCCGGCCGTCGATCGTGCGGCTTTCCTTGCCCGCCGCCAGATCGGTGCCCGCTCCCGTAGGCGTGAAGAATCCGCCCAGGCCAGCGCCGGCCGCGCGAATTCGTTCCGCCAGCGTGCCTTGCGGGACGAGTTCAAGCTCGACTTCGCCCTTGAGGTATCTTTCCTGGAATGACTGATTGCCGGGGTTGCTCGGGAAGGACGCGATCAGCTTTTTCACCTTGCCATCGTGAATCAGGCCGCCGAGCGAGTGCGTGCCGCCGCCCGCTCCATTATGGACAATCGTAAGATTCTTCGCCCCTTGCGACCGGAGTGCTTCCAGGATTTGACCCGGCAAACCGGGATCACCAAATCCGCCCAGCAGAATCGTTGCACCGTCGAATACACCGGCGACGGCTTCCTCACATGTTTTGAGAGTCTTATCTACCATTTCCCCCCGCACACAGTCAGACGCTATTGGCCCAAGCGACCGGGCAATTTAGCACGCGCAACGTGCAAACAGCAATTCTATCGCGTGTCCCGCGTTTTGCCGAAGCACGATTTCACTCTTCGACGGTGCGAGCCATGTCGGATACCAGCCAGCGCGCCGCGAGGACGAAGAGCAGCCCGCCGATCAACGTGGTGAAGGCCGCAGCGGAGAGCGAATAGCGGATCACCTCCACACCGAAACGCTGATTGTAATGATCGTTGAACACGCCAATCAGATAGGGCCCGAGGCCAAGCCCGACCAGTTCCGACACGAGGTAGATCACCGAGGTTGCAAACGCGCGCATGCCCACCTTTACGACCGAATGCGACACGGCGACGATTGGACCCACGTGCACCGGCGACGCGGCCGAAACGACAGCGAATCCGACGATGCACCAGAACAGGCTCTTCGACAGCGCAAAGAGAAGCACTCCGGGACACGCGAGAAGCGAACAGATCGCCGAGACGTAGATCTTCCAGCGCACATCCCGGCGGCCCGCCCAATCCGACAGGTAGCCGCCGATCAACGTGCCGCCAAGGCCGGCCAGCAATCGAACGGTGCCGATGTATTCGCCAATCTGGGCGCTGTTCAGAGCGTGGATCCTGCCGAGGAAAGGCGCAGTCCAGTTGCCGAAGCCGAATTGTGTGAACGTCGTGAAGCACATTCCGGCTAGCAGGACTATGTAGCACTTTTGGCCGGCGATGAATTCCAGCGTCTGCGGGATCGCCTGCTGTCGCGTATCCACTCGCCGAGTTTCGCTGACGCCGCGAGCGGGCTCCCTGACTGTGAAACGAAAAATCACGGCCACGAGCAAGCCGGGAAGGCCTGCGGCGAGAAACGCGTGGTGCCAGCCGTAATGGTGATTCACGGCACCGCCGATGAAAGCGCCGAGCGAGCCGCCGAATACGGGACCAAGCTGGTACACGGCCATCGCCGTGGAACGCCGCGCGCTGGGAAAGAGGTCCGAGATCATCGAAGCGGAGGGCGCCGTGCCGGCCGCTTCGCCGATTCCGACGCCAAACCGGGAAAGCGTGAGCTGCAGCGCGTTCTGAGCGACGCCTGCGAGCGCCGTCATGCCGCTCCAGATCACGAGGCCCCACGTGATGATCGAGCGGCGATTGCCACGATCGGCCCAGCGCGCCACGGGCGCGGCCAGGATCGAATAGAAAATGACGAAGCCGAAGCCGGAGATGAAACCCATCACTTTATCGGAGAGATGGTAGTCGTGCTTGATGGGGTCGATCAGGATCGTGATGACCGTGCGATCGAGGAAATTGAGCGAATAGATGAGCGTGAGCATTACGAGGGCGTAAAAAGCAGCCAGGCCGGTTCGCTTCGTTTTGGCACCGTCTGGTGCCGGGGCGGCACTCGAAACTGCCATCGCTCCTCCGGTGGTCCGTCACATCCCCGACATGTGGCGAACGGTTCCGCGTCTATAACACGTCCACGCGCAAACTCAAAGCGACTGGCCAGAATGAATTGACATCGAGCGCGTTCGGAGAGATAAGAACAGCCATACAATGTTTTTTCATGGGGGTGGACGGCAATGGTAATCGACGTTCATGGGCATTTGACGGCGCCGGATTCGCTGTACGTCTACAAAGCCAACATTCTTTCGCATCGCGGTTCGCACGGGCGCGGAAAAGTGGCGATCAGCGACGACGAGATGATCGCGTTTCTGAGCCAGCCCACGTTCGAAACGGGAAAATCACATCTCGATCTTTTGAAGGAAGTCGGCACGGACGTGCAGCTTCTCTCGCCGCGTCCGTACCAGATGATGCACGCGGAAAAGCCCGCGAAGGTTTCGCAGTGGTTCATCGAAGAGTGCAACAACCTCGTAGCGCAGCAGTGCCGGCTTTTCCCGAATGTCTTCAGAGGCGTGTGCGGGCTGCCGCAGGCGCCGGGCGTCAATCCCAAGAACTGCATTCCGGAACTCGAGCGCTGCGTGAAGGAGTTCGGTTTCGTCGGCTGCCTGATCAATCCGGATCCGAGTGAAGCTTCCAATTACGATACGCCGGGAATGGGCGACGAATCGTGGTATGCGCTGTACGAAAAGCTCGTGGAGCTGGACGTGCCCGGCTACATTCACGGTGCCGGCTGTCGCTCCGTGCGGCACAGCTACTCCACGCACTTCATCAACGAAGAGACGATCTCGGTGATTTCGCTGGTGAACTCGCGCGTCTTTCAGGATTTTCCGAAGCTGAAGATCGTCTGCTCGCACGGTGGCGGCGCGGTTCCGTATCACGCGGGGCGTTTCCTGGCACCCACGCTGCGGCGCGGCGGGCAAAGCAACTTCATGGAAAACCTCCGGAAGCTCTACTACGATACGGTGCTGTACACGCCTCTGGCTTGCGAACTGCTGATCAAGACGGTGGGCGCGGATCGCTGCGTCTTCGGGACGGAACGTCCCGGCGTGGGCACGGCCAAGGACCCGAAAACCGGGAAGTGGATGGATGATGTGAAGGTCTACATCGACGGTTTCAATTGGCTGAGCGCCGCGGACAAGAAACTCATCCTCGAAGACAACGCGAAGAAGCTCTTCCGGCTCAACCTGGAAGCGAAGACGGCAAGCTGACCGCACGATTTCGCCCGTCGAGAAAGAGAACCGCAGAATGTCACTACCGTACCGGGCCGACCATATCGGCAGCTTTCTCCGGCCGCCGGAGATCATTGAGGCGCGCCGGCCCGACTCTCCCAATCACAACTGTTTGAGAGAGATCGAGGACCGCGCGATTTCGCGCGTGCTGGCGAAGCAAAAGGATCTCGGGTTCGACATCTTCACCGACGGGGAATTTCGCCGCTCGAATTTCATGGGCGACTTCACCGAAGCCATCGAAGGAGTCGACTACAGCGAAGGCCTGGCGCGAACGTGGAAGGCGCAGCAGGCTGACCAGCGGCCTCCCGACCAGCGCATGGGGCCGGTGCGCGGAATCGTGGTCGAACGCCTGCGGCAGGTGAAGCCTCTGACCGGCCACGAGCTGCCGTACCTGAAGCAGCACAGCCCCGGCGCGATCAAGATGACGCTGCCGAGCGCCACGCAGTTTCCAGCGATCATGTTCAAGTGGGGCGCGACGGACAAGGTGTACAAAGACCACTCTGCGCTGCTCTGGCACATCGTGGAGATCGTCCGGAAGGAGATGGCCACGCTTGCGGCAGAGGGCGTGAAATACATCCAGATCGATGCGCCGCGCTACAGCTACTACATGGACCCGAAATGGCGGGAGTGGATCCGGACGAACATGAAAGTCGAGCCGGACACGGCTCTGGACGACGCGATTAACGCGGATAACGCGTGCTTCGCGGCGGCGCGGCGCCCCGGGATCGTGCTCGCCATTCACCTTTGCCGCGGCAACAGCCGGAGCCACTGGTACGCCGAAGGGGGCTACGATCCCATCGCCGAGAAAATGTTTTCGACGATGGACGTGGACCGGTTTCTGCTGGAATACGAAGACGCGCGCTCCGGCACGTTCGCCCCGCTGCGCTTCGTGCCGAAAAACAAGATCGTCGTACTGGGATTGATCAGCTCGAAAGTGGCGAAGCTGGAAGACGGTGACGCAATCGTCCGGCGCATTCACGAAGCGGCGAAATACGTGCCGCTGGAGAATCTGGCGCTGAGCCCGCAGTGCGGCTTCGCATCGACCCTCGAAGGGAATCTGCTGACGGAAGAAGACCAGTGGGCGAAGATGCGGCTTGTGGTCGAGACGGTCCGACGAGTATGGGGTTAGAATTCGTTTGAGTCCGGGCGGAACACGGAGGAGACGATCATGGCGAAGGTAGTGCTTGGCGTCGGCTCATCGCACGGGCCCATGCTTTCGACGCCGCCGGACATGTGGCATCTGCGCGCCGAGGCGGACCGCAAGAATTCGAAGCATTACTATCGCGGGCAGCCCTACGATTTCGAGTCGCTGCTGGCGGCGCGACGGCCGGGCTTCGCGTCCGCGATCACGATGGAGGAGCGGCAGAAGCGCTACGATGCGTGCCAGCGCGCGCTCGACAAGCTGGCAGCGAAGTTCGCCGAGGTGAAGCCGGATGCGGTGGTCATCATCGGCAACGACCAGCGCGAGCTTTTTACCGACGAGAATACGCCTGCGTTTCTCGTATACACGGGCGCCAAGATCGAAAACATTCCTGAGACGGAAGAGGCGAAAGCCAAAATGCCGCCGGGAATCGCCGTCGCCGAAATCGGCCACTGCCCGCCCGGCGGAGCCGTCTACTCCGGTCAAACCGAGTTTGCGCTGCAGATTCTGAGCTCGCTGCTGGAGCAGGAGTTCGACGTCTCCGAGTCTTCCAGGCTTCCGAAGGTGAACGGCCACGAGCATGGCATTCCGCATGCCTTCGGATTTCTTTACCGCCGCATCATGGTGGACGCACCACCTCCCAGCGTGCCGGTATTTCTGAACGCGGGCGTTCCGCACAATCTGCCGCGGGTCTCGCGTTGCCTGAAATTCGGCCGCGCGCTGATCAAGGCCATCGAAAGCTGGAAAGAAGACGCAAAAGTCGCCGTGTTCGCATCCGGCGGACTCACTCACTTCGTCATCGACGAGGATCTGGACCAGCGCGTTCTCAAGGCGATGCAGTCGCAGGATGAAGCCGCACTCGCCGCGATTCCGGAGAGCCATCTGTTGGGCAACACGTGCGAGATTCGGAACTGGATTCCGCTTTCAGTAGGCATGAACGCGCTGGCAAAGAAAATGAATCTGGTGGACTACGTGCCGTGCTATCGCACCGAGGCAGGCACCGGCAGTGCGATGGGTTTCGTGTATTGGCAATAGGGCGGAGAACGGATGAGCGCGACGGGAAACGGGTCGGTTGAGCGCCTGAAACGGCTGGATAGCTGCGCCGTTTCTGACGCTCTCGACAAACTTTCGCTCGCGGGTGCCGCCAGCGGAATTACGCAGCTATCGGCTTCGCGGCGTATCGCCGGGCGGATTCTGACAGTGAAGCTTGGTGTGGGCGAGCCGCCGCCGGGCAAACCGCGTCACGTCAGCACCACGGCGATCGAGGCCGCTCAGCCGGGCGACATCATCGTGGTGGAGCAGCGCAGCGGAGTGAACGCCGCGAGCTGGGGCGGAATCTTGAGTCTCGGCGCGAAACTGCGCGGCGTAGCCGGCGCGATCGCCGATGGCCCCGTCCGCGACATCGACGAATCGCGGCAGTTGGATTTCCCGGTCTTCGGGACGGAAGTCACCACTCTCACCGCGCGAGGCCGAATCGTGGAGCTGGCCACGGGAGGGCCGATCACGATTCGGGGAGTTCACGTAAAACCCGGTGACTATGCGATCGCGGACGGCAGCGGCGTGGTCTTCATCGCCGCGGAAAACATCGAGCCCGTTCTCGCCGCCGCGGAAGGCGTGTTCGCGCGCGAAGCGGCCATGGCAAATGCCTTGCGCGAAGGCAAGCGGATCACCGAAGTCATGGGCGCGGATTACGAAAGCATGCTGAAGACCTGAGGACAACTTCCTTGCCAAAACAGGATCCGCTCGTCGAACGCGCCGGCAAGCTCGACACCTCGACCATCAGCGACGCGCTCGACAGGCTCGGAATCCCCGGCCAGTGCCTCAATATCAAGCCGCGCGATCCGAAGTTCCGGCTCGCCGGACGCGCATTCACCATGCTGTATGGCCCCATTGGGAAGCCCGCGGGCACCGTGGGCGACTATATCGACGACGTTCCGCCGGGCGCGGTGATCGTGATCGACAATGGCGGCCGCGAGAATGCGACTGTTTGGGGCGACATCCTCACGGAAATCGCGCACCGGCGGGGAATCGCGGGTACGGTGATCGACGGCGCCTGCCGCGACACCGCGCTTTGCGTGCAGCTCGGCTATCCCGTCTACAGCCGCAGCTACTCGATGCGCACCGGCAAGGACCGGGTGCAGCTCGAAGCGACGCAGATCTCGATCGACATCGGGGACGCGCGCGTCGCGCCGGGAGACATCCTGCGCGGAGACGCGGACGGCGTGGTCGTGATACCGCAGGAACACGAAACGGAAGTGCTGGCTGTCTCCGAGGAGATCGACGCGGCCGAGGAAGCCATCCGGAAAAGCGTGCGCGCCGGCAAGCGGCTTTCGGAAGCCCGCAAGGAATACGGCTACCACAAACTCCAGAGGAAGCGACCTTAGTTACTCGGGCACCAGGTGCGGCTGTCGCGCGCCCGAAATCAATCCGGACACCACGCAGCACGCCGCTCCAAATACCAACGCCACTTTCGCCCCGAACAGCGTCACATTGCCGTGCGCCGTCAGAGTGAAGATCACGGCGACCACGGATACGCCGATCGATTGGCCCAACAGGCGAGACATCGTGCTGATGCCGCCTGCTCCGCCGCTGCGTTCGCGAGGCGCGCTGGCCACCATCGCGCGGTTGTTCGGCGCGCCGAAGAATCCGAATCCAGAGCCGGCTAGAGCGGCCCGCCACACAATTTGAAAAGTAGTCGGGTGCGCCGGCAAAGTGGCCAAGAGGACCAGGCCGCAGAACATACCCGCCATGCCGGCGGTTCCCAAAACGTGAATTGGATGGCGATCCGCCAGCCTTCCGGAAATGTGAGACATGATTCCGCCGGCGAGCGGCAAGGGAGTCAGCAGAATCCCAGCCCACACCTGCGAGAATCCGAGACCGTCGATGAAGTAGAAGGGCAGAACCACGATCGCGATGCCTTGGCCGATGAAGGTGGCTAGCGAGGCCCCCACCGATAGCGCAAAGATGGGCCGCTTGAATAGATCGATCGCGAGCATCGGGATATCCAGGTGCATCTGCCTTTTCACCAGCAGCACTGAGAAAACTGCGGCCCCCACGAACTCCGCGCCGAGGAGCAAATCTCCCCAAAACGAGAAGCCCTGCGCATAGCCGACGCCGTCGATGCCGCGCACCAGACAGGTGACGCTCACCGCGTTCAGAATCGCGCTCCACCCATCGAACCGGTGGCGCGTCCCTTCCGCGGGCGCCAGGAACTTCTGGGACATGCTCAGCGATATCAAGCCGAACGGAATGTTGATGGCGAAAAGCCAGTGCCACGAAGCGACGGACAGAATGGCTGATGCGATGCTCGGCCCGGCAGCCGCCGACGTAAACACAACCATGCCGCCGACTCCGATGCCTTTGCCGAGCAGGGCGCGCGGATACGTATAGCGCATCACCGCCGCGGACGTGCTCCAGATGCAGGCTGCGCCCACGCCTTGGAAGGCACGCGCGAGAATCAGCGTGTTCAAGGAGTGAGGCAGCGAGCAACCGACCGATGCGACTGTGAAGAGCGCGAGGCCCGTCTGAAAGACGCGTTTGTACCCGATGATGTCCACCAAGGAGGAGAGAGGAACCACGCAGACGGCGACGGCCAGCAGGAACGCATTGACCACCCAAATCGATACCGCGGGGTTTGCGTGGAGCTGTGTCGCGATGCCGGGCAGGGCCGTGTTGGCGATATTGCCGTCGAGCACGGACATCGATAGCCCGATGCAGTAGGTGAGCATTGCCCACCGGCGTCTGTCTGCCGGCAGACCATCGGTAGACGCCATACTGCCGGAAACTTCGATCGTTACTTCTGACATCTCCCCTTTTCCGTTCTCGATTCTACTTCGGTTGCTGCGGTGGAAGGCTCGAAGATCAGGTTCTTCGCCCGCGAATCATTTGAATCGCTTCCGGCAGCGCGGCGCTTCGTGGATCCTGCTGCCCGCTCTCACCGCCGGCGCTCTGCGCCTGCTCGGCGTCGGTGTCTCCTTCGCCTGGGGCGAGGAAGAGATTCGCTTCGATTCCGTGCTGCTTCGTATAAAGATCGTAATAGCGCCCGCCAGCGGCCAGCAGAGTTTGATGAGTACCGTGCTCCACGACGCGGCCCGCCTCAATCACCAGAATCTGGTCGGCTCGAAGAATCGTTGAAAGTCGATGGGCGATCACGAACGTCGTGCGCCCGCGCATCAGGTAGCGCAGCCCCTCTTGGATGAGGGATTCGGATTCGGAGTCGAGGCTCGACGTCGCTTCGTCGAGAATCAGAATGCGCGGATCGGCCAGTATCGCCCGCGCGATCGACACCCGCTGCTTTTGGCCGCCGGAGAGTTTTACGCCGCGCTCGCCGACCACGGTGTCGTACTTCTTCTCGAATCCTTCCGCGAATTCCTCCACGCGCGCGATGCGGCAAGCGGCCATGATTTCTTCCTCGGTCGCGTTGGGCCGCGCGAAAGCCACGTTTTCGCGGATCGTGCCGTCGAAAAGAAAGGTTTCCTGCAGAACGACTCCCAATTGCGTCCGATAGGAATCGAGGCGAACCGTCGCGAGATCGATGCCATCCACGAGCACTCGCCCCGACGCCGGCGTGTAAAACGCGGCGATCAGGCCGATGATCGTCGACTTGCCGGCGCCGGAGCGGCCAACGAACGCGGTCACCGTGTCGGGAGCCGATTCGAACGAAACATCGTGCAGGACCGGCTTGCCGGGATCATAGGAGAAACTCACGTTTTCGAAGACGACGTGGCCTTCAATGCGATCAATCTTGGTCGTCCGCTGCGGATCCTGATCTTCCGGATTCTCGTTGAGCACCTCGCGCGTGCGCTCGAGGCCTGCCAGCGCCTCCGTCATCAAAGGACCGATGCTCACCACTTGCGCCACCGGGGCAATCAGCATCGCGAGAAACGCCAGATAGGAAATGAAGTCGCCGGGCGACATCCGGCCAGCCAGGATCGTCTTTGCGCCCAGGAACATCACGGAGGCGCTGACGATGCCCATCAGCACCGTCGCGGAGGCGCTCATGAGAGAAGTCATGGTCAACGTCTCGAGCACGTTGTCGAGCAGCCGTTGCACGCCACTCCGAAAGACGGCGGACTCGCGGTCCTCCGCGTGGTAGCCCTTCACCACGCGTACGCCGCCGAGAGACTCCGTCAGGCGGCCTGTCACCTCCGCGTTAATCTTGGGCCGGGCGCGATAGATCGGGCGAATCGTCTTGAATGCGCGGCTCAGGCTGACCGCAAAGATGACCAGGAATAGCGCCGCTGTCGCGGTCATCAGGGTGCTGGCGCGCAGCAGGTAGCCGAGCGCGAGCAGAGCCGTCATGATTCCGCCGGCGAAATCCACCAGGCCGGTGCCGATGAGGTTCCGGATGCCTTCCACGTCACTCATGATCCGCGAAACGAGCGCGCCGCTCCGGTTGGCATCGTAGTAGGAGACCGGCAGATGGCCGATGTGCTCCTGCACCTGAATTCGCAGGTCCGTGATCATTTTTTGCGAGGACTTCGAAAGCAGCTGCGTGATCGAGTAGGAAGTAATCGCTTGAACCACGGTCGCGCCGACCACGATGAGGACGATCGGCGTCAGCAGATGGACCTGCCTCTTGAGGATAACGTCGTCGAGAAGGTACTTGGACGATGCCGGCAGCACGAGCCCCGAAAGCCGGTTGATCGCCATCAGCACGAAGCCGACGGCCAGGATGCCGCGCCGCGGCTTGATGAGCGCCCACACGTCCGGCAGCATCTTCCAGGCCGCTTTCTTGGGGCCAGTTTGACCTGTCGGGGTGGTTCGCTCGGACCGCTCGGCGCGCTGCGCCTCACGTCCCGAAGGGGCTGAAGGGAACGATGCCATCCTACCTGCTTGAGCGAATCATGGTCTGCCAATTATAGCGGAAGCCTTCTGAGGGCGCGACGCCCGTATTGGACGGCGTGGCGATGAAGGTATTGTGGCGCAAACCGTGCCGTGGCCGCGGATTGCGAGGCCGGGAGCAGGGGGCTACAGGGTGGTCGTCATGTCGCTGGACGTGCCGCCCGCGGCCGGGATGTAACATTGCCGCGTGTAGTCCATCACCATGCGGTCGGCGTTGAACCGCCAGCCGAGGGTCCGAATGGTCCGCTTCATGCGCTTGATCCAGCCGCGCGGCAGACCGTCACGGTCGCGCTGGTAGTAGAGCGGAACCACCTCTTCTCGCAGGACGCGATACAGGTCCTCGGCGTCCCTCGCGTCGTGAACGTTGACGTCGGTGTGCGTCCTGCCGTTGCCGATCGCGAAGCCGTTCAATCCGTCGTATGCCTCGGCCCACCATCCGTCCAGGACCGAAAGATTGAGGCCGCCATTCAAGACGACCTTCTGGCCGCTTGTGCCGGAAGCCTCCAACGGGCGTCGCGGATTGTTCAGCCAGGCGTCCACGCCCTGCACGAAGTGGCGTCCGACGTCGATGTCGTAGTCTTCGATGAATACCAATTTGTCGCGGAACTTTGGATCGCGCGCCAACTGCGCGATCTGTTGCAGCACGCGCTTGCCCGGGTCGTCCAGCGGATGAGATTTTCCGGCGAAGACGAACTGCACGGGCCGCTTCGCGTCGTTCATGATCGAGATCAATTTGTCCATGTCCGTCAGGATCATGTTCGCGCGCTTGTACGTGGCGAAGCGGCGCGCAAACCCGATCGTGAGGGCGTCGAGGCTCAGAATTCGCTCGAGCGCTTCGAGGACTTCGGTCGGTTCCCCGCGGAGTTCGGCTTGCTGGATCGCGCGGCGGCGGACGAATTCCAGGAGTCTCGCCTTCAGGCTCAGGTGCGTTTCCCAAAGCTCGCCGTCGTCCACGCCTTCGATTCCTTCCCAGATGCGCGCCTCGCTGCCGTGTTCGTGCCATCCGGCGCCGAGATGCCGGTCGTAGAGACGGAACATCTGCGGCGCGAGCCACGTGGGGACGTGCACGCCGTTGGTGATGTGCCCGATCGGAACGGCGTCTTCGGCGCGGCCCGGATATAGCCCGGTCCACATCGCCCGCGATACCTCGCCGTGCAACGCCGAGACGGCGTTTGCTCGACGGGAAAGTTTCAGTCCGAGCACCGTCATGCAGAACTCCTCGGCGGAATTCGACGGATGCTCGCGTCCCAGCGCCAGCAGTGCATCCTGCGACAGCCCCATCCCCTCGCGCAGTGGCCCGAGATGTTCCTCGACGAGTCCCGCATCGAAGCGGTCGTGGCCGGCCGGCACCGGCGTGTGCGTGGTGAAGACCACTTCCCGCGAAACGCGCGGCGCGGCCTGCGCGTAGGACAGCCCTTCGTCGAGCATGCGGCAGCGGATCGCTTCCAGGACGGCGAAGCCGCTGTGGCCCTCGTTGAGGTGCAGCACGCCGGGAGTGATTCCCATGGCCCGAAGCGCTCGATATCCGCCGACGCCCAGCAGGAGTTCCTGGCGTATGCGCACGCGCCGGTCTCCGCCGTAGAGCCGGGAGCTGAGGGCGCGATCCTCCGACGAATTCGCATCCACATTTGAATCCAAAAGCAAGAGGTCGCAGCGTCCCACCCGCAGGCGCCAGACTTTCGCGCGAATCGTCCCGCTGCGCGTGTCCACTTGCACCATGATGGGTTCGCCGTTCGCGCCGATGGCGTGCTCCAACGGCAGCTGATTGATGTCCGTCTCGAGATACTCCTCCTGCTGCCAGCCGTTCTGGTCCAGGCGCTGCCGGAAGTATCCCTGGTCGTAGAACAGGCCCGCGCCGACGAGCGGAATGCCCAGATCGGACGCGCTCTTCACGTGGTCTCCCGAAAGCACGCCGAGACCGCCCGAATAGATCGGTATCGATTCGTGCAAGCCAAACTCAGCCGAGAAATACGCCACCGGCCGGGGCCGGAGAATTCCCGAGTGTCTCGTGCCCCAGGTGTGATCGTTTTCCAGGTACTCGCGCTGGCGGCGGTACGCGTAGTTGATCCGACTGTGCAGCACCTGCTCAGTCGCCCGCCGCTCAATCTCCTCGAGCGGAAGTTCGGCCAGCAGTGCGATCGGGTTGTGATTCAGCTCGCGCCAGCGAATCGGATCGAGGTCGAGGAACAGGCTCGTCGTATCCGGGTCCCAGCTCCACCACAGATTTCGCGCGAGCGACCACAAGCGCTCCTGAATCGGGACGATGAAGCGGTCGAGCGTGCGCGCCTCGCTAACGACCGGAGCGACTTGCGCGGCGGCTTCCGTCAGCATCCGGACTTCGTCCTCGCCGAAGGCGCGCGGTTCGACGGTTTGGACAACGAGCACGCCCTGCAAGACTCCGCGGTCGATCAGCGGGACGCCGAGGAACGATTGATACTTCTCTTCGCCCGCGTTCGGAAAATACTTGAATCGGGGATGATTCTGGGCGTGCTCCACGGCGACGGGACGAACCTCTTCGGCCACCAGGCCCGCAAGCCCCTCATTCAGCGCCATGCGGAGTGTTCCCACGCACTGCTGCCGCAGCCCCAGCGTCGCCGCCAGAACCAGGTTGTTGCGGTCCGGCTCGAGCAGGTAGGCCGAACAGACGTCCGTCTTGAAGCGCTTCGCAATCAGCGCGACGACGTTCATCAACGTCTCGGCCGGTTTGCCGTTTTCCTGCGCCAAGTGTGCGATTTCCTCCAGAGGCAGGACGTAATTGGATGCGGAGGCGGGAGCGTTCACGCCCGTCGCTCCGCCGCCCTTCGCTTGCATTCGGGCGCCCGCGTTTCTCATTGCACCCATCCTTAGTGTAGCCCACGGTTGGAGGACCCGCAGGCGTCTCCCCGCGCGCGTCGCGCAGATGCAAACCCCGAACGAATCCCCGCGCCGCACGAAGAAAATGGCAGCGCTCGGGCCGCTTCGCGGCAACTTCAGCGAAAACTCTAGATGCGGGTCATGCGCCAGTCCAATCCAAATACCTGATGAAGGACATAAGTTGGCTGCGCCCGAGGGCGGAGCACGGCGCGTGGAAAGAAGTCCGGCACTGGTGTAAGCTTCCGGAGGGAAAGGCGATGAGCGACAAAGTGAAAAAGAGCGATACCGAGTGGCGGTCGAAATTGACCGACGAGCAATACTACGTCACGCGAAAGAAGGGAACGGAGCCGCCGTTCAGCGGCGAGTACGAAGACACGGAAACGCCCGGCACCTATGCGTGTGTGTGCTGCGGGCAGCCGCTGTTTTCGTCCGATGCGAAATACCATTCGGGTTCGGGCTGGCCCAGCTATTGGCAGCCGATCGCCGCGGAAAACATCGAGATGGAGCGAGACGTGAGCCACGGCATGGCTCGCACCGAGGTCATGTGCAGCCGCTGCGACGCGCACCTGGGGCACGTCTTCGAGGACGGCCCGCAGCCCACCGGACTTCGCTTCTGCATCAACTCGGCCGCACTGAAGTTGAACGAGAAAGACGGCGACGCGAAGGACTAGATTCCCCCGCTCCGCTTTTCCCCTGCCGCAGGCCCGCGGACTAGTGGTCCAGGAACAACAGATTGGGATGCTGGTCGCTCGCGCTCGACGAGATCATGCGGAACTTCGTCGGCGAGACGATGTAGAAGATTCCGGTCGGCGGAATGCCCTTGGGCACGGTGCCGGTTGTCGTGAGCGTGCCCCTTCCGGTCGCGGCAAGACTTGAGAAACTCGCCGTGAACGCCTGAGCCAGATTCGGCGCGGCCGTGGCCGGCGGATCGGTCTCATCGACCACACCGGAGAGATTTCCCGCACCGTCGCCTACGAACTGCCCAATCACGTTCGGCACCTGCGTCTCCACGACCTGCGGCGCGCCCAGCGCATAGCTCCCCAGCACGGACGCATCGGCGAACGGTCCGCCCGACTGCTGTTCGAGGCTGCCCGTAGTGACGGCCGCGTCGCTGCCCATGAAGAATCCTTGGCCGGGCCCCGTCAGGTAGGCCGCAGCCACGCGCGCCTGGGCTGCGGTAAATCCGGTGTACGCGAATGCCGCGCGGCCATTGCCATTCAGGCCCATCGTGCAAGTGCCGGGAGACGACGGGCTCGTGATCGTGCCGCCGTTATTCTCGTCGTAGCTCAACGTCGTCGGCGTGGTTCCGTCGCAGGTGGTGGCAGTCAGAAGCCCGGCGAACACGTCGGAGTTACTGCCGCTCAATCCGGTGCCGCTCACAACGCTCGTGCCTTGCAGAACGGTCGAGTTGAATATCGTCGTCGGCTGCTGAAGAATCATCTCGCCGCCGAGGCGGGCGACGGTTGGCAAGCCCGTCGTCGTGGAGCTGTCGGACTCCACGAAGAAGATGTCCGAAGGCGAGACGAAGTGAAACACGAAGTTGAGCGTCATCTGCCCGTTCGTAATGGGGAACGTAAGCTCCGCTGCTCCGCGATTTCCGGAGACGGAAGAGAACTCGCCCGAAAGGGAGCCTGAGCTGAATGTTCCCGCGTCGTTGAAGTCGCCGCTGCCGGGCGTCAGCGTTGCACTCGATCCATTCGCGTGGATCACGCCGCCGAGAGCCGCCTGCTTTCCGGCGATGTCCTGGCCCGGGAATACGAAGGAGTAATTGCCGGCAAAACTCGCGCTCGTGAAGCTGGAACTCAGCACAGGCTTCATCGACGCTTCACCGTGCGTGTTGAATCCGTCGGTCTTATCCGAACTCTTCGCCGTGGAGTTGTCTTCGAAGAATCGGGCGCCCCCGCTGGAGTCGAGCACCAGATCGTAGTCCGTCGTAAGCGTTCCCTGCTTCGCAAACACCGCGACGAGCTCAAGCGTGCCGCGGCCATCGGGCCCGAGCGAATAGGTTCCGGACACGGTGGCGCCCAGGGCCACGCCCGAAAGTCGATTGACGTCCTCGACGCCGGCTGTGATATTTCCTTTTCCGTCGGCCGTGATGGTGCCCAGAATCAGCACCAGGCCGTCTTTATCGAAGCCCCGGAAGAGAAATGCATACGATCCCTGCAGCAGCTCGTTGTTGTTGGAGTTATCCGCATTCGCAGTCACGGTGATTGTGTACTGCGCCTGCTTCACCGCCGGGACGGCTTCGGAATCGGCCACCTGCACGGTGAACGTCGAGCTGCCTTCCAGGATCGGCATGCCCGAAATGCTTCCCGTTCCGTCGTTTTGCGTTGAGAGCGTCAGCCCGGCGGGAAGCTGCCCCTGCGTGATGCTCCACGTGTAGGGTGCGATTCCGCCCGTTGCGTGCAAAGGCCCGCTGTACCCGGTCGCCGTCACCGCTGCGGGCAGGCTCGCCGTCGTGATCTGTAGTGGCGGAGGATTCTGAATCGTGATCGAGAGCGGCAGCGGTGCGGGCGGCGCCACCTGATGTGCGAAATTCGGCGGAGCCGGGTTCGGAATCAAGGCTGAATCCGTGACCTGCACCGTGAAACAGTACTTTCCCGCCACCGCGGGCGAGCACGACGATCCTGTCGGCGCCGCGGACGTCGGAATGCCGCTGATAAGGCCCGTGGAAGTGTTGAAAGAGAGACCCGGTGGCAGGCTGGTCGCAGGCGCGGGCGTCATGCTCCACGTCAGGGGTGGAACCCCTCCTTGCGCGACCACCGAAGTGCTGTACAGCGTATTCGTGAAGCCCTCCGGCAGCGAGTTCGTCACCACCTGAAGCGGTGGCGGCGGATCAATCGTAATCGAATACAGTTGGCCGACCGCGGGTGCGCCGCCGCTGTCCGTCACGATTACAGTGAAGGTCGTCGTCACGGGCACACCCTGAGTCGAGCCACACGGCGTTCCAGAGACGGTCGCCGTCAAGCCGGTCGTCGACACTGTCATGTTCAGGCAGGGCGGCAGAGTCGGCTGGTTGAAACTATAGGGCGGGACGCCGCCGGTGAACGCGATCGTGATTGCGTTCGAGCCGCTCGAGATGTACGGTACTCCGTTTTTCCCCTCAGGCAGGACGCAGGGAGAATTCGCTGGCGGGCTCGGCGGGTTGCAGCTGGTCAGCGTGAAGGTCGGCGGCAGCTCAACTTTGATCGTGGCTGTTTTCGTAACCGAGGAGTCTGTGACAGACGTGGCCGTGAGAGTGACGCTCAGCTCCGCCGACAAACCGCCCGGCGGAGTGTACGTGACCTGCGTGGGCGACTGATTTGAGAGGTTTCCGCATTGGCCCGCGCCCGTTCCTGTGCCCGAGCAGCTGGTTTGTTTCTTTAGATCCCAGGTCACTCCCTTGTTCGCCGTGTCGCCTCCCACGGCGGCCGTGAAAATGAGCGTCGGGCTGACGTTTGTCTGGCTTTCGTCCACCGAAAGGATTCCGCCGGGAGTGGTGAGCGTGATCGAAATCTGATTCGAGCCGCCGCCGCCGCAGCCCGCCAGACAGGCAAATGCGGCCGTGATGGCAAGCAGACGCATGCCGGTGATTCGACGAACCTTCATGCTGCCACCGCAGTTGCCGCCATCAAGTTTGCTCCGTTTTCCTTCCGGCAGTCTCGTATCCAGGCATGCTCGTTGCCCGTGGCACTCTTTCGTGTGGATTCCTGCCGGATGCGCCCAAACCCCTTGGGACAGGCCACGTCACAGTTCCCGCGCGAAAAGCGAAACGAGTTGAATAACAAAACGGCCCAGGTGTGTCAACGAACATCTCAGGGGGCCGCCGTGGTGCCTTCGCGCGTAGCTCCATGTGTGGAGGCTGGTTCAGCCACGATTCGCTCCAAGGACTTAGGAACAATTCAGGCAATGTGGATGCGGCTGGCACCGGGCTCGTTGCCTGCCGTTTCCTGCCCGAGCGTGCCTCAGGCCCGGCAACGCTTTAGGGGACCCGTGGCATCGCAAGGGTTCGGGGCGGCGGTCGGCATCCAGTTTCGCGTATCTGGGGCTTTCGAGTTCGGAGCGGCTTTTGGTATAAGAGAGCGTCCGGCGGGTTTCCGGGCGATTCCATTTTTCCCCTTCATTCACTCATCGGAGGAAGGCATTGATTGAAGTCGAGAATCTTACCAAGGCCTACGGCCCGGTCACGGCGGTGGACCACGTTTCCTTCAGCGTCAACGAGGGCGAGATACTGGGGTTTCTTGGGCCGAATGGCGCCGGCAAGACCACCACGATGCGGATTCTGACGGGCTTCATGCCGGCCACGTCGGGAACGGCGCGCATCGCGGGGTTCGACGTGATGACCCAGTCGCTCGCCGTGCGCCGGCACATCGGCTACCTGCCGGAAGCGCCGCCCGTCTATCCAGACATGACGGTGGACAGCTACCTCGATTTTGTGCTGCGCATCAAGAATGTGCCCGCGGACAAACGGTCGGCGCGCGTGGCGGACGCTGTCGAGAAAACCGGGCTCGGGGACAAGCGGAAACAACTGATCAAGAGGCTCTCGCGCGGCTACAAGCAGCGCGTCGGTTTGGCGCAGGCGCTGGTGCACGACCCGCTCGTGATTATCCTGGACGAGCCGACGGTGGGCCTGGACCCGAAGCAGATTATTGAGGTGCGTCACCTGATCAAGAATCTCGCCGGGACGCACACGATCATCCTGTCGACGCACATTCTGCCCGAAGTCAGCATGACGTGCGACCGCGTGGTGATCATCAACAAGGGCAAGATCGCGGCCGTCGACACTCCTCAGAACCTGACGACGCAGTTGAAAGGCGGGCAGAAGGTTCATGTCGAGACCGACGCACCGGAGCAACCGCTCCGCGAGCTGCTGGCTCAGGTTCCAGGCGCTGGTTCGATCGACGTGACGCCCGCCCGGCCCGGCGGCCACGCGACAGCGACCGTCGAGATCGGCGGAGGAAAGGACGTCCGCAACCTGATCGCGGCGAAGATTGTCGAGAAAGGCTGGCCGCTTTACGAACTCCGCGGCGTCAGCCTGAGTTTGGAAGACATCTTCCTTCAACTCACGACCGAAGAACCAGTCCACGCGGAAGCGTCGAATTAGCCGGAGACCCCGAGACAATGCGCACCCTATACGCCGTATATCGCAAGGAGATTGGCCACTATTTCGTTTCTCCCGTGGCCTATGTGGTCGTGAGCCTGTTCCTGCTGCTGAGCTCCTTCTTCTTCAACCTGTATCTCCGCGACGTCGTGGAACAGTCGTTCGGAATGCCTGCGGAGTTCGACGCTCCTAGCCAGATGCTTCGCGCCTTTCTCGGCTTGCTGGCTCTCTTGATTCTTTTCTTCATGCCCATGATTACGATGGGTCTATTCGCGGACGAGCGAAAGCGCGGCACGATGGAACTGCTGATGACCTCGCCAGTCCGCGATGCCGACATCGTAGTCGGGAAGTTCCTGGCTTCGCTGACCCTCTTTGCCGCGATGCTGCTGCCGACGGCGAGCTACGTGGTCTTCATCTGGCTGCATACGGATCCGAAGCCGCCGCTGGGAGTCGTCTTGGCCGGTTATCTCGGCGTCTTGCTGTTCGGAGGCTGCTTGCTCGCGCTCGGGGCATTCATCTCGTCGCTGACGGAAAACCAGATCATTGCGGCCGCGCTCACCTTTGGGGCCTTTCTGCTCCTTTGGGCGATCGATTTCGGCTCTCGGAACTCGGAGAGCGCTCTGGGGCAGACGGTACAGTATCTCTCCGTGATCAATCACTTCGAGGATTTCACGCGGGGCATCATCGACACCACAGGCGTGATCTACTACGTCAGTTTTATCGTGCTTTTCATTTTTCTAACTGTGCGCTCGATCGATTCGCTGCGCTGGCGGCGTGCGTAGAGCATGGCTGCGCCCGGCGTCATGGATCGAGCTGGCGATTGTGAGGGAATGATCGGATGAAGTGGACTCGAAACGAGTGGGCCGAGCTCGTCGCAAGCGTCGGCCTCGCGGCAATCATCGGCGGCTACGTCCGCTATTCTTATCAGAACGAACTGCTGCTGCTCAGCAAGATCCTCCTGATTGGCGGAGGCGTCCTGCTGCTGGCGGGGATCGTGCTCGGATTTGGCGGAATTCTCCGCTTCTTCTCGCGCCGCTCTTCCCAACTGGGCACGAATACCGCCGTTCTGTCGCTTGCCGTGCTCGTGATTCTCGGCATTCTGAATTTCGTCGGCTTCCGCCATCACAAGCGCTTTGATCTGACCAGCGAGAAGCTCTATACGCTTTCCGATCAGACAAAGAAGGTGGTCCGCGGCCTCGCCCAGGACATCAACGTCGTCCGCTTTGCGAAGCAGCCCAATGAGCAGCTGACGGACCTGATGATCGAATACAAGAATCTGAGCCCGCGCATCAAGTACGAGACCGTTGACCCGACGGAAAAGCCTGAAGTGGCCAAGGAGTACGGCGCAACGCGCATGGGCGACGTGATTATCGCCGCCGGTCCCCGCCACCAGCCGGTCGAGCCCGGCGTCGACGGAACCTATGCCGAGCAGGACATCACCGCCACGATCATGAAGGTGACGCGCAACAGCGTGAAAATGGTCTGCTTCGCCACCGGTCACGGCGAAAAATCGCTTGCCGACAACGACGCTCAGGGCTACGGCTTGGTCAGCGAGGGGCTTGCCAAGGAAGGTTACAACACGAACTCGGTCAATCTCGTCAGCGAGAACGGCGTCCCCGCCGGCTGCAACATCTTGGTGATCGCCGGTCCCACGCAGGGCTATTTCCCGCAGGAAGCGGCGCTCGTTGCGAAATATCTCGACTCCGGCGGCAAGGTGCTGATCGAAGACGACCCGGAAACCGATCCCAAGCTTGACGGCATTTTCGACGAATGGAACATCGGCGTCGGCAAGAACGTCGTGGTGGATGCCAGTGGCGTGGGCCGCCTCTTTGGCACGGGCCCCGGGACGCCGCTGGTTGTCGACTATGGCGACAGTCCGATCACCAAGAATTTGCAGGGAGGCATGACTTTCTTCCAGCTGGCCCGCACGGTCTCCATCGCCGATAAAGCCAAATCCGATCCGACCGCCGTCGAATTGCTGAAGACCTCCGCGCGCAGCTTCACGATCCCGAAGCTCGTCCGCGAAGTGCAGTTCGACCCGAAGACCGCCGGCCCGCTCTCTCTCGGCGTCGCCGCCAGCCGCGCGGTCGGCGACCAGAGCGCCCGCCTCGTGGTGATCGGTGACTCCGACTTTGCCGAGAATCAGTGGATCGGCCTCCAGCACAACGGCGACCTCTTCTTCAACACGATCGACTGGCTCGCGCAGGACGAGAACCTCATTTCGATTCGCCCGAAACCGGCTACGTCCCGCAGGATCGTTCTCACCGACGGCCAGACGGCGGGCCTTCGTTGGTTCGACCTTTTCTTCCTCCCCGGATTCGTGATTCTCGTCGGTATTTCGATCTGGTGGAAGCGGCGCTAGCACGTCCCGGCGGACCGCGAAGGCTGTCAGGAAAAAATGATCGTCAAGAAACCCGCGTTGATCTTGCTCGTTCTGGCCATTGCAGGCGGTGCCGCCGCCTACTATTTCGATTGGAAGCGCGGCAACGAACCAAAGACTGACACCTTCAAACGCGCCTATGCGCTCCAGGCGGCCGATGTCGTGTCGCTCGTGCTCTCTCACCCGGCGCGTCCGAGTGATCCGGCGATCCATTTCGCGAAACACGGTGACGCATGGCAGGTGGTCGATCCCATACAGACCGACGCGGATCAGTCCGTCGTCGACGGCATCGTCGATCAAGTGGCCGGGGCCGAAGTGCTGGGTACGGAACCGGGCACGCCAGACCGGCTGAAGGCGTACGGCCTCGATCCACCTCAGGCGTCGCTTGAGCTGCAACTGGCGAACGGATCCAAACACACTTTGCTGGTCGGCGCGAATAGCTTCACCGGCGACTCGATCTACGCGCTGGTCGATGGTGGCCAGAGCGTATCCTTGTTGCCCCAGCTGCTTGCGACCAGCACGGCCCGCACGCTCGACACTCTCCGCGACCGTTCGATCCTGCGCTTTGACAGCGCGCAGATCGCCTCCTTCGTGTTGAGGAGTCCTTCCGGCGAACTTGCGGCTGCGAAGCAGAGCGAACAGTGGAAGTTCACGAAGCCCACGAACACCCTCGCGTCGCAGGATGCCGTCGATTCGCTCTTGCAGGCAGTCAGTGGCGCCAAGATGGCGTCTGTGGTCAGCGAGAAGCCGGACGACCTCGCGCGTTACGGCCTCGCGAATCCGCCCGTCTCGCTCGCCGTCACCGATGCGAAGGGGGCGCAATCCACTTTGCAGCTCGGCCGGAAGGACGGCGACGCGTACTTTGCGCGCGATGTCTCGCGGCCCACGGTTTTTCGCGTAGGCGCGGACCTGTACGCGAAGCTCACGCAGAAGTTCTCCGACCTGCGCGACAAGAAAATCGTGCACGTTGATTCCGCCGACGTCCAGCAGATCGAAGTCCGTAACGCCGGCGGCTCAATATCGCTGAGCAAGAAGAAAGACGGCTCGGAGGAATGGGTCTTCGACGCCCCGGCCGATCAAAAGGGCAAGCCCGCGACAAGCTGGAAAGTCCTGGACCCGCTTACTGGCGCGAGCGCGGACGAGGTGATCGACAAGCCGGCGGCGAACCAGCTCGCGTTGGTCGCCAATCCGGCCGTCACTGCCATCTTGACCGACAAGGGCGGCAAGACTCTGACCATTCGCGTGTCAAAGCCCGCAGGCGATTTCATCTACGCCCAGGCGAGCGATGGCGTCGCGGTCTTCAAGTTGAAAAAAGAAGTCTTGGACAGTCTCAATGTGAAGGCAGCCGACCTTGCGCCTTAGACGGATCGGCGCGTGGCTCGCACCGGATTACGCGGCCGAGTTCCGCTGCGACAGGTTCGCCTCGGCGGGCCAGGTGGCCAGCAACAAGATGTTTCCGTTCGTCGGTGACACGTGGATGTAGTAGACGAGCGAATCGCTCTGCACTTCGTAGAAGCCTCGCCGCTTCGGATCGGGGATGACGGTGGCTCCGCCGGAAAGCACGTCTCGCAGCGCGAGCACCGTTTCCGGGGAATGATTCCGCAGATCTTCGATTTGCGCTTGCTCTATGGCACTGGCCATCATTTCGTTTCTGCCTCGCTCTCAGACATTGATACGCACGACCGGCGGGAAAAGTTTCCGCCCGGCATCTCTAGTATTTCGGATACGAAACATTCGATACAACGTAGAACGATAGCGGAAAACGTAATTACCAAATAATAGGAGCGTTAACCCTCAACTTGCTACTTGCGCACCCTCTCCGACTTGCATAGTCTCCTGTCTCAAAAAGGGGCCCCTGACTGTGAAGAAGAAACCAACAAAGGGAAGCAAATCCAGCCGGCTACACCGCGACCGCAGGCGCAAGCACCGCCATTGGCAGGTCACGGTCTACTACCACGACGGCGAGAAGTTCGCGCGGGTCTATATCGACCGCGACCGCGCCGAGCGCTTCGCCGAACGCCAGAAGAAGTCGCCGGTTGTGAAAGCAACCCGCATCATGGAAGTCGACTAACCGCGTCTCGCACTTTCCATTGAGATCGCTGGAGCCGGGCGGGTACCTGCGCCCGGCGCGCGAATCGGTGCGAGATGCCGTGTTTCTCGGGCTCTTGTCCGGCCTGGAGGGCCGTGCTATAAGAGAAAAGTAGTGTTTGGGCGCAAACCGAGCGGGATTCGTATAGTGGTAGTACGCCACCTTGCCAAGGTGGAGGCGAGAGTTCGATTCTCTTATCCCGCTCCAGATTTTCCTCTGAATTCACTCCAATCGACTTCTGATCCCGGTAGCGACTTCTCGTTGGGCGTGCTAGAGTCTGTCCGCCCAAGCCATGCTCGCTTACCTTTGCGGTCCGATTGACGCTTCCGACGACGGCGGAAAGCTGTGGCGGCGCAAGCTTGCGCCGTTCCTTCGCGACCAGCTGGGCCATCGCGTCTACGACCCGACCGAAGACGCGATGAAGGGCCTGACGAACGAGGAGGCAGCCAACTTTCGCGCCTGGCAGACGACGGACCTCGACCGTTTCCGGCGCGTCGTGCGGAAGATCGTCGCCAGCCACTTGGGCCTCATTGAAAATCGAGTGGACTACGTGATTTGCTACATTGATGAGCCTGCGAGCCACGACAGTGCCACGTCCGCGGCGCTGACCGCGGCCTACCGAAAGGCGATTCCGGTGTACCTGGTGACGTCGCTGCCTGTGGAAGCCGTCGACGAGTGGGTGCTCGGTTGCTCGGACCAGGTATTCGCCACAGTCGAAGGCCTGAAGGAGTTCCTCGCCTCCCGCTTTTCCCGCGAACGCCAGACCGAGTTGTGGAAGGACTGACCTGGCTGGGCCTATTCATGGAAAGACTCGTCGTCGCTGTCGGCAGCACTCGCCGGCCCAAACTCGACGCCGTCCGTTCGGCGCTTGCGCTTCTGGCGCCGCGCTTCTTCGAGGCCGCGCCATTCGAGGTGGCGTCGCTCGACGTGCCAAGCGGTGTCCGCCACACGCCGCTTTCTCGCGAGGAAAGCATGGCGGGCGCCCGGCGGCGCGCCGAAGAACTTGCGCGGATCGCGCGCGAGCGAAACGAGCTCTGGAAATACTTTGTCGGCCTCGAAGGCGGCTTGGACATCGTTCGCGAATCCGGGCGACGCTGGGTGTTCCTGGAGAACTGGACGTACGTGGCGGATGCTTCGGGCCGCGGGGCCTTTGGACGATCCGGCGGAATCCTGCTGCCGGAACCGCTGGTGCGGCGAGTCGTCGATGAGGGCGTCGAACTTGCGCAGGCCATCGATGAGTTTGCCCAGGAGAAGGGCATTCGCGACGCGCGGGGTGCCTGGGGCGTGCTGAGCCGCGACATCATCACGCGCGCCGATTCATTTCGTCTCTCGGTCATCGGAGCCTTCTCGGCCTTCTTCGGATCTGCCTAGCGGCGCGATCCTGCTGCTCCGGCTCCTGTTGCATTCATTCGCCCTCGTACTATCATCGTGAGGCGCGGTTCTTGCGTGGTCACGGGCATGAAGAGCGCCGCCAAATCGAACGTGGTTCCCACAGAAGCTCTCCCGGAGGCGCGGCGCCACCTGTTCTACGAGACCTCGCATTCGCCCGCACTCGCCGATCTCGTCGGCTATGAAAAAGCCGGGGACATCATCGACTTTTGCTTCATCGCCAACCCGTATTACCCGACGCCCGCCATGCTCGACGACATGCAGCGCCACTTTCCCAATCTCATCAAGTCGTACCCATCGAGCAATCCGGAATTGAGCCAGCGGCACCTCGCTGCCGTGCTTCACGTCGAGCCGGAGAATCTGATCATCGGCAATGGCGCGACCGAACTGATCGTCCTGATCAACACGATCTTGATCGACCGGATTGCGGTGCCTGTCCCCACGTTCGGCGAATACATCGAAAAGCTGAAAGAGCAGCAGGATGCTGATCTTTACTTTCTGGATGCGAAGACGAAATACGAACTGAACCTTGGCGACTATCTCGCGTGGGTTCGCCGCGAGAACCTCAAGGCGCTGCTGGTAATCAATCCCGGCAATCCCACCGGCCAGCTTATCCCGCTCGACGAAATGGTCGAATTCCTCGAGCGGGCGCGCCATCTCGATCTCGTGATCGTCGACGAGTCATTCATCGATTTCGCCGGCGATCCCGTACCGAGCCTGCTTCCCGTGGCGAATCGCTTCCAGAACCTGCTGATCGTCCGCAGCATGAGCAAGCATTGCGGCGTGCCCGGTCTGCGTCTCGGCTATTGTCACAGCGTGAATAAGCCTCTGCTCGACCGGCTGCGGCGTTTCGTCCCGACGTGGAATCTCAACACGCTGGCGCAGTATTTTCTGTCGCTTCTCCCGGCCACTGACTCCGATTATCACGTCGCGCGAAAGCGGCTGATGGAGGATGCTCACCGTCTCTACTCCGCCCTGAAGACGATTCCGAATCTGGACGTGTATCCAACGGGTGCGAACTTCGTCTTGTTCAAGATCACCAACGGCATGACGGCCGCCGACCTTCAGGCCCGCCTGCTGACCGAATACCAGATGTACGTTCGCGACTGCTCAAACAAGGTCGGCATGGACGTGTTTCATGTCCGGGTCGCGTCGCAGGGCCGCGACAAAGACGCGCGGCTCGTCGAGGCCCTCCGGACGCTCACTCGATGAAGCGCCCTCCCGTCGTTGTCGTCGCTCGCAGGACGGTTCGCGGCAACCGTCTGATCGACTATGTCGGCGAACTTCATCTCGAGCTGCTCCTGCGGCTGGGCACCCTGCCGGTGATGGTTCCCGTGGTCGAGGGAGCGCTTGGCTGCGTGGCTCAATACAGGCGCGGCATGTGCGGCCTCTTGCTCGTTGAGGGCGAAGACATCGAGCCATCGCGCTACAAAGCGCAGCCTGCGAATTTTCGGTATCTTGAGAAAACTCATCCGCTAAAGGACGCAATTGAGATGCGCCTTCTGCGTTACGCTCTCGGCAGGAAGATTCCCGTGCTCGGCATTTGCCGTGGCTCGGAATTGCTGAATGTCGTGCGCGGAGGCACGCTCTACGGCGATGTGCAGAAAGAGAAGCGATCGCGCCTGAGGCACATCGACCCGCGGCACTACGATTCCTACCGCCACCGAGTGGGTATCGTTCCGGGAACGCCGCTTGCGAAGTGGTACGGCCGCAAGACTCTCCGCGTGAACAGCTATCACCATCAAGGCATTCGCGAACTTGCTCCCCGCTTCCGGGCGATGGCGCACGCTCCGGACGGATTGGTTGAGGCGTTCTACGATCCGGCCCGGGCGTTTGTGGTCGGTCTCCAGTTCCACCCCGAGCGTATGATGGATGAATACGCCGGCAACAGGCGCGTTTGGGAAGCTTTTGCCGCGGCGGTCCGCAAGAAGCTCCGAGATTGAGGTGAGGACGCCTCGGGCCCTTGGGTTACGAGCCGGCTGTTCACTTGACGGTCAAAGGGCCGTAGAATACAGGTAGTCTGCAATGAACGCGGGATCCACGCTCGCACTCGTGGTTCTGCTCGCCCTCAGCGCCGATCGGCAGGGCATTCTGCAGTTTCGCGCCGACCCAGCCAATGCACCGGATGTGAAATCCGGTTCGCTCGACACGCATGCCGCTACCAGCGCCGCCCCGGCGACTGAAACGCCCGCTCAGCAGGCGTCCGCGCACGCTGCGGGACCCTTGCAACCTCAGTCGCGCCTGCTGCTCATTCGTTACGTCGACGGTGAGTTCGCGCGGCTCGTGCAGTCTCTGCCGGGCGGCAAGAAGGGCTTCCGAATCGCCGCTGGCCAGCCGCTGAACATGCAGAAACTCAAGGACTCGCTACGGCTCTACGGCACGGCCGCCGTCCAGGGCGACACCGTCCAGATCACGCGATTGGAAATCCGGTCGCAAGAAGTCGTGCTGCAGATCAATGGCGGCGGCAAGAAGCATTTTCATTGGCGCGAACATGTCCAGTTCGGCGTTGGCAATGTGGATGCGATGCCTCCGCCGCCGACCGGTCCGCCCGAAATCGCCGGCGCGACGCTGATTCTCGACTACGGCCACGCTGTTCCGGACATGAGCCCGGACGACCTGAAGCGCGACCTGTCCCTCCTGCTCGATTTTTCGAAGCAACATTCCGCTGCGGTCAATTGGGTTGACACGCTTCCTCCCCAGTTCCAGGAGGCGATCAAAGACCATCGCGCCGTCGTCGGCATGGACTCCGAAATGGTGCTCGCCGCGATGGGCCGCCCCGAACACAAGATCCGCGAGAAGAGCCCTGAGGGCAACGAAACGGAGGACTGGATCTACGGCAACCCTCCTGCCCGCACCACGTTCGTCACCTTCGCCGGTGATACCGTCATTCGCGTTAAGGAATTTAACTGACCGGTCTTGCCGGATGCGTTGACTTTTTTCGCTTCGCACCCTAGCATTCTTGCGTCTTGGTCCCTGCATTTCTTCTCGCAGGCCTGGGTTTCTTCGCACCCTTCCGGAGGACGAATGGCCGTCAAGGTTGGCATTAATGGCTTCGGACGCATCGGCCGCAATATCTTTCGCGCCGCGCTCGGCGATCGTTCGATCGAGGTCGTCGCGGTCAACGACATCACCGATTCAAAGACTCTCGCCCACCTGTTGAAATACGATTCGACGCTGGGCAACCTGCCGAACAAAGTCACGCACACCGACGACAGCATTTCCGTCGACGGCAAGAGCTTCAAGGTCTTCCGCGTGAAGGATCCGGCGCAGCTCGATTGGGAGTCGGTCGGGGCGTCGATCGTCGTCGAATCGACCGGACTGTTCACCAAGGGTGAGGACGCGCGCAAGCACATCCGAGGTCCCGTGAAGAAAGTGATCATTTCCGCGCCTGCCACCGACCCCGATGCGACTTTCGTCCTCGGCGTAAACGACAAGACCTACGACCCCGCCAAGCACCACGTCATCTCGAACGCCTCTTGCACGACGAATTGTTTGGCCCCGGTTGCAAAGGTCGTTCACGATACCTTCGGAATTGTCGTCGGCACGATGACCACGATCCATTCCTACACCAACGACCAGCGTCTGCTCGACTTGCCGCACAAGGATCTTCGCCGTTCGCGCGCGGCCGCGCTTTCCATGATTCCCACCTCGACTGGCGCCGCGAAAGCGCTGCATCTCGTGATTCCCGCGCTCAAGGGCAAGCTCGACGGCTACTCGCTCCGCGTGCCCACGCCAAACGTCAGCGTGGTCGATCTCACGGTGATGACCGAAAAACCAGCCACGGTCGAGAGCGTCAACGCCGCGTTCAAGTCCGCCGCCGATGGACCGCTGAAGGGCATCCTCGCCTACACCGAGGACGAGCTTGTCTCCGTCGACTTTCGCGGCAATCCGAATTCGTCGATTGTGGACGCGGGCTACACCCGCGTCGTCGGCGGCAATTGCGTCAAGGTGCTCGCCTGGTACGACAACGAGTGGGGTTACTCCTGCCGCTGCGTCGATTTGATCAAACTTCTCGCGGCGCGCCTCTAGACTCGCGGAAGGGCAGCGCGACGCTTCTACGTCATCATGAACAAACTCTCGATTCGCGATCTTGACCTCAAGGGCAAGCGCGTCTTCGTCCGCGTCGACTTCAACGTGCCGCTCGACGGCGCGAAAGTGACGGACGACACGCGCATCCGCGAAACTCTTCCGACTCTGCGCCTTGCCATCGAACGCGGCGCGCGCCTTGTCCTCGCGTCGCATCTTGGCCGGCCCAAGGGCAAGGTCGATCCGAAATACAGCCTCGCGCCCGTGGCCGCCCGCTTGCGCGAACTGCTCGGCAAACCCGTCGAGTTCGCCTCCGATTGCGTTGGCGCGGAGGCACTTGCAAAAAGCAAGGCGCTGGCGGATGGCGGCGTCCTGCTGCTCGAAAACGTCCGCTACCATGCGCAGGAAGAAGCCAACGACGCTGAATTCTCGAAGCAGCTCGCCGCGCTCTGTGACGGTCTTTTCGTTTGCGACGCTTTTGGCTCCGCACACCGCGCCCACGCCTCCGTCGTCGGGATCACGAAGTTCGTGAGCAAGGCGGCCGCAGGCCTGCTGATGGAAAAAGAGCTGGCCTATCTCGGCAAGGCGGTTTCGAATCCCGAGCGCCCGTTCGTGGCCGTTCTCGGCGGCGCCAAAGTTTCGGACAAGATCGAAGTCGTGCAGAATCTGATGAAGCTTGCCGACGCGATGTTAATCGGCGGTGCGATGGCGTACACGTTCCTGAAGTCGCAGGGCCAGCCGATCGGCAGGTCGCTCGTCGAAGACGATAAGCTCGACCTCGCGCGCGGCCTGCTGGAAGAAGCGCGCAGCAGCAAGTTTCGGCTGCTTTTGCCGGTCGATCACGTTCTGGCGCAGGCGATCGACTCCGGCGAAACGAAAATCACGGATATTCCCGGCACGCCCGGCGGCTGGATGGGTCTCGACATCGGTCCGAGGACGGTCGAGCTTTTCAGCGCCGAAATCGCCAAGGCGCGGACCATCGTCTGGAACGGCCCGCTCGGCATGTTCGAGCGCCCCGCGTTCGCGCAGGGAACTCTCGCGATGGCGCGTGCGGTCGCCGCGGCCACGAACGCGGGCGCGACCTCGATTGTGGGCGGCGGCGATTCCGTCGCGGCTGTTGAGCAATCCGGTGTCGCCGCACAGATTTCGCACATCTCCACTGGTGGTGGCGCTTCGCTCGAATTCCTCGCCGGCGAAAAGCTCCCGGGCGTTGAAGCGCTCACCAACGCCTCCGGCGCCTGAGGAATCCACTTGCGCCGCCCCGTCATCGCCGGCAACTGGAAGATGTACAAGACGGTGACGCAGACGCGCGCGTTCTTCCAGGCATTCAAACCGCTGGTCGCCGAATCAAAGCACTGCGAGATTGTGATCGCGCCTCCGTTCACCGCGCTGAGCGCCGCGGTCGAATCGGCGCGCGGGACGGCGATTGCGATCGTCGCGCAGAACGTTCACGGCCTGCCGGAGGGCGCTTTCACCGGCGAAATCTCCGCGCCGATGTTGGTCGAGGCCGGCTGCACCGGCGTCATCATCGGCCATTCGGAACGCCGCCAATACTTCAACGAAACGGACGAATCCGTGCGGCACAAGACCCGTGCGGCGGTCCTGGCTGGGTTGAGACCCATCGTTTGCGTCGGCGAATCGCTCAGCGAGCGCGAGGCGGGCCACACGCAGGCCGTGCTGCGGCGTCAGTTCGACCTGGGACTGGCTCCGTTGACCCAGGATGAGTTCTCGCGTATTCTGATTGCATACGAGCCGGTTTGGGCGATTGGAACCGGCAGAACGGCGACCCCGGAAACGGCTGCGGAAGCGCACTCATACATCCGGGAGCTGGCTGCGGCGCATTTTGGGTCCGAGCAGGCCTCCGCGCTTCGAATCCTCTACGGTGGCAGCGTCAAGCCCGAAAACAGCAAAGGGTTGCTGGCGCAGGATGAGATCGACGGCGCCCTTGTGGGCGGAGCGAGCCTCGACCCGACATCGTTCGCCGCAATCGTGAATTTCTAGGAGTCGGAAATGCCGTCGTGGGCAAAATGGGCCGCTTCGTTTGCAGTGGCTGCGGGCCTCATCTGGCTGGGCTGGCGCGTCAGCGCCGTGCTCGTGACACTGCACGTCCTGGTGTGTTTCGTGCTGGTCGCCGTGATCATGCTGCAGAGCGGCAATGCCGCCGATCTCGCCGGAGCCTTCGGCGGCGCGGGCAGCCAGACGGCTTTCGGTCCGCGCGGCGCGGCGACGTTCCTTTCTCGCGCCACCACGTGGTGCGCGATCGTGTTCATGGCGACTTCGCTTGCGCTTTCGTTCAAGCGCGCCACGCCCGATACGGGTACGGGCACGAATTCGGTGATCGAGCAGACGAATCAGAAGTCCAGCAACGCTCCCGCTCAGTCGCCGACGCCCGCTCCCGTCCAGATTCCCGCGCAACCTTCGCAACAGCCCGCCGCACCGGCGCAGAACCCCGCTCCCAAGAACTAGCGGCTTCTGCTACAATTTCTTCGCTTACCCCATGAATGCGGTCGTGGCGGAACTGGCAGACGCACCAGCTTGAGGGGCTGGCGGTAGCAATACCGTGGTGGTTCGAATCCACTCGACCGCACCATCCCTTCCGATGAGGAAGGGATGTCCCGAGCGAGCGAAGCGAGCCGAGGGACG
>DATJXJ010000006.1:0-2635 GCA_035500255.1 Verrucomicrobiia bacterium | reverse complement strand
ACGCTCGCGGAGCGCATCCAGTCGCGCCTCTGATGCTGGACCTCCGCCAGTATCAATCGCTCGGCGAAGCCTTGCGCGCGGGAATCGAGCGCTGGCCCGACGAAATCTGCCTGATCGAAGCAGACCGCGAACGCGAGAACCAGCGGCTCACCTACCGTCAATTTTCGGATGCGGCTCTGGCGTTGGCGTCCGGTTTGCAAGGCGCCGGCTTCGCCAACGGGACGCGCGCCGCCATCATCATGACCAATCAGTCGAAATGGCTGATTTCGGCGTACGCGATATTTTATTGCGGCGGCGTGCTGGTTCCGCTGGATTACAAGCTGACTGCTGACGAGCAGCTGAAGCTTCTGGCGCATTCGAAGGCCGAGTTCTTGGTGGTGGAATATCACCTCTGGCGGGCCATCGCACAGGCGGAGGAATTTGCAGCGCTGCGCGCGCGTATGGTGCTCGTCACGGAAGCTCCGAACGGCGCGGAACTTTTCGGCGCGCGGCGGTGGGAGGATTTTCGCAACTCGCGAGAGCCCGTTTTCGTGGCGCGCTCGCGAAAGGATCCAGCCTGCATCGTCTATTCCTCGGGCACCGGAGGGAGGCCGAAGGGCTGCGTCCTGACGCATGAGAACTATCTCGAGCAGTGCATGGCGCTGACGGCTTTGTATCCATTTTGGCCCGGGGTGCGATACCTCAGCATCCTGCCGACGAACCACGCGATCGACTTCATGGTGGGGTTTATCGGGCCGTTCACCTGCGGCGCGGCGGTGGTACATCTGAGGACGCTGCGCCCCGAATACATTCGCGAGGCGTTCACGCGATACAAGATCACTTACATGAGTCTGGTGCCCATGGTGTTGAAGAACCTGGAAAAGGGCTTGCGGCAGCGATTTGCGGAGCTGTCGCCCGGTCGGCGCAGGGTGCTGAACGCGCTCGTAGCGACGAATCGGGCCCTGACGCGCCGCCGTCCGAATCTGAAGCTCAGCCGAGCGCTGCTCGCGCAGGTGCATGAGGCGTTCGGCGGCGAATTGCGCGCGCTCTTCGTCGGGGGCGCATTCACGGAGCCTACCACGTTGCAGTTTTTTTACGACCTAGGGATTCAGGTGGGCAACGGTTATGGCTGCACCGAAGCAGGAACGGCGATCACGCTGAACGATTTCAAGCCCTTTCGCGCGGACACGGTGGGCAAGCCTCTGCCGGGCATGGAATTGAAAATCGTGAATGCGGATGCGGACGGAATCGGCGAAGTGCTGGTGCGCAGCAAGACAGTAATGTCGCACTATCTGGACGACCCGGAAATGACGGCAGAAACGATTCACGACGGCTGGCTGGTCACAGGCGATCTGGGGCGCCTCGACCGCGACGGCCATCTCCAGCTTTTTGGCCGCAAGAAAAACATGATCGTCACCGAAGAGGGGAAGAACATCTACCCCGAGGACGTGGAAACGGTCTTCGAGGGATTGCCGGTGAAGGAGTTCTGCGTGTTCGCGGCGAATTACCTGTGGCCGGCGCGCACGATGGTCGGCGAAAAGCTTCTGCTCGTGATTCATCCCGATGCAGGCGGGCCGGTGACGAATGAACTCATCGCGGAGATCGCGGAGCGCAATCGCCGGTTGCTAAATTACAAGCGGGTGAGCGGTTATCTCCTGTGGGAACGTGACTTTCCTTTGACGGCTTCGCTCAAAATCAAGCGCGGCGAGCTAGCCGAGCAGATTCGCGGTGCGCTCGACCGCGAGGCGATGGTGGTGCTGTGAGCGAACCGCACGACGTTTTCTGCCAGGACCGCTTCCGGTGACTGCGCGCTTTCTCGCCATTGTGAATCCGGCGGCCGGCGGCGGGAAGTGCGGCCGGCTGGCGGAGTCGGCGCTCGAACGCGTCCGCGGCGCGGGAATCGAGCTCGATGTGGCCTACACGAAGCGTTCCGGCGAGGCCGTCGAGCTCACGCGCGACGCTTACCAGCATGGCGTGCGGAATTTTCTGGCGGTTGGCGGCGACGGGACGGCTTTCGAAATCGTGAACGGGCTCTTCCCCGAAGCGCTCTCGCACGAACGGCCGGCACTTGGATTCCTTCCGCTCGGCACCGGTAATTCCTTTCTGAAGGATTTCACAAGCCGAGGTGTGGAACACACGATCGAAGCGTTGCAATCCGGAAAGCGGCGCACCTGCGACGTGATCCGGCTGCGCCATACCGCCGGCGACCTCTACTATCTGAATCTGGTGAGCCTCGGCTTCCCGGCGGACGTCGGCGAGCTCGTCAATCGCCGCTTCAAGCGCTGGGGTCAATTCGGATACATCGCGGGCGTGTTTGTGCGCCTGGCGGACTTGCGGCACGCCTCGTTTGCGCACCGGCTCAACGATGCGGGCGAGTGGGACCGGCGGCCGGCGCTGTTCCTCGCGTTCAACAACAGCAAGTTCACTGGCGGCAAGATGATGATCGCTCCCAAGGCGGAGGCCACCGACGGGCAAATTGAGTACGTGCGCTGGGGGCCCATCAGCCGTTTGGGCTTGGTGAAAATGCTTCCCCGCCTTTTCAGCGGCACGCACATCGACGACCCGCGCGCCTCGCGCTTTCCCGCGAAGCGCATCGAGTTGCAGCTGGGCGGCCCGGTGAATGTAATGATCGACGGCGAAATCATGCGCCTCGATT
>DATJXJ010000005.1:0-17436 GCA_035500255.1 Verrucomicrobiia bacterium | reverse complement strand
AGGGTGGCTATCCACCGGACCGAATATGAACTTTTCATCGGGACCTCCGGGGCAATTCCTTTGCGTATTATACACCCACGCGCCGGACCCCTTTTCAGATAAATGCTTCGATGGCGAAACCGACGAAAGAGTTTCCTGCGGTAAAGCGGGCAAATAGCCGGCGAACGCTCGATCGCGCCGTCGGATCGAGTCAGCCCTCGCGAAGCTGCTGCTTGAGCCGTTCGATCTCGTCGCGCAGGCGTGAGATGCGGCTCGCTACCGACAGCTCGTAAACGAAAAAGACGGCCCAGACGGTCATCCATGCTGCGAACAGGAAATGGAAGTTTCGCATCGTCAATTCCTCGCTGCAGATGTTACGGCTGAACCTTCGCCACGCGTTTCGAGCGCGACGCGCAGTTCATCCACCTCATGCCTCATTCGCTCCAGGCGGTACCGGTCCGCGAGAACAATCATCGCCATCGCCACCATCGCTGTCATCCCGATCAACATCACCTTCAGGATCATCGGGTCGAGACCCGAATCGGGTCCGCCAAAGAGCACGGGCGCGGGATGCTGCGTGCGCCACAGCCGGTTCGACGCGTAAACGAGTGGCGCATCCAAGAATGCGAAAATGCCAAACACGGCCGAAAGTGTCGCACGCCGGCCCGGCTCCTCGAGTAGACCGCGCAGAATCAGGTACGAGATGTAGAGCAGCCACAGGATGAAGCAAGTCGTTAGCCGCGCATCCCATGTCCACCAGATGCCCCAAGCAGGCTTGCCCCACAGCATGCCCGTAATCAGTCCGCCGGTGCAGCAGACCACGCCGACCTCGATTGCCGACACGCCCAGCCAATCCCATCGGGGCTTCCGCGTGACCAGCCACGCGACATTCGCCACGAAGGCGATGCCGAAGGCAGTGTACATTGCCGTCCACAGACCCACGTGGAAATAGAAGACGCGTTGGATTTCATGCATCGTCTTCTCGTCCGGGGCGATGAAGAGCGCCGCGTAGCCGGCGAAGAAAACCAGCGCGGCCGCGACGAGCGTGATGGGAATGCGTGTCTTCACCGGGCGCGCCCTACTCCTCCAAGAGATAGTCGCCGAGAAGCCATGAGGCCGTAAGAAAGACGATATCAAATCCCGCCAGGAATGCGAGCCATGCACGGTCCAGCCCCGGCTGCGGCGCGAGCAAGCCCGCGGTGGTCTCGACGGCCGCAATCAGCAGTGGCGCCTGAATGGGCAGCAGCAGCAGCGGCAGGAGAAGCTCGCGCATCCGGGCGTGCGAAGCGATTGCCGAAAACACCGTTCCGGTCACGCACAGCCCCAAAGTTCCCAGCGCGAACACCAGCGCGAGCCGCCCGACGACTCCCGCGAGCGAAACGTTGTAGAGCACAGCGAAAACCGGCACCAGAACAACTTCCGCCGCCGAAAGGAACAGAAAATTCGCCAGCATTTTTCCCAGCAGCAGGGCGAACGGCGAAATCGGCGCCATGCGCAACGCGTCGAGCGTCTGGTTCGTCTGCTCGCGTCCGAACGACGGGTGCAGCATCAGCGAGGCCGCGAAAAGGAACGCGATCCACAGCAGGCCCGGCCCGAGCCGCCGCGATTCCGCTGCAGTAGGATCAAATGAGAAGCTGAACAGCACCACCACGATCATGGCAAACACAATCGTCGCGTTCAGCAGTTCGCGCGTGCGGAATTCCAGCCGCACTTCCTTGGCCAGGAGAATGGCGGCCGCGCGCGCGGTGCTCATGAGGACGCCTCGGCGCGGAGCGATGCCAGCAACGGACGGGGATCGCCGCCGGGGCCGCTGTCGCGGTCGACGCGTCCACCTGCCAGCGCAACGGCGCGCGTCGCCAGATCGAGCGACTCATTTCGCGCGTGGGTGCTCATGATGACAGTCACGCCCGAATCGCGGAGTCGCGCCAGCGTCGCGCTGAACCAGTCGAGGCCCTGCCGGTCGAGCCCCGCGGCCGGCTCGTCGAGCAGCAGCAGGCGCGGGCCGTGCAGCAGCGCCCGCGCGATCGAAAGCCGCTGACGCATGCCGCGCGAAAACGTGCGGACCAAACTCGTCGCGCGAGAGGCCAGCCCGCAGGCCCCGATTGCTTCGTTCGCGCGCGAGTTCACATCATGCAAGCCGTAAATCTCGGCGAAGAATCGAAGGTTCTCAGCCGCCGTGAGCTCGTCGTAGAGCAGCGTGCTGTGGCCCACCATTCCGATCCACTGCCTTGGAGCCTCGCCGCTCTCGCCAAACGAAATCCCGCCGCTCGTGGGCTTGGAGAGGAGCGCCGCGATTCGCAGCAGCGTCGTCTTGCCCGCACCGTTCGGCCCCAGCAGCGCGACGAATTCGCCGGGCGCGATTTCGAGGGACACTCCCCGCAGCGCAAAGAACGACCCAAAGCGCTTCTCGACTCGATCGAATCGGATTCCGAGGCTCGCGCCTGCGGGATTGGAAGCGGCTGGCGCGCCAGGCATGCGGGCGGATAGCGTGCCGGACAAATCGACTAGCCTTTCACCAGCTCGCGCAGCACGCGTTGGACGCGGTCGCGCTCGCTGACGTATTCCTCTTCGGTGATTGTGCCGGCCTCGCGGCGCAATTCGAGGCGGAACAGCACGTCCTTCAACTCGTCGAGGCTTCCGCGCACTTCGCGATCCAAACTCGTCGCGCCGCCATTGCTCGATTTCGGTGGCGGCGATTCCTTCGGCTTCGCGGCAACGGGTGCGGCCTTTGCCGGCTCAGCCTTCGGAGTCGATTCAGTCGCCGAGTTTGCGACAGCCACCTGCGGCTGCCGCCAGATGTAGAGCAGGCCCAGCGCGAAGATCGCCGCAAACCCGCCGACCACGTACCATCGGACGCTATCGAGCCGCGCGGGCAGCGAAGTGACGCTTGCAATCGGTGCGCTGGATTCGGCTCGCGAATTCACAGCCGGATTCTGCGAATCGTCGCTCGCCGCGCCGCCATCCGCCGATTGAGACTGCGGCATCGTGCCTGTCCCGGCGACGGACACAGGCGTCAGAGTGTTCGCCGCGATCGATTCATGCATGAAGACGTTGAATCCCTGCTGTTGGCCCGCGGGCGCGAACCCGTTGCCCGTCACTTGCATCCCCGGCGGCGCAAACACCGCCACGCGACTGATCGTGTAGGGCGACATGAACTTCAGCGACGCCGCGTTTCCCGGATAGGCGATCTTGTAGGACAGCCGCACACTGCTGTCGCCCGGCCGGAAGGGATAGTCGATCGCCTGCGCGTTCTTGCCCTTGGCGACGGGTGATTGCTTCACGGGCATGCCGCTCGTTCCGACCACGGCGACGTCGCCCAACTGCGCGTCCGCCGGAACCTCGAACTCAAACGAGCCGCCCGGCTTGTAGTACGCGACCGGCGGCTGCGTCTTGTTCGTGATCAGGTACTCCTCGTCGACGATCAGGTCGGGGCCGCTCGGCTCCAGAATGATCGCGCGCGCCGTCACCGCAAAGGCGCTCGCCTTGTCGGTCGGCTCGAACACTTCGATATCGACCGTGGATTTTCCCGGCGTCGCCGGCTCGTGGTAATTCACTCCGCGATAGACCGCGCGGATCAGCATCGGCCCGGCGCCCAGCGCCGGATGATCGAGCCGGTAATGGCCGGCCGCGTCGGTTTTGGTCTGCGCCACCGGCTGCATCGTGCCTTGAAGCTGGATCAGAATCACGTCCACGCCCGCCGCGGGCTTGTCGGTCGTTCCGTTGGTGACCGTGCCGGAAACTGTTCCCGCGAACGCAGGCGAGGCGCAAAGCCAGAAAAGCAGGGACGCGAGGAACGGGCGGAAGCAGCTTCGATAGGTCATGCGCGTGGCGCCTTCTGTGATGCGGCTTGCCGCGTCGCGGGCGTGGGAGCTCCGCCGGTCAGCGTGTCCATCTCGGCGATCACCCGAGCCGCTTCGATTTCCAGCGATTGCTTGATCTCGTCGTAGTCCTGCTCGGAATACTTCCCGGCGCGATATTCGAAGCGCAGGTCGCGTAGATTGTCATATATCGCGTCGCGCCGGTCGAGCAATTGGTCGAGTTTCGTGCGATGCGGCGCGGAATCCGAAGCTTCGCGGCGCACTCCGAAAACGTAGATCGCCGTCGCGATCGTCAGCAACGCGCAGGCAATCGCGATGTCGATCTCACTCATCGGAACCCCTGTTCGCCTCGCGCCGCGCGCGCTCCAGCGCTTCAGGCGAAATCGCCGGGCCGCCGGCGGGTGCCATGGCTGCGCGCTGCCGCCAGCGCCGCGCCAGTTCCCACACAAGATAGAGAGCCAGCAGGGGCAGCACGATCGGCATCACCCACACCAGCCCGGTGAACCCTGTCTTAGGTGGATCGACCAGCACCGTCTGTCCATACTCCTGCACGAACGATTGCAGCACCAGATCGTCCGAATCGCCGCGCGCGATGCGATCGTCCAGTTCCTTCAGCATCGTGTGCGAATACTGGCAGCCGACGTGATTGCAAGCGGTGAGAATCTGATTGCATCCGCATACGCACATCATCCGCGCGCCCAGCCGCTTGGCTCGTTCGGTCTGCTGCGCGTGCGCCGCCGGCAAGAACGCCAGCCAGACCCAGGCCGCTACGACTGTGCCCGCGAGAATGATCCGGGAACGCGGATTAGTCATTTGCGTCGCTTCGGCGAATCGGTGCGCTGGCGGGCGCTGTCTGCGCGGAAACGGTTTCGCTCCACGCGCCCTGCGTGGCCGCCCTCAGCACCAGAGCCGCGCCGCGATTGGGAAACATCGCGAGGCCTGTCCCCAGCACCACGACGATCCCGCCGAACCAGATCCACTTCACCAGCGGATTCAGATACGCGTGAATCACCGGCTTGCCCGTTTCCGGGCTAGCGCCGGCGTAGACCACGTAGAGATCGCGCAGCGGCGTGCTCTCGATCGCGACCTCCGTTTCCGGCACCTGGCTCGCAAGATACACGCGGTGCTCGGGGTAGAGCATCATCTCGGATTTGCCGTTGCGGAAGACTTCCAGGGCCGCCCGGTCCGCCGTGTAGACGGCGGTCGACGGCTGATCGTAGTTCTGGCAGAGGATGGTGTACGGCCCGATGGCGATGGTGTCGCCGATGTTCATTTCTTTCTGGATGTCGCGATTGAACGCCTGGCCCGAAATGCCGACGAATATCAGTACCATGCCGAGGTGGATCACGTAGCCGCCGTACCGCCGCGTGTTGCGCATCGTCAGTTCGCCCACGGCCGTCAAGATGTTCGTTCCATCGCGTGAAGCGATCACCCGCGCCCCGCGATAGAACTCCGCGGCGATCGTCAGCGTGACGAAGACAGAGAGGATCAGGCAGATCAGCGGATAAAGCTCGCGGAATCCCAACGCGCAGGCAACCGCTCCTGCCACCGCTCCGCCTGCCAGCGGCCACGCGAAATTCCGCCGCAGCGCGTCATACGATGTCTTGCGCCACGCCAGCAGCGGGCCGACGCCCGTCAGCAGCAGCAGAAAGAGCGCGATCGGGACGTTCACCTTGTTGAAGAACGGCGGTCCCACGCTGATCTTGCTGCCGTTGACTGCTTCTGAAATCACAGGGAACAGCGTTCCCCACAACACCGCGAAGCATGCCGCGAGCAGAATCAGATTGTTGAAAAGAAAGCTCGATTCACGCGACACGAGCGAATCCAGCTGATTATCGCTCCGCAGGTAGTCGCGATTCTTGAACCACGCCGCGAGGCAGACGAGCAGGATGATTCCCAGGAACGTGAAAAACCATCCGCCGATCGACGACTCCGCGAATGCGTGCACCGAGCTGACGATTCCCGTGCGCGTCAGCGACGTTCCCAGGATGCACAGCATGAAGGTGACAAACACGAGCCACACGTTCCACACCTTCATCATCCCGCGCTTTTCCTGCATCATCACCGAGTGCAGGAAAGCCGTCCCCGTGATCCACGGCAGAAGCGCCGCGTTTTCCACCGGGTCCCACGCCCAATAGCCGCCCCAGCCGAGCACGGCGTACGCCCAGTGCGCGCCCAGCAGAATCCCGACCGTCTGGAAGCACCACGCCACCATCGTCCAGCGCCGCGTGATGTGAATCCACTTCTCGCCCGGATACCGGCCCAGCAGCGCCGCCATCGCAAACGCAAACGGAATCGTAAACCCCGTGTAGCCGAGGTAGAGAATCGGCGGGTGGATCACCATCTCGTAATACTGCAGCAGGGGATTCAGCCCGCTGCCGTCCGATAGCCGCGCCACGTTCATGGCGCCGCTCGAGCCCATTCCGCCGAGAACGCCGAACGGGCTCACCACGAAATTGTTCAGTGTGAGAAAGAAAATCTGCACGCCCGAGATCGCCACGCCCACGTAGGGCATCAGCTCCGGATGTTTCTTGCGATTTAGAAAGAGCGCGAAAAAGGCGTAGATCGAAAGCAGCCACGTCCAGAAAAGAAGCGAACCTTCCTGGCCCGCCCAGAGCGCGGAGAATTTGTAGTAGAGAGGCAGGGCGCGGTTGCTGTGCCCGGCGACGTACGCGAGGGAGAAATCGTCGGTGAAGAATGCGTATTCGATCGTCGCCACAGCCAGCGTGACGAGGCCGAAGACGGCCATTCCGGAGTTGCGCGCCGTCTTCGTCAGCAGCGGCCGGCGCGTCGCGATCCCCGCGATTCCGCCGACGAATGCGTACACGGCTGCGCCGAGCGCGAGCAGCAGCGCAAACGAACCGAAAATGTCCAAGTGAATCCCCCCTTGCCGGTCTCAGCTCTTTCCGGCGGACAATCCAGACGCCTGATTCATGGACGTTCCGGGTGTCGGGACGGGCTGAGTTGGAGCGCCGGTCGGCGACGCCTCATATTTCGAGGCGCACTTGGCCTGCACCTGTTCGGCTGTAAAGGCGCCGTCCGGCTGCAAGCGTCCCTCGACCAGAGCCTGCGCGCCGTCCTTGAAAGTGTCGGGCAACGGGTCGCTGCCGACGTAGCTCACCGGCAGAACCTTGCCTTGCTCTTCGAGCACGAAATCGGTGTGCCCGTCGCGATGCAAGATCGAGCCGGTACGCACGTTGCCGGAGACTCGCATGCGCTGGTGTTGTTCGGCGGCCGAGAGCGTCGCCAGCTCTGAAATCGTGTGATAGTACGTCTTGCTCTGCGTATAGCCGACGTAGGCCAGCGCGAGCAGCGTTGCGACGATGATCGCCGACCCGACGAGGAACTTCTTCTGAGCCTTCAAATTCGCGCCTCGGTTCTTGCTGCCCCTACGCGACAAATTCTAGCACAGCGGCTGAGAGGCGATGCAGCCGCCGGCCGGGTTTCCATGCGAGCGGGATTGTTCGGCGGGTGTTCGCCGGATCAGGCGTAGCTCATCTGCTGGATCTCGACCCGATTGCGGCCGAGGTGCTTCGAGCGGTAGAGAGCCGTGTCTGCCTGGCTCACCAGCTGCGCGAATTCCGGGGGATCGGCGCCACAGAACCCGGCGACGCCGAAACTGCACGTCACGCGCGTGGTGCCGCCATTGAACGCGAACGGCTCGTCCGCGAACTGCTGGCGGACTCGCTCGACGACGAGTCTGACGTCTTCTTCATTCGCGTGCGTGATCACCTGCAGGAATTCTTCGCCGCCGATGCGGCCGCAGATGTCCGACCTCCTGGTATTCGTCTTGAGGATCTCGCCGAATTTCTTGAGCACGAGGTCGCCGGCATCGTGGCCGTAGCTGTCGTTGACTCGCTTGAAGTGATCGAGGTCCATGACGACGACCCAGAAGGAGAATCCGTGGCGCGCCGCTCCGCTCAGTTGCCTTGCGGACCACGCATCGATGGCGCGCCGGTTCGGGAGTCCCGTCAGCGGATCGGTGAGCGCCAGCTCCTGCAGCAGATGGTTCTTGGCCTCGATCTGCCTTTGCAGGTCGATCAGCCGCTTGCCCACGCGCACGCGCGCCAGCAGTTCACCGCGATCGAAGGGTTTGGTCAGGTAGTCGTCCGCGCCCGCGGAAAGCCCCTTCACCACGTTTTCCTTTTCCGCGTGGCTGGTCAGGATGATCAGGTAGGTGTAGGCGTCGGTGGACTGGCGTATCTTCTGGCAGAGTTCGATTCCGCTCAGGTCGCCGGTCACCCAGTCAGTGATAACGACCGCCGGGTGATCGCGCTCGAAGATCGCGATGGCTTCGCTGCCGCTGTTCGCAAACGACACCGAGCACGCATCCTGCGAGAGCGCCTGCTCCACAAGCTTGCGGTACACCGGAGAGTCGTCGGCCACCAATATCTTGTAGCCGCTCACGAATCGAGTTCCTTCATGGGGTGAACAGCTCCGTCCTCAACCGCTGGGATTTACTGAGTGTCCGGGCCGTCCGAGGGGTTCGCTGGGGGCTGTCCATTCAGGCCGAGTTTGGTGCGCAGGCAGCCGACCAGCTCCGGCGCAAGATCCGAGATCGCCATGCCCTCCGAAACGATGAACTTGCAGCTCAGGATCGGGCGCGACTGATCGTCGTCAGGCAGTTGGCAGCTGACGCGGCAATACTGGCACTCCTGGTTCCAGCAGAAGCGCCCGTACGGCACCGTTTCTGGGCTGATGAACTGGAAGGCCCGCAGCAGGGAATTTCTCTCAGGGACGAGAAATGTCTTCCCAAGAATCGTGATTTCCACGAGCTTTTCGTACGGACGGAACACTTCCGACATCAGCGGCGCCTCGCCCTCGGACATTTGGATGGATCCCCCTTGCCTGAATCCAACCTAAATCAGCGGAAGTGAACCGGCAATGAGAAGCCCCTTCCGCCGTGCCCAATGCTCCAATGGCGAAGCGAAAACGTAGGCTTATAGGAGTCGGATGCGGCCGGTCTCTTTGGCGATTGACGTCGGGTGCTACGCCGCCGCGGGGGCGGCGATCTGGCGGTAATTCTGCGCCGCGTCCCCCGGCAGCAGAACGACGAGCGTATAAATGGCGAGAGCAGTTCCAAACGGGATGCTGATCAGGCAGGCGAACGCGGCGATCAAACCCGCCATCCGGCCCCAGGGTTTACGTTGAATGAACGCCCATGCGGCGACCAATCCGACAGTCCCAAGGATCAGGCTGAAGAAGAATGAGAACGCGTACACCGCCCGCATGAAGAATAAGAAGGGAGCCAGATTCATCTCTGGGCTCGGCGGTATGGATTGCGTCATCATCGGCAAAATGTACTGCCCGGCCACGAGCGACCACATCCCCATCAGAATCCCGAACAGGCTGTAGACGATCCAGAGCACTCCCAGGATCTTCAAGTGATTGTTCAGCTTTTGCGCGGGGGTTCGGATGGCCGTCGCGGGCGCAGACCCTACGCGGGCCCGTCCGCAGGACGTGCAGAACTGGACTGCGTCATCGAGTTGAGTCCCGCAGTATTGGCAAAACACGCGCCACCTCGACCGGGCCAATTGGCGAGATAACACACCAGTCTTCCCGCTCTGTCAAGTAACGCAGATATCGAAAGGGAGCTATGCGAAGAACTGGCCCATGTGCCGGAACCGGTCGAACCGCTGCTTCAGCAACTCGTCCGGCGAGAGCCGCGACAGCTCATCGAGCGCCCGCGAGAGGACCGGATCGAGCAGCCGCGCCGTCTCGGCGTAATCTGTGTGCGCGCCACCCTCCGGCTCGGCGACGATTTCGTCGACCAGCTTGAGCTCGAGCAGATCGCGCGCAGTGATTTTCAGCGCCTCCGCCGCCATCTCGGCCTTCGTCGAGTCGCGCCACATGATCGAAGCGCAACCCTCCGGCGAAATCACCGAGTACACCGAATTCTCGAGCATCAGCACCCTGTCGCCGATGGCGATCGCCAGCGCGCCGCCCGAGCCGCCCTCGCCGGTGATCGTCACCACGATCGGCACCGGCAGCCGCGAAATCTCGCGAATGTTGTAGGCGATCGCTTCCGCCTGGCCGCGCTCCTCCGCGTCGATGCCCGGATACGCTCCCTGCGTGTCGACGAAGACGATGATGGCCCGTCCGAATTTCGCCGCCAGCCGCATCGCGCGCAGCGCCTTGCGGTAGCCTTCCGGCTTCGCCTGCCCGAAATTCCGCGCGAGCCTTTGCTTCGTGTCGCGCCCCTTCTGATTTCCGACTATCAGCACCGGCCGCCCGTGAAACCAGGCCATGCCGGCGATGAGCGCCGCATCGTCCGCGAAGTTCCGGTCGCCGTGAATCTCGCTGAAGTTTTCAAATAGCAGCCGAATGAAGTCGTCCGTGTAAGGCCGCTGCGGGTGGCGCGCGAGCTGCAGCCGCTGCCACGAATCGAGGTGCGAATAGAAATCCCGCTTCAGTTCCTCCACCTCGCGCCGAATCCGCTCGATGTCCTCGGCCGTCGCGTCGCCGGGCTCGGAGAGCCGGCTCAGCTCCGCGACATCTCGTTCGAGGGCGTCGATCTGAATCTGGCGCTTCTCGTCTCGATCGTGGGACTCGGGCGTTCGAGGAGCCGTCGCCTTGGACGGCGGGTCTTCCACGCCGGGCTGCGCCGCGCTCTTCGCCGGCGTTTCTTCCTGAAGTTTCCGCAGCTTTGCCAGCGCGCGCATCCGGCGCAGGCGCTGGCGAGCCAGTTTTCGCTTTTCGGGAGAATCCGTCATTGCACCACCGCGGTCGAATCGCTGCCGCAAATCTCGCGCACCTGTTCCACAAACGCAGGATCGATCTGCACCGCGCTGCCCGCGTCGATGGTCGCCTCGCTGCCGTCGTCCTGCACCACCTCAAAGGCGATCCGGCTTCGCCCGGGGTGGCTTACGAAAAGCTCGTGCAGCCGGTCGATCACCGCGCTGTCGATCGCGCTGCGATTCACACGCACGCGCAGCACGCTCGGCGCCGCGCTTGCCTCGCGAACCTGATCCAGTGGCCGCGCATCCGCCACGATCACGCGCGTTCCCACGTCTTCCACCGCGATGCGCCCCTTCACCAGGAGCGGCGTTGCGGCCTTCAGGATTCCCTCCAACTTTTGAAACGCTTCGGGGAAGACCAGCGCTTCGCACACGCCTGTGCGGTCCTGCAGAGTCAGGATGGACCAGCGCGCCCCTCGCCGCGATCGCATCGGCCGAGCCTGCACGATAATCCCCGCGACGACGACTTCTTCGCCGTTGCGCCGTCCCTCGAGCGTGGCAAGCTCGATCGCCTTGAGGTCCTGCAGCCGCCCCGCATATTTGTCCAGCGGGTGGCCGGAAATGAAAAATCCGAGAGTCGAATACTCCGCCGCCAGCAGTTCGTGCTCGGGCCACGGATCGACTTCGGGCAGAACCTCCGGCGCAGGCGGCGCCGCGGCAGCCGCTCCGCCGAACAGTCCGTGCTGCCCGCTCTCCTTCGCGCGCTGCAGTTTCTGCGCCCGCTCGATCGAACGGTCGATCACCGCCATCATCTGCGCGCGGTGCGCGCCCAGGCCGTCGAGCGCGCCCGACCGCACCAGGCTTTCCAGCACGCGCTTGTTCAGCAGTCGCGTATCCACCGATTCGCAGAATTCGAAGAAATTCGTGAAGCGTCCCAGCGTCTCGCGCGCCGCCAGGATTCCCTTCACCGTGTTCTCGCCCACGTTCTTGATTGCCGCTAGGCCGAAGCGGATGTTGTCGCCCACCGGCGTGAAGTTCAGGTCGCTCGAGTTTACGTCCGGCGGCAGCACGGTGATGCCCATGCTCCGCGCCTCGTTGATGTACTTCACCACTTTTTCGGTGTTGCCGGTTTCCGACGTCAGCATCGCGGCCATGAATTCCACCGGATAGTGCGTCTTCAGCCACGCCGTCTGATACGCCAGCAGGGCGTACGCGCATGAATGCGATTTGTTGAATCCGTATCCCGCGAACTCCGCCATCAAATCGAAAATCTTCTCGGCCTTTTTCGCGGGCACTTTGCGCGCGTGGCAGCCCGTCAGGAATTTCTCCCGCTGCGCGGCCATTTCTTCCGGCTTCTTCTTGCCCATGGCGCGCCGCAGCAGGTCCGCGTCGCCCAGGGAGAAGCCCGCCAGGCGGTTCGCGATCTGCATCACCTGTTCCTGATACAGGATCACGCCCCACGTCTCCGAGAGAATCTCCTCCAGCTCCTGCAGGTCGTACGTCACCTTTTTCTTGCCGTGCTTCCGCGCGATGAAGTCGTCGATCATGCCGCCCTGAATCGGGCCGGGCCGGTAGAGCGCGTTGAGCGCCGTCAGGTCTTCCAGTCGCGTCGGCTGGTAGCGCTTCAGGATGTCGCGCATCCCGTGCGACTCAAACTGGAAGATGCCCGTCGTGTCGCCGCGCGAGAAAAGTCCATACACGGCGGGATCGTCCAGCGGCAGCGTCGCCAGATCGACTTCCACGCCGCGGTTCTGCCGGATCAGGTGCGCCGCGTCGTTCAGCACGGTAAGCGTCGTCAGGCCCAGAAAATCCATTTTCAGCAGCCCGATGCGCTCCAGCGCGTTCATGTCGTACTGCGTCGTGATTTCATCCTTGTTCGACTTGTAGAGCGGAACGATCTCCGTCAGCGGCTGCGGCGAAATCACCACGCCCGCCGCGTGCGTCGAGGCGTGCCGCGCCAGCCCCTCCAGCCGCAGCGCGACCTCAATCAGCTCCTTCACCTTCTCGTCCGACTTGCGCAGCGAGTCCAGTTGCGGCGTTTGCTTCAGCGCGTCTTCGAGCTCGATGTTCAGCGTCGCCGGCACCATCTTCGCGATCTTGTCCACGTCGCCGTAGGGCATGTCGAGCGCCCGGCCCGCATCCTTCAGCACGGCTTTCGCCGCCATCGTGCCGAACGTGATGATCTGCGCCACGCTTTTTTCGCCGTACGTCTTGCGCACGTAGTCGATCACTTCGCCGCGCCGCCGCATGCAAAAGTCGATATCGATATCGGGCATCGAAATGCGCTCGGGATTCAGGAAGCGCTCGAACAGCAGGTCGTACTGCAGTGGATCGACATCGGTAATCCGCAGAGCGTAGCTCACCAGACTGCCCGCCGCCGATCCGCGCCCCGGCCCGACGGGCACGTCTTGCGCCTTCGCGTAGTGGATGAAGTCCCAGACGATCAGAAAATATCCGGCGAAGCGCATCTTTTGAATCATGCGGATTTCGTCGGAGAGGCGCTGCTCGTATTCGGCGAGCGAGTGGCGCAACAGATTGTGCGCCGCCAGCCGTTCCAGTTGCGGCACGCGCTGCGCAAACCCCTCTCGCGCCACTTTCTCGAAATAGGAATCCGTGGTTTCGCCTTCCGGCACTCTGAACTCAGGGAAGGGATTGCTGACGCGCTGGATCTTCAGATTGCATCGGTCGGCAATCGCCACGGTCCGACCAACCGCGTCCGGCAGCTCGCGGAACACTTGTGCCATCTCTTCCGCCGTCTTGAAGTAGAACTGGTCGGTCGCGAACTTCATCCGCTGGCTGTCGCTCATCGTCTTGCCCGTTTGGATGCACATCAGCACTTCCTGCGCGTGCGCGTCGGACTTCGTCAGGTAGTGGCAATCGTTCGTGGCGACCAGAGGAATGCCGCTCTCGCGCGAGAGCTTCACCAGGTCGCGGTTGACGCGCGTTTCCACCTCGATGCCCTGGTCCTGCACTTCGAGGAAGAAGTTGCCCTTGCCGAAGATGTCGCGCAGGCGATGGGCGTTGGCGCGCGCCTGCTCGTATTTCTCCGATAGCAGCGCATCGGCCACTTCTCCGCGCAGGCACGCCGAAAGCGCGATCAGCCCCTTGCTATGCTGCGCCAGCAGTTCGTGATCCACGCGCGGCTTGTAGTAGAAACCCTCCAGGAATCCGGTCGAGACGAGCTGAATCAGATTCCGGTAGCCCTCTTCGTTCTCACACAGCAGGACGAGATGGTTCGAACGCTCTGCGTCCGCGCCGCGATTCTTGTGATTGTCCGGCGCGACGTAGACTTCGCAACCGATGATCGGCTTGACGCCGTGCGTCGTGGCCTGGTGGTAGAAATTCGCAGCGGCGAAAAGATTTCCATGGTCGGTCACGGCAACGGCGGGCATGCCGCGCCGCGCGGCCTCAGCCGTCAGTTCGCCGATCTCGCAGGCGCCATCGAGAAGAGAGTAGTCCGTGTGAAGATGCAGGTGTACGAAGTTGTTCGCGCCCGAAGAAGCCATGCGAGCCCATTCTAAACCAGCTTCGCGGAATCGTGTACGCAAACCTCGCGCGAGCGAAGGGAAAGGGAAGGGCGAAAACTAGAAGTCGTCGGATTCTTGCGTGTAGCTGAAACCCGGCAGGCTGGGGTTACCACCCGATTTCGTCACCTTCACTCGCACGGGAGGCTCGTTTTCAGAGCCCGTCTTGCGGAGCAGGGCAAACGTGGTGAGCGCTTCGTTGTAGACCTTGGTGATGAGAAACGTGTCGCCGGAGTCGTCCTTCTTCCAAACTTGACCGACTTGTATTTTTTTTAAGGGCACGTTTATGACTCTAGTCAGATTCGCTGGGTGCGTCAACCAGTGTGCCATCGTGTGATTCGCGTTAGAAAACTTTGCTGTGCCGTTTCGGAACGGCGCGCTCGACGACGGCGGCATCTCGGCAATCGACTGGTCCTTTGGCTCCAGCGCTGTTGCCATGATCTCGTTTTGCACGCTTCGCCGGCTTGTGGCATCTTAATCTTTGCGCTCTGAACCCATGACCGACGAAAAAAGAATCGCCGTGATTCTGTTCCAGCTGGGCGGCCCAGATACGCTCCCCGCCGTGGAACCGTTTCTCTACAATCTTTTCTGCGATCCGGACATCATCAATTTCCCGGGCTCATTTCTCGCGCGAAAGCCTCTCGCCAAGCTGATTTCGACCACGCGCTCGAAAACCGTCCGCCAGAAGTACGCCGAGATCGGCGGAGGTTCGCCGATCCGGCGCCTGACGGAGCAGCAGGCGCGCGCGCTGGAAATTGCGCTCCAGCCGCACCTGCCCGCGCGGACGATCGTCGCGATGCGCTATTGGCATCCGGATACGCGCGAAGCGATCGCGGCGCTCGAAAGCGAGCCTTTCGACGAGCTGGTCCTCCTCCCTCTGTACCCGCACTATTCGTTTGCGACGACCGGCAGCAGTCTTAAGGAATGGAATCGGCTGTATAAGCCGAAAGTGCCGGTTCACGTGATCGATCACTTTTTCGATCACCCGGACTACATCTCGGGGATTGTCGAGCGGATCAACGCGGTCTTGCGGCAGTTGCCGCATCCGGGCAACGTGCATCTGGTCTTCAGCGCGCACGGGCTGCCGATGGCGCTCGTCGAAAAGGGCGACCCGTATCCGCAGCACATTCAGTCAACCGTTCAGATGGTCTGCGAGATGGGCGCGTGGCCCAACCCGCACGCGCTCTGCTTTCAGAGCAGAGTCGGCCCGCAGAAATGGCTCCAGCCCTCGTTGACGGCCACGCTCGAAGACCTGGCGCGCGACGGCGTCCGGCGCATGCTCGTCGTTCCGATTTCGTTCCTCACCGAGCACATCGAGACTCTGCACGAAATCAATATCGAGGCGCGCGAGCAGGCCGAATCGCTCGGCGTGCATGACTTCCACATGATGCCTGCGCTCAACGATTCGCCGCTGCTGATCCGCGCGCTCGCCGACTTGGTCCTCCGTGCCGTCGGCCGCCGCTCCGGCGTCGCCTCCCTCGCCACCTAGCTTCTCGACCTCGCCACTTCGTCGTTCTGAGCGAAGGGACCGAACGCGGTTTGTCTGTCCCGCTCTTGCGGGACGCTCGGCCGCGAAGTCGAAGAATCTCTCTTCAGGGTTTGAACGTAGCACTTGGTCGCTCTTGGCCTTAGGAATACGCGGCAGCCCGTTGGAGCATTTTAGGGGGTCGGAGCTTCAGCTCCGACAAGATCGTCCGCCGCAAGGCGGCGTTCCTCTGCGCCGCTCCACCCGCAGCAAGTTGTCGCCTCGTGCGCTCGCCTTGTTCATCTGTGTTCATCCGTGCCGGCCCGCACGTTGGCATCCGCGTCGCCGTGGTATAAACGTCCCATGGAGTTTTCCCTCACCGACGAGCAGCAGCACCTTCGCCGCACGGTCCGTGAATTCGCCGAAGGCGAAATTGCCCCTCACGTGATGGAGTGGGACGAGGCCTCCAAATTCCCGTCCGAAATCATCCCCAAGCTCGCCGAAATGGGTTTTCTTGGCGTCATCTTCCCGGAAAAATACGGCGGCGCAGGAATGGGCTACGTCGAATACGCGATCATCATCGAGGAACTCTCGCGCGTCGACGGCTCGGTCGGCATCATCGTCGCCGCTCACAATTCGCTCTGCACCAACCACATCTACAAGTTCGGTACCGAGGCGCAAAAGCAGAAATACGTCGTGCCGCTCGCCCAGGGCAAGAAGCTCGGCTGCTGGTCCCTCACCGAGCCCGAAGCGGGCTCCGACGCCGGCGGCACGCGCACCATGGCCGCCAAGGAACAGGAAGGGCTCCCAGGTCCCCGGCAAGGGGAGCCTGGGAGATCGGGCTCCTGGGTTCTCAACGGCGCAAAAACGTTCACGACGAACGGCCACTACGCCGATGTCTGCGTCGGCATGGCGGTGACGGACGCCGCGAAAAAGCATCACGGTATCTCCGCATTCATCATCGAGAAGGGAACTCCCGGCTTCCGCCCCGGCAAGAAGGAAAACAAGCTCGGCCTTCGCGCCAGCGACACGAGCGAGGTCGTCTTCGCCGAGTGCCGCGTGCCGGCCGAAAATCTGCTCGGCCAGGAAGGCGAGGGCTTCGTCAACAGCCTTCAAATCCTCGATGGCGGCCGCATTTCTATCGCCTCGCTCGGCCTCGGCATGGCGCAGGGCGCCTACGAATGTTCCGTGCGTTACGCAAAGCAGCGCAAACAATTCGGCAGAGCCATCGCGGAGTTTCAGGCGATTCAGTTCAAGCTCGCCGACATGGCCACGCAAATCGAAGCCGCGCGCCTGCTTACCTATCGCGCCGCATGGCTCGCCGATCGTGCGATCGCGTCGGGCAACGCGGACGCGCGCATCACGCGCGAATCCAGCATGGCCAAACTCTACGCGGGCGAAGTCGCCGTGCGCGTCGCCAACGAGGCCGTGCAGATTCACGGCGGCTACGGCTTCACCAAGGATTACCCGGCGGAGAAGTTCTACCGCGACGTCAAGCTCTGCACCATCGGCGAAGGCACCAGCGAAATTCAGCGCCTCGTCATCGCCCGCCAACTCCTCGGCAAGTAGCGCTCGCCGTTTCCTTTGAACTTTCAACTCTCAACTGCTAACTTTCCTTTCTTGCCTTCTGGCATTTCCGGGAGATCACCATGAAACTTTCCGAACTCGCCGAAAAGCTGGGCTGCACCGTCGAAGGCGACGCCAATCTCGAAATCACCGGCGTCGCGGGCATCGAGGATGCGCAGCCGGGCGAGCTGACGTTTCTCGCCAATCGCAAATACGCGCGCGCGCTCGACGCGACGCGCGCCTCAGCGGTCCTGATCAACAAGGATGAAAAGCGCCCGCGCATCGCCGCGTTGCGCTCCTCAAATCCCTATCTCGACTTCGCGCGCGCGATCGATCTGTTTCATCCGGAGCCGCGCTACGCGCCCGGTGTTCATCCGACGGCCGTGATCGCGACCTCCGCCGAAATC
>DATJXJ010000004.1:0-330319 GCA_035500255.1 Verrucomicrobiia bacterium | reverse complement strand
GTTCGATTCCCATCGCCCGCTCCAGTTCCGCCAGGCACCGCACTTCTCACGCAATCGCCAGCGGGATCGCCTTCTTCCACTTGCCCTGTGATTTGAGGATCAGCTCGACGACTTCGCGGATGGCGCCTTCCCCACCCCGGGCGGTGGTGATGTAATGCGCCACACGTTTGGTTTCGTTCGTGGCATCCGCCACGGCGACCGCAAGCCCGGCGCGCTGCAGGATCGGAATGTCCGGAAGGTCGTCGCCGACGTACGCAACCTCTTCATCGGTCACGCCGGCGCGAACAAGAATCGCCTTGTACGAATCGAGTTTTTTCGCCTGCCCCTGGATCACGAACTCCATCGAGGCTTCGCGGGCGCGGCGCGCTGTGGCGGGAGAATCGCGGCCTGTGATCAGCCCGGTCCGAATTCCCATGGTACCCGCCAGCTTGATTCCAGCGCCGTCGTGCGCATTAAACATCTTCATCTCGGCGACGCTGCCGTCCGGGAAAGATTGCAGGCAGACGTAGCGCGGCGTCATCGTGCCGTCCACGTCCATGAGCAGCACCTTGATCTTCTTCGCGCGGCGCAAGACTTTCGCGGGAAACTTGATTTCGTGAATGGCCATGTTTCGTTTGCCGAAGAGAGTTCCTTCGTTCGTGTTGCTCCCTCAGGGTGACGATGCCAATCGCACCGTCAGAACAGCTGCAGAGTCCAGAGGTCGTGCAAGTGAACCACGCCTTCGAGGCGGCCTGCGGCGTCCGTGACGAGCACGGACGTGATTTTTCTCTCTTCCATCAGGCGCAGCGCGGACGCCGCCCATTCCGAGCGCGGCATCGTGACGGGGTCTTTCGTCATGCAATCGGCCGCGGCGAGATCGAGCACGTTTTGCTTGCGCCGCTGCATCACGCGGCGCAGGTCGCCGTCCGTGATGATGCCGAGCAATTTTCCGCCCGGTTCCGTCACCGCGGCCAGGCCGAGCCCTTTGCGACTCATCTCGTAGATCACGTCCGGCATCTTTGCATCCGGCAAGACGCGCGGCACGTCGTCTCCGGAATGCATCAGCGATTCAAGCCGGCGCAACCTCTTGCCGAGCCGCCCGCCCGGATGGAGCGCGGCAAAGTCCTCTTCGCGGAATCCGCGCCGATCGAGCAGCGCGATCGCGAGGGCGTCTCCCATTGCCAAGGCGGCGGCCGTTGATGCCGTCGGCGCCAAGTTCAGCGAGCAGGCTTCTTCCTTCACCGCGATATCGAGCACGACGTCGCTGGCACCAGCGAGCGTGGACTTGCCATTGGCGGTCATGGCTACGATTTGCACGCCGATGCGCTTCGCCGGTTCGATCAACTCGACCATTTCCTCCGTTTCGCCGCTGGAGGAAATCGCCAGCAGGACGTCGCCGGCGGCCATCACGCCGAGGTCTCCGTGCAGCGCGTCGGCCGCGTGAAGAAAGAGCGAGGGCGTGCCCGTGCTCGCCAGTGTGGCTGCGATCTTGCGACCGATAAGGCCGGACTTTCCGAGACCCGTCACGACCACGCGCCCTTTGCACCCGTATAACAACTCGACGGCCCGCTCGAAGCGCTCATCGAGGCGATCGATCAAGCCCTCGATCGCCGCCGCTTCGATCTCGAAGACGCGCTTCGCCGTGGCGATCGCGCGCTTCGATGTGCTTGGCGAGCTCATCGCGTGCGCCACCTGCGCCTCTCGATTTTCCGCAGCGCCGCCTGTGCAGACGTCACGACACGCGGTGCCCGGGCTTCGGGTGCATCCCATTCCCGCGACAGAGCAGCCAGCTGCGCAATGCGGGCCAGCAGCGGCCGCAGCTTGTCCAGGGCGAGCGCGTTCGTGCCGTCGGAAAGCGCCTTCGCCGGATTGTCGTGCACTTCCAGAAACACGCCATCGACACCGATGGCCGCGCCGGCTCGGGCCAGCGGCTCGATGAACTCGGGCTGTCCACCGCTCGATTTCCCTGCCCCGCCGGGCAGCTGCACGGAATGCGTCACATCGAAAACGACCGGATAACCGAACTTGCGCATGATGGGGAACGAGCGCATGTCCACCACAAGATTCTGGTAGCCAAACGAAGACCCGCGCTCCGTCAGGATGATTTTCGAATTGCCCGTTTCGGCGACCTTTTCCGCAGCGTTTCCGATTTCGGCGGGCGAGAGAAACTGCCCTTTCTTGATGTTGACCACGCGCCCCGAGCGACCTGCGGCGACGAGCAAGTCGGTCTGACGCGACAGAAAGGCGGGTATCTGGAGCACGTCGCATACCTCAGCCGCCGGCGCTACGTGCGAGACCTCATGAACGTCCGTCAGAATCGGCAGGCCCGTGCGCTTCTTGATCTTCGCGAGGATACGAAGCCCGTCGACCAAACCCGGGCCTCGGTACGACGAAATCGAGGAACGGTTCGCCTTGTCGTAGGAAGCCTTGAAGATCAACGGCACGCGCAAGGCAGAGGCAATTTCGGCGATGCGCTCCGCCATCATCAGCGCGTGAGCTTCGCTCTCAATGACGCAGGGACCTGCGATCAAGAACATCGGCGCCGCGCCGCCCACGCGGACCTTGCCGATCTCAAAGCTGCGCGATGGATTCATCGAGTGTCCGGGCCCAAGCTCTTCTGATCCAACAGCGTATGCGGCTTCGGGCCGCTTTTCAATCCGGAATTCGGCGCCACGACACTCCGAGTATCTACCGCCAGAAGGCGTGCGATAATCGCCGCCGCGAAATGCGAGGACGAAGATGACAACCGAATTGCCGAAGGAAGTGCTCGATAGCGCCGTGATCACGGCGGTGACGCAGTTGATTCTCCGCGAGCGGGAAAGCCGCGACCTGGGACGCTGGCAGCGCATGCGCGACTGCTTTTGGCCGGACTCGCTCATCCGGGTGAGCTGGTTTCGTGGGAACGGCGAAGAGTTCGTCAGCGGGTCGATCGATATGGCGAAGCGCGGCGTCCTCGCCAAGCATCGACTCGGCCCGATCCTCGTGAATCTGGCGGGCGACCGCGCCGTGGCGAGCCTATCGGGCATCATCGACTTGCCGGTCAAGATGGGCAGCGTCGAGGCAACACTTTCCGCGCACGCCCGATTTCTCTACCGCGCAGAAAGGCGCGGTGGAGTTTGGCGCATCGTCGGCTTTGACGCATTCTACATGCGCGACGAGATCACCCCTGCGATTCCCGGCCAGTTGCTATCAATCGATCCGCGCGAGCTGGAGTCGCTGCGGCCCTCGTATCGAATGCTTTCCTACTGGCTGAAGACTCAAGGATTTCAGATCGACTCGAACCTCGCCGGCGAGGACCGTCCAGAGCTTGTCGCTGCATTGAACGGTGAAGTCTTCGGTTGGGCGGGACTACCGGTACCTGCATAGTACGCACATTTTCAGGAGATTACCTGCCAGTGACGAGAGTCCGTCAGGCCGCGACGGCCTTTGACGCGAACTCGAAATAGGAATGAACATCCGTGACATCAATCACATACACCGAGCAGGCCAAAATGGTATCTCGCGATAACCCAAAAACCAGGTAACTTTTGCACGGTTCGTGGCATCATATGAGCATGGCACGAAACCGCAAGGGCACTGGTCGTTTGGTCCCGGTACGACCCACCGGCCTGGAATACCGGGTTAAGTACGGCATTCATATCGTCGAAGAGGCGCGCAAGCATGGCCGGGGAATTGGACCGGCCAAGTGGGAGCGTTGCTCCGTTCGTTCGGAGCACGCGCACCGCATCCCGAAGGGCGACTATTTTCTCCACGCCGACGAGGGCGGAGTGTTCCAACTGAAGTTCACGGGGAGCGCCTGGCAGTACCTCGCCGCCGCGGCGTAAGTCCCGCCGGTTGCTGCATCTGGCGATTGAGCCGTCTCTGGATGTGTGTGTCTGCCGACGCCCGCGAACCACTTCCCTGCTTAGCTGCGCTAGTTGAAGAAGCTGCGGAGCGCGGTTTGCTCGTCCGGGAAGTCTGAGAAGATCTTGTGCAAGCTGACCAGCCGGAGGACCTCGGCGGCCCGAGGACTTAACTCCACGGCCTTCAGCTGCGCGCCATTCTTTTGGGCGGAATAGAGCGCCCGCACTAGCAGGCCCACCCCCGAGCTGTCCAGATACGTCACGTCGCGAAAATTCATCAGGATTTTCTTCCTGCCGTCCGCTATCAAATCCAACACCAACTCGTGAACCGCTTCTCCCTCAATCATGGTGAAACGGCCGCGAACGTCAACCACCGTCACATCTCCAAACTGGCGCGTGCTCGCACTGAATCCCAAGCGGCTCCTCCCGAAACACACCATTCTAGCTTAGCCGGGCAGCAATCCATACTGCACGCCGGAAACCAAAACAAGAACCAGTACCGCCGCCCGCTTTCCGTCATTGGAAGATTGGCCTTCGAAGGACTATGATGGCGGCCGCGCGGCGTCCCCGGCCGCGGGAATAGTCCGGCAGCGGAGGAACGGATGAGAGCCATCAACGAACAAACGATCACCGATGTGGCGATCGAGCAGATGTCGACGACGCCAAACCCTCGGTTGAAGCGAATCATGGAGTCGCTCGTGCGTCACCTGCATTCCTTCGCGCGCGAGGCCGATCTGACGCCGCAGGAATGGCTCGATGGAATCAAGTTCCTGACCGCCGTGGGGCAGAAGTGCACGGCGCACCGACAGGAATTCATCCTGCTGTCGGACACGCTCGGGCTGAGTTCGCTCATCAATGCCCTGCACGACAAGCGCACCACGGACGCCGCGACAAAGTCGAGCCTGCTGGGTCCGTTCTATCGCCAGGACGCGCCCATGAAAAAACTCGGGGATTCCATCATCTTTGAGAATCAGGGAACGGAAGTCGCCTTTTACGGGCGCGTGATCGATGCGAACGGCCGCGGCATTCCGAACGCGCTCGTGCAAGTGTGGGAGCCGGACGAAACCGGCAACTACGATCTGCAGCGACTCGATCCGTCGGTGATGGACTTGCGCGGCTGCTTCCACGCGGATGCCGAAGGAAAATACTACTTCCGCGGAGTCTGCCCGCTGGGATACATGATTCCGATGGACGGACCGGTGGGCGACATGATCCGCGCCCAGAAACGCCACGGCTATCGCCCGGCGCATATCCACTTCGTGATCGGAGCGCCCGGATACAGAGAGCTGGTGACGGCGCTCTACGTGGCAGGCGACTCGCACATCGACTCCGACACAGTGTTCGGCGTGGACGAATCGCTGATCGTGGCACTGAACAAAACCGACCGCTCTTCCCCGCTGCCGAATCTGCCCAGCATTCATTTCGATTTTCGGCTGGCTGCGGCGAAAGATCAGGTCTCCGGACGCGTGGGTGCGGACCCGTCGCAGATCACGAGCAAGACTGCGGAACGAGGCGCATAGGGTTTCAGGGGCCGGCGATCTAGCTGGCGGCGCGGCCGGCCAGTTCGGCGCGCACGATCCGAGCGCCGGCGACCATCGATTTCATCTTGCCGTATGCGGAGTCCGCGGGCAGGTACTTCATTCCGCAGTCGGGCGCGACTACGAGCCGCTCCGGGCTGACGTAGGGCAATGCGCGGCGGACGCGCGAGGCCACCGTCTCCGCGGTTTCCACCTCAGGCTTCGAGAGATCGATCACACCGAGAATGATGGTCTTGCGCGGTAGCTTTGCCAGCACTCCGCAATCGAGCGCGGATTGCGCGGTCTCGATCGAGATCTGCTTCACGGGTGAATCAGCCAGTTCTTCGAGAAACGAATATGCCGGCGGACGCCCCGGAACCAGCGCCGCATAGCCGAAGCAGATGTGGAGGGCCGTGGTGCCTGTCACTCCTTCAAGCGCCCGCGCCACCGCGCCAAGGCCGAATCGATGCGCCTTGTCGGAATGCGCTTCCATCCAAGGCTCGTCCATCTGGACGATATCCGCGCCGGCTGCGAAAAGGTCTTTCATTTCCTCGTTCACCGCGGCGGCGTAGTCCAGCGCCATTTCCTCTTCCGACTTGTAGTACTCGTTCTTCGCCTGCTGTGACATCGTGAAGGGACCCGGCAACGTGATCTTCACTTTGCGGTCGGTGTTCGCCCGGAGGAATTTCAGGTCGCGCACTTCCACGGCGTGCTTTCGCCGAATCTTTCCGACGATGCGCGGAACCAGCGCCTCATTGCCCGTCCGGCTGACAATCTTCCCGGGATTCTCGAGATCGACCCCTTCCAGCGCGGTGGCGAAGCGGTTTGAATAACTTTCGCGGCGGATTTCTCCGTCGGTCAGAATGTCGAGGCCCGCTCGCTCCTGATGGCGGATCGCAACCAGCGTTGCGTCATCCTGCGCTTGTTCGAGCCATTCCGGAGCGACGCGCCATAGTTCCTGCGCGCGCGTCCGCGGCGGCATTCGGTGCGCCAGCTTCTGGCGATCGATCAACCAATCCGGCTGCGGATACGAGCCGACGAGCGAAGTGGGAATCAGAGTCATGGGCGTCCAAAATGCGATTCGTCGCGAAAATTGTCAAGCGAGCGCACGACGTTCAGGAAGAAGCAGCCGAAGCGCGAGGAGGCTGCGCGGCGGCGTCTGTCATCTGACCGCGGACTTCGACGCCCTCGGCTTCGGTGGCGTGGCTCAGGCGCTTTTGGCGGTGCTCCACACTGGCGCGGATGAACGCCGTGAAGAGGGGATGCGGCGCAAGCGGCTTCGACTTGAACTCGGGATGAAACTGGCAACCGAGAAACCACGGATGATCCGGCACCTCGACGATTTCCACGTAGATGCCATCCGGCGTACGGCCCGTGATGCGGAAACCGGCTGCGGTCAAAGTCGACTCATACTCGCTGTTGAATTCATAGCGGTGACGGTGACGTTCCGAAATCTCGAGCATGCCGTAGGCCTTCGCAGCGAACGAATCGGGTTCCAGCTTGCACGGCCAGGCACCCAATCGCATGGTGCCCCCCATCTCATCGACGCCGAGCAGTTCGCGCAGCTTGTAGATCACGCGGTACGGCGTTGAGGGATCGAACTCCGTGCTGTCCGCGCGTTCGAGGCGGGAAACCTTCCGCGCGTACTCGATCGTGGCGCACTGCATCCCAAGGCAGATGCCGAAGAACGGAACCTTTCGTTCGCGCGCGTAGGTGATCGCGTGAACCATCCCTTGAATGCCGCGCTTGCCGAAACCGCCCGGAACCAGGATTCCGTCCACGTGGCGCAGCGCCTTTTCCGCATCGGCGGGCGAACCGATCTCTTCGGCCTCGACCCATTCGATGACGACACGCTGGCCGTTCGCCAGGCCTCCGTGGACCAGCGCCTCGCGCAAACTCTTGTACGCATCTTCCAACTGAACGTACTTCCCGACCACGCCGATGCGCACCTCGCCCTGCGGATGCTCAAGCGTCTCGAGCATCGCGAGCCAGCGGCTCAGGTTCCGCGGCGGCGCTTCCAGGTGCAGGAGGTTCAAGAGCTGTTCGTCGAGCCCCTCGGCGGCAAGCGACATCGGAACTTCGTAGATGTTGCTCACATCGGTGGCGGAAATCACGCGCGATGCGGCCACGTTGCAGAAAAGCGCGATCTTGGTCTTCAGATCGGCTCCGAGAGGCCGATCGCTGCGGCAAAGCAAGAGATCCGGCTGAATCCCGATGCTCAGCAGCTCTTTCACACTGTGCTGTGTGGGTTTGGTCTTGAGCTCGCCCGCCGTCGGAATGAACGGCACCAGCGTCAGGTGCGCGAACACGACATTCTCGGCGCCCAGCTCCAGGCGCATCTGGCGGATCGCTTCCAGGAACGGCAAAGACTCGATGTCGCCGACGGTGCCGCCGATTTCGACGATGACGATATCGACGTCGTCGGCTACCTTTCGAAACGCGGATTTGATTTCATCGGTGACGTGCGGAATCACCTGAACGGTCTTGCCGAGATAGTCGCCGCGCCGCTCCTTGGCGATGATCGATTCGTAGATACGCCCGGTGGTCCAGTTATGGTCGCGGGTCAGATGTACGGAGGCGAAACGCTCGTAATGGCCGAGATCCAGATCCGTCTCGGCGCCATCGTCGGTCACAAACACTTCGCCGTGCTGATAAGGCGACATCGTGCCGGGATCGACGTTCAGGTATGGATCGCACTTCTGGAGGGTAATGCGAAGGCCGCGGCTTTCCAGCAGACAACCGATCGAAGCTGCCGCGACTCCTTTGCCGAGAGAGGAAACCACGCCGCCCGTTACGAAGATATATTGCGGGCGAGTCCGCAAGGTGCTCGATTTCCTCCGTAGGAATCGGCGTACGAATCATTATGGCGAGAAAGAGCGTATGTGTCAATTCGCGATTTCGGATCGGCAGAACTTTTCTTCGTTGGTGACGCGCGTCACCATCACGCGTGATGCGCGACGCAGTCTCCGCGAAGCCGCGATGCTAGAAAGGGGCCAATAAGAGCCGCTCGCGGGCGGCAAAGGAGACTTCCGATGAGCTCTCCTGTAGCCGAAAGAACAGCAGCTAATCCGGAAAACACGCTTGTCTTGAGTCTCGAAGGGAACAAACCAGATTTCTCGCTCTCGAAACCAGCCAGCGACGCGAGCCGGTACAAGACGCACAGCCTGGCGGCCCGATACTGGGGCGGGATTCCCGAGTCACAGCAGCCCATGCGGCATGTTGCGCCTGCCGAAGCGCAAGCGACGTTTCTGCGCGGCCTTCTCGACACGCCTACAGATCACCGGCAAAGGCATCCCGCCGAGTGGATCGCGTCCGTAGCTCTGCACGTGCTGGTCGTGAGCCTCGTGCTCATCGTGCCGCTTTGGTTCACGCAGGCGATCGATTTCCACAATCTCCAACTCACGTATCTCGCGATGCCGAAGCCGCCAGCCGCGCCGCCTCCCCCGGTGGCCTCCGCCGTTCAGCAAGCCGTCAGGCGCACACCTCGCCTGCTGCAATCGGCCACTCTGACGGCTCCCAGCTTGATTCCTCGAAAGGTCGAAATCGTCAAGGACGCTCCAGATATCCAGTCGACCGGCGTCACCGGCGGGATCCCAGGCGGCGAAACCGGAGGAGTGCTGGGTGGCATCCTTGGTGGGACGCAGGCAGGGTCGTTGCCGCCTCCACCTCCGCCGGCGCCGAAGAGAACGGTGTATCGGGTCGGCGGCGAAGTGAAAGAGCCCAAGCTGGTCAAGTCAGTCGACCCCATCTATCCCCCGATCGCTCGCGTAGCTCACGCGGAGGGCTTGGTCACGATCAACGCTATCATTAACGAGCAGGGAGACGTTGTGGAAGCCCGCGCCGTATCGGGGCCGGGTTTGCTCATGGCCTCCGCGTTGCAGGCCGTCATGCAATGGAAATACGAGCCGACTTACCTGAACGGCACGCCGGTTCCGATTCGGATGGAAGTGCAGGTCTACTTTCACTTGCGCTAGAAACGGGCCAGAACGTCCGCTCCAGCTCATCGGATCACGTGTTGCGCGTGGCGGCCAGCAGCTTTTCGACGCGCTCGATGTCTGAGGGAACGTCCACACTGACAGCGTCGTACTGGCTCTCCACTACGCGGATGCGATAGCCGTTCTCCAGCCAGCGAAGTTGCTCCAATTGCTCCAATCGCTCCAGCTCGCCCGGCGGCAGCGTGGGGAATTCCAGCAGTGCGTCGCGACGATACGCGTAGAGACCGATGTGCTTCCAGTGGCGGGCTGCGACGGACTCATTGCGATCTCGGACCCAGGGTATCGGCGCCCGTGAAAAATAGAGAGCGTTCCCATCAAAGTCTCGCGTCACCTTCGCGATATTCGGATCCATGATGTCGTTGGCATGGACGATTGCAACGCAAGGTGTCGCGATTTGAACGGACTCGTCCTCGATCATTGCGGCAATCAGGTCATCGATGGTAGAGGGATCGATCAGCGGCTCGTCACCCTGCACGTTCACGTAGATCTCGGCCGGAAGATGGACCGCCACTTCGGCCACGCGGTCGGTGCCCGTCGGATGGTCCCGCCGGGTCAGAATCGCCTCAGCGCCAAATGCGGCGACGGCTGCCTTGATCGTCTCATCATCCGTGGCCACGACGACGCGGGAGACCTGATCGGCGCGCCGGACGCGCTCCACCACATGCTGGATCATCGGCTTGCCTGCAATCGGCGCGATCGGTTTGCCCGGAAATCGAGACGATGCCTGCCGCGCGGGGATCACTGCAATCACAGTAGCGGTTGTTGGGCTGGCCATCGGCTTTCTTCGAGCCATGTTAGCACGGTGGACCCGATCGGCTGGTGCAGGAAGGATGAGAACGGGCCTCGGCTTGATCTGAAGAGATATAGTGGTAGTATGGCCTCGTAAGGCGCTCGGGAGACGCCCGTGAGGCTCGGTACGAACCAGGCTCGCCTCCGCTCGAAGTCACTGCTGGCCTGCGCGCTTTGCTGTATTTTCCTCGGTTCTCTGCTCGCCCTTCTCGCTCGGGCCCAAGAAGCCCCCGCGGGACCCGCTGCGCCGCCCCCTTCAGGGGAAAGCGGAAAGATTCGCAAAGGCCAGCCGCTTCGAACCGAAACCGATTTGACGCTGGTCGGCGCGTCCGTGACCGATCCGATGGGGCGCCTGGTGACCGGCCTCGAGCAAGAAAACTTCCGTGTGTTCGAGGACGGAGTCGAGCAGGAAATCGTCCGATTTTCGAGCCAGGACGTGCCGGTGTCGATCGGCGTGATCTTCGACATGAGCGGCAGCATGTCCGACAAAATCGACAAATCGCGGCAAGCGGCGGTTCAGTTCTTCCGCACAGCGAACCCGCAGGACGAATTTTTCCTGGTGAATTTCAACGATCGCGCGCAACTCGTGAGCCAGTTCACCGTCAGCGTGGACGACCTCCAGAATCGCCTGATGTACACGGGCGCGCATGGAATGACGGCGCTGTACGACGGCGTGTACCTCGGATTGAGCCAGATGCGCGGAGCACACAACACCAAGAAAGCTTTGCTCATCATATCGGACGGAGGCGATAATCATAGCCGGTACAGCGAAACGGAAATCCGCAAGTTTGTGCGCGAGGCGGACGTCCAGATTTATGCGATCGGGCTCTTCGAGCCCGGCGGCGCTCCGACGCCTGAAGAGCGACAGGGACCCGGCCTGCTGGCGGATCTGACGGCGATGACGGGTGGTCGAGAATTCACCGTCCAGAACTTGAATCAACTGCCGGACATCGCGTCGAAAATCAGCATGGAGTTGCGCAACCAATATGTCTTGGGATACAGACCAAGTCATCGCGAGCATGACGGCAAGTGGCGAAAGATCAAGGTCAAGCTCCGCCCACCCAAGGGCCTCCCTCCGCTCAATGTCTGGGCGAAGACCGGCTACTTCGCGCCGGGACACTAGCCCCGCACGTTGTTCTATGTTTGGAATCCTCTCCCTAGGTTTTTTCCTGCTGTGTACGTGTGCCGGTGCGCAAGACGCTCCGCCGTTGATACAGCAGCTACCACCTCCCGTCCCTCCGCCGGGAGCGCAGACGGAGACGGGCCACCGGATCAAGAGCGCAGTCGATTTGGTCGTGCTGCACGTGACGGTCGCCGACGAACGGGGCGACTTCGTGCCCGACTTGAAGGCCGGAAATTTCAAGGTCTTCGAACAGAAGGTGGAACAAAAGATTTCGTTCTTTGCGCGCGAGGACATTCCCGTGACGATGGGACTGGTGATCGACAACAGCGGGAGCATGCAAGAGAAGCGCGAGCAAGTGAACACCGCAGCGATGACGTTCGTGCGGACGAGCAATCCGCAGGACGAAGCTTTCGTCGTCAACTTCAGCGACGAGTACTACCTCGACACCGAAGGCGACTTCACCAGCGACCAGCACAATCTGGACGAGGCGCTCTCGCGGATCGACACCCGCGGAAGCACGGCGCTGTACGACGCAGTCATCGGCTCGCTTGCTCACATCAAGAAGGGACACAAGGACAAGCGCGTGCTGCTCGTGATCACCGACGGAGACGATGACGCGAGCCAGAAGAGCTTTGAAGACGCCATCAAAGCCGCCGAGCAATCCAACGCGACGATCTACGCGATTGGCGTTTTCAGCGAAGACGACCGGCAGCACCAAAAGGCCATGGTGCGCCACTCGAAGAAGGTCCTGAAGGAGTTGACCGAGGCCACGGGCGGCCAGGCGTACTTTCCGGACAGCCTCAGCGACGTGACGCCGATTTGCCAGCAGGTGGCGCGCGAAATCCGCAACCAATACACCATCGGCTACTATCCGACCAACACGGCCAAGGACGGCACCTTCCGCGCGCTGCAACTCAAGGTGATTCCGCCGAACGGGCGCGGCAAGCTTTCGATCCGTACGCGCACCGGGTACTACGCGCCGACCACGACCGCGGGCGACTAGCGCCCGTCCCTGCCCACCGACCACGCGATGCGGGAGCCTAGTTCGCGGGAGCGATCCGGACAGCCGATTTGCCGCCGCTGGCGCAGGCGCGTATACTTTGTTGTTTACGCTCATGCCAACGGAACCCACTGAGAGCGTTGCCCCCGCAAGCTCCGTCTCCGCCCGGCGTGCGCCCGCATCGGCTGATGGCGACGAAGCGATCCACGTCCGCGGGGCCCGCGTTCACAATCTGAAGAATATCGACGTTACCGTCCCGCACAACGCCATCACCGTGGTGACCGGCGTCTCCGGTTCCGGCAAGTCCAGCCTCGCTTTTGACACGCTCTACGCCGAAGGCCAGCGCCGGTATATCGAGTCGCTCTCGGCGTACGCCCGGCAGTTCCTGGAGCGAATCGAGAAGCCGAACGTGGACGAAATCACGGGAATTGCGCCGGCTATTTCGATTCGCCAGAAGAACTCGACGAGAAATCCGCGGTCCACGGTCGCGACAGCGACTGAAATCTACGACTATCTGCGGCTCCTTTTCGCGCGCGCCGGTCACACGTTTTGCCTCCGCTGCGGCGAAGAGGTGCGCCGGGATACGCTCGACGAAATCGCCACGCGCGTGCTCGCTCTTCCGCAAGGCCGCCGGTTTTACGTTCTTTACCGGCTCTCGCTCAGCCCGGATTCGGCAACGGAGAGTGCCCAGGAAAGCCCGGGTGCGCGCTCGCGAAAGGCCACGCGGCCAGCGCCGGATCTGGTCCGGCAGGCGCTGACCAGTCTCAGAAAACGCGGATTCAATCGCCTGTACCAAGAGGGGCGAGTCTTCGAATTTGCGACGCCGGAAGAGCTTCTCGATGTCGATTTCTCCAGGCCCGTGTACGTCCTGGTTGATCGCCTGGCGCTGTCTCCGGAGGTTCGTTCGCGCCTCATCGACTCGATTGAAATCTGCTACCGCGAGGGCCGGGGCGAAGCGGTGCTGGAGTTTGTTGCGGACGAGGCCGCGGGCTTGCCGCCCGAGAGGCACACTTTCACCGAGCGGTTTGACTGCAAGAAGTGCGGCACGGCCTATCAGAAGCCGGAGCCGCGGCTTTTCTCGTTCAACAACCCTTACGGGGCGTGCCCCCGCTGCCAGGGCTTCGGCAACACGATCGACTTCGATCTCGACCGCGTGATTCCGGATAAGGGCAAGTCGCTGGCGGAAGGCGCCATCGAGCCGTGGACGAAGCCTCGCTATCGCCAGCTTTCAGCGGAAATGCGGCGATATGCCAAGACGAAGGGCATTCCTGTCGACGTTCCGTTCCGAGAACTGACGACGGCGCAACGGAACGCGATTATTGACGGCGATCGCGCCGAGGACTTCCCCGGCGTGAAGGGCTTTTTCGCGTGGCTCGAACGGAAGAAATACAAGCTCCATGTTCGTGTATTCCTCAGCCGCTATCGCGGTTACGCTACGTGTCCGGATTGCAGGGGATCGCGGCTGCGCGCCGAAGCCCGCGCGGTGAAGATCGCAGGCCGCTCGATCACCGAAGTCTGCGAAATGACCGTGAAGGATGCGCGGAAATTCCTTGATGGGCTGCAATTGAGCGCAGCAGAGATGGTAATCGCCGACAAAGTTCTGGAAGAAGCTCGGCAGAGGCTTCAGTTCCTCGACGAAACGGGGCTCGACTACTTGACGCTCGACCGGCTGACCTCAACGCTATCCGGAGGCGAGGCGCAGCGAATCCAATTGGCCACATCCCTCGGCTCTCATCTGGTGGGGGCTCTCTACGTGCTGGATGAGCCGTCGATTGGCCTGCACCCGCGGGATACGGGCCGCTTGATCGACATTCTGAAAGGGCTGCGCGATCTCGGCAACACGCTCCTCGTGGTGGAGCACGATCCCGATACGATTCTGGCGGCCGACCACGTTCTCGACCTCGGCCCCGGCGCGGGAGAGCACGGAGGCGAGCTGATGTTCGCCGGAACGCGCAGAGAGCTTCTGAGCGATCCGCAATCGCTGACCGGCCGCTACCTGCGCGGCGACTTGCGCATTGCGGTGCCGCAACACCGGCGGAGGCCGCACGGAAAGTTCCTGAAAATCCTCGGTGCGCGCAGCCACAATCTGAAGGGCATCGACGTCACGATTCCGCTTGGCATGCTCGTGGCTGTCACGGGCGTGTCTGGTTCCGGCAAGTCCACGCTGGTCTACGACGTAATCTATAAGGCGCTCGAAGCGAAACGATTGGGCGGCAACTGGAAGGAGTGGTGCGATCGGATCGAGGGCGAGGTGGCGATTCAGGCAGTCGAGATGGTCGACCAATCGCCGATCGGGCGAACGCCGCGCTCCAATCCCGCGACGTATCTGAAAGCGTTCGACGCGATTCGCGAGGTGTACGCCACGACGCCGGACGCCCGCAAGCGCAACCTGACCGCCGGCCATTTCTCTTTCAATATTCCGGGCGGCCGGTGCGAAGCGTGCCAGGGCGACGGCACGGTCACCGTCGAGATGCGCTTCCTGGCGGACGTCGAGCTGGTCTGCGAGGAATGCAGAGGAACGCGTTACAAAAGCAGCGTCCTCGATGTGCGCTACCGCGAGAAGAATATTCATGAGACGCTGCAACTGACGGTCCGCGAGGCGCTGGCCTTTTTCGCGGCGCACCCGAAAGTGACGTCAAAGCTCCGCGTCCTGGAGGAAGTGGGGCTCGGCTATCTGCGACTCGGACAGTCAGGTACGACGCTCTCCGGCGGCGAGGCGCAACGGTTGAAGCTGGCCGCGCATCTGACGCGGCAGGACAATGGAGGCATTCTTTACATCTTCGACGAGCCCACGACCGGCCTCCACTTCGATGACATTCAAAAGCTCCTGACCGCATTTCGCAAGCTGATCGACGGAGGCGCCTCCGTGCTGATCATCGAACACAATCTCGACGTGATGAAGTGCGCCGACTGGATCATCGACCTCGGTCCGGAAGGCGGCGACGAGGGCGGCCGCGTTGTCGCAGCGGGCACTCCCGAGCAGGTCGCGCGAAACTCACAGTCACACACCGGCAAGTTTCTGGCTCGCGCGCTCAACGGCCGCAACGGGACTGGTCACGAGACGCGCGCGAAATCCGAGGCTTCGCGGGCGGTCGGCCCCGCGGACCGGCAGGTTTCCTCCTAGAGCACGGAGGCGGGCATGCGGCTGTTTTCGACATTCCTGATCGGCCTGGCGCTCTGCGCTTTCGCCGCGTCCGCGCAGCAAACCCATACCCAGTCATCCACGGCCAGAAAGCGCGTGCAGACCGATCCCGCGGCCGCTGAGCTGAACCGGCTGCTTGCCACAGCGCAGGAAGCCGTGGACAAGCAGGACTTCGCTGCTGCGGCGCGGGCTTACGAGGACTATCTCGCGAAGAAGCCCGACGACCCAACCGCGCACTACAACCTTGGATACGTGTACACGGCGCTCAGTCGTCTCGACGACGCCAGAGGGGAATACGAGCGCGCTATTTCACTGGCACCGTCCGATCCGAAGATGGCGCCTGCCTATCAGAATCTGGGCATGATTCTCCTGCCGAAGGACCCTGGGGCCGCAATCGAACCGTTACGGCACGCCACGGAGCTCGAGCCGCAGGACGCGCACGCCAAGTGGTTGCTCGGAACCGCGCTGGAGCGGAACGGCAAGAACGCCGCGGCCATCGAGCAATTCGAGGCGGCGTCGAAGCTCGACGATAAGGACGTCGAGATTCGCATATCGCTCGGATTTGCGCTGCTCGGCGCCGGGCGCACGGCGGAAGCGGAAGCCGCGTATCGCGCGGCGCTCTCGCTCCATCCGGAGGACGACGCTCTGCGGCAGGCTCATCTTGGGTTGGCTCGGAGCCTGCTCGTGCAGAAAAAGCTGGACGCAGCGGCGTTCGAATTCGGAGCGTATCTCGAACTCGAGCCGAGCGATGTTACGGTGCGCATCGACCGCGCGTCGGTGCTGGTCGATTCCGGCAAGGACGACGATGCGCTGGCAGAGCTGGACAAAGCGGCGTCTGGCGGCCCGGAGGGTTTGCGCGCGCTCAAGCTGCGCTCCCAAATCCTGTGGGAGAAGAAGCGTTACGATGACGCGATTCCCGTCCTGCAGAAGGCCGCCGCAATCGCACCGACCGACCCGGATATTGCCGCGCGCCTCGGCCGCGTGTATGTCGCAAAGAAGGACTACCCGAATGCATTGCACTGGGTGGCGATCGCTTACAACATGAACCCGAGCGCGAACGACCTGCTCACTCAGGTTGTTGAAGTCGAATACCTGAATCAGAATTACGGGCAGGCTCTCGCTGCGCTCGACGCGCTTTCGAAGCGGGAAGACTTGCCTGCCGGTAGCTGGTATCTTCGCGCGACGTGCTATGACAAGCTCGACCGCCTGCAGGAGGCACTCGACGCCTACCAGAAGTTTCTCCAGTTGAACAACGATGAGAACAGCGATATGTATTTCGTATCGACGGCGCGCGTGCGCGCGCTGACGCGCGAGCTCAAAGACAAGAAGAGGTAACGCCTTGCATGCCTGCATCGCAAGCTGGGGAGCGCTCGTGATCGTCGCACTGCTGTCCGCTCCACTGGCCGCGCAGGATCGAATGGCGGAAATGCGTTCGCGCTTCGAACATGAAACGAACCCTGTGCGCAGGGCCAAGCTGCTGCCCGACCTCGGTGAGGCGGAGTTTCGGGAAATCCGCAGGAATGTGGAACGGGAGAAGGGCGCCGAAGCTCTGACTCTGCTGCGCGCATATCGCGAGCAGGCGCAACAGTGCGCCGAGGCGCTCGACAAAACGAAAGTGGATCCCGAACGACACCCCGGAGGCTACAAGCAGCTGCAGATTTCGATCCAGGAGTCGCTTCGGCGCGTGGATTCTCTGCTGCCACTGCTGACAAGCGACGATCAAGCGGCGTTTGTGGAGGTGCGGAAAGACCTCGACGACATGAACCGGCATCTTATCGAACAGCTCTTTCCGCAGCGCCTGCCGGCCACGCAGAGACCGGAGAAGCCCGAGCCATAGGAGCATCCATGCGGGTGGCGACATTCATTTCTGGCGCAATTCTTCTGATTTGCGTGTTTGCGGCCGTACCCGCGCGGGCTCGCGCGGCGCAGCTCGGCAGGAAGGACTATCTGACCGAAGAAGAGGCAGACAAGATTCGCGACGCGGACACTCCCGCCAAGCGAATCGCGCTGTATCTTCTGTTCGCGGAGGACCGGCTGAAGAAGTTCGACTACGAATTGAACCGCACCAATCCCGAGCGGCGCCGAACCGAAATTCTCAACGGACTGCTGAACGGATACGCCGGCTGCATCGACGACGGCGCCGATCAGATCGACCTGGCCCGCGCTAAACAGGCCGACATACACGCGGCGCTGAAAGCGATGCGCGCCAAATACAATGCGTTTCTCGATCAGCTGCAGAAATACGACAAAGGCGGGAAGGATCTCGACACATACCGCGATACACTCGAGGACGCGATCGACGGCACCAAGGACGCGCTGTCGGACATAGACGAGGCGGAGAAGGAAATGCTGCCTCCGCCGATTCGGAGAAAACCTTGAACCGACGGGCGCGGCGCTGCGATCGTGTTCCGGGCGGCGAAAGGCTCTTCCAGCGAATCTACACTCGGCTGGGCTGCGACGGGCGCCCGCCGCATTTCGTCGTCGAATATCATCCGTACACCGACCTGACCCACACGATCCGCGTGCGTGAAGGCGTTGCGTACGTGCGCCTTTCGGACGCCATCCGGCGCGCTCCCCTGCCGGTCCTCGAGGCGGCGGCCGCGATTCTGCTGGGCCGGCTTTACCGGCGACGCCCGCCACAGGAAGCAATCGAGTCGTATCGGCAGTTCTCCTATTCTCGATCCACGCGCCGGACGCTTCTGCGGCTGCGGCAGCAGCGCGGCCGAAGGGTGGAGCATCGACCGGCCGGAAGGCACCACGACCTGGCTCCGCTGTATACGACTCTGAACCGCCTCTACTTTCAGGATTCGCTTCCCCAGCCCCGGCTCGGCTGGAGCAGGCGGATATGGCGGACGCAGCTCGGATGTTTCGATCCGGCACTGAATCAGATCGTCCTGAACCGTCATCTGGATCATGCCGCCGTGCCGGAATACGTCGTCGCCTATGTGCTTTATCACGAGATGCTTCACGTAAAGCACCCCACGAAATTCGGGCCGTGCCGGCGCACGTCCCATTCAAGCGAGTTCCGCCAGGAAGAAAAGCGCTTCGAGTACTACCGCCGCGCCATGCGATTCCTGGCCGGGTTCCCCTCCCGGTCTGCCTGGTAACAGACTAGCTAAGACGCCTAGAGACCCGCCGCCGATTGGCCGATACGTCCCATTGAGGCTGGCTTCGCTGTGTCTCAATTCGCGCCAGCGAGGCAACAGGAGCATTTGTGCTGCTAACGCGCGCCCGATCTACGCAATCCAAGAAAGTGGCCGCGGACCCGAATCCGCGGTCGATGATGCACAGGATTGAACGCCGGGAATGGGTGCTCTGGTGTTTCGCGATTCTCGTTACGCTTCTCCTGACGGTCGGCATCGTGTCCTTCATCTCGCCGATGCTGCACACCGAGATCGGGGAATTCGATCAACTGCATCTTGATCTGGCCGTTCGCGGTCTTGTCGGCCTCGTTTTGCTCTTCGACATTTACACGATCTATCAGCAGTTGCAGATCTTCCGGATTCGGAAAGAGCTGGCGCAGCGCGAGGAACTGTTTCGCCTGATCAGCGAAAACGCGGGCGACATGATCGCCGTCGTCGACGTCAACGGCCGGAGACTCTACAACAGCCCGTCCTACGAAAGAATTCTCGGCTACACGCCAGAGGACCTGCAAACGACGTCTGCATTCGAGCAAATTCATCCCGATGACCGCGCGCTGGTGGAGGAGGCCGCCCGCGACGCGCGAGAACGGGGAGTCGGCCGCTCCATTCAATACCGAATGCGCCACAAGGACGGAAGCTGGCGCATCTTGGAGTCCGGGGCGAACGTCGTCCTTGGCCCCGACGGACAAATGGAAAAGCTCGTGGTCGTGAATCGTGACGTGACGGCGCGCAAGCAGCTCGAAGAGCAGTTCCGCCAGGCGCAGAAGATGGAGGCCGTTGGGCGGCTCTCCGGAGGCGTCGCGCACGACTTCAACAATCTGCTTGGCGTCATCATCGGCTACGCCGAGTTCCTGCAGGAAGGTCTGCAAGCCGAAGGGCCGATGCGCAACAGCGTGGACGAGATCCTGAAAGCGGGAAAGCGGGCGGCGTCGCTGACGCGCCAGTTGCTGGCGTTCAGCCGCCAGCAGGTTCTCGATCCGAAGGTGATCGACCTGAACAGCGCCGTCGCGGACATGGAAAAACTGCTGCGGCGGTTGATCGGCGAGGACATCGAATTGAAAACGTCGCTTGCCTCGAGGCTTGGCCGCATCAGGGCCGATCAAGGACAACTCGAACAGGTGATCATGAATCTGGCCGTGAACGCGCGCGACGCCATGCCACAAGGCGGCAAGCTGATCATCACGACCGATGACTTCGTCATGGACGATTCCTTCGTCCGCCACTATGCATACCCGGTGCAGCCTGGCCAGTACGTCCGCCTGACCGTGACAGACACGGGAATCGGCATGGACGCGGAAACGAAGGCGCGTGCCTTCGAGCCATTCTTCACCACGAAGGAAAAAGGCAAAGGCACCGGGCTGGGTCTCGCTACGGTCTACGGCGTCGTAAAACAGAGCGGCGGGTACATCGATATCGAAACGGCGCCCGGAGCAGGCACCTCTTTCAAGATCTACCTCCCCAAGGTCGATGCGGAAATCGATGGGCAGGCCGCGCCGTCGAGCGGCGTCCGGCGGCCCGCAAACGGCAGTGAGACGATCTTGCTCGTCGAAGACGAAGAATCCCTGCGGACCCTGACCCGCGCCACCCTGGAACTGGATGGTTACAAAGTGCTGGAGGCCAAGGACGGTCTTGACGCGCTCGCCGTCAGCCGGAGACACGACGGCGCGATCGAGTTGCTGCTCACCGACGTTGTCATGCCCGGCATGGGAGGCCGCCCGCTGGCGCAGGAATTGAGCCGGCTGCGGCCGGAAACCCGGGTCGTCTACATGTCCGGATACACGGGGCAAACGGTCGGCTCGCAAGGGCCGATCGATCCGGGCAGTGATTTCCTCTCCAAACCGTTCACGCGCGAGGTGTTGACGCGCAAGATCCGCGAGGCGCTCGATCGCCCCGTGTTGACGGAGTCCAAATGAGCACTTTGACAGGCAGAAACGTCGAAGCCGGCACGATCGATGCGAAGGCCAACTCGGCGCCGAAGATCTTGATCGTCGACGACGACGAATCCGTCCGCGGACTGCTGCGGATGCGGCTTTCAGACACGTACCAGACCGTCGAAACCGGCGATCCCGAACAGGCCGTGGCGCTGGCGCTCGAGCACAAGCCCGACGCCATCCTGATGGACCTGATGATGCCCGGTTTCTCAGGCTTCGAGCTGTGTCAAAGCCTGCACAATCTGAGTTACACGTCGCGCATTCCGATTTTCGTCGTGACGGGCGAGGCCGGCGCGAAATACCGCGAGCACTGCCAGAGTCTCGGCGCGAAAGGTTACTTCCAGAAGCCGATCGACTTTGCGACGCTGAAGGCCGCACTCGCCGCGGAGCTGCGCGCAAAGCAGCCCGAGCGCCGCAGACACAAGCGCGTGCAAATGCGCGTCGTATTGAAGCTTCGCGGCACCGATACGGAAGGCAAGACTTTCGAAGAAAAAACCACGACGGACAACGTGAGCGCGGGCGGCTTCCTCGCGGTGTGCACAGCCTCTCTGACCAAGGGCACGCCAGTGGAAGTGCTGCTGGCATCCGGCGGACAGGACCGCTTCGCGGGCCGGGCACAAGCTGTTCGCAAAGAGTCTCCCGGCTCTCCGTGGCAGCGATACGGATTCGAATTCATTGAGACGACTTCGGATTGGGTGCTGCAGGACAAATAAGGAGCCGGGACCCAAGTTCGCGGGGCTATTGACTCTCGAGTTTTTCGATCTTCTTCTGAACCTTCTTGGCGTCGGCCGCGTTCGGAAACGCCTGTAGATAGTCCTTGTAGCACTTCACGGCTGCCGCGGTGTCGCCTTTCTTCTCGTACACTTCTCCCAGCATCAGCCGTGGCTTGGCCCAATTTGGCTTCAGTTGGATGGCTTCCTGCAGCCGCGGAGTCGCAGCGTCGGGATCGCCCTTGCGAATATAGTAGCCGGCTACTTGCACGTCCTCTTCGGCCGAAGCGGGAGGCGGCGCGGCGTCAGCATCTCCGGCCGGCTGTTTCGGCTTCGCGGCAGGCATCGAAGGCGACGGCGGAGGACCCTGCCGCGCTGCAGGCGCAGCCGGAGCCAGCAGCAGTACGCCGAACGCAAGTTGGGTGAGCCTTCGCCGCATCGAGTGTCTCGTCGGAGTTAGAATGCGTTTGCTATCATGAAAGTTGCATCGCTCGGCGGAACTTCGACCGGGCCGGCAGCTTCTCCCTGATTGTAGCGCGCCGCAGATGGAACTCCGTGAAAAAGTCGATCAACTCCCCGCCCAGCCCGGCGTGTATCTATTCGAAGACGCCGCCGGAGCGATTCTCTACGTCGGCAAAGCGATATCGCTGCGCAATCGCGTCAAGTCTTATTTTCTTGCATCGCGCTGGCAGGACGCCAAGACGGGTTCGCTGGTCCGCGAAATCGCCGATCTGCGATATATCGTTGTGGACAACGAGCGCGAGGCGCTGGCGCTTGAAAACAACCTCATCAAGCAGCACAAGCCGAAGTTCAACGTCCTGCTCCGCGACGACAAGACCTACCCGTACATCCAGTACACGGCGTTCGAACAATATCCGCGCGTCTACGTCACACGGCGGTTGAACAAGGACGGGTCGATCTATTTCGGTCCCTACTTTCCGGCCCGTCTTGCGTATCGCCTGGTGCATCTGATTCACAAACATTTTCTGGTGCCGTCCTGCACCGTCGATCTCGACCGACGCCATCCGCGCCCCTGCCTGCAATACTACATTCACCGGTGTCTCGGCCCCTGCGCGGGCCTCGTGACGGACGAGCGCTACACGGAAGCCGCGCGGGATGTCCGCCTCTTTCTCGACGGCCGCCGCAACGATCTTTCGCGCAGCCTGACCGAGAGGATGGAACGCGCGTCGGGCGAGCAGCGGTACGAGGAGGCCGCGGGATACCGCGATCTGCTGCGAACTTTGGCGGAAATGGAGGAGCGGCAGAAAATCGCCGCGGCGCAGGGCGACGATACCGACGTCTTGGCGTGGTACGCCGAGCCGCCGCAAGTTGCCGTCAATCTCTTCCACCTGCGCGGCGGGCGCGTGGTCGATCGGCGAGACTTCTATTGGGAAAATCTCGACGAATTCGAGCCGACCGAGTTTCTGCCTTCCCTGCTGAAACAGCTCTACCTCGACGCCGGGTATCTGCCCCGCTATGTCCACGTGCCGATGGATTTCGAAGAGCGCCCCTTGCTGGAAGACGTTCTGACCGAGGCTGCGAAACATCGCGTTGAAATCCTCAATCCCCAGCGAGGCCAGAAGCACGCCTTTCTGGAACTCGTCGAGAAGAACGCGAAGCACTCGTTCGTTCAGCGTTTTCGGGTCCTGAAGCCCACGTCGAAAGCAATTGCGGAAGCGCTGGAATCCTCGCTCGGCCTGCCGGAGCCGCCGAAGCGAATCGAATGCTTCGATATCTCGCACATCCAGGGATCGGATACGGTCGCGTCGATGGTCGTGTGGGAGGACGGGCGCATGAAGAAATCCGATTACCGAAAGTTCATCATTCGTGGCGACGCCATGCCGGCGCAGTCCGAAAAGAAGGACGGGTTGCTTCGCGACGACTTCGCCAGCATGCGCGAAGCGGTTGAGCGCCGATACCGCCGGTTGCGCGACGACAACAAGCCGATGCCGAGCCTGATTCTGATCGACGGCGGCATCGGCCAGCTACACGCTGCCGCGCAGGCACTCGACGCACTCGAGATCATCAATCAGCCGCTGGCCAGCATCGCCAAGAAAGAGGAGATTCTCTACATGCTTGGGCGCGAAGGTGAGCCGATCGTACTCGACCATCACTCGCCCGTCCTGCACCTGATTCAGCAGATCCGCGACGAAACGCACCGCTTCGCCGTCACCTTCCATCGCGAGCGGCGCTCGAAGGGCCGAATTCGGACGTCCCTGGTCGAGATTCCAGGCGTCGGTGAGCGGACCGCGCGGAATCTGTTGCGCCGCTTCGGCAGCGTGGCCCGTCTGCGGAGCCTGACGGTAGAAGAACTGTCCGCGGAGCTGCCGCGAACGCAGGCGCAGCGCGTTTTCGACGGCCTGCGGCAAGCGGAACGCGGCGAGGCCGGCAGCGTCCCCTAGAAACCCGCCCGCAGCCGGACTGATTCGAAAAGGTTTCGAAATCTTCGTGCCGCATCCACCGATGGGTAGGCTTCCCAGATCGAAGCACCTCCGGGAAGTTTCGACGCGCCATCTAAAATCGGAGTCGGAGAGATACGATTTCGCACGCGACCGTGGTACTGCGTCATCAGGGCGTTGAGCGCGGCCCGCGCCAGCCCCATCTTCCGCAGGTGGTCCTGGATTCGAAAGTACACCAGGTCAATCGAGTCCTGAGGAGCAACCGGCACCAGCGCAAGCGCGAAGCCTACGTTGAACCGCAGCGTCTGCTCGGGTTCTTCACGCGGGCTCTCAATCAGGATGTCGAACGGAATGAGGTTCAAGCGCGACAGCTCCTGCGCCTTGTGATCCTTTTGCCCGTCCGTCAATTTCGCTTCCGGGCCGTACCATCCTTCCATGACGAAGTTTTGAATCAGCTCGGCTTCCCAGAAGTCCACGCCGTCGTCCTTCTCGATCCTCCGCCAATAGGACTTGGCGGCGCTCTTGTCGCCGAGCGGCATTGCATCGAGCGGCACCGGATCGCGGAGTTCCATCCTGCCGGGACGCAAATCCAGATGGCGCTCGCAGAATCCCTGAAACCGCGCGCCATAGATCCCCACCGAAATGGCCCAGGTTGCGCAGAACATTCCCGACCAGGACCAGTGCCGGAACAGATTCATCCATCCGCGATTGTCTGGATGATCGAAATCCGCTTCCAAGTTCAGGTCTAAGTACGCGTCCTCCATCAGCTGGATCAGTTCGTTGCAAAAATAGAAGCCGGCTCGCTTCTCCTGCGGCTTGTCCGGCAGCCAGATCGCTGCGCGTCTCTCTTCCAGCGCCGTGCGCATCAAATTCGGCCACTCCGGGTAGAACTGAGAATCCAGAAACTCCAGATGCTCATCGGTCCGCATCCGCTCGAGCAAAGCGGTGTACGTAGCCGTGTGTTTTGTGAAGGACGCCTCGACGAACCGGCTCGGCGGGTACCAATGCTGGCGAAGCTTGACGAAGAAGCTTTCCACGTCCATCCGGCTCAGCTCTTTTTCGTCACCAAGCACGCCGAACGTCGATTGAGCAACGTGGTGCCCCAGGGCGCGGTAGCTTTCAAACTGCGACTCGGTGAACCACTGATCCGCGGTGGTCTGGTGCGGAAACGTGGGATGCTCGTCCGCATAGCGCTGGACGTCGGTCGGCTCGTCACCGGTCAGCGTAGGCTTGATGTACACAATCGTGCCCACCGGGGCTTCCGGGTCGACCTTTTCATAGTGAATGGAGCCGACCGCGCAGTGCCACTTCGATGTTCCGGAATCCTTCTGTGCGCGCATCGATTCGACGTCGATTTCGATGTCGACGCCGAAATCGGTGCGGCACTTCTCAATCGCGTTTCCCAGGTCTCCGAAATGCAGCGCATGGTCCTCGCCCGCATCGCAGACCACGATGAAGCGGCAGCGCCGGCGGACCAGCTCGTATACGGCCAGGTTCTCGAAGTGCCCTCCATCGGATAGGTAGACGTAGCCACGTTCGTGGTCCGTGTAGCCCATCAACTCGCAAATCAGGTAGAACAGACCGAAGACCGGCCCCATGCTTCCCCAGGTCTTGTGCCGATTCTGCGGATCGTACGGATTCCCAAGCCACCAGCCGAGCCGGACATTGAAGACGGTCATCAGAAAGGCCAGCGCCGGCGACGAGTGAGAACCCATATTGGGCGAAGCGGCCGCGCCTGAGATGGCCATGGCCAGGCCCAATCGGAGACGCTTCTTGAGGTCGGCCGTTTGACGCAGGGCTGAAATCATGCCGCCATCGGGCGTTAGAAATTCGAAACCGGAATACTTCGGGGTGAAGACGAAAGAAGCGCCTTTCCGCTGCTGCCACGCCAGGTTTTTCGTGTTCAGGAGATTGAGAGTTGTGTTGTAGATCGGGTACGGCCCCGCATAGGTTTCCGAGAAGCCCTGCGCACCCGCCAGGAAGTCTTCAAACGAGAGGAGATCGTCCTTGGGATCGATTCCGGTGAAAGGCTGAGGCTGACGATCGTTGCGAGACGCGCCGAGGTAGCAACGCACAAGCCGGTTCCGATACATCGAGTGCATCGAGAACCGATTGATGCCGAAACGCCACGAGAGAAAAAGCGCCAGGCCGACAAGTAGCAATATGTAGACCCAGAGGCAGCCGTCCAGGGCGCGCTCCATGCCGTTCCAGTAGGCGTCCGAACTGAGCGGTGTCTGCCATTTCCCGAGCCAGGAATCGAACCAGTCCTGGCGGGCCCCCAGCAGATCATGCAGGTGAGGGGCGACCCGATTCGTGCACCACGACAGGATCACCAGCAAACCAACGATGAAGACGGGCGGCGCCACCCGCGCAATGAGCTTCGGGCTGATCTTCGAGGCGCTGCTGGCGCTGACGGGCGTCTTCCCCGCCTTGACGCCGAAACCGGTAATGGCCGCCCAAATCGCGGCCAGTACCCAGGCCACGATCCGCTTCTTCGGCAACGAATCGACCGCCCAGGGGCCGTCGAATGAAATGGCGTAGAGAGCTGCGAGGCAGAGATTCCCGAGCGCCAGGGTCCCGCCCAACCGTCCCCACCATTCGCGCGCATCCTCAGTGAACCCCTGCCCGACCAATCCGACGTAGAGTGCGGTTTGCACGAACAGGAAGACAAACATCGCGAGAAAGAAACCCCAGGACGCGATGTGCCACTCCGGAACACGCCCTCCGACAAACCCCCAGAGAACCTTCAGTAGCGCTGCCAGGAGGAGCCCTCCGACAAAGCCCGCCGGAAACGCCCACAGAATGACCCGGATAAGAGGAAAACCAGCCCTCGCCGCGGCCATCTTCGCCGCGACCAAATGCGCGCTGAAATCCCAAGCATTCCCGCCTTCCGTCTTGCCGAACCAGCGCATGTATTCGCCGCCGATCCAGCCGCACGCCCAAATCGCCGCGAAAAGCAATCCGCAGAACACCGCGAGCCCCAGAGTCTTCGTGGCCGTTAGCTGCGCGACATGGTACCCAGCCAGCCTCCACTGATGGTTCATCAAGTCCGACCACGAACTCGACCAGGCGACTTGCGAGTTCACAAAGGTCCGATGCACGGCCCAGAACCACGCCCAGAAGCACCACACGCCAGCCAATATCGGAAAGAGAACCAGCAGATCGACGTCGAAGGGCGTCGCAAGCAGCATTTCGTCGTCGGAGGACGCGAACTTGTCCCTGCGCGCCTGTGCCGAAAGATTGGCAATGGTGGTGCCGACCGCCAAAGCCAGAAAGAGACTCCCTGCCAGCGGCGATTTCCAGCCGGGCTTCCCACCTGCGATATGCCAGAAGTACAGAACGATGGGCCTCGAAACCAAAAGCAGGGCAAACAAGACAAGGCCCAGAATGATCTGGTTCAGCAACAGATTGCGCAGATAGGCGCCGACGAACGCCCACGTATCGCCGCTGGCCAGGCCAAGCTTTGGAGTCAGATAGTTGCTGTACTCGCGGAGGAAACGAATCTGGCGAGGCTGGGGGTTGGCATCACGATTCGGCCGGTCCGTCTTGAGCCCGTCCTGAACGTCCGAAAGTCTCTCGCGGCGAATCCATGCGGAGAGCCAGCTTCCAATGTAGCCGCCCCCGGAAACGGTCGAAAGGTAGTCGAAAATGGGCAGCAAGCCCAGGTCGGCGAGGCCTTGCAGCACACCGAGGTTGAACGTCGCACTGCGGATTCCGCCACCGGAGAAAGCGAGGCCCACGAACTGCGATGCGGGTTGGCCGTCTTGCGGGGGGCTCGTCTGCCAGTGCCGAAACCCGGACCGATACCTGGCTTGACGGGCGCGGCCGATCTCTTCGGCCTCGAACTTCCGAATTTCCTCGAACTTCTTCTCGCTTGATTCGTCCGGCATCTTTCCTTCTCGCTAGAAAACACCTCTGGTCGAAGGCCCCGAGACGCGGTAACTACTGCGTATAGGTGGCCGACAAGTTATCCACGCCCGTGCCACATGTCAAGCGTCATCCCCTGCTACACCACGCCGTCGCGCCGCCTGGGCGAACGGCCCCTTGTCAGGCCGCGCACTTCGCCACACTCTCGCATCGCGCGTCGGCATTCCCGCGATTCCTCCGGACACGGCGGCGGGTAGTGGGCTACTTTGAATTTCTATCCAAAGACTAAGACGAGCAGGATTATCCAGCCAATCAGGGAGGCTCCTACGCACAGCAGTCCCAGAAACCAGTGCTTCAGAAACGCTGCGGCGATTATGAGGAAGTTTATCCACGCCATCGCAGCCATGAAACAAAGCCCGATCACCCAGATAACAAAAGTGAACATTAAGCTACCGCTCTTTCTCCCTCCGCTTCCTTGGCTTCCAATAGATTGACGAGTTCGCTCGCGTCCCAAAGATGATCTGTGACGCCAGCGGCCATTGCTGGACTGACGCGCAGTGTACGATGAATCTTGATGAAGTTATAGGCAAAGTAATTCACGGCCACAGCCGCCGCATGGTTTTCAATCTTGCGGGAGAATCCGTTAGATAGCCGCGTGTAGCGGCGCATCGCTGTGCGAACTGACCAGTTCTGTCGTTCAACATAACTTGTCGAAATGTGCTTTGGGTCGGGCCTTCCGATAATCCGAATCTCTTTGCAACCGATACACTCGGCTGGACTGTAGCGAGACTCAGTGTCCTCCCGATCTGTGCCGTACATTTTGACCAACATCGCGTAGTCAATCTCAGAACCAAACGCACTTTCGACTGCATCGAGATACACGCGGTGACCGTCGCTTGTCAGTTGAACGCGATTACTCAAGCGAGCTGCAAGATCGTGGACAAACTCAGACGCCGTGGCACTGTCGCGGTCGCCAAGCCGCCAGCACGGAACGAGTTTGGTTTCGGCATCAATCGCTACCCATAGCCATACGTCGCCAGCGCCGGGTACTTTCGCTGCGATTTCTGTCGTCACGTTTTTCGCCTTACAGTAATTAAAGCCCCATAGCTCGTCGAGCTGAATACGGCGGCAAAAAAGATTTCGGAAAACGCGATCTTGGTGGTCCGCGCAGACCTGACCGATCTCCACGAGGAAGCGCATCACGGTCTTTTTGGCAACGCCAGTCATGCGAACCGTTGCCCGAATCGAGCAGCCTTCGATGAGGCAGTTCACTACATGGACTCGCTTGTCGTGTGTGAGCTTGTTCATGTCGCCATATTACTAAAGCCGCTTTAGCATGTCAAGAACAAAATGGACTTCCGTTTAGGTAAATAGAGTAAAATGGGAAAAACTACGGTAGAACAGGGGCTGACCTGATGGCAACATTAGAAGTTGAACGCAAGTACTTAGACTCTCATAAGGACGAACTGCTTAAGCAGTATGGCGGGAAGATTCTCGTCATTCATGGAGAGCAGGTAACTGGCGCATTTGATACGATGGAAGAGGCGTTGCAAGCCGCCGCAGCGCAGCATGGATTGGAGAACGTTCTTATCAGGCGACCATCCGAGGCGCAGATTAGCTTTACTGCACCAGCTTTGACATTAGGAATTCTCAGTGCCAATCCTCCACAGCCAAATAGCGGCTCAGGCAAAAACACCTGACGGTAAAGTGGTTCAGGTAGCTCCCGCTCTAGCGCTCTTAATGCGTGGCCCGGTTTTGCAAGTCACGGTCACGATTGAACAGAATGCTGGAAAGGGCTTGCTTAGTCAGGGTAAGACTGTTCCGACCAAAACAGGGTTGGCTCTGATTGATACGGGTGCATCCAATACTTGCATTGACGAACAGGCAGCACAAGAATTGGGACTCCCAGCCATTGATGTTGGCAACATGCAATCCGCAAGCCACGAAAAGCACCCATGTAATATCTATCCAGTTCAAATCATTACGCAGGTGGTAACCCTGAACTCACAACGCACGATGGGAGCTAACCTAGCATCTCAGGGTTTGCTAGTGCTTATCGGGCGCGATGTTTTACAGGCGTGCAATCTTTTCTATAACGGCCCAGCGGGACAGTTCACGCTGTCCCTTTAGTACGTTTCTTGCTCTTCTTCCATCTAGCATTAGCGGCCTTTTTCGCTACTTTCTTACGCTCTTGAGCCGTCATTGTTTCGAGCCGACGCTTTCCACCTATCTTACCGCCCTTGCGTCCCAACTCGGCCATCACAAGTGAGATCTGAGCACTAGTTGGCGGGGCCACCACATCCAGGCTTTCCTGAGTAGAAAGAGCCACTAGATGGTGGGCAAGCTCGTTTACGTCCGTAGGACGCTTTTGCTTGATCCGCCTTGGCATAGTGGCAAGATGCCATGCCAAACGCTCGTGCTGCAAGTCAATTTCTTGGGGTGTCCGAATCAAAGTAGCCCACTACCCGGCGGCGCGCGGCCTTGCCTGTACTGTGAAGCCTATGCTAGTGTCGGTTTTGGAGGTGCGCCATGGCAGACAATGTTGGCTCCAAAGTGAGCTTCTTCCTCGTGGGTCTCGGGATCGGAGCGCTCATCGGCATTCTTTTTGCGCCCAAGTCGGGCGAGGAAACGCGCGAATACCTCTCAAACAAGGCCGACGAAGGCCGCGAGTATGCGCAGCGCAAGGCGCGCGAGCTTCGTGAACGCGCGGAAGACTTGATCGAGCGGAGCAAGGAAATCATGGCGCGCCAGAAGGACGCCGTGAACTCCGCCGTGGACGCAGGCAAGGAAGCGTATAAGCGCGAAGCCAAGATCTCCTAGCTTCACCGAGAGGGACGCATGTCGGGTTGGTTGGAAGCGTTCATCGTAGTTGCGACCATTGCGATCGTGATCCAGATGGGGATCTTGCTGGCGATGTTCGTTCAGATGCGCATCGCCGTGCGCCAGTTCACGCGAATCGCCACGGAGTTGCAGGCCCGGATCGATCCGATCCTTTTCCGCACGAACCGTATTTTGGAAGACTCCGAGGACCGCATTCGAAGCATCATGGGTGATGCCGCCGAACTGACGCGGCTGGCCCGCAGCCAGGCTCAGAAAGTCGATCGCGTGTTCACCGATGCGGTCGAACGCCTGCGGGTGCAAATCATTCGCCTCGACCAAATTCTCACTGGGACGCTTGAAGTGATCGAGGAAGCCGGATCCACGGTCCGGTCCAAAATCTGGCAGCCGTTCCAGCAAGCGTCGGCGGTGCTCAAAGGCGTTAAGGCGGGCCTCGACTTCATCCGCGGCCAAAAGCGCCGACCCGAACCAGACGACGTCACTCAGGACGAAGAGCTCTTCATCTAGAGCGGGCAGTTCCTGCCAATTTCCGGTTTTCTCCGGTTTGGAGTGTTCCTAGGAGACCGATTTGCGGACAGGCGTGCGCTTATCTGGAGATCCAGCCGCCGCCAAGCACAAGGTCTCCCGAATAGAAGACCGCAGCCTGGCCCGGCGTGATCGCCCGCTGTGGCTCGTCGAAGGTGATGCGAGCAGTTTTCTCATCAGTCGCGATGATTCTGGCTTCAGCCGGCTCGTGGCGATTTCGAATGCGCACGCGAGCGCGCACCGGACCACTCGGCGCCGAAAATGGAATCCAGTTGACGCCGCGGACCTCGCAGGTCGCGCTGCGCAGATCGTCGTCCTCGCCGACAATCACCCGGTTGCTAGCGCGATCCATCGCGACGACGTACATCGGCCGCCCTGCGGAGAATCCCAACCCCTTGCGCTGGCCGATCGTGAAGTTGTGCAAGCCGTTGTGCCGGCCGATCACCTTCCCCGCAGTCGACACGATCTCTCCGGTGTCTCCGGGCTGCTGGCTTGTTCTGATCCCCTGTTCGCCTAGATAGCTCTCAATGAAGCGAACGTAGCTGCCGGGCGGCACAAAGCAGATCTCCTGGCTTTCGGGCTTTTCAGCGACCGGCACCGCCAAGCGCCGCGCCATCTCACGCACCTCCTGCTTTGTCAGCTCGCCGAGCGGAAATTCCGCGTGCGCCAGCTGCTCCTGCGTGAGTCCGAAAAGAAAGTACGACTGATCTTTCGAATCGTCCACGGCGCGCAGCAACTCGTAGCGCTGGGTATCGGGATTTCGGAGCACCCGGGCGTAGTGGCCGGTCGCAATCCGCTCCGCGCCGATCTGCCGGGCGGTCACCAGCAACTGCTCGAACTTCACTTCGTTGTTGCAGTGCGTGCAGGGAATCGGCGTGCGCCCGTCGAGATAATCCCGGACGAAGGGCCGGACGACCGTCTCCTCGAATTCACGCTCGAAATTCACCACGTAGTACGGGATGCCAAGATGTTTAGCCACGCGCCGCGCGTCGTACACGTCATCCAGCGAGCAGCAGCGATGCTGGCGTGGGCCGTCGCCGCGCAGCTCGGGCAGGCGCCGCTGATTCCACAGCTGCATAGTCAGGCCGACAATCGGGACGCCGCGCTCGCAAAGAATCGCGGCCACAGTGGAGCTGTCCACTCCCCCGGACATGGCTACCGCGACAATCGTTCCGGCAGGCACGGCGCACGCGCGATCTTTGTCGGTTTGTACGGTTGCTGTCATTGACGGGCTACCGGGCGGTGGCTGCTTGCTGCTCGCGCGGCGAAAGCGCGCGAATGCGCTCCACTACGCTCGGGATCACCGAAATGGCGTAGTCGATATCTTCGGATGTCGTCGGGCGGCCGACACTAAACCGGAGGCTCGAGCGTGCATCGTCGCGCGACAGACCGGCCGCGAGCAGTACGTGCGAAGGCTCCGTCGATCCCGACGAACACGCGGCTCCCGTCGAGCAAGCGATTCCCTGCAGGTCGAGCGAGATGAGCAACGCTTCTCCGCCAGCGCCAGGAAAGCTCATGTTCGTGGTGTTGGGCACGCGATGAGCGCGGTCGCCGTTCACGCGCGATCTGGGAATGCGGCCGAGGAGAGCCAGTTCGAGTCGATCTCGCAGCTCGCCGATGCGCGCCGTATCCTCCGCCAAGAGCGTGCGCGCCAGTTCTGCGGCCTTGCCGATTCCCACGATACCGGGCACGTTTTCCGTGCCCGCGCGGTGGTCTCGTTCGGCGTGGCCACCAAACGCGCGCGACGCCAGCGCCGTGCCCGGACGGACATACAGTGCGCCGACTCCCTTTGGCCCATAAAACTTGTGCGCCGAAATCGAGAGCAGATCGACGCCGAGTCGGTTGACGTCCAGCGGCACCTTGCCCGCCGACTGCACGGCATCGCAGTGGAAGCACACTCCCGCTTCCGCGGCGATACGCGCGATCTCCGCAACCGGCTGAATCACACCCAACTCGTTGTTCGCGTGCATCACGCTGATGAGCACCGTTTCCGGCCGCAGCGCCCGGCGAATCTCCTCCGGATCGACAACTCCCTGCGAATCCGCGCCCGTTCTTACCGGCGCGACGCTGACCTCGATTCCCTGCCGCTTCAATTCATCGCAGGAATGCAGGATTGCGTGGTGCTCAATCGCCGTGGTGATCACGTGCTTGCGGGACTTGGCGGACGCCGCGACTACGCCGAAGAGCGCCAGGTTATCCGCCTCGGTTCCGCCGCTCGTGAACACGATCTCGTTCGGTCCTGCACCGATCAGAGCCGCGACGGATTCGCGCGCCGAATCAACCGCTGCGCGCGCGCGCTGACCGGGCGTGTGAACGGAGCCCGCGTTCCCAAAGTTCTCCCGCAGGAACGGCAACATGGCGTCCAGGACGGCTGGAGCCACCGGCGTTGTCGCGTTGTAATCGAGATAGACGGCCATCGAAAATCGTCCTAGCAGTCAGAATAGCGGCTACCTGAAAACCGGTCAAGCAAGCCTGCCGGGCAATCCCACCGGTGAAACATTTCGGTGCGGCAGAGCGTATCTTCCAGTCAGAGAGGTGAGCGAATGACACAGCCGGGGGTTCCCAGGCACAGATCTTTCGTTGGCCCGATTATTTTGATCGCGCTGGGCATCTTCATTCTGCTTGTGAACATGTACCCAGAATTCGATCCCTGGCCGTTCATTCGATACTGGCCGATCCTGTTGATCCTGATCGGCCTGGGAAAAATCTGGGACAGCTACTATAGCCGCCAGCATCCCGAACGGCCGGCTGCTCCCTGGATTTCCGGCACCGAAATCGCGTGGATCGTTCTATTGCTGCTGTTTGTGGCGGCGTTTTGGCATGCGCGGCATTGGCATCGCTGGAACGGGTACGATTCGTGGGACCAGCGGCGCCACGGAGAATTCCACGCCTCACAGACGGTCGATGTGCAGGGAGCGAAATCGGTGGCCGCCGATATTCAGTTCCCAGCAGGCCGATTGGAGCTCGAAGGCGGCTCCGGCAAGCTGCTCGATGCTGACTTCGGGTGGTACGGCGAGCGGCCGACGGTCGATTACAGCGTCAACGACGGGCGCGGCCAGCTGAACATCAACGGCAAGTCGAATTTCACGCCATTTGGCAATACGGACAATGACTGGAGCCTTCGCTTCGCCAATGACACGCCCATCGACTTCAACTTCAGCATCGGCGCCGGCGAGAGCTACTTGCGCCTGGGCGGCCTGAACGTCGCGCGTCTCAACATCAACATGGGCGCCGGCAAGCTCGACCTCGATCTAACGGGACCGCGGAAGTCCGATCTCGATGCGACGATCGAAGGAGGCGTTGGATCGGCCGTCGTACGGCTGCCGCGGGACGTGGGAGTCCGCGTGGACGCGACCGGCGGAATCGGCTCCATCAATTCCGATGGGCTGCGGCACGAGGACGGAGCCTACGAAAACGACGTATGGGGAAAGACTCCAACAAAGATCGACATGACGATTCATGGAGGAGTTGGTTCGATCAATCTGATCGGACAATAGCCTCGCGTTACTCACTCGCCGCAACCTCGACCGTTGGCTTTGACACTGGAGCCCGCGTCCGATAGCTTCGAAAAGCAGGCGCGGCGTGTCTATCTACCGCGCTACCACAGGAGCGGACCTTGGCGCGGCCCATCGTCACACTCACCACCGACTACGGCACGAACGATCATCTCGTCGGAGTCATGAAGGGCGTCATTCTCAGCATCAATCCTGACGTAGAGGTAGTGGACATTACGCACGGCGTCCTGCCCCACGACATTCTCGACGGCGCGCTCACGATCGGCCAAGCCTACAAGTACTTCCCTCCGAAAACGATCCACGTGGTTGTGGTCGATCCCGGGGTCGGCACCCAGCGACGGCCTCTCCTGGTTGCCGGCGACCAGCACTATTTCGTCGCGCCGGATAATGGCGTTCTCTCTTCCGTGTACGATCAGACCGAAGCACTCCACGTCTGGAACATCATTTCCGAACATTACTTTCGTCAACCGGTCAGCAAGACTTTTCATGGCCGCGACATTTTCGCGCCGGTAGCGGCATGGCTCTCGAAGTCCTGGCAAACGTCGGCCTTCGGCGAAGCCATCACCGACTACGTGCGCTTTTCGATTCCCAAGCCCAAAACGGCGGACAACACCGTCAAAGGGATTGTCCTGCGCGTGGATCAATTCGGTAATCTCATAACCAACCTGCGCGTCGAAGATGTGCCTGCTCTGGCTGCCGGCGACGGAAAATGCAAGATTCGGGCGGGCAACGGGACTGTCTCGAAGATCGTCTCGACGTTTGCCGAAGGCGCCAATGGCGAATTGCTTGGGCTGATCGGCTCGAGCGGCTATCTCGAGCTTTGCGTCAACAAGACCAGCGCCGCCCGCGCTCTCGGCATCGGACGCGGGGCCGAAGTCGTCGTCGAACTCAGCTAGCCGTTCACCGCTCCATCGCAGCGATCTGGCTGATACTTCCCTCTTCTCAACGCGGGTCAACGCGGGTCAGCGTGGATCATCGCGTGGCCGCGTTGGCAATCAGGTAGGAGCGCATTCGGGGGTCCATCCAATCGCGCAGCGCGTCGCCCAGCAGATTAAACCCGAGCACCGCGAGCATGACGGCGAGCGCGGGGAATAGCACCAGATGAGGCGCATCGAACAGGTGGCTGCGCGCGTCGTTCAGCATCGCGCCCCAGCTCGACATCGGCGCGAGCACGCCCACGCCCAGAAAACTCAGCGTCGATTCGGCAAGAATGGCGCCCGCCATTCCGAGCGTCGCCTGAACGATCACGGGCTGCAAGATATTCGGCAGCAGATGCCGCAACAAAATCCGCGCGGGCGAAGCACCCAGAGAGCGGGCCGCCAGCACGTACTCCATCTCTTTCGCCTGCAGGACCTGCGCCCGCGCCAAGCGTGCATATCCGGCCCATCCGGTGACGATCAGCGCGAAGATCACCTTTTCGATTCCCGGGCCAAGGAAGGCCGCAAAGGCGATCGCGAGAAGAATTCCCGGAAACGATAAGAACGCGTTGACCAGCACGATGTTCACCAACCGGTCCGCCCAGCCGCCGCAATAGCCCGCGACCGAGCCGACGGCGAGACCGATCGTTCCGGCGCCGAGCACCACACTGATCCCCACGAGCACCGAAACGCGCGCTCCGAAGAGAACACGGGAGAGAATGTCGCGCCCCAGCTCGTCGGTTCCCATCCAATGGGCGAAGCTCGGACCGGACAATCGCGCGGCGAGGTGCTGTGCGCTCGGATCAGCGGGCGAAAGCAAGGGAGCCGCGAGCGCCAACACCACCAACAGCGCCACGAGCGAAAACGCCCATCGCCCCATTGCGCTCTGATGGAGGAATTCGCGCAGACCGCTCATTCGGCACGCACCCGGGGATCGACCACTGCGTAGACAAAGTCGGTCAGAAGATTGACCACGACATAGGACACCGCGATGACCAAAATGCACCCCTGCAGCAAGGGATAGTCCCTCGCGTTGATGGCTTGCACCGCAAGGCGGCCAATTCCCGGCCACGCAAAAATCGTCTCGGTGACGATCGCGCCGGCCAGCAGCGTGCCGAACTGCAGTCCGATAATCGTGAGGATCGGAATCAGGGCATTGCGAAACGCGTGGCGAAACAGCACGGCTGCTGCCGAAAGCCCCTTTGCCCGCGCCGTGCGCACATAGTCGCTCGACAATTCCTCGATCACCGCCGTTCGCACCATCCGCGTCAGAATCGCGGCCAGCGACGCACCCAACGTTGCCGCCGGCAAGATCAAATGCCCTGGCCCGCCTCTCCCGGAAACGGGCAGCCAGCCGAGCAGCACCGAGAAAACTAGGATCAAGACTGGCCCGAGCGCGAAGTTGGGCATGGACAAGCCGAGAAGCGTGAACACGCTCACGGCTCGGTCAGTCGCCGTCGCCCGGCGCTCAGCCGCCAGCAGTCCCGCGGGAATCGCGATGGCCAAACAGAACAGCAAGGCGACGATCGCCAGCTCGAGCGTCGCGGGATAGTGCTCGAGCACGACGCGGCTGACAGGCTCGCGAAAGCGGAACGATTCGCCCAAATCTCCTCGCACCACACCCGCGAGATAGTGGCCGTACTGCGCCGCAATCGGCATATCGAGACCAAGGGAATGGCGAAGCTGCTGCAAATCCTCGGCGCGCGCGCCCTCGCCCAGCATCTGTTGCACGGGATCGCCGGGAACGATGTGCGCAAGCAGGAACACCATCGTGACGATCAGCCAGAGAGCAGGAAGAGCGAACAGGAGGCGCGTCCCGACGTGGCGGATCATTTTCTGCGGCGCTCTCTCGAAGTCGTCGCGGGAACGAGATGATCCGTCGCCGGAGGGTCGCCTTGCGGCGGCGCCGTCGGACTCCCGGCCAGGGCGAGCGCCTTGATCTTGACGCGCGACACGCGGCGGCGCTCCATTTCCATCACCGTAAAGCGGTGTCCCTGGCTCTCGAAGCTTTCACCACCTCGCGGAATGAAGCCGAGCCGGCTAAGCACGAAACCTCCCACGGTCTCAAACGAGGCATCGTCGGGAAGCTCAATGTTGTACTGCGTGGCCAGATCGCGCACTTTGATCGCGCCATCGAAGATCATGCTGCCGTCCGGCAAAACCAGCGGGCGTTCCACCACGTCAAACTCGTCGTGAATCTCGCCCACCATCTGCTCCAGGATGTCTTCGAGCGTGACCAACCCGAGGATGCTGCCGAATTCGTCAACGACGACGGCCAACCCCGACCGCCGCGAGCGGAACTCCATCAGCAGCGCGCTGGCCGACTTCGTTTCCGGCACGATCAACAACTCGCGAAGGAAATCGCGCAGGCGGAAGGCCGGTTGGGCGGGCGGCTCTTCCGAACGGCGAGCCCGATCCATCAGCACCCAAAGAACGTCCTTGATGTGCACGAAGCCGAGAACGTGATCGAGCGACCCTTCGTAAACCGGCAGGCGTGACCGCTGCGTCGTGGCAAACATGTTCATCGCTTCTTCTAGGCTGGCGTCTACCGGCAGCACGTGCATGTCCGGGCGCGGCACCATGATCTCGCGCACCTGCACCTGACCGAGTTCCATGGCGTTCTGAATGAATCGCACCTCAGCAGCTGGCAGCAATCCCCTGTCGTGAGCCTGCTGCACCGTCACCTGAAGCTCTTCGAGCGAGCGCACCAGCGTGTGGCTGTGGGGCGCCACGACTCCCATCGCGCGAACGATCTTCTCGGCCACGCCGTCCAGCAGATCGATCGCCCATCGGAACGTGTTGAGGAACCAGTGGAAGGGCCGCGCGACGATCAGGGCGACGCGCTCGGCGCGCGCCAGGCTGAGGCTCTTCGGCACCAGCTCGCCGAACACGACCTGCAGAATCGTCAGCAGACCGAAGACGATTACCAGCGCGACTGCGTGCGTCAGGATCGGCGCCCACGGCCGCGTCATCCTCTCGACCAGGGGCCGCAGCAAGGCGGCCAGAGTAATCTCGCCAAGGTAGCCGAGCGACAGGCTCGCGATCGTGATTCCGACCTGCACCCCGGAAACGACACGGCTCAGATCGCCGATCAGGTGCTCGACGATCTTGGCCCGCGGATCGCCCTTCTCCACCAGTTGGCGCACGCGCGATAGGCGGACGGCGACCAGCGAGAATTCGGCGGCCGAAAAAAAGCCGTTCATCCCGATCAAGAACACGACACCCAGAATGTGGAGCGGAGTCATCTTGATATTCCGGGTCCGGGCAGGATCGAGCGCATAGGCTGATTGTGCATCGAGGCAGCGAGGCGCGCAAGGCAACGCTGGCGGGCGTGTACCGAACGACGGCGGCGCTGATCTGCCTGATGTGCTACAACCGTAGCCATGCCCGAATTGCCCGACGTGGAGGCTGTCGCACGAACGTTGCGGCCGTTGGTCGTGGGGCGCCCGACTGAATCCCCGGCGACCGGCGAACGGACTGAATTCAGCCGAGATTCGCCGGCCTCACAAGTCCATTGTTGACGTTCTCCGACGTGCGCTAGAATGCTGCCTTCGTCCCGTGCCCTATTTTCGGGACTCGAACTGGTGATTTCAGGGCCTCGAAGGCATACTTCGCGTCTACGGCCGGGAAGGAAACCGCTGTCGCCGATGCGGGAAATCAGTTCGGCGGATGGCACAGGGCGGCCGATCGACGTTCTGGTGCCCGAATTGCCAGAAATAGCGCGGGCAGATCAGATTTGGAACTGACATGAGCTCGGTCACAAACAGAGCGGCGGAAGTGCAGCGCAGGGGCGATTTCGAGAAATCGCTTGCGCGCCTCGAAGAGGTCGTCAAGCGCCTCGAGAGCCCCGAGCTCTCGCTCGACGAAGCCATGAAGCTTTTCGAAGAAGGCGTTAAGCTATCGCGCGAATGCCAGAAGCAATTGGAAGAGGCCGAAGGGCGAGTCGAAATCTTGCTGAAGAAGGCGGACGGAAAGATCACGGCCCAGCCCTTTGAGCCGGAAGATGAATCGTCGTAGCGCTTGCGGCATGCACTCCTGTCCAATCGAGCCTGCGTCGAATCTCCAGCCAGTGGCATGAAACTCCCTGAATTTTTCGAGTCGGACCGGACGCTCGTCGAAGTCGCTCTTGAGCGCCTTCTCCCCGCCGAAAACGTCCAGCCCGAATCGATCCATCGCGCGATGCGCTACAGCATTTCTGCCGGAGGCAAAAGGGTCCGGCCCGTTCTCTGCCTCGAGGCAGCGCGCATGTTCACCGATAACCTCGACGGAGCGATTCAGGTCGGCTGCGCCATCGAGTTCATTCACACGTATTCTCTGATCCATGACGACTTACCCGCCATCGACAACGACGATCTCCGCCGGGGCAAGCCGACCAGCCACAAAGTGTTCGGCGAAGCCATGGCCATCCTCGCTGGGGACGCGCTGCTGACGCTCGCGTTCCAGACTCTCGCCGAAGCTCCCATCGAATCCGCCCGCTGCGTGCGCGCGACTGCCGAGATCGCGGCGGCGGCCGGAACGGTCAACGGGATGGTCGGCGGACAAGTGGCGGACATCGAGGCCGGCGGCAAACCTGTCAACGCCGGGATGTTGGAATACATTCACCGGTCGAAGACGGCGGCCCTCATTCGCGGCTCCATCGTCGGCGGGGCCATCGCCGGAGGCGCCGACGGCGAGGATGTCGAGCGGCTGCGCCGATTCGGCGACTCTATCGGATGGGCTTTCCAGGTGGTTGACGACTTGCTTGACGTCGAGGAATCCTCCGCCGCGCTCGGGAAAACAGCCGGCAAGGATCAAGCGCAGGAAAAAGCGACGTACCCGGCACTCTATGGAATCGAAAAGTCGCGCGCTATCGCGGCCGACCTCGAAAGAAGGGCCCTCGCCGAGCTGGATGCCTTCGCAAACCGCGCGTCGCGCCTTCGCCTGCTTGCGGAGTTTCTGGTGGCGCGACGTTCGTGATTTCGCAAACGATGACCCGACAGCCCTCCACCCACGGTTCGGAGCGCCCTTCAGCCAAAAAAAAGCCGAAACCTGGCAAGACTCGGCTGGACCTGTTGCTTGTTGAACGCGGCCTGGCGCCGTCGCGCGAGCGCGCCCAGGCAATGCTGTTGGCGGGCCAGGTGCGAGTCGATGGCGCGGCCGCGCCCAAGGCCGGCACGCAAGTCGGCTCGGACTCGCGCATCGAAATCGTCGGCGAGCCGCTTCGTTACGCCAGCCGCGGAGGATTGAAACTCGAGGGCGCGCTCGATGATCTCAGCGTCGACGCATCTGACAAGATCTGTCTCGACGTCGGCAGTTCCACGGGCGGCTTCACCGATTGCCTGCTGCAACATGGCGCGCGCAAGGTCTATGCCGTGGACGTGACGATTGATCAGCTTGATTGGAAACTGCGGCAGGACCCTCGCGTCGTGGCCGTCGAGCGAAATGCGCGCTATCTGCGTCCGGATGACATCGCCGAGAAGGCGGAACTCATTGTTGTGGACGTCTCGTTCATCTCCCTGACCAAGGTCCTTCCTGCGCTCGCCCCCATGGCTGCGGCGGGCGCCGAGTTTCTACTTCTCGTCAAGCCTCAGTTCGAGCTCGAACGACGCGAGGTCGGCGCCGGAGGAATCGTGCGCGATTCCAGCCTCCACCGGAAGGCGCTCGAGAGGGTGAGCCGCGCTGTCGCGGAGGCGGGCCTATCCATATTAGGCGTGCGCCCGAGCCGCATTACGGGCTCGGAAGGAAATCAGGAGTTTTTTCTCCACGCGAAGCTCCGCGGTTAGACTAAGATGCTGCGTCCACACTCATGATTCGCGCTGCCGGCATCGTCTGCAAACCCAACCGGGATCTCGTGTCCTCCGTCGTGCCTCCGCTGCTTGAGTGGTTGAGAGCCAAGAAGATTGACGCGTTCATCGACGAGGAAACACAGGGTTGCACGGGTCTCGCGACCCACGCGCTCTCACGGGCAGAGCTGGGAGCAAAGGTCGAACTGCTGATCGTACTCGGAGGAGACGGAACGTTGCTTTCGGCGGCCCGCGCTCTCGGCGGCCACCGGGTTCCAATCCTAGCTGTGAATTTGGGAGGCCTCGGTTTCCTGACCAGCGTGACGCTGGACGAGCTCTACCCCGTTCTCGAGCAGGTCATCGCCGGTAAGCACACCACCAGCGAGCGCATGATGCTCGATGCCGAGATTTGCCGGAGCGGGAAACCCTCCGAGCGCGAATGTGCCTTGAACGACGCCGTCGCCACCAAGGCGGCGCTTGCCCGAATGCTGGAATTCGACGTGTACGTGGACCGCAGTCACGTCGGCCGCTATCGCGCGGATGGAATCATCGTGGCAACGCCGACCGGGTCAACCGCCTACTCGCTGGCCGCCGGAGGTCCTATCGTCGATCCTGAGCTCGATGCGTTCGTCATCACGCCGATTTGCCCGCACATGCTGACCAACCGTCCCCTGGTGGTTCCAGACACGGCGAGGATCGAGCTGGACTTTACGCCCGCTGAAGAGCCCGTGTACATCACCCTCGATGGCCAGATCGGTTTCCAACTTGCGCCGAAGGACCGCGTGGTGGTGACGAAGTCGTCGAGCCGCGTGACTCTCGTGCGGCCGCCTCGAAAAACGTACTTCGAAGTGCTCCGCAGCAAGCTCCGCTGGAGCGAGCGCTAGCTCGCCTACTTCACCTTCAACACAACTAGGGTGCGATCGTCTGCCGGATGCTGGCCCCCAGAGAACGCGTCGACCATTTCCAGGATCTTGTCCGCGATTCCGTCGGCAGTAAGGTGCTGGTTGTCGCTCACGATCTGCGCCACGCGCCGATAGCCGAAGAACTCTCCGCCGATTCCCTGCACGTCGCCGATCCCGTCGGAATAGAACACCACAATATCGTTCGGATCGAGGATGAATGCGCGCTCGTCGTAACTCACTTCCTCGAAGATCCCGAGCGGAAAGCCGGCGAGCGGAATTTTCTCGCACTTGCCGCCGTGCAGCAGCAGGGGCTGCTCCTGGCCGGCATTGGCGATGCGCAGCCGCCGCTGGCGCCGCTGCCATGTCGCAAAACACAGCGTCATGAACCGACCCTCGATCAGCCGTTCGCCGAGAAAGCCGTTTAGCGCGCGCAGCATGTTGGCCGGACGCGATTTCTGCGAGCCGAGACTCCGCAGCGTGCCCACCGCGACCGCTCCATAAAGCGCCGCCGCGCTTCCCTTCCCGCTGACGTCTCCCAGCGCGATTCCCAAGTCTTGCGGACCGTACCGGAGAAAGTCATAGAGGTCGCCGCTCAGCTCGCGCGAGGACACAACGCGCGCGGCGATCTCCAGCCCGAACTCGGGTCCCGGTAAGCGCGGCAGCAGCGCGCCTTGAATCCGGCGGGCGGCATTCAGGTCGCGCTCCATGCGGCTCTCGTCGCGCGCCACTCGCTCGTAAAGCCTCGCGTTCTCGATCGACACCGCCAGATGCGCCGCCAGGATCGAAAGCACCTGCACGTGATCCGCGCTGAAATAGTTCAGCTGCGGGCTCTCCAAGTCCATCACGCCGACGACGCGGTTCTTGTAGAGCATCGGCACGGCAAGCTCCGAGCGCGTTTCGGGATTGAGCATCCGGTAGCGCGGATCGAGAGATACGTCCGGCACCACCAGCGGCCGCCGAAGCTTGGCCGCCGCGCCGACGATGCCTTCGTGGGCGGGTACCGTGGATTTTTCCTGCACGCGCTGGCCGAACTTCACCGTGACGCGATGACGGAACACGCTTGCCTCGTCGTCGTACAACAGGATGCTGAAAATCTGATAGTCGATCAGACGCTTGGTGAGCTCGACTGCGCGGCGGAGCACTTCCTCAACTTCGAGGCTCGCGCTCGCCTCCCGCCCGATCTCATTGAGCAGCAACAGCGTCTCCGCCTGCTTCTGCGCGCTCTCGTAAAGCCGGGCATTTTCGACCGCGGTACTGATGCGGCTGGCCACCAGCGTAAGAATCGATTGCTGCGCCGGCGTGAAGTAATCCGGCTGCCGGCTCTCGATGTCCATCACGCCGATCACGCGGCCGCGCACGATCAACGGCACGGCGATTTCCGATCGCACCGCTTCGACCGCCGGCAGATAGCGCGAATCGTGCAGAACATCCCCAACGCGCACCGGTTGCCCCAATGCGGCTGCGGCGCCGATGATTCCGTCGCCCACGGGAATCCGCCAGTTCTCGATCACCTCCGGACGGTGACCAATCGCGAAGCGCACGTAGAGCTTCCCGCTGCTCTCCTCCGGCAGCAGCACCGCGAAGATTTCATAGTCGATCAGGCGCCGAATCTGCTGCGCGGCGCTGGCCAGCACCTGGTCGAGGTTCAGGGACGCGTTGATCTCGTGGCTGATCTCGGAAAGGACTGCCAGCGTTTCCGCAGGGATTTCCAGGAGCGAATTGGTATTCACTGAATCCATTGGACGTGGACCGGCGCACCCCAGCTCGGCATGCGGCTATTGCCCGCGGTGCGCCAACGGAAGTGCAGCCCCCTATCCGTCGCGGGCGCGAGACTACTCATTATAACAGGCGGTTAGTGGGGAGTTCGGCGTTGCTTGCGGGCCAGAATGAGTCGTCTGCTCGAGCCGAAAGTGAGAGATCAAACGCCTTCCGGAGGGAGCGACAGCACGCAGACGTCCTTCAGATTCCGGTAGCGTTCGGCGTAATCGAGTCCATATCCCACGACGAAATCGTTTGGGATCATGAAGCCGACGTAGTCGCCCTTCACCGGCTTCAGGCGCCGCGCCGGCTTGTCGAGCAGCGCCGCCACGCGCAGCGTCTTCGGCTTGCGCTGTCTCAGCACACGAAGCAGATAGCTCAGCGTCAGTCCGGTGTCGAGGATGTCCTCCACGAGGATCACGTTGAGCCCCTTGATGCTCGTGTCCAAGTCCTTGAGCAAGCGGACTTGGCCGGAGCTGTCCTTGCCGCGGCCGTAGCTCGATACGGCGATGAAATCGATCGACGTCTCCAGATTGATCTCTCGAACGAGATCGGACAGGAAGATGCACGCGCCTTTCAGCACGCCGATCAGGTGCACCCGCTCGCCCCGGAAATCCCGGGTGATTCGGTGCGCGACCGCCTTCACGCGCTTTTCGATCGCCGCGTGGCGAATCAGAATCCTCAACTCTTCCTGTTTCTCGGTCACGATGGCTCCCGGTGGCTGCAACGAGGCGCGTTAGTCTATCCCACGCCAATCCGGCGTACAAGCCGCACCCGGCGCATCGGTTTGGCGCGATTCGAGCGCGCGATGCTAGAGTAGGCAGCCGGGTTTGGAGGCAGTTCTCCTATGGAGGAGCAACGCTTGTCGCAGGCGCCCGTCCGGGAATCGACACTCGAGACCTTCCGCAGTGCCGCGGCGAGCGGCGCACCACTGCCTGCCGGCGTCGCTATTGCCGCCGTCTCCGCGGGCTTTGCGCTGGGTCTCCTTGCAAAAGTGCTGACCGTCACCGTCCGCCGGAAGGATTTTGGTGGTGACGCCGGGATCGCCCTAAGGCTGGCCGAATCCGCGCGGACAGAGTCAACGCGGATGCTGCAATACGCCGACGAAGACGTCGCGGCGTTCAACGCTTACATGACGAGTGCGCGTCTTCCGCGATCAACCGACCGCGAGCGCGAAGAGCGCCAGACAGCGATCAATGCAGCGATTCGCAAGGCGATCGAGACGCCGATGGCCGCCGCGCGCAGCGCCGCCGTCGGAATCAATCTCTGTTCCGACTCGGCGGGAATGGTCCACAAAGTCGTAGCGGCGGACTTAGGCTCAGCCGTCTCGCTGCTTGCCGGCGCGCTGCGGGTGTTCCTTCTTTGCGCAGACTCCAACCTGCAGCAACTCGCTTCGGATCCCGCTCCCTACAGCAGCTTGATGGACGGACGAGCGGAGATGGAAATCGAGGCTTTCCGTCAGGTGGATTTCGTCCTCAAGCAGGCGGCCGAGACTCTTGGAGCCCCGGCCGCACGACGCGACTCGAGAGGCTGAAGTGGCTATTCCGCATCAGGACAGCCCGATTACGCGGCCCGTATTGAGGTCGATGTCGATCTCATAGTAGCCCGGTCGCGTCGAAAGCCCCGGCATCGTGCTCATCGTACCCAGCAGCGGATAGAGGAAGCCCGCGCCGACGCTCGCGCGCACGTCCCGCACCGGCACCGTGAAGCCGGTCGGCGCGCCCTTCAGGTTCGGATCGTGGCTCAGGCTCAAGTGAGTCTTCGCCATGCAGATCGGCAATTTATCGAACCCGAGACGCGTGTACAGCTCGATCTTCTTTTCCGCCTCGGGCAGATATTCGACTCCCGCCCCGCCGTACATCTCCTTCACGATCGTCTCGATCTTCTGCTTGATGCTGGCCTCGAGCGGATAGAGGAACTGGAACTTGCTCGGCCGGTTGCAGGCATCAACGACGGCCTTGCCCAATGCCACCGCGCCTGCGCCGCCCTCCGCCCAGTGATTCGACATGACGGCATCGTGCGCTCCCGCCTCGATCGCCTTCTTGCGGACCAGTTCGATCTCAGCGGGCGTGTCCGTCTGAAAGCGGTTCACGCCGACGACCACCGGGATCCCGAAACGCTTCGCGTTCTGAATCATCTTCGCCAGATTCGAGCAGCCCTTCTCCAGCAGATCGAGATTCTCTTCCGTGTATGCGTGATTCAACGGCTGCCCCGCCACGACCTTCGGCCCCCCGCCGTGCATCTTCAGCGCGCGGATCGTCGCCACCATCACCACACAGTTCGGGACCAAGCCGCTGTAGCGGCATTTGATGTTGAAGAACTTCTCCATTCCGATGTCCGCCCCGAAGCCGGACTCGGTGACCACGTAGCCATCCGCGCCGACCAGCTTCAGCGCGATCTGATCGGCCACGATCGAAGAATTGCCGTGAGCGATATTCGCAAACGGTCCCGCGTGCACGAACGCAGGCGTGCCTTCGAGCGTTTGCATCAGGTTCGGATAGATGGCGTCCTTCATCAGAACGGTCAGCGCCCCGCTCACGCCGATATCATCCGCCGTGATCGCCTCGCCCGATGAGCTCGTACCGATCACCATTCGGCCCAGGCGCTCGCGCATATCCGCAAGGCTCGTGGTTAGCGCGAGGATCGCCATGATTTCGCTCGCGACGGAGATGTCGTAGCCCGTCACGCGCGTCGCGCCTTTTTCCTCCGGCCCTTGCCCGATCGTGATCTGGCGCAACATGCGGTCGTTGGTGTCCGTCACTCGCCGCCACGTGATGCTGTTCGGATCAATGTCCAGCCGCGCGAACCGGGCGCGCTCTTCCGGCGTCAGGTCGTTCGGATTCGTCTTCGTGATGCCGAGTTTCTTCAGGCGCCGCAGCATCACCGGCGAAAATCGCCGACTGCCGTCCTTGGCCGGCGGACATAGGCGTTGGAACAGCGTCTCCGCGTTGGCCGTGAGTTCGTGTAGCCACCGCGTGTCGATCGCCGCCGCCAGCAGGTTGTTCGCTGCCGTAATCGCGTGAATATCCCCGGTCAGGTGGAGGTTGAACTCCTCCATAGGAATGATCTGGCTGTAGCCGCCGCCGGCCGCGCCGCCCTTGATGCCGAATGTCGGGCCCTGGCTCGGCTGGCGCACGCACGTGAAGACCTTCTTGCCCAGGTGCGCGCCCAGAGCCTGGCTCAGCCCGACTGTAGTCGTCGTCTTGCCCTCGCCGAGAGGTGTCGGCGTAATGGCTGTCACCACCACGTACTTGCCGTTGGGGGAGTTCTTGAGACGCTCGCGGACCGACAGATTCACCTTGGCCTTGCTCTTGCCGTACAGCTCCAACTCATCGGGAAGAATGCCGCTCTCCGCCGCGATCGTGTCGATCGGAATGGGCGTGGCGGCCTGCGCGATATCGATATCGCTCGGAACTCGCGCAAGGATGTTCTGCAATTTATGCGGCATCGGACTTTCCTCCTGATGGCAAAATCGACGGCAGAATCTCAGCGTTCGTGTGGCTCGAGCGCCGAGCGATTGCACGGTGTCTCTGAAGCACCCAACGCAGTTGTGTACCGTATATGTGGGCCCGAGCCTTGTCAAGGTGGCGCGCCGGAACGTCCGCCGATCCGCGCATCGGTTTCATGGCGTGAAAAACGCGGGCCGTCCGCGAGGGAGAAGCAATATGAACGCAGAGAACTTGCCGGAACCGTGGTTGCGCGGCACTTTGACAGAGCTTCCCTCCGTCACGCGCGCGGTCCTTCACGCCATGGAGCTCGCCCGCGAAGATATCCAGCGCTGGTGCGGCCCGCTGAGTGATCGGCAGTTGAACGCCCGGCCAGCCGGAATCGCCCCCGTGGCCTTTCACATCCGCCACATTGCCCGCAGCGTCGATCGCCTGCTTACGTACGCTGAGGGTCGCGCCCTCGCAGCGGGGCAAGTTACCGCGCTCAACACCGAGCTCGACCCGGGCGCCACTGCCTCTGAACTGTTCGCTGAATTGGACTCGGCGCTAGCGACAAGCACGGCGAGGATTCGCGCCTTCGATCCTGCACGTCTCGAAGAATCTCGAACCGTTGGCAAGGGGCGGCTCCCGACGACGCTCGGAGGTCTGCTGGTGCACATCGCCGAACATACACAGCGGCACGTCGGCCAGGCGATCACAACCGCCAGGATCGTTGGCGCGCAAGACTGACGGCCGCGCTACGAAGCGTGCTTGGCCTCCGCCGCGTGCTTCGGGTGCTTTCGACGGGTGAACTGTGCGGCCTCGGTCGATCCTTCGAGCGCGATTGTCGATGCGCGACCGCTTGTAATCGCGTTCTGCACGGCGTCGAAGTATCCGGTCCCGACGAACTGCTGGTGCTTCACGGCTTCGTATGCGTGCTCTTCCTCGCTCTTGAACTCGGCGTCCTGCAAACGGCAGTACGCGGTCATGCCCTGATCGCGGAAGCCGCGCGCCAGCTCGAACATCGAGTGATTGAGCGCGTGGAATCCGGCCAGCGTGATGAACTGGAATTTATAGCCGAGCGCTCCAAGCTCTCGCTGGAAACTGGCGATCGTCGCGTCGTCGAGATTCTTCCGCCAGTTGAACGACGGCGAGCAGTTGTAGGCCAGCATCTTCCCGGGAAACTTTGCGTGCACTCCATGTGCGAATTCGCGCGCTTCGTTCAAATCCGGCGTCGAAGTTTCGCACCAGATCAGGTCCGCATATCGCGCGTACGCAATCGCGCGCGCAATCGCAGCCCGCGTTCCGCTGCGGACGCGGTAGAAGCCTTCCGACGTGCGATCGCCCGTGATGAACTCCGCATCCCGAGGATCCGAATTGTTCGTCAGCAGCGTGGCGCTCTCCGCGTCGGTCCGCGCGATGACGACCGTCGGCACGCCCATCACGTCCGCCGCCAGCCGCGCCGCCACCAGCTTCTGAATCGCCGCGGCCGTCGGCACGAGCACTTTGCCGCCCAAGTGTCCGCACTTCTTCGCCGAAGACAGCTGATCCTCGAAATGAACGCCGGCTGCTCCCGCTTCGATCATCGCTTTCATCAACTCAAACGCGTTCAGGTTGCCGCCGAAGCCGGCCTCCGCGTCGGCCACCAGCGGGGCAAACCAGTGCGTCTCATGCCGGCTTTCGGAGTGGTGAATCTGGTCCGCGCGAATCAACGATTGGTTCAACCGGCGCACAAGATTCGGCACGCTGTCCGCTGGATACAGGCTCTGGTCCGGATATGTTTGCGCGGCGTCGTTCGCGTCGGCGGCGACCTGCCACCCGCTCACATAGATCGCCTTCAGCCCGGCGGCCACTTGCTGCACCGCCTGATTGCCCGTCATCGCGCCCAGCGCCGCCACGAACGGCTCCGTGTGGAGCAGATTCCAGAGCCGCTCCGCGCCCAGTTTCGCTAGCGTGTGCTCGATGTGGATGGATCCACGCAGCCTCTCGACGTCTTCCGCCGTGTACGGACGCGTGATCCCAGCCCAACGGGGGTTTGTCCGCCAATCGATTTCCAGGTGCTGGTGGTTTCCGTTTGTGTTTCGCACTTCCGGTCTCCTCGTCGGCTCAGTTTGGCCTTGCAGCGCAGTTCTGCGCGCGGTTCTTGCCGTGATCAGCTCTTGGATTTGCAGGCTACTCAAACAGGAAAACTGCGAGGGGATGGTAAATCAGGCGCCCGTACGGCCTTTGGGGCTCAACTCCTCACGGAAGGCATTCCGGCGTTCAAGCGTTGCCCTCCGGACCGTGGTGCATTCGTATGCGGTTTGGGTTCGCATAACCGAGTATGATTTTGCCGGGTTGCCCGGACCGAGTCAACGGGTTCTTACGACATAGCGACAGGCCTCCTGCGCCGTTTCACAATGTGACCCCTTCGTACCCGCGGAAAAACCATCGCCGGCTCGCGCTCCGCATCTATAATCGTGCGCCTGAATTCCAAGGAGAATGCGCATGTTCTACAAGCCCGGCCAGACCGCGCACGGCCTTCCGCGAGATCCGTTCAAATCCTGCGTGGTCCCGCGGCCGATCGGTTGGATTTCGACGCTGAGCCGCGACGGCGTTCACAACCTGGCGCCGTTCAGCCAGTTTCAGAATCTGACGTTCGACCCGCCCTACGTGATGTTTGCCGCCAATCAATCCACGCGCGGCTGCCGGAAAGACACCGTCGTGAATACGGAAGCCACCGGCGAGTTCGTCTGGAACATGGCCACCTACGCGCTCCGCGAAGCTGTGAACAAGTCCGCGCAAGAGGTCCCGCCCGACGTGGACGAATTCGAGCTGGCGGGCGTCACCAAAGCATCATCCCATATCGTGAAGGCGTGCCGCGTCGCGGAATCCCCCATCCACTTCGAGTGCGCCTATCATCAGACGATTCGTCTGCCCGGAAACGGCACGATGGGCTCCGTAGACATCGTGATCGGACGAGTGATCGGAATCCACATTCGCGAGGACGCGATCGGTCCGGACGGCCGCATTGACATCCTCAAGCTCCGCCCTATCGCCCGCCTCGGTTACCGCGAATACACAAGTGTCGAGTCGGTCTTCGAAATGCAGATTCCAGGAAATGATCCGCGCAGGCTGGAAGGAATGGAAGGGTCCGCGCGATTCTAGGATTGGTCGGGCTAGACCCCGAGGTTGGCGATCAGCTCTGCGACCGAGAATGCTTTCGAGGATTTCGCCGTGACACCGAGCAAGTGTCGTGGGTCAGTATCGTATGCGAGCGCGTAGTCGCTTCCCCGAAACAGGGTGCTGAAGAAGCTTCGGAATTCCGGATCGAGCGTCTTGCGGTTCTGTTCGTTGTTTGGCGCCAAGATCCTGTCGTTGACGAACACCTCTACGCCTCGTCCGTCGAAGCGGATCTTGCCGTCGAGCGCGGCTTCCGATTCGAGGCGCTGGCAGGCCTTCAGGGCGCAGCACGCCGCCTGCTTCAGCCGAGTCTGGTTCGTCCCATTGAGCGGCGCCTTCCGGTTGTAGCGAACACCCAATTCCCCGCGCGTGTCGTCCACGCCGTAGTCGGCCTGGTAACCGATCAGGACGACTCCCGGACCCTGCGGTACATGGCCGTAGTCCGCGATGTCCAGGAGAAGTTCATCGAACACCTGGCCCTGAATCCAGCGATGAAACACCGGGATCAGCGGCTCCAAATCGGCGATCGTTGCGCCGCTCACCATCAGTTTTACATTGACGTGTTGAATTTCCATCCGGCGGGAGTCCTTCGCCCTAGGCCGAGACTGAAGCGCCCAATTTGTTGTAGCAGCTATGCGCGGCGTCGATGAAGAGCTGGGCCTCGTCGATCAAATAGCGGCTCGCATCGGCCGTGTATGGAGCGCCGGCCTTCGCGTGGGCGTCGAACAGATATTGCGCGAATTTCCCGCCGGCAAAAGGATCGAAGAATTTTTGCGTGTCGTAGTAGCGCGTCCGGAACTCGGAAACGATCTGGTCGGCTTCCTCCGAAACGTTCGGAAAACTGAGTTTGACCAGCGCCTTGGCACCATGGAGCATCGCGCCGTAGGCCATTTTCCCGGCCTGCTCGACCTTGCCGCCTTCAAACGCCAATTGCGCCTCGAACACTTCCCTTTCCGCGGCAGCCAGATCGAACTCGACCGAGGACACGACCTCACCGGCGCACTCGCCGACTCCCATGTCCTCGAGGCTATACTCGCGGGGGTCGCCCCAGTCGCTGAAGTACGACCGGTCGCCGGCCGGCGGACGCGCCAGATCGTCCAGCATATTCTTCAGCTCAACTTTTCCGATGCGCTTGATGAAATCCTTGAACGATTCGCCTTTGCTGCGGCCCTCCAGGTAGCGTCCCGTCAGACGCGTCACGACCTTCGGAATATTCTTCGACGGAATCGCGGCGACCGGCAGACCGTACGAACCGGCGTTATGCTCCCATTCACCGCCCAGCACGACCTGGAAGTGCGGCACCGCATAGCCGCCCACCTTCCGGCTGACGCCGTAGAACCCGAGATCGCCGACGTGATGCTGGCCGCAACTGTTGAAGCAACCAGAAATCTTGATGTGCAGGTTCTCGACGGCCTCGTCTGCCTGGAAATTGCCCTCGTCCAGCCGCTTCCGCAATTCTGCCGCCAGGCCGCGCGAAGAAGAAATCCCCAGCTTGCAAGTGTCGGTTCCCGGGCACGTCACCACGTCCACAATCGTGCCGGCGCCGGGCGCGGCCAAATGCGCCGCCCGCAGCTCCTTGTACACTTCCGGCAAGTCCTTCCTGCTGACCCAGCGGATCACAAAATTTTGTTCGACCGTCGTTCGGACTGTTTCTTTCGTGTACTTTCGCACGACATCGGCGAGCGAACGAAGCTGATCGGCGGTGGCGTCGCCGAGCGGCAGGGCCACTGTCACCGTCACGTAGCCCGCCTGCTTCTGAGGCCGCAAGTTCGTTTTCAACCAGCGCTGATACTCTTCCGAGCCGCTCGCGCCGATATCACCGCCCGGTCGCAGCGCGCTCTCCGTAAACTCTTCCGCATCCTTCAGATAGTCCGTCCATCGCGGATCCGGCGTCAGCGTTTTTCGCTCTTCGAGAACGAGCTCCTTGAACTTCTCGATTCCCAGGTCCTGGATCAGAAACTTGATGCGCGCCCGGCTCCGATTCTTCTTTTCGCCCAGCCGCCCGAAGACGCGCGCCACCGCCTGCGTCAGCGGCAGAATCTCTTCCACCGGCACGAAAGAATCAAAGCGCTTCGCCATGTAAGGCACCGCGCCAAGCCCGCCGCCCACGCACACGTCAAAGCCGCGCTTCTCCTCGCCGTTCTCATTGCGCGTCACGGCGATGAAGCCGATGTCGTGCAGATTCGTTAAACCGCAAGCGTGCTGCGCGCAGCCGCTGAACGCCGGCTTGAACTTTCGCCCGAAGTTCTGGCAGTCGGGATGGCCGAGCAGAAACTTGGCCAGCGCCCGCGAATACGGCGTCACGTCGAAAACTTCGTCCTGGCAGACGCCCGCATACGGGCAGGCCGTCACGTTGCGCACGGAATTGCCGCACGCTTCGCGCGTCGTGATTTTTGCGGCGGCCAGGCGCCGCATGATGGTCGGCGTATCTTCAATGTGGATGTAGTGGAGCTGAAAATCCTGGCGCGTCGTGACGTGCGCGATGCCGTCGGAGTATTCCTCGGCCAATTCGGCAAGAGTTTCGAGCTGGTCGGCGTTCAGGCCGCCTCCGGGAATCTTGATGCGCTGCATCCCCGGCGCGTCCCACATGGTCACCGGCCCCTTGGTCAGATCGCCCGACGGGTACTTCATCTCCTGCACTTTCGTACCGTCGTGGCGCTGGCCGTTGTCGTAGCGCTGCCCGTAGACGCCGCGGCGCAAGCGGGTCTCGGCGAACAGACGCTCGTCCAGCTTCCCCTGCTTGCGCAAGGTGACTTCGTTGTCGAAGATGTCTACCTCGCGCGCCAGTTCTTCTGGCAGCTTTCCCGCGAGGCGCTCTTTCCAGAGTGCGTTAGAGGCCTTCATGACCTGTTGAGCCTGTAAGAATAACAAATACTCCGCGCGTCTGCATCGCCAACCCCCCATCCCACTCCCTGCAGCTGTCTTGATCGGATGTCACAAGCGGTCGCAGCGATTCGTCAAAGACGCGCGGTCCTGGGACGAATGGCGGACGGAACGTTCGCTCTGCCTGCGCGGCTAGATTCCAGGACTAGACGGCATGCTCCTTGCCCGCGTCTTACGGCCGCGCCCCGGCCACATCGGCCGGGGCGAGCGATACGGTCCCTTTCAGTTCGGCTTGGTCTACCGAACTGGACACGAAAATCGTAAACCTGTTCGGATCGATTCTCCAGCGATGCGCCGCAACATCGTAGAACGCAAACGCTCGGTCATCGAGAGTCACTTTTGCCCGGCCCGTCGCACCCGCGCGAAGATCGAGACGCGCGAATCCCTTCAGCTCCTTTTCCGGGCGCGGAACGGACGGATTCGTTTCGCCGACATACACTTCGCCGACGCTCGCCCCGTCGCGTGCGCCGGCGTTCGTTACATCCCAGGAAACCTCATAGCGCAGGCTCGAATCTCTCGCTCCGCTCAACCGGCGAATCGACAGGTTGCGATAGCGAAACGTCGTGTAGGAAAGCCCGAAGCCAAACGGGAATAGCGGCTTCGCCTCGCTGCGCTCATATCCCCGGTATCCTCCGAAAACTCCTTCCTTGTATTCGACGCGATTCGTGCCAGGCGCGGGATAGTAGCTGTCGTGCGCAGGATTGTCCTCCCAGCGTCGGTCCCAGCTAATCGGCAAACGGCCCGACGGGTTCACGTCCCCAAAGAGAATGTTCGCGATTGCCGTGCCGCCCTCCTGGCCCGCATACCACGTTTCGAGCAACGCGGGGATACGATCGATCCACGGCGCCGCGTCCACCGCCCCGCCCGACGTCACCACGACAATGGTCCGCTTGTTCAGCGCGGCGATCCGCTGAACTAGCTCATCCTGTCCCGGCGGCAACCGGAATGTGCGGTCGCCGCCTTCGCTTTCCGACTGCGAATCGAAACCGACAGCAACGATAACAGCGTCGGCGTCCCGCGCGAGCCTTTCTGCGGCCGAACTCACGTAGCTACCCTGCCTCACGATGCCCACCCGAAACCGGACGCCGAGAAAGCTCGGAGCGCCGTGCTGCTCCACGACAATTTTGTGCGCACCTGCGCCGAGCGAAACCGCGGCGTAGCCGGCAAACGCGCGCGCATCCTTCCACGAATCGAGCACGGGCTTGTCGTCCACAAACACCCGATAGTAGCCGCCCGCTTCCCCCGTGGAATTGACGAAAACGTCGTAGACTCCGGCAGTCGACGCCGTGTAGTAGCCGCTCCATCGCGCCGAGGCGATCCCGGCGGGATACGACGCGCCAAACGCTCCCAATTCAGCGTTCGGGTTGAGACCGAAGTTGACGTGAGCGTCCACGCGCTTCTGTACTGGTTCGCCCTCGAGATTCGGATTCGAGAAATACTCCGCGGCCAGCCCCGGCGCGCCACCTTCGGGTGATGTCGTGAGATTCGTGGTTGCGGCCAGATCGCCGAGATCGAGAATGCCTCGCTGATAGGTGGTGCGAACCGACGGGCCAAGCTCGTTGGCAATGCCCTCGAGAATGCTGACCGTGCCGAATGGCCGGACTCCCGCGCTTCCGCCGCCCACCGGGTTTCCGGGATATGCGCCGGGACCGATCACCGCGACCGATTTGATAGTGCGCTTGTCGAACGGGAGCACGGCGCCCTCGTTTTTCAGCAGCACCGCCCCTTCGCGCGCAGCTTCCAGCGCGACCTGGCGGCCGGCGACGTTGTAGCGCGGAATCGAAGAATCGGTCTGGTCGCGGTCGAGCCAGTGCAGTCTGGCTGCGAGTCGAAGGATCCGCCGCACCTTGTCGTCGAGCTGCGCCTGTGGCAGCCGCCCGTCGCTCACGGCCGCCATCAGAGAGTAGCGATTCATGAAAGCGCCCGAGGGCATTTCCAGATCCATGCCGCTCTTGGCGGCCGCGATGCCGTCGTGCGTGGCGCCCCAGTCCGACATCAGAACTCCCTCAAAACCCCAATCGCGTTTCAGGACTTGCGTGTTGAGGAACTCGTTCTGCGTCGCGTAGGAGCCGTTCACCCGGTTGTAGGAATTCATGATCGCGCCCACGTGCGCGTCTTTCACGACGGCTTCAAAGGCGGGAAGGTAGATTTCGCGCATCGTGCGCTCGTCGATTACCGAGTCGGTATTGTGCCGATCGAATTCGGAGTTGTTTCCCATGAAGTGCTTCGCGGTGGCGCTTACGCCCTGCGATTGCACTCCGTTGACGTAACCCACCGCGATGCGGCCCGCCAGGAACGGGTCTTCGCCGAAGTACTCGAAATTGCGGCCGTTCATCGGCACGCGATAGATGTTCATGCCGGGACCGAGAAGGAAATTGACCCCTTTGGCCCGCGCGTCGCGGCCAATTTCCACGCCGACGCGTTCGGCAAGCGCAGTGTCCCACGTCGCCGCCAGGTTGATCCCGCCGGGCATCGCCGTGGCTGGGCCGAAGTTGCGGACGCCCATCGGGCCGTCCGCCATGCGCAGCGCGGGCACCTGCAGCTCGGGCAGCGCGCGAACGTAGAAACCGTCGCTGCCGCCGATGTAGTCGATCTTTTGCTCGAGCGACATCTTGGCGAGGATAGCCTCGGCGCGGCGATCCTGTTCCGATCCGGTCTGCGGCGCCTGCCGCGCCGAATTGGAGACGGCGATCAGAAGACCTGCGAGAATCGAACACGCCGTCAGCACCATCCTTCGCAATTTGCCCCGTCTCGCGCTGTCGACTCGCACTCCCATCGTTCCTCCAAGCGTCTTTTTCGTCATCGATGTGACGTCCTGGCCGCACACGGGAGCAGCGCCGTCTTGGGCGCACGCTGCCGTGACGACCGTTTTGTCGGCCCAAAGACTACAACTCGTCGGTCTCTAAGTAACAGGATTTTCGATATGAATTGCTAGGGGCGGTGGGGATCGAAAGGACAAGCCATCGAATAAGGCTCGTGCCCTCAATGCGTTGCAGCCACCGCCGGTCTCCAACCGGAACAAACGGAACAGGCGTCAACTGCGTCCGCCTCAGGTTGACGTGTAGCTGTGCCGAAATCAGAACGGCAACCAAGCGTCTGCCTTCTAACAAAGAAGGCAAATCTTACAAAGCTTTTGCTGAGCGTCGCCTACAGGCTCCCTCTCGCGAAATCTCGCCCTCAGTTGTACCGAAGCTGTTCATCTTCGTAGTTCGCATAGGCGCGCAGTCCGTCCGTTCATGCCCCCCGCTGCGCCATCCCTACGACAGGGTCCCGGTTCCTGGTGCATCTCCGATTTCGGTCTTGTAGAATTGGCAAGCGTATGACCGGCTTGCGGTCCAATTGGCGCAAGTTTGCTGCGACACTGCTGCTTTGCGTTCTAACGATCGCAAGTGTGGCCGCGCCAGTATGCCCAGCATGCTCGAAAATAGAGCTGGCTTCAGCGCAGCACGTGGCTTTCAACGGTACGGACCACGGCAGCACTCCGAGCTGTGACAAAGACGGCTGTTCTTGCTGTGGCTTTCAAATTGTCGTCGGACCTGTCGTCCCGAGCCTGGAGCTCACCGCATCCGCATCGGCTTTAGGCCTACCTGCAGTACTGCTCCTCCCAGGAACGGCCTTCGATCTCTATCGTCCTCCTCGGCGTTAACGTCTCCACTAATCCTGGCCACAGAACTCGCTGGGTGACGTTCACGCATTCGTGAACCTATGTCTCTTTCGAATGAGGAGGACTATTGAGACTTGTTCTTTGTCTGTTTCTCACTTCGGTTGTGTTCGTTCCTTTGGGCGTCGCACAATCGGCGCCGCGAGATGAACCAGAGGCCAACCCCGGTCGGCCCACGGTGTCAACTCCAGCGACCCTCACGCCAGTAGGCTATCTGCAATTCGAAACCGGGTTCCTCGGCGCGGGCGATTCACCCGAGTTCTCATCGCGTTACGGTTTTAACGAAGTGATGAAGCTGTCGGTCGCACCGCGCCTGGAACTGCTGGCATCTGCTGAACCCATCGCGCACTATACCGCTGACGGAAAGACTGCAAACAGCGTGGCGGACCTGTTCTTGGGAGCACAAGCAGTAGTGAGCCATGGCGAAGGTGCGACACCCACGGTCGCGGTGAGTTACTTCCACCGTGTCTATGACGGAGGTGCGCCCGAAGTCGATTTTGGGAGTCCCACCAATTCCTTCCTAGTTTTAGCAAGCGCCGACGTGAAAGGATTTCACTACGACGCAAACGCTCTCTTTAATGAATTGAGCGAAGGGCCGGTGCGGAGGGCTCAATTCGGACAGACGCTCTCCGTTTCGCATCATCTAGTCGGGAAGGTCTCGCTCTCGGGCGAGATCTGGCACTTCACGCAGCCTTTCCTGCGCGCTCACGCCGTTGGGGGTCTTTGGGCGGTGGGCTACAACGCGCGGAAAACGCTCGTTTTCGATGCAGGTTTCGACCACGGGTTGACGAGCACATCGACGCGATGGGAGGCGTTCGTGGGCTTCACGTACTTGCTCCCCCACCGCCTCTGGTAAGAGTCTCGCACGAAAGCTACGAGATGACTCTATCTGTACAAAACGGAAGCAAGCTGACACCAGAATCAGGGTTACGGAACGGATGCAGGGCGTGCTCGCGGAATTCATCGGGAAGCGGTAACAGTTCCCCTGCATCCTTCGATGCCATGGCCCATTCGAGCAGCGTTCGATATAGGTTCAATTCCGTGATCTGGCCCAACCATCGCGTGCCATTCTCGTTCGAAATCGCAACGACATTCGGGACATCACATGGTCCCAAGCACCCGCTGATCGACAGTTGGATGCGTTTCAATAAACCTCTGGCTCGCCATTCTTTCTTCAGCCATTCAACTGGAACGGCAGGTCTCCCGTTCGCCGTATTTCCGCAACGACAGCCTTGGCAGACGGCAACATGCCCAAGGACTAGTCGTTTTGTCGTCAGCGGAAACTTGTCCATATACCTAAGCTCTCCCGACCGACACGGTTTTCGCATCATTCGTTGCAGAAGGTGATTGCGAAAGAATCCCGCATACAAATCGATTCGCCAATGAAATCGCGGCTAGCCGCGATTTCATTGGGATGCAAGCAGCCGAAAACTCGCCTTAGCTTTGGTACAAAAAAAGCCGGTCCGATCAGTGATGTAAACTCTCTCATTCGCCGTGGTACAAAAACTCGGTCCGGTCAGCGTTGGTTTCGAGTTACCGAAGGCCCTCACGGCAATGCGCCCGAAGGCGGAAAAGAAAGTGCGTTCGGGCGTTATTGGGCGTTACGAGAAAACAACAGTGGTGGTAAGCCCTTAAGAATGTTGGTAGGGGCGGTGGGGATCGAACCCACGACCTTCGGCTTAAAAGGCCGCTGCTCTACCACTGAGCTACGCCCCTCGGCGCGCGGAAGACCGGCACCGTACGTCTTTTGCGGGATTCCTCGGACGGGTGACCCCTTCTCGCGTGGTCTTCGATTCTAGCCTGCGCGCGTGCGGTGAGCAACCGGCCAACTTAGTCGGTCGACAGAACCGATCCAGGCTTCAGCGCGCCGCGCGATCGCTTCCGTTTCCACACGTAGTCCTTGCGCAGCTTCTCCTGGTGTTTCTTCAGCTGGCTCTCAAGCTCCGCGAACGCGGCTTTCACACTCGCGCGAGTCTCCGGCGCGGAGCCGGTCGCGTGCAATGTGCCCATCGGCAGCGCCAGATTGACCGTCAGGCTGTACGCGGGCCGGCGCGGAATCTTCTCCAGAGACACGTGCAGTTGGATCAAGTCCGGCTCGTAGCGCTTCAGCCATCGGCGCAGCTTTTCGGCGCGGCGCTCGCACTCCTTCTCGACGGGATCACGAAACTCGGGTTCCACCTGGCTGTAGGTGATTCTCATTGGGGCACCTTCCGGCGGCGAGATTGACGTCCTGAAGAGAGACGTTCATCGAGGCGGTTTCAGCATACCGCCGCGCGTTTCGCGGCGCAATCGGAGCACGGCCCGCGCGAATTGACAGCTTCTCTGCCCGCGTCATACGCTGCGGGAAGGATGCCCAGACGCCCCAACGTGCCGGAACCGCGGCCCCACCCGGCGAAACCGGCCCGCGTGCTCGTGGGCCCGGCCGGCTGGTCCTATCCTGATTGGAACGGCATCGTCTACCCGTCGCGACGCCCTCACGGGTTTCACGAAGCGAGCTACCTCGCCGACTACTTCGACACGATCGAGATCAACACGTCGTTCTACAATCCGCTTCGCCCCGACCACGCCGCGCACTGGGTCGAACGGGTCGCCGCGAATCCGCGCTTTCTATTCACCGCCAAGCTCTGGCAGAAATTCACACACGAGGAGGGAGCGACGGCCGCGGACGAAGCCGCTGCGCGCGCCGGGTTCGACGTCTTGCACGGCGCAGGCCGGCTCGGCGCGGTGCTGCTCCAGTTTCCTTTCTCGTTCCACAACACGCCGCAAAACCTCGCGCGCGTGCGGCAGTTGCTCGAAGCGTTCGGTTCCTATCCGCTCGTGGTCGAGGTGCGCCACTCCACCTGGGCGCATCCGGACTTCTACCATTTCCTGCACCAATACGGCGCCGGCATCTGCAACATCGATCAGCCGTTGATCGGCCGTTCGATCACACCGGGCGAGCGCGCCACATCGCGACTCGGCTACGTCCGGCTGCACGGCCGCCGCGCCGACACGTGGTTCAGCGACGATCCCGAGATGCCACGGCACGAACGCTACAACTACCTCTACTCCGACCGCGAACTTGAGCCGTGGGCGCGCCGCATCCGCATCATCTCCGAGCAGACGGAGACGACCTTCGTTGTCACCAACAACCACTTCGAGGGCAAAGGCGTCGTGAACGCCCTGCAGCTCATGCACATTCTGAGTGGAAACAAGGTGAAAGTCCCGGAGACGCTCCGGCATCGCTATCCGCAGCTCGAGTTGATCGCCGATGCGCCTTCGCAGGAGCCGACGCTCTTCCCGTTGCCGCCGCCCTGATCAAGGACGCCGCCCGGAGACACACCCGTGCCGCGGCAATCGAAATCCGCGGGACCAGGTTTTCAGGAAACTACTTCTTGAAGAGATCCTCGAACGCGCGGCGCGCGTCGTTGGGCTTCGACGCCGGCGCTGCCGGCGCGCTCTTCGCGTAGTTCACCGGGGACGTGTCCTTCTCCACCGTCATGCGAAATTCGAAGAATGTGCAGTTGTTCTTCGCGTCCTTCTTCGAGATGCGCTCCGGGATCGGCTGCGTGCATTCGAACTGGCGGCTGGTGTCGAAATTCACGCACTGCTTGCAACAGTGCATCTCCGACTGACACTTCGGACATTGGCCATTCACGTCGAAGCCGGGCGCGAGTACCGTGCCGCAATTCGAACAGCGCGCGCGCATGACGGTTCCCACCATCCGAGGCGTGCGCGGTCCGAGGAGATCCTGCTTCGGCCGCGGCTCGCTTGGGCGCTCGCCGCGTTCGGCGCGTTCGCGCTTCTTGTCCTCGGCGTCGCGGTCGCGATAGCCCCTCTGCTTATACTTCCGCTCCATGGAGTCCTCCTGGGGGGTTACCTCATCATAACCCGGAACCCTCCAAGTCAATCGACAACTTGATCAGCCGTCCGCCACTCACAATCGGCGGACGTCACTCGCCCGGCGCCGCAGCCTGCCGCTTCCAGTACCCCGAAAGGCCCTCGACCGGCAGCTCCGGCTGCAAGAATCTCTGCGCGCGGCCAAATCCCTTCAGCACCTCTTCCGCAGCAAGATACCCGCTCCGCACGGCTCCCTCCATTGTGGAGGGCCAGCCCGTACGCGTCCAATCCCCGGCTAGATAGAATCCTTTCGCGCCGAAATCCTGCGTCGGGCGATAGCGGTCCGCACCCGGCTCCGGGGAGAATGTCGCCGAAATTTCCTTTATCACTGTCGCCTTCTCGAGTCGCGCGTCGTGCGTCGCCGGCAGAACTTCCGCGAGTTCCGCGCGGCACAGCTCGATGATTTCTTGCCGCGACATAGGCACCAAATCATACGAGGCGCTGATCACCAGCTGCAGGTATTGCCCCCGCACCGGCCCACTTCCGCTATCACCGTTTTCGCCGCCCGCATAGAGCAGCGACTTGTTGAAAACCCACTGCGTCTTGTGATCGAGCAACGCAAGAAACGGCTCCTTCATCACCGGCCGGTCGAACCACATGTGCACTCCCGTGATCGGCGAGGTCCGCAGGTGGCCTAGGCCCTCGATCGGCCCGCCGGGCTCGCTCATCGCCTTCGGCAGGAGCCCCGGCAACACCGTGTGCGGAACCGCCGCTATGCACGCGCCGGCTGCTTCCTGGGTGCCGTCCTCCAGGACGGCCGATTCGAAGTGATTCTCACGCAGCCGGATCTCCCGCACGCCGCTGCGCAATCGCACGACGCCTGCGCGCTTCACTACGGCGTCTCGGCAGCCGTCGTAAAGAGCCGCGAGCGGGACAGACGGAACGCCGACGCGATACCCGCCCCGATTCGCGAGAAACCCTTTCCAGAAAACGTCGATGCCGTATCGCGCGTCCGTCCGCGCCAGCTCTTCATCGAGCGCGCTTACCAGCACCACACGCCAGAATCGCTCGATTGCGCCCGGCGTCTGCTTCATTCGGTGCAACCAATCGAGCATCGAGGCCGATTCGGCATTCTTCGGCCGCCCGCCAGCATGCGCGATCGCGAGCAGAGCCCGCGCGATTGCCAATTTGTCTGCTAGCCCCAGCGCGCCGAACGTAGCAAAAGAGGGCGCCATGTGCAGCGGCGCGGGCAGCGCCGACGCCTGAATCGTCGAGCGGCGTCCCTGGCGGTCTGCGAAATACAGCCGGTCGTAGAATCGAACTTTGTCCGCGGCTCCCGCGCGCCGGTAGAAATCCGCCAGGTTCGTGCAGCAGCCGAGCGTCACGTGCTGGCAATTGTCCACTTCACTGCCGTCGGGCAGCGTGTAGGAAGTGGCGCGCCCGCCCAGGTGCGGGCGCTTTTCGAGCAAGCGGACCTCCAGGCCCGCTTCAGCCAGCGCGACGGCGGAGGCCAACCCCGCTAGTCCGCCGCCGATCACCAGCACGCTTTGCGAGGGCATCCGTCTTCCACCAGCCTGCAATTCCGGCTCTCAGCAGGTATTGAATCTTTTCGGCGCTCGACAGCGAGACGCGCGACGAAAACACGTCGAAGTTCCGTTCCTCGATCCGCGCCAACAAAGTGCTGTACGTGCGGATCAACGCCCGGAGCGTAGCTCGGCTGTCCGCGTCGACTCCGTGAACAAGAGGCGCCCCTTCCTCGTAGAGCCGCCAGGCCCGAGCAGCTTCAAACGCGAGCAATTCTTCCAGTTGCGGCGTCAGCGGTCCGCGCAAATCCTCAGCAGCGACGCCGAATCGATTGAGATCTTCCTGCGGCAAATAGACGCGGGCCATCGCGAAATCCTCGCGCACGTCTCGAATGATGTTCGTCAGCTGGAACGCCAGGCCCAGCCGTTCCGCCAAGTCCGGAGCGCGCGGATCGCGGAATCCGAAAACGTGCAGACACGTTAGACCGACGGTGCCCGCCACTCGATAGCAATATTCGGAAAGCCGGTCGAACGTCGCATAGGACGTGACCGTCAAATCCATCTCCGCGCCCAAAATCAAATCGTGAAAGTAGCGGCTGGGAATGTTGAACCGCGTGATGGTGTCAGCCAGAGCCGGAAGAATCGGATGGCCGCTCATGTTTCCGGCGAGCGCTTCATCCAGCATCGCCCGCCATCGCGCCAGCCCGCGGCGCTTCGCTTCGAGGCCGTTCGGGTCGTCCGACACGTTGTCGACCAGCCGCATGAAGGCGTACAGTGCGCAAAGCGCATTCCGCTTCTCTCTCCGCAATCCGAAAAATGCCAGATAGAAACTGCTGCGCGCCGCGCGCGCAATGCGATTACATTCCGCATACGATGCCGCCACATCCTCGGGCCGCGCCACCTGCGTCAAAACGCCGTTTTCCAGAGAAGCCGGATGGCGAGCGGGCGTCGCATGTCCAACGGGTGTTTCGGCGTGATCGCCGCCAGAAAGTCCGGTCCAAACCCGGGACGCCAACGCCTTTGCAAGGAGTTGGGCCTTCTTGGCTTTCGTGAGTGCGGGCCTGTGTTCGAGGGTGTTGTAGCCCGACGCCTCGATGGCATCGAGAATCGCCATGCCCCCGCGGCTGAAGAGCTCGATGTCCGTTCGCAGAGCGGCATCGACGCGCTTTGCCAAAGGCAGTCCCGCTAGAAACAGCCCCCGCGTGCGCGCTACCAACTCCTTCATCAGGGCCACGTAGCGAGCGTCGAAGCGCCGCTCGACGATATCCGCTTCCGTCAAGCCGTGGACCTGCAGCGTGCTCAACGGAATGTAGATCCTTCCCTTTTCCAGGTCGCGCGAGACATCCTGCCAGAAATTCGCCAGCTGCAGCGCGGTGCACGTATAGTCTGAAAGCCGCTGACGGTCTTCGTCCCGATATCCACAGAGATAGAGCACGAGCCGGCCGACGGGATTCGCGGAATAGACGCAGTAGTCGAGCACGCCATCCCATGTCGCGTAGCGTTGCACCACCTGATCCTGGCGGAAAGCCCGCAGCAGATCGCTGAACGGCTGCCTCGGGATCTCCTTCGCGCGTACCGTTTCGCGCAATGCGATCAGCACAGGATGCGCCGGCCCGCGGCCCGGCTCGTAGACGAGCTTCAGCTCTTCTTCCCAGGCGTCGAGCAACTGCAGCGCCCGCGCGCGGTCCGGCACTTCATCTCCGAGGTCATCCGACCACCGGCAATACGCATAGACGTTGTAGAAATCCTGATGCAGATGGCGCGGAAGGAGCCACGAGACGACGTTGAAGTTTTCGTAGTGGTGCGTCGCCAGCCAGCGTGTGTAGCGCTGCGCCTCGGCTGCGCCGCATCCTTGCGGCGGAAGATTCCGCGCAATTTCAAGCGCAGGCGTGGGCAACATCGGAATACGCGAGCCTCCGGTTTGTGGCGATTAGAATCAGCGTCCGTTCCCTATTTTCTATAACTTACCGCGCCTTCTAATTGCTGGATGTGGCGATTAGCCTTCTCGGTTTTCGCCCAGCCCCTACGCTCATTCCAGATCGCAGAACACGAGCAAAGCACGATCCTGGAAAGCGGACTCCTCCGGCGCAAGGAGGTTGCTGGTGTAAGAAACTTGCCAGCCGACGGGAGACGAGCGACGACCGCGATCAGGGGATAACGGCCGTCTTCAGCTCGCCATTCCGGTTCTTCATATGCTGGAAAACGTGCGGAAGTTCCGCAAGCGGAACTTCGCCGGTAATGAAGTCGCGGGCGCAAATTTCGCCGCGCACGATCGTGTCGAGCGCCTCGCGAATGAATCGCGGCGTGTGATGGAACGTCGACTTGATTGTGATCTCGGAGTAGTGCAGCGCCGAAGGATCGAGCTTCACTTCGCTGCCGCGCGGGCAGCCGCCGAACAAGTTCACCGTTCCGCCCTTGCGAACCATCTGCAGCGCCCACTGCCACGTCATCGGCTGGCCCACGGCTTCGACCACGCAGTCGGCCCCGCGCCCGCCTTCCGTCAGCTGGCGAACCAGCGTGACCGGGCTGTCGATCTCCGAAACGTCGAAAGCAGCCACTGCGCCGAGGTGTTCGGCGGCGCGCACCTGCCCGGCCCGCTTGCCGACCGCAATCACCCGCACACCGCGGCCCGAAAGAATTCGAATGAATTTCAGCCCGATCGGCCCGCAGCCGATGATGACGGCCGTATCGCCCGTTTTGATGCCGGTCTCGTGCACGCCGCGCAGCACGCAGGCCAGAGGCTCGACCATCGCGGCGTCGAGGAACGACACGCTTTCGGGAATGACGAGCATGTTGTCGCGAGCGATCCGGCCCGGAATGCGGATGTATTCGGCGTAGGCGCCGTTGTTGAACAGAAGGTCCTCGCACAGATTTGGCTGGCCCTTCAAGCAATAAAAGCAGCGGTTGCACGGCGCGGAATTCGACGGAACGACACGCATGCCCTTGTGCAAGACGCCGTTGACGGCGCTTCCCTTCTCTTCGATCGTTCCGGAAAGCTCGTGGCCGAAAAGCGCAGGCGGCTTGATCATCCGCGCGTGGAATCCCTGCTTCCAAACTTTCAGATCGGTTCCGCAGGTGAGGGCCACCTGAACACGCACGAGCACGTCGTCGTCGCCGAGGCGCGGAATATCCACGCGCTCGATCTTTACATCCTCGGAGCCGTACAGCACGGCCGCCGTCATGTGCCCGTTTCTTTTCTTTGAGCTCATTCGTGTGCGATGACTACCTTCAGGGTATCGTGTTTTGGGCGCGCCGCCAACTCCAACGCCTCGGCGATGCGCTCTAGCGGGAAACGGTGCGAGATCATTTCCCGCACCGGAAGGCGACGCGTGAAGACCAGCGCCGCCGATTCCGCCTGCACGTCGACGTCGGCGCTGTAGCTCCCCAGGATCTCCTTTTCCTCCACTCCGACCGCTGCCGCCGGAAAGTCGAGCCTCAGAACGGGATCGTTGTGCGCGAATAGCAGCACGCGGCCGCCCGGACGGGCAATCGAGAGCGCCTCCGGAACGAGCGACGGACTGGGAGCGGCCAAGAGCACCGCATCGGCTCCGCGCCCGTGCGTTTTCTTGCGCAGCTCGGTTGCCAGATTCGTCGTGTTCGGATCGAACGCCTCGGCGGCCCCGAAGCGCTCGCTGGCCTCGCGCCGGCCTGACATTGGGTCGCTCGTGTAAACGATCGCGCCTTCGTTCTTCGCGACCAGCGTCAAAAGCATCCCGATCGGTCCTTGACCGATCACGAGCACCGTTTCGCCGGCAGCCACGCGCGCCTTGCGCACAGCCTTGAGGCACGTATTCACCGGCTCGACGAACGTCGCTTCCTCGAAACTGACACTGGGCGGCAGCGCGATCATGCCGCGTTCAACGATCCACGGCATCGCGCGCACATATTCCGCGAAACCTCCGCCGTTCGGATCGAATCCGGCGGTCAATCCCGTCTTCTTGTAACCGGCGCACTGCGAGAACAGTTTCTTTTCGCAGTAGAAGCACGCGCCGCATGGAATGTGATGAAAACTCACCACGCGGTCGCCCGGCTTGAACTTGCCGACGCCGCGCCCGACTTCGACGACCGTACCCGCCAGCTCATGCCCCAGTATCTGTGGCGGCGCGATGAATCCATGGTGAATTTTCTTGATGTCCGTGCCGCAGATGCCGCACGCCGCGACGCGGAAGAGCACCTCGCCTTCGCCGATGCTCGGAATCGGAACGCGCTCGACGACCACTCGCCCTTCACCGCGATAGACACCCGCGCGCATCAGGCCACCGGATTCACGCCGTCCTTCATAGGAGCCGATTTGTGTCGCCGTCTCGCTCAAGTCGCTGCCTCTGCCTTCGCTTCGAGGTTACCCATCCGACCGGCAATCATTGCAACATACTTGTCCAGGAACGAAGCGAGCGCCTCCGCCGCCTGTTTGCTCTGCTTACCGAGCTTCATCAAGCCCGGCAGCGATCCCGGATGAAGGGTCGCCTCGCTCAAGACGCGCGTCATGCTCACCCGACCGTCGTCGGTCAAGATCCTGGACATGTCCAGCGGCAGGTCCTCGTTCGCCAAATCGCTGATCCCGCGGATCGCAACGCCAGGAACTCCAGCCTCGCGTGCCTCGCGCAGTATTTCGAAGCTTTCCATTTCCACGGCGTCAGCCGATTTGCCGAGCCGCCGCTTGTCCTCCGCGCGCTCGATGACGCGGCCAGCCGTATAGAAGCGATCGACCACCGTGGCGCCGCAATCACCGGCAAAGGAGACTAGCGCCGCGCTGCAATCGAGGGCCTGCGCGTCTCCCTGGGTGCGCCGAGTTTCCGAAGACAGAGAGCGCGCCGCCAGCACCTGCCCGATCTGATATGAATCCTTCAACGCGCCTGCGACGCCGGAAGAGATGCAGGCGTCCACCGACGCGCCAGCTCGAAGAACGTCCGCCGCGCGCCGCATCCCGTGCGCGGGCCCCACTCCCGTCAAGACCACTCCTACCTCGGCGGCGCCGATTTCCGTCACCTGCACTTCGGCCGTGCCCCACTTGTCAGACCGAAACATGTGCATCGCCCGCCAGGGAGCGAATTCCGATTCCAGCGCGAAAGTTATGAGCACCCTCACGAACGAGCTCGCCTACGCGGCCTGCGCGTGGGCCACCGACTTTCTCCGAGCGCCAGCGCGTATGTAGCCCTGCTCTTCGTACCAGCGCACGGCCGTTTCGAGCGATGCTTCGACGGCGCCCGGCTTGTACCCCAGCTCGCGCTCCGCCTTGTCGCTGGCCACGAACATCCGATGGCGCGACATCTTCACGCCCTCGACCGGAATCTGCGGCTCGCGCCCCGTGATGCGCGCGAATAGCTCGTCGGCGTAACCGGCGGCGAGCGCCACCGCGTGCGGCAAGCGCACGCGGGGCGCCGGACGACCCGTGATGACGGCGAGCGCGTCCAGAATCTGTTTCAGAGTCATGTTGCGCCCGCCGAGTATGTAGCGCTCGCCGATGCGGCCGCGCTCGGCGGCGAGCAAGTGACCCGCCGCGCACTCCTCGACGCCCACGACGTTCAATCCCGTGTCGACGTACGCAGGCATCTTGCCGTTCAAGAAATCCACGAGGATTCGTCCCGTCGGCGTCGGCTTCCAATCGCCCGGGCCGACCGGAGCGGTCGGATTGACGATCACCACGGGAACTCCCGCCGCAGCGGCCTTCATCGCCTCGAGCTCCGCCAGGAATTTCGAGCGCTTGTAGTGGCCGATCATCTGATCGAGAGTCGCCCGCGTCTGCTCGCTTGGAAGCGCTCCGCCATGACTCGGGACGGCAATGGTGGCCACCGTGCTCGTGTAGACGATGCGCTCGACACCAGCCTGAGCGGCCACCTCGAACAGGCGGCGCGTTCCCTCGACGTTGGTCTCATAGATCTCTTGCGGATTTCGCGCCCACAATCGGTAATCCGCCGCGACGTGAAAGACGCGCCGGACGCCGCGCATCGCGCGGTCAAGCGAGGTCAGATCGCAAAGGTCGCCCTCGGTCCGCTCGACAGCCAGACCATCCAGAGCTCGCTGATTGCTGGACCGGCGCACGAGCACGCGAACCCGGTGCCCGGCCGCAAGCAGCTGGCGCGCCACATGACTGCCCACGAACCCGGTCGCGCCCGTAACAAGCGTGGTCATAGAAAGCGGAAAGCCCCTTCTTCCCTGCTCACAACGTTCGTCAATGCCGCGCGATCAGCTCGCACCGGCTAACCCCAATGCCCGTTTGGATGCTCGATATCGGCCGCTGGAATCTGCACGCCGAGAAATCTTTGGCGACCCTTGCGCGAATTATCGTAGCGCGCCAGCGCATAGAGCGGGAAAGAATTTCGGTACAAGTGATATTTGAGATAGAACACTCGCGGAAAGCCCGTCCCCGTAAACTCGTCTTCGTCCCACGTGCCGTCCTCGTTCTGGTGCGAGACGAGCCAGGCCACGGCGCGGGCGACGGCGGCATCGTCCGGCCCAACGGTCGCGAGCAGGCCGATCAGGGCCCAAGCGGTTTGCGACGCGGTGCTCTTCCCCTTCGCCTTCAGCGCGGGATCGTAGTAAGAAAGAATCGATTCGCCGAAGCCGCCGTCGGGGTTCTGCACGGAACGCAGCCACTCGGCGGCGCGTTTCGATTCCGGCAGATCGCGGAGCCCCGTCACTTCGAGGGCGCGCAGCACGCCGCTCGTGCCGTAGACGTAGTTAACGCCCCACCGGCCGAACCATGATCCGTCCTTCTCCTGCTCGCGCTTCAAATAGGCGTGTGCGCGCGCGACCACCGGGTGCGTGGCAGGCCAGCCCATGTGCCCCAGGCATTCGAGCGCGCGGGCCGTGACGTCGGCGGTGGATGGATCAAGCATCGCGTTGTGGTCGGCGAACGGGATGTTGTTGAGAAAATCGAGATTGTTCTCGTGATCGAACGCACCCCAGCCGCCATCGCTGTTCTGCATGCTCATCAGCCACGCCAGCCCGCGACGCATCGACGCGCGCAAGCGCGTCGGCTCCGGATCGGATACCCGACTCAGCGCCATGAGCACGAAGGCCGTGTCGTCCACATCCGGATAGAAGTCGTTGCGGAATTCGAACGCCCACCCACCGGGAGCAGCCTTTCGATTCTTGACCTGCCAATCCCCGGGACCGAGGATCTGGTTGCGCACCAGCCAGTGGGACGCGGCGAGCAGCGCCGGATGCGAGGGATCGAGCCCGGCTTCCTCCAGGGATACCATCGCGATGGCGGTGTCCCAGAGCGGAGAAATGCACGGCTGGACGCGAAGCGTATCGTTCTGCTCGATTTCATAGCGGGCGAGAAAATCGATCTCGCGCGCGATCAGCGGATCGGTCGTGTCGCCGCCTTCGGCGATCAGCGCGAAAATCGAATTCATCATCGCAGGATAGATCGTGCCCAGGCCTTCGCTGCGCTCCAGGCGCTCAACCATCCATTTTCGGGCCCGGGCCAGCGCGGTACGGCGGAAAGGCTTCCACGGCAAGCGATTGCAGAATTTCACGCCGCGATCGAGCGTCAGGAAGAAGTTCTTCCAGGAGACCACGCGGCGATCCCAAACCAGCGACGGCGGTTTCGCCCCGCGCTCGCTGAAAAGCTCGCCGACGGTGAAGTCCTCGGGAAGCCTCCAGCCGGGCTTATGGGCGTAGACGATCGCAAGCGGAATCACGATGCCCCGCGTCCACGACGACATCTCGTACAAGTTCAGGGGAAACCACGCCGGCAGGAGCATGATTTCCGGCGGAATCGCCGGAACATAGCTCCAGTCGATCGCTCCGACCATCGCCATGTAGAACCGCACGTAGGAATTCGTGTTCTCGAGGCCGCCGAGCTCGTGGATTTTCTTCCTCGCGCGCTCGAGATGTGGCGCCGAAGCCGGATCGCCGGCCAGGCGCAGCGCCACCCAGGCCTTCACGGTCGCGTTCAGCTCGGACGGACCGCCGTGGAAGATGCTCCATCCGCCGTCGGAGAGCTGGCGCTCGCGGATATAGCGAGCGAGCTTTTCCACTTTTCCGGATTTCGCCTGTCCGAGGATGTGGAGATATAAGATGTAATCGGATTCGAGGGTGGTATCCGCTTCGAGTTCACCCCACCAATAGCCATCCTGGTGTTGCGCCGACAGCAACCATTGGACGCCGCGCGCCACGGCCTGCTCGACGCTCGATTCGGCACCTCTGCGGGGGACAGCGGCAGCGCCTTGGGCGCTTCCCGGCGCCTGCACTTGGAGCCTTGCCTCCGGTGTCATCAACCCCTCAGACATGAATCGTCACAGTTGAGCCCGCCGCGGCAATCTTCTCTATCTGCACTTCGACCCAGCGGTATTGAACCTCGCCAAATACGTTCCGGCTAGGAGTTGGAGGTTTTGGAGATTGCCAATCTCCCTTTGCTACAGACGGTTACGGGCCATGTACCGGCCTATTATCTTTTGTAAGTTTTCTCGGGTCAACCGAAAACGCACTGGATTGTGCAGCGGCGCCCGTCGAATAGGATGACGGAGTCGCCCACCGGGCTGCCCGCCCGGAATACGAAGGTGTAACAGGCGCTCGCTTGACCCACTACCGACGATTCGTCGACGTCTCCAGTCGGCGGACGCGTTCGGCCAACTCCGGCAGCCGCGCGAAGCGAGCGTACTGCTCCTTGAACCTGTCCAGCGGCCGCGCGGGCGTGCCCCAGACGATCTGCCCGCCCCGGATGGTCTTACCGGTCGGTATTCCCGCTTGCGCTCCCACGACTGCGCCGTCGTCCAACCGGCAGTGATCCGCGATCCCCACCTGGCCGGCGACCACGCAGTGCTTGCCGATCGTACTGCTGCCGGAAACGCCGCTTTGCGCCGCGATCACGGAATGTTCGCCGATCTGCACGTTGTGCGCGACTTGGACCAGGTTGTCGATCTTCACGCCGGTATCGACCCGCGTCGCTTCGAGCGATCCTCGGTCGATGGTCGTGTTCGCTCCGATCTCCACGTCGTCGCCGATTTCCACGCTCCCGATCTGCGGAAACTTCCAATGCCTGCCTTCGCCGAAAACGTAACCGAAACCATCGCCGCCGATCACCGCGCCCGAATGGAGTTGTACGCGATCGCCGAGGCGCACACCCGGATAGAGGGTGACGCGCGGATGCACGCGGCAGTTCTCGCCGACGCGCGAGCCGCGCCCGATGAAACTGAACGCTTCGATCGCCGTCCGCGCACCGATCGATACATCGTCTTCGATCACGACATAAGGGCCGACCGACGCGCCCTCGCCCAAGCGCGCCGTGGCCGATACAATCGCCGTGGGGTGGACGCCCGCAGGAGGCGCGGGCTCGTCGAGGATCGACGCGGCGGCTTTTGTGAACGCAAATTTCGGGTCGGCAACCTCGAGAATCGTTTTCCCCTCCAGCCCCGAATCCGAACGGGCGATCACGGTGCGCGCAGCAGAACTCGCCGCACGGTCCCGATGGCGCGCCGAATCGAGATAGATGAGGTCTTCGGCGCGAGCCGTTTCCGGACTGGCGACGCCAGAGACGACTGCATGCGCATCGCCACTCAATTTCGCGCCGAGATACTCGGCCAGTTCACCAGCGGTACGTTTCATGTGACCTCGCTTGGACAGATGCGTCATTCACCGTCGAGCGCAACTCAATTCTAAAAGGGATAGAGCGGCTTTTCCCCGTCGGGGCGCGTCTTCCAACGCTTGTGCACCCAAAGCCACTGATCCGGATGCGCGCGAATGTAGTCCTCGATCACGCGCGTGAACCGTTGCGTGTTCGCAACCACATCCGCTTCCTCATCGTTCGTGCGCGTGATCGCAACGGCAGGCTCGAAGCGCAGGCGGTACTTGCGGCGATCGCGATCCCACGAAAGAAAGCCCGGCACGACCGCGGCGTCAGTTCGCAGCGCAATCCGCGCCAGTCCGGATGTGGTCGCCGCGGGCACACCGAAGAAATCCACGAACACGCGTTCGGCCGACGTATTGTGGTCCGCCAGGACGCCCACGGTTCCGCCGTCCGCCAGCACCTTCAAGATCGCCCGCGCGGAGCGGTTCTTCTCGATCGGCTGATTTCCCGAGCGACAGCGGTATCCGTTGATCAGCGCATCGACGCGATGATTGGCGATCGGCCGAACCAGGAAATGCAACGGGTGCCCGTAGAGCGCCTGTGCGAACGGAGCCAGTTCCCAGGCGCTCATATGGCCGGTGAGAAACAGCACGCCCTTTCCCCGGCGCCGCGCGGCGTCGAAATTCTCGAATCCGTCGACGACGACGATGCGTTCGATCTTCTCGCGGGTGTATTTCGGAAATTGCGAAAACTCGCCGGCCATCCATCCGACTTGTCGGATCATGCCGCGAATCGCCTGCTTGCGCTGCGCGTCGGTCCATTCCGGGAATGCGAGCCGCAGATTGAACATCGCCGCGCGGGCCAGCGGCGGCCGGACCGCGTAGGCGATTGCGGCAAAGCTTGCGCCCACGAACCTCGCGCCCGCCCTGGGCAGAATTCCCAGCGACTTCAGTCCCGTCCACGCCGCGACATACTCAAGCCATTCCCGCATCGCGAGCCATTATACGGTTCGCGAGTTCAAATTGAATCGCGCGATGCTAGACTCGACTGCGTTTTGCGTCCCCTCAACAAACCTGAGACGCAACTGGCGGCGCGATTGTTCTCCGGCGCGGCGATCGCCGTTTGTCTCTTCGGCCATCTGGGCGCAATCGGACTCGTTGGACCGGACGAGCCGCGCTACGCCTGGATCGCGCGCGCGATGGCTGAAACGGGCGACTGGGTGACCCCGCGCCTTTACGGCCAGCCGTGGTTCGAAAAGCCCGTCCTCTACTATTGGGCTGCTGCCGTCGGCTTTCGCCTTCACGTGCCGGACGAGTGGGCCGCACGACTGCCATCCGCCTTCGCTGCGTTGATCGCGGCGCTGGCGATTGGCTGGCTGGCGCGAAAACACTACAACCGCGACGCCGGTTCCCTTTCGGATGTGGCCTTGCTGGCGCCGCTGCTCTTCGCAACTAGCGTCGCCGCCATCGGATTCGCGCGCTCCGCCTCGCCGGACATGCTCTTCAGCGCCTCGATCACTCTGGCGATGGCGAGCGCCTCTGAAATTCTTCGCCGTGGCGGAGCCCTTCGCAGCCCGGCGAACGAATCCTCTCGGGCGGCGCTTGGCGACTTGGCGCTGCTCGCGTTCTTTGGAGCGTTTCTCGGCCTCGGAGTTCTCGCCAAGGGACCGGCCGCTGTGGCGCTGGCTGGCGGTGGGATCGGACTGTGGACGCTGGCGACGCAAAAATGGCGCGCCGCATTCCGTCTCGCGCATCCAGTGGCCATCGGCGCCTTCTGCCTGGTGGCGCTACCGTGGTACGTGCTCTGTGCCGTGCGTAATCCGGATTTTCTCCGCATCTTTCTCTTCCAGCACAACGTTGAGCGCTATCTCACACCGATGTTCCAGCACCGCCAACCCTTCTGGTATTTCGGCCCGATCGTCGTGCTGGCGCTCGTGCCGTGGACAACGCTGCTTTGGCCCGCCGCGCAGGAAGGCATGCGGACATGGCGAGAGAACTCATGGCGCGACTCTCCAGGATTCCTCTTTGCCTGCTGGGCCGCGTTCCCGGTCGTTTTCTTCAGCTTTTCGCAATCCAAGCTGCCCGGCTACGTTCTCCCCGCGATCCCGCCTCTCGCCCTGCTCTGCGCCGTTTCCGCAACCCGCGCGTTGGACGCAGCGCGTTTTCGAACGCGACTCATCTTCGCAAGCATCGGCCTGCTCTGGTTGCCGCTGGGCATCCTCGCTTGGCGGTACGCCTCCCGCGCGCCCTTCGAAGTCGCCGGGCCGCTTTCGAAATATGCAACCGCTATGTCGCTGATCGCGGCCGTGCTGATTCCGCTCGCCGCAATCCTGATCAGCCGCTACCGCAACCCGTCGCTGGTCGTTGCGCTTTGCGCCCTGTCGGTCTGCGTCACGATAGAACTGGTGAGCCTCAGTGTCCTGCCGGTAGTCGATGGCTTGTTCTCGGCTCGCGCGCACGCGGTGTTCGTGCGCAACGACCAGCATCCCGACCGCATCTTCGCCTACCAGCTCCAGCGCAAATGGAACTACGGCCTTGCGTTCTATTTCCGCCGCGAGCTGCCGGAATGGTCTCCGAGCGATCCAGAGGCGGCGCTGGTCCTCACGACGCCCGCGGGCCTTGCGCAAATCCGGAAGCTCGGGCGCATCCAAGAAAGACTGGACGAACCTTACGCGGAAATCCTCTACGTGCCAGTCCGGAGGGAGCCGCGCTAGCGCACGGCCGTCGGCGGCATGTTCAACAGGAAGAAATTCACGATCTGGTTTTCGTAGTTCTTGCGGTCATCGTCGGACATATCGCGATAGCTCTGCCGGTCTCGCAGCGCCTGCTTCGGATCGGGCGCCTTCACGAAAAGCTGCAACGTCTCATTCGAAAGCGCCGGCCGATCGTCCGACTGGACGAAGAGCTTCGGAACGCCACGTGTCCGCGCCAGGCGCGTCGAAACGGGCGGCTCATTCCGAAACGGATAATTCATCATGCGGAATCCGAAATCGGAAAGCTTCAGCACGAACGGCAGCGCCGTCAGCCCTGACTTCTGCACCTCGAGCCGAACCATCGTGCGCGGATCGTCGTACGCATCGTCCACCGCAAACGCCGCGATCCTTGGATCGGTCGCCGCCACTTCGAGCGCGGCGTACCCGCCCATGTCCACACCCCACAGCCCGAAATGCTGCGGATCGACATCGTCGCGCATCGAGAGCGCCTGCACCGCCGCGTGCAGCTCAGCCGTTTCCCGATAGCCCAGCGTCGTCGGTCCCTGCGTCGTGCCGTGCCCAAGAAAATCGAAAAGAAACACGTTGAATTGATGATCTTGCAGGGCCGTCACCAGCGTGAGCACTTCGGCGCGCTGTGACGTATAGCCGTGAGCGACTACGATCGTGGGCGCGCCGCGAAGTCCAGGGAAAAGCCAGCCTTCACGCAGCGCGCCGCCGGCCACCGGAAAGGAGAACGTGCTCGGATGGCCCATCATGATGTTCAAGTCGATCGTGGCGGCGTTTCGCGTGGGGTGAACGATCTGGTAGACCAGAAAACCGGCCACGCTTGCGACGGTGACGAAACCGAACAGGAGCAGCGCCAGCAGTCCGGAAAAAATCTTGGTGAGACGCGTTGTGGAATAGCGAAGCTCGGAAAACACTGCCATCCAATAGGCGCGGGCGCTGCGCGTACGCGCCTCGGCGAAGCAAATGTTAGCACAATTCTCCGCGAACCCGGCCCGACCCGGTGCCCTAAGCGCAATGTTGCCGCATTGGGTTCCCGGGCCGCACAAAGATATAATGGCGCTCAGGGGACGTACTCGGCGTTCATGGAGATCGTAGACCTCCGGCAACTGCATTCTCGATCACTTGAGGGCCTTTTCCAGGAAGAAACGCGCCGCTGGCGCGATGAGCTCCGATGGGATTACCGGCCTTCGATCGATCTCGTGCGGAAATTCATCGATTCGCACGCGCTTGGGGGATGCGTGTCGCTGGAGAACGGCAACCTGACCGGCTACGGCTTTTACGTGATCGAAGAGCACAAGGGCCTGATCGGCGGACTGTTCGTCTCCTCACAGCACGCCAGGGGAGCGACGACCGAGCGGCTGTTGACCGAAATGCTCGGCGCGATGCGGGCGATGCCTCGCCTGGAGCGTATTGAGGCGCAGCTGATGCCTTTCGGCATCGAGCTCGACCCCAGCTTCCTTTCGAAACATTTTCAGCTGCACGCGCGGCAGTTCATGCTGTTGGACCTCGAAAAAGCGCGAGTGCTCGGAAAGCCGCTCTCTTCCGGATTGCGCCTCGAACCCTGGAGCGATCGAGCGTTCGATTCAGCCGCGCGGTTGATCCAGCTGGCCTACGCCAATCATGTCGACGGGCAGATCAACGATCAGTATCGCAGCGAGTCTGGCAGCCTCCGGTTCCTGCGCAATATCGTCCTGTTGCCCGGATGCGGTCAGTTCCTCCCCGAAGCGTCGTTTCTCGTACGACCCGCCACCGGCGACCGGTTGATCGGCATGATTCTCACTTCGACCGTTGCGGAAGGCGTGGGGCACACGACGCAGATCTGCGTGATGCCCGGCTATCAGGGCACGGGAGTCGGGCGCCATCTGATGGAGCACTCGATTCAAGCGCTCCGGCGGCGCAAGTACGAGTCGCTTTCGCTGACCGTGACCAGCGCCAACAAGCGCGCCGTGGAACTCTACGAGAGGATCGGATTCTGCACCGTCAAGAAGTTCGCGGCCGGCGTCTGGCAGGCGTGAGCTATTTCTTCGCGCGTTCCTTAAGAAGTCCCTTCAGCTCATCCATGAATTCTTTCACGTCCTTGAAATCGAGATAGACGGACGCGAATCGCACGTAGGCGACTTTGTCCAGCTTCTTCAGCTGCGCCATCAGCAGCTCGCCGATTTCGGTCGTGGTCCGCTCGCGGTCCGCGGCTTCGCTGACGAAGGCCTCGGCGTGGTCCACGATCGCCTCAAGTTTGCTCACCGGCACCGGACGCTTCTCGCACGCCTTCAGCAACCCCTGGAGGATTTTCTGGCGTTCGAATTTTTCGCGCCGGCCGTCCTTCTTGATAACCATGTAGGGGATTTCGTCGATTCGTTCGTACGTGGTGAAGCGCCGGCCGCACTTCAGGCATTCGCGGCGCCTGCGGATCATGTCGCCGGTGCGCGCCTCGCGCGAGTCGATCACCTTGTCGTCCAGATGCGAGCAAAAGGGGCACTTCACTGAGGCGTCTCCTTCGGCGCGGCGTGTGGCGCGTCACTCATCAAGCCCGATTCTCCGGCCGATTCCTCTTCGCGCGCCAGCCTCCGCAATTCACCCATTGACCAGCCTTCGCGGATCAGCAGAGGTATGCCAACCAGGCAGCACGCTGCGAACGTGATCAGCCAGATCACGATCGAAGCGACAGCCGCCGGCTCCTTTTCTACTCCGAAGATCAGCGTCAAAACAAGGAAAGTTGCCGCCTGCGATCCTCCACCTGCGACCGGCAGTTGCGCCGCCGAGCCGACCAGCGTGAAGGCGACGACAAGAACGATGCTGCCCAGACTGAGAGTCGAAACTGGGCCGGGAAAAGCGCGAACGATCCAATAGTAGACGAACACTACCAGCGCCCAGTGCGCGCCCGTATAAACGGTCGCCGCGGTCAGGTCGCCCCAGGTGCGGATCGCCTGCAATCCTTCACTGAAACCGTGCAGCAGGCGAACCACTCCGCCGCGCCATCCGTGACGCCACTCCGTTTGGTCGAGCTTGCCCGCCAGCCAGCCCGCTCCGAAATAGCGGAAGTAGACCAGGAACGCGACCGCCAGCACGAGCCCCACCAGCATCACGACTCCTGCGGATCGCGCCGACTTCAACACCAGATCGTGCGCCGGTCCGGCCGAATCGCTGCGCTCAAAAAGGAGTAAGGCCAAGATCGCGAGAACAGCCGTCGCCGCCATGTCGAAGACGCGCTCGAGCACGTATATGCCGAACATCGTCGGCATCGAGAGGGAGTCTTTGCGCGCGATCAAGGCGGGCCGCACCGGTTCGCCCGCGCGGCCGAGCAACAGCGTGCACGAGAAACCCATCAACGTGGCGCCATAAACGTTGCCGAAATGCGCGTTGCCCAGTCCACGGCAGAATCGCACCCAGCGAACCGCTCGCAGCGCGTAACAGGCGTAGATCGCCACGACCGACAGAAACAGCAGGGGCAGCGACGCGTGCCGGAGTGAATCCGCCACCATTTGCCATCGGAATCCCTCCAGCGAGATCGCGTTGCGGAACTTGTAAAAGAGATACGCGAGAACCAGCAGGGCAAACAGCAGAAGGAGGTACCGGCGCGCGCTTCGCAGCATTCGGTTTGAACCCTAGCAGCAAGCTTTCGAGCGTGTCAAGGAGGGCGCCGCGATTGAATGTTATTCTGCGGCCGTGGAATCCGGCAAACGAGCCGCGCACTCGCAGCCGCGCACCGGGCCCTCGGCGACGGAAGTTGGTCTGTGCGCCAGTTGCGCCCACTGCCGCGCGATCGAATCCGATCGCGGCTCCCTGTTCTATCGCTGCGAGCTTTCGTCTACTGACGCGGAGTACCCGAAGTACCCGCGCCTGCCGGTGCTGCAATGTCGAGGCTACGCAGGCAAGAAGTGATCAGGAGCGGCCGCTTGGCTGGCTTGATTCACGAGCCGTAGTTGCCGGCACGGGGAATCAGCGCGGCGCAGTGCCGGAGTCCCTCCTGAATGGCGCCGTCCAAATCCGTATGCGGCACGGGCGAGGCCGCCGCCTGCATGAGCAGGCTCTGGGCGCGGTCGGCCTGGCTCAGCTCCCTCTGGCGGATCGTGGCCGCGGCCACCAGCGCGGAGACGCTCACGCGCTCGCCGGCATTGTTCTGTGCAAGCTTCTCGTATTCGGTGGCGGCGAAATCCCAGCTCTTTTCTCGTTCGAGATACCGGCACAGCTCCATCCATACGCCGCGCGGCAGCTTTTCGCCTCCGAAGTTGCAATAGGCGCGATACTCCTCCCACGCGAGCGGTAGTTCGCCGGCCATGACATGCAATCGGCACAGGACCGCGAGCGTCTCCTTCTGCCCGGCGAAGTCTTCCCTCCTCTGCTGCGCCGTGAGCAACAGCTCCCAGCCTTCGACCGACTCCGGTTTGTCCGTCACGAGCTCGCGCAGCGCGACGATGGCGCCGGCCGCGTTGTTCTCCTCGAGACACTCCGTGGCCCGCACGATTCGCGGATCGGCGGTCCATGTCACTTTGGCCTCGATCGCTTCATTCACCGTGTGCTCGATTCCAGTCACGCGCAGCAGCACGGCGGCGAGCGCGCCGAACGCGAATCCGCCGATGTGCGCCCAATACGCGACACCGCCTTCGGCGCCGACCGACGCGAACAGCGCGCCCCAGAAAATCTGAATCACCAGCCACAGCGGCAGAATGACGTACGCCGGGACGTAGAACTTGACGACGCGGATAAAAAAGAAAATCCAGCCCATGCGAATGCGAGTCCTCGGGAAACGCGCCAGAAACGCTCCCATGAGTCCCGCGATCGCCCCCGAGGCTCCGAGCACCGGCACGAGGCTGTTCGGGAAAACGATGGCGTGAACCACCAGCGCCAGCACGCCCGCGAGCAGATAGAAAATCGGATAGACGATGCGTCCCCACGCGTCTTCCAGCACCGTCCCTGCCAGCCATAGAAACCACATGTTGAAGATCAGGTGGAGCCAGCCGCCGTGCAGAAACGTTGCGGTGAGATAGCTGACGAGCGAAGGCTGCACCGGATGAAACGCGTACTTCCATGCGAATGAATCGTCACGCACCTGCACCAGTTGCGCGCAGAGAGCCGCCATTTCGGTGTTGGCCTCTTCGGGCGTCCAGTCCTTGCTGAGCGTCTCCGCGTCCCAAGCATCGGCAGCCCGTGTGCGACGGGAATCGGCCATGCGTTTGTAGATTTCGGAGTGCTGCAACTTGAAAGCTTCGACAGTTTGAGCCCCCTCCGGCGTCATCGAAGCGTCGGGAAAGCGGGCGCTGAAAAGCAGCAAATGCAGTTCGGCCTGGCTGATCTGCTTGAAGTCGCGCTCGATCGTTCCCTGCGTGAGGAGGAAGACGACGGTGTTGAGCGCAATGATCGCGATCGTCACCCAGGGCCAGCGCCGCCCTCGAAGACTTTCGTGTGCGAGAGGGATGAACATCTGATGCTCCGCAGCCCGGCCCGCGTATGCACCACCCGGATAGGGTATGCCCCCGAAGCTGCCACATGGATTCGCGAGGTCGGCTTTCTTCCATTTTGAGGGGTGCTTCCCTGGCCTCGCCGCGAAGTCGGAGTGTCTCGCCCAAAGAGTAATCGCCTGCGCACTCTCCACGGGCGCGCCGCCCGCTCGATGGCCGGCTGCCCCTGGTCCTTGTGTTTTCAGCGGAATCCCGAATAAGATGCCGCGTTAACGGAACTTTTCACCTCGATTTTGCGTTCCTTAGATTGAGGTCGAGAAGTCATGCAGGTTGTGAGGATGAAAGCGATTGGAGCCCGACGCCCAATTGGTGCAGCTCTGTCTTCGGGGCGACGGGCCGTCCTGGGAGGAGCTTGTGCGGCGGCACACGCGGCGGGTCTATAACCTCTGCTATCGGTTCACGGGCAATTCGACGTCCGCCGAAGACCTCAGCCAGGACGTCTTCCTGCGCGTCTATCGGACGCTCCCAAGCTATGAATCCGCGCAGGGCAGTTTCACAACGTGGCTCACGAGCGTAACGCGCAATCTACTGGTGGACCACTACCGCCGGACGCGCCGGGACCGCATGACGGATTCGATCGATGCGATGCCGCTATTCGAGGAGCGGCCGTCGCCGGCGCGCACGCCCGATAGCTGGGCGCAGGCGACGGAACTGAGCGGCCACGTGCAGCAGGCGCTGGCGCGGCTCTCACCGGAGCTGCGGGAAGCCGTGATCTTGCGCGACTTGCAGGGGCTCGACTACGGGGAAATCCGGGTCGTTCTTCAGGTGCCCGAAGGCACTGTGAAATCGAGAATCAACCGTGGGCGCATCGAGCTGGCGCGCATCCTCGGGGAAATGGGAGTGCGTCCGGCGTAGCCGCCGGAGGGAATTCGATGGACTGGAACTGCACACTAACGGAAGAGCGATTGAGCGACGTTCTGGATCGCTCGCTCACATTGGAGGACATGGCCGCGTTCTCGGCGCATGCCGCGAGTTGCGCGCGCTGCAGCGAGCTTCTCTCTCAGGTGGGCCAGCTTGTCACACGAATCCATCAGCTTCCCGCAGTGGAAGAGCCGCCTTTCCTGGCTTCCAGAATCGTCGCGGCCACGCGCGGAACTCAAGCGAAGGATCGATCGGCCAAGAGTTGGCTCGGATGGTTGCAACTGCTCTGGCAGCCGCGTTTCGCCGTAGGCGCGCTCACCGTGGCAGCTTCCGTTTTTATCGTGCTTCACGCGGTGAGTTTGACGGCGCGCCGGTCGGCCTTGAACCCGATGAATCTGTATCACAGCGCCAATCGCCACGCGCATCTCACGTATGCGCGCGGAGTCAAGTTCGTGAACGATTTGCGCGTTGTATACGTGATTCAGTCGCGGCTTTCGTCGGAACCGCGGCCGGCTTCGCAGCCGGCGGCGCCGTTCAACGAGCCGGCTCCGCAGCCGGATCGCCAGCGGCCTGACTCGGACGCGAAGCCCAATTCGCAGCCGGTCCCGCAGACCGGCCGCCACTTGCTGGACAGCGTGACTGAACTCGCGGTTTTGATGGTCAGCACTGGATCGCATGGTTTTTCCCAAGAGGCATCGAGGAGTCTCCCATGAACTGTGCCGTTCACACTGACGTAGCCGCCACGGGATATTGCCGGCAATGCGGCAAGGCGCTCTGCCCGGAGTGCACCCGCGATGTCGGCGGTGCGCTCTATTGCGAGAGCTGCCTGAGCACGATTGTTTCGACGGTGCCCGCGTCGCATCAGCCCGGTGCGTCGAAATCGAATCCCGGCGTCGCGATGGCGCTCGGGTTCATTCCGGGACTTGGCGCTGTCTACAACGGCGAGTATGTCAAGGCTCTCGTTCACCTCTTGATCTTCGCAGGAATCATTGCTGCGTTGAGTAGCGATCTCCCCGGCGCCGCCTACTATGCCTTCTTGGGAATCGCGCTGGGCTGCTTCTATTTCTACATGCCGATTGAGGCCTACCGCGTTGCCAAGGCCCGCGCGATGGGAGTGGGCCAACCGTCAGGTACGGTGCAACTTGACGGCAGGAAGCCTATGGGCGCAATCGTTTTGATCGCGCTGGGCGTCCTTTTCCTGCTCGCCAACTTCGGGCTGCTGCAGAAAGAGTGGATTATCAAAGGCTGGCCGATCGGGCTGGTCGCCCTGGGCGTCTGGATCTTGATGGACCGCATGAAGGGGAGCGCCTAGGAGCCGCCATGGCTGACGTCACGAAATCGCGCTGCCCTTGCATGCAGTGCCGCATGCGCGTAGCCATCGGCCCGCTGATGCTGATCGCGATCGGAATCGTCTTTTTGATCGCGGAATACTCGCGCTACAGCTTCGCCGATCTTTGGCCGACGCTGCTGATTGTTTGGGGATTGCTCTCCATCGGCCAGGCACTGGCCTCGCGCCAGGGCCATACGGGATCTTGAGACACTCATGACCAACGGAATTCAACGTCGCGGTTCGATTTTCACCGGTCTGCTTCTAATCCTTCTCGGAGTGATCTTCCTCCTGGATCGCTTCGACCCCGCGTTCAAGCTCGGCCATCTGATTCGGGTGTATTGGCCGGTGCTGATCATCGTCTGGGGCGTCGCGAAGCTGGTGGATCACCTCACAGCGCAGCGTTCGGGCTTGCCGCGCGCCGCTCTTCTCTCCGGCGGCGAGGCGGGCTTGATGATCCTGCTGGCATTCGTGCTGGCGGGTTTCGTCTTCCGCGACTGGATCCGGGAACACTACCCGGATTTCAACATCGAGCTTCCGCCATTCCACGAGTCTTACACGCAAAGCGGCCAACTGGCGCCGCAAGCCTTGCCCGCCGGCTCGCACGTGACCGTCGAGACGGGTCGGGGCGACATTTCGATCCACGCCGCCGAGGACAACAACCTCCGCGTCAGCATCAACAAATCGGCCTACGCTCCGTCGCAATCCGCCGCGGACGAAGAGATGCACGGCATCGAAATCGCGATCCAGCAGGAGGGCAACGTCTACCACATTCGTCCGGTGCGCTCGGGCGACCCCTCCGCACAGGTAAGCGTCAATCTCGATGTCGCGATGCCGAAAGCCGTCAGCCTGGAAGTCGCCACCTTTCATGGTGACATCCAAGTTGCCGGGATCTCCGGGGCCATTGCTGCGCGATCCGGAAGCGGCGACATCGATATCCACGACGCGGGCTCCGACGTTACGATCGAGATGCAACGGGGCGATGCGAAAATTGCCAGCGTGAACGGAGACGTGAAGCTCACCGGGCGCGGCAGCGACGTCGATCTGAGCAAGATTTCCGGCAGCGCCACCGTCGCGGGAGGGTTCGTCGGAACCATCCGCGCGAGCAACGTTGCCAAGACCTTGCGCTGCGTCTCGCCCTGGTCCGATCTGACGATCGCGCACCTGACCGGTACGCTGGAAGCCGACTCGGGCGATATCTCGCTCACCGACGCGGACGGATCAGCGAAGCTGGTGACGCACAATAAAGACGTCACCGTGAAGAACGTCTCAGGCCGGCTCGAAATCGTGAACACGCACGGCGATGTGAACGTCAGCTACGCGGCGTCGCCGCGCGACGATCTGAGCGTGACCAACGACACGGGCGACACGGACGTCACTCTGCCTGGCGGATCGAGCTTTGCAGTTTCGGCGACCTCGAGGTCCGGTGAAGTACAGAGCGACTTTGAAGAGTCGTCGCTGAGAGCCTCGAACGAGAGCGATCGCGGACAAATCTCGGGAAAAGTCGGCGCAGGCGGGCCGACAATCACCATCGTCACGAGTTACGGCACGATTCATCTGCGAAAAGGCAGCTAGCAAGCCCTAGGCCTTTTGATTTCCCCGCAGCCGCTCCAATGTCGTGAAGAACTCCGGAAACGAAACGCCGACGCACTCCGCGTCTCGAATGGTGGTTTCGCCGTCGGCGCCCAGCGCTGCGACCGCCAGCGCCATCGCGATCCGGTGATCCCCGTGCGGATCGACTTTCGCGCCGCGCAGTTTTCCCGCCGAGCGTCCCTCTACGCGCAGGCCATCCGGAAATTCCTCGACGCGCGCACCCATCGCCCGCAGCCCCTCGGCAAGCGATCGGATTCGATCGCTTTCCTTCACGCGCAACTCCTGTGCGTCGTGAATCTCGATTCCCTTCTCCGTGAAAGGACCCAGCGCGGCGAGCATCGGCAATTCGTCTATCATCTCGGCAACCTGCGAGCCGGAAACGTTTCCGCCTTGGAGCGGCGCGTGCAGCACGGAAACATCGCCCGCGAGCTCGCCGTCGCGCGCTTGCAGCGACGGCACACGGATCGGAGCCCCGAGAGAAATCAGAAAATCGAGCACGCGAGCGCGCGTCGGGTTCAGCCCCACGTTGTGGAGCGTCAGCGAGGAACCCGGCAGCACGAGTGTCGCGCCGATCATGAAGACCGCCGTCGAAAGATCGCTCGGCACGCTCAGCTTGCGCGCGGTGAGTTTCGGCCGTGGATGGACGCGCACCACCCCGCGGCTGCCGTCGACCGTCGCGCCGAATTCGCGCAGCGCCAGCTCGGTGTGGTCCCGCGTGCACACCGATTCCCGCACCGTCGTCACGCCGTCCGCGAAGAGTCCCGCCAGCAGCACCGCCGACTTCACCTGCGCGCTCGGAATCGGGGGCGCGTAGTCGATTGCCTGCAGCTTGCCGCCGCGGATCTGCAGAGGCGCGCGGTCGCCTTCGGCGCTGGTGATCTCCGCGCCCATCTGCCGCAGCGGTTCCATCACGCGCCTCATTGGCCGCCGCCGCAACGAATCATCCCCTGTGATCGTGGATGTGAACGGCTGGCCCGCCAGCACGCCCGCCATCATCCTCATCGTCGAACCGGAATTCTCGGCGTTCAGCGGCTTTCGCGGTTGCCTGAGGCCGTCGAGCCCCTTGCCTGCGATCGTGACAACGCTCCCCTTCTTCTCCACCTCGATTCCAAGGCGGCGTACGCATTCGAGGGTGCTCTGGCAATCAGCTGCAGATGCGTAATTCGATATCTCGCTCGTGCCTTCGGCCAGGGCCCCTATGATGCCGTAGCGGTGCGAGATTGACTTGTCCCCGGGCAACTCGACTTCGCCCTCGATCCTGCCGCCGGGTGAAACGCTCCGTTTTGCCATGCACGGATTCTAACACGCTCAAGCGGCGTGACTTGCGGCGCTCCGCCCCGGCCTCACCCGTGCCTTGACGAATCGCCGGAAGCCTGCTAAAAACGACTGTTCGGTGGGGAAGTTTTCACGTCTATTGGCTCCCGTTCCGGGGGCCATCACCCGGAGGAAGGAAGTCCACACAGGCCGAAACGATACGTTTGCGGGTGTGGACGACTGCACGTTCGGCCGAACTGACTGATTGCAAACATAAATGCCCGACAAATTCTGGATGAAAAATCTTCGTGGAGGATCGCTGATGTGGAATGGACTCGAAAGCGCCCGGAAGCCCGGGTCGCTGCGGAGCCGTTTGACCGGAATTCTCGCGGCCGTTGCCGCGCTGACGTTTGCTCTCGCAAATGCGGGGGTCGCCAGGGCGCAGGAAAGCGCCGGCGGCGAAGCCAACCTGAAATTGCCTGAATTGCGTGACGTCTCCTTCCTGAACGGAGCCATCGACGGCCACAAGCTCCTGCTCTGGGGAATTCTCTTCTGCGTTTTCGGATTGTGTTTCGGATTGACGATATACGTGCGCCTGAAGAATCTGCCGGTGCACCGCGCGATGCGCGAAATCTCGGAGCTGATCTACGAGACGTGCAAAACCTATCTCGTGAACCAGGGAAAATTCCTCTTTCTTCTCTGGATCTTCATCGCGGCGGTGATCGTTCTCTATTTCGGCGTTCTCAGGCACTATCCGGCTCTCAGCGTCGTGATCATCCTCGCGTTCAGCGTGGTCGGAATCCTCGGAAGTTATGGCGTTGCGTGGTTCGGCATTCGCGTCAACACCTTCGCCAATTCGCGGACCGCCTTCGCCAGCCTTCGCGGCAAACCGTATCCGATCTACGAAATCCCGCTCCGCGCCGGCATGAGCATCGGCATGATGCTGATCAGCGTCGAGCTCCTGATGATGCTTTTCATTCTGCTCTTCGTGCGCGCTGACTACGCGGGGCCATGCTTCATCGGATTCGCAATCGGCGAATCGCTCGGCGCCGCCGCGCTCCGAATCGCTGGCGGCATCTTCACCAAGATCGCCGATATTGGCTCCGATCTCATGAAGATCGTCTTCAAGATCAAGGAAGACGACGCGCGCAATCCGGGCGTCATCGCGGATTGCACGGGAGACAACGCCGGCGATTCCGTCGGCCCTAGCGCAGACGGCTTCGAAACCTACGGCGTCACAGGCGTCGCGCTGATCACCTTCATTCTGCTCGGCGTGAGCAACGCGACCGTGCAGGTACAGCTGCTCGTCTGGATCTTCGTGATGCGCATCGCCATGCTTGTGGCGAGCGCGGCGGCGTACTTCATCAACGGAGCAATCGCGAAAGCCCGGTACGGAAACGCCGAAAATATGAACTACGAGGCGCCCCTCACTTCGCTCGTGTGGATCACCTCCGTCGTGTCGATTGCCCTTACCTATCTGATTTCTTACTACATGATCCCGACCCTCGGCACTGACTCGACCCAGTGGTGGAAGCTCGCGACGATCATCTCCTGCGGCACGCTCGCCGGTGCGATCATCCCCGAACTGGTGAAAGTGTTCACCTCGGTGGAATCGCGACACGTTCGCGAGGTGGTTGCCTCCGCTCAGGAGGGCGGCGCGTCGCTCGGCATTCTCTCGGGTTTCGTGGCGGGCAACTTTTCCTGCTACTACCTGGGGCTGGCGATGGTCGCTCTGATGACGCTCGGCTACCTCTTCAGCACAGCCGGCCTTGGATCCTTGATGATCGCCGCGCCGGTGTTCGCGTTCGGCCTGGTGGCGTTCGGCTTCCTTGGAATGGGTCCCGTTACCATCGCGGTCGATTCCTACGGCCCGGTCACGGACAACGCACAGTCGGTCTATGAGTTGTCGCTGATCGAAAAGGTCCCCAATGTGAAGCAGGAACTCAAGAGCGACTTCAACATCGACGTGAACTTCGAGCGCGCCAAGGAAATGCTCGAGGCAAACGATGGCGCGGGCAATACCTTCAAGGCAACGGCCAAACCCGTTCTGATCGGCACCGCGGTCGTCGGCGCCACGACGATGATCTTCTCGATCATCATGGCGCTGACCAACGGCCTAAAGGAGCACGTCGACAATCTTTCTCTGCTCCACGCCCCGTTCGTCCTCGGCCTGATTACCGGCGGCGCGATGATCTACTGGTTCACGGGCGCTTCGACCCAAGCCGTGACCACCGGCGCGCACCGCGCGGTTGAGTTCATCAAGCAAAATATCAAGCTGGAGGGAACCGAGAAGGCATCCGTCTCCGACAGCAAAAAAGTGGTCGCCATCTGCACGCAATACGCGCAGAAGGGCATGCTCAACATCTTCATCGCCGTGTTCTTCGCCACGCTCGCTTTTGCCTTCGTCGAGCCGTTCTTCTTCATCGGCTACCTCATCTCGATCGCCGTCTTCGGCCTCTACCAGGCGATTTTCATGGCCAATGCCGGCGGCGCGTGGGACAACGCGAAGAAGATCGTCGAAGTCGAGTTGAAACAGAAAGGCACCCCGCTTCACGATGCCACTGTGGTGGGCGACACCGTCGGCGATCCGTTCAAGGACACGTCTTCGGTCGCTCTCAACCCCGTGATCAAGTTCACGACGCTCTTCGGCCTCCTGGCCGTCTCGCTGGCCGTCGATCTCACCTCGAAGAATCGGCAGCTCACGGAGATTCTGGCCGCAGCGTTCTTCCTCGTGTCGTTCTTCTTCGTCTATCGCTCGTTCTTCGGCATGAGAATCAAGGCGGGAGGCGAGTAGGCTTCGGATCGCATTCAAAAGCAACGACAAGGGGAGGGCGTTCACCCTCCCCTTTTTCTTTGCTCGCGCAAATCCGCTAGGACTTTACAAGGTTCAGGAACTGCTGCGGGTCGTTGGAGTAGCCAGGAAAGACGGCGCTTAGGTCGCGCGCGCCCAGATGTTTGGTCATGATCTCGCCGATCACGCTTCGATAATCGGTGGTCACGGCCAGATCGCGGCCTTGATACAGCTGGCCTTCGCTCATCCCGGGCCAGCGCGTGTAGACCTTTCCGCCCTTCACGCCGCCGCCCATCACGAACATGCAGTTCGCGTGACCGTGGTCCGTGCCGCGATTTCCGTTTTCGCGCGCCGTGCGTCCAAATTCGGACATGCTCACGAACACCACGTCGTTCATGCGGTCGCCCATATCCTGATGGAACGCCGCGATTCCCTGCCCCAAGTCACGCAGCAGATTCGAAAGCTGCCCTTGCACGCCGCCTTCGTTGACGTGATGGTCCCATCCTCCGCTGTCGAGGAACGCGACTTCCAGCCCGATATCCGCCTTGAACAGCTCGGCGATCTCCATCAGGCTCTTCCCGAAGCGGCTCGCCGGATACTGCGCGCCGTTCTCCGGCTGATACGAATCCGGATCGATCTTCTTCAGCTGATCGATGGCTTCGAATGTCTCCTGGCCGACCCCTCGCAAAGCCTGATCGACTGTCTGCGCGTACATAGCCTCGAATCCACCCTCGATCGTCTGCTGCGGCCCGAACATCTTGAACTGCTTCAGATCGGGCACCGCGACGGCCGGCGCGCTGCCCGAAAGAGTGCGCGGCAGGTATGGACCGAACGCGACCGCCCGAAACGGCGACGCTTTATCCTCCGGCATCGACTGCAACGCGCGGTTCAGCCACCCGTCCTCGGTGGACTTCATGCCGGGCGTGCCGGATTCCATGAAGTCCTGCGCGTCGAAATGGGAACGCGTCGGGTCGGGCGAGCCCACCGCCTGCACGATCGCCAGTTCGTTGCGCTGAAACAGCGGCTGCAAAGGCTGCAAGCTCGGGTGAAGGCCGAAGAAACCGTCGAGGTCGATTGCCGCTTCCGCTCCACCCCGTCGCGGCTCGGGAATCGCGATCGTCGGCCGAAGCCGGTAGTACTCCGGCTCTGCAAATGGCACCACCACGTTCAGCCCGTCCATCGCGCCTCGCTGAAACAGCACGACCATTTTCTTCGTACCCGGCGCTGCGGTCGCCGCGATGGCGCGTTGCAGGAAAGACGGCAGCGACGCCATGCCGAGCATCGCGATGCCGCCGCCCTTCAGAAAATACCGTCGCGAGATGTTCACGGCCGCTCTCCTCGCCGAATGCGATCTACCGCCGCTGGAACTCCGGCGCTCCCAGCACCAGACCGGACAGCAATCCTTCGTTCACCTGCTTCACCGGATCGTCGAAACTTGCGCGCAGAATCTGTGGATCATTGAGGCGCTCCTCCAGAGTCGCGCGCGTCGATGGCTCGATCTGCCCGTCCAGAAACAACTCAATCGAACGCGAAAGTGCCAGCTGCGGATCTCTTGCCGCGTCGTCGCCGAACATCGGCTGGAGGCTTACTGCGGCTCCTGGCATGTGGTCCGTAGCGAACGCCAGCGCGAAATTCAGCCGGTTTAGCAGCGCGCCCGTGTTCACCCAGGTCGAGGCCTTGTCCGAATAGCCGGTCGGCGGCTGGCACAGGAACAACGGCTCGCCCATTCGCCCGATCCACACTGCCAGCGGCAACGAAGTCGTCACATCAGAGTCGAGTGCTCGCGCTGTGCTCACCACGAGTTCGAACGGGGTCTTCACTTTCGCGCGATATGCGTCCTTTGACCAGAATTCGGGTGAGTAGATCATCGCTTTCAGCACACTGCGAACGTCTCCGCCGCTCGATTCGTAGGATTGCGCCATGCGATCGATCAGCGCCGGTGGTGGATTGTCGGACACGAAATGCCGGGCCAACTCCGTCGAAATAAACTTCGCGGTGCGCGAATCGCTGGCGAGCATGCGTAGCGCTTCCTCTCCGTCCTTTTCGCCGCCGAAATCGAACGTGTGTCCCATGACGACTTTCTTTCCCTCGGCGTGAAACTCCGGCCGGAACACGAATTCCGGGTCGCGCCGTGGTTCGCGGACCGTCCATCCGGTCAGCGTGCGGGCCATCTCAATCACATCCTGCTGTGAGTAGCCCGCGTCCACTCCGACGGTATGCAATTCCATTACTTCGCGCCCATAGTTTTCGTTCAGGCCACGGTCCTGCTGCAGGAAACGCGCCACTGCGCCCTGCTGCGATGGCGCATTCGAGTCCGAACCCGGAAATGTCTGCTGCGGCGGCGCAAAGCCGCCAAACAGTCCCTGATACCGTGCGCGGCGTGCCGCAATCTCATTCTTGAATTGCTGAAACGCCGCCGGATCGACGCTCAGCCAGTTGTCCAGATAGAAGAGCATCGCAGGACTCTTCGCTGTCGCCGTCAGCAGGTCCTGGAACTTTCCCATCGTGTGCGGGCGAATCGTGTCGCGGACGTACGACGTGAGCAGCCATCGGTCGGCGCCCTTCCCTGCGAAGATATTGAAGTGGTTGAACCAGAAGTCTTCCATCACCGCTTCCAGCTGCCGGTGGCTGTAGGTGGCGCGGTCAATCTTTGCCATCGAAAGCTCGGCGATGATCCGGTTCGGACCCTGTATTTTCGCCAGTTGCTGCTGAGCCTTGTCTGCACGAGTCGAATCCTGCGCCTGCGCCATCGCATCGCGGCGTTTCTCCTGTATCTCCTGCTTGTACTCGTCCTTCGTCACGCCTTCCCGCTTCGCGGCCAGCGCCGCCGGAGGAAACTCGTCCAGCAATTGCTTGGACGACATCTTCAGCGTCGGATACTTTTCCAGCCGCTGATTCAGCGCCGAGTCGTCCATGGATTCTGGATTCAGCTGCTGACCGATCCACTTTTCGAGTCCCATTTGTCGGACGCGGTCCACGTCACCGGGCCGCGGCCCGTAAGCCAGCCGGTTCAGGGCGTGGACAATCGCTTGATCCTCGGTGAGCTCAGTAATCGGAAGGTGGCCCTTGAACTTCTTGTCGAGGGCCGGCGCGTTCGTATTCGCAGCGGCTGGGTTGTGATGGCTCGCGCTAACGCGAGGCGCGGCAACCACCGCGAGGCCGCTCAAGAGGGCCGCACAAGCGACTGCGATCAGCACCGCTCCGCCGGACTGGGTGGCTCGTTTCATGCTTTCAATGTAACCCTGCGGGGAGAGATTAGTTGCGGTGTCGCACCAACGGTAAACAGCACAATTGCTGCAGCTTAGGCTCGCAGGCGCAAAAGCAGGTCTTCCAGTCTCCGCTTGTTTTCTTCCGTGCAGCCCGTGAACTCGATTCCCATTCCCTGCTCGTTTGCATGGCGCACCGTGCCCTGCAGCTCGACCGAAACAGCGGGCGATTGCAGGACAAGTTCGAGCACCGTCCCGACTGCAACGTTCGCGTGGGTGCGGCAGAACATTCCGTTGACGCTGATGACGGTGACGTTGCCTTCGACATCCGGCCCGGGCGGCCGTCCGAACACACGGATGCCGGCGTCACCAGGCACCGCGATCCGCTGGTAACGGCGCAAATCGACGCCGTTGGACGAAGTCTGACCCACGTAAACGGGCACCTATGGATGAGCGGCGCGAAAACCGTCGAGCGTCCAGAAGTCCTGCGCCTCGTCGTGACGCAACACGTAGTAGTTGCCGTCATCGGCGCGGACCCGGAAGTAACTTGCCGCGGGGGAATACCAGCGCCCGTCCAATTCGTCGACCAGGAACTCGCGTCCTCGAATCACGAATCGGAGGGGTCTTTCATCGGCCCGATGCCCCGCATAGCACTCGACGTGAATGTCGCTCATCGCGCGCCTCCGCGGGGGTGGAAGGGAGTCCACCGCTGGAGAACTGCCGCTTTCAGTCTACCAGTTATAGGTCCGCGCGCAATGGTCCGTGCGCGCCTCAGGGCGTGAGAACGGTAAGGCGGACCGAGGTCTGCTTGGCTTCGCGGGCCTCCGCGTTATAGGCGGCGCCGAGCAGCACGATCATCGCCGTCAGAAACATCCAGATCAGCAGGCCGATCGCGGATGCCAGTCCGCGATACACCACGTCATAGGGCATCTTGCGAACGTAGAAACCGAACGCGATGTCGGCCGCCCACCAGAGAACCGTCGAAACCGCCGCGCCGGGCAGAAGTTCCCGAAAGCCGGCGTGGCCGGGCCGGCCAATGCGGTAGAGCAGGACGAGAACTCCCATTGCCAGCAGGAACACGACTGCCGCGTATGCGGCGAGTTCCAGCTCCCGCGTGAAATGCGGCGAGCCGAGCTGGAACACGCGCGAAGAGCGTATCTGTTTGCCGAATACGGTGAGCGCCACGACCATCAGCATCGGTACGATCGTAAGGCACAGCAAGCCCAGCGCGCGCGCCTGCCGCCCCCAGTAGCCGGGCCTCAGCAGATCGCCTTCGATCACTCGGAAACCCTCCATGAACCCAATCATCACTTGCGTGCCGGCCAGCAGCGTGCCGATCAGCCCGAGCGAAAACCATCTCCATGGATGCACGGTGCGCCGGACGAAGTATTCCTCCACGACGCGGGAACTGCCCGGCGGGAGAATCATCATGAGGCGGCTGGGAATTTCCTTGAGGGCATCCGAGAAGAGCGACGTCCCGCTCAGCAGTCCGAGAGCCAGTAGCAGCAGCGGGAAGAACGCGAGGAACATGTTGAACGCGACCGCCTGGCTCAGCGTCACGCAATCGGGAAACACACGCCCGGTCGCGCGCACCAGGTTCCTCAAGATCGCGCCCAGTTTCACTGGGTGGGATTATACGGGAACGCCCGAAAACCGCGAGCGCTGTTTCCGAACAGCCGTGCCGAGCCGCCCTTGCCGCCGCCGAATCGCGCAGAGTAAACTGACCGAAGTATGACGCCACCAAAGACGACCACCAGCCGCGGCGAAGAAATCGTTCGCAAGCATCAGGAGTATCTCTGGCCCGCCGTCGCAAACTACTATCGCGAACCGCTCGTTGCCGATCGCGCCTCGATGCAATACCTGTGGGACATCGAAGGAAACAAGTACCTCGACTTCTTCGGCGGGATCCTGACGATCGGAGTCGGCCACTGCCATCCAAAGGTCACATCGAAGATCAAGGCGCAGGTCGATAGACTCCAGCACACTTCGACGCTTTATCCGAACGAAGCGATCGTGGCTCTGGCCGAAAAGCTCGCGCAGATCACGCCCGGTCGCCTGCAAAAAACGTTCTTCACGAACTCCGGCACCGAGGCCAACGAGGCCGCCATCCTGCTCGCCCGAATGACGAGTTCGAGTTACGACGTCGTCGCTCTCCGGCACGCCTATGCGGGCTCCTCTGCCCTCGCCAAGGGCGTCACCGCCCAAGCGCCCTGGCGGAAGAGCGGCGTGATCAGCGTCGGTGTCTCGCATGCCCTGAATCCCTACTGCTATCGCTGCCCGTTGCACTTGAAGTATCCCGATTGCGGCGTCGCCTGCGCGAACGATGTCGAGAATCTGATTCAGACGGGTACGAGCGGCTCGATCGCGGCGTTCATTGCTGAGCCGATTCAGGGCGTCGGTGGTTTTATCACCCCTCCGCCCGAGTACTTCAAGATCGTCTATCGCATCGTGAAGAATTACGGAGGTCTCTTTATTTCAGATGAAGTTCAGACCGGATTCGGGCGCACCGGCAAGAGGTGGTTTGGCATCGAGCAATGGGAAGTCACTCCCGATGTCATCACCTGCGCCAAGAGCATGGCCAATGGAGTCCCCGTCGGCGCAACCATCACGACCGCTGACCTGGCCGACAAGTTCCAGGGTCTGACGATTTCCACTTTCGGCGGAAATCCGGTTACGTCAGTGGCGGCCCGCGCCGTCATCCAAGTGATCGAGGAACAAAACCTCCTGGAAAACGCTCACACCGTCGGCGCATATTTCCGGAAGCGCCTCGACGAGCTGGGAGACAAGTATCCGCTGATCGGAGACGTGCGCGGCATGGGGTTGATGCAGGGACTCGAGCTCGTCCGCGACCGAAAGACGAAAGAGCCCGCGCCGGTTGAAACGAACGAACTGATGGAGCGCGCCCGCGCGAACGGCTTGCTGATCGGAAAAGGCGGCCTGTTCGGCAACGTGATTCGTTTGTCGCCGCCACTCAACATTGCGAAAGCCGACGTGGATGAGGCCATTCGCCTGCTCGACAAATCGCTCGGCGAGACGGGGCACTAGAGGAGACTCCCACGCCCGGACTTTTTGACCGCGAAGTCTATCTCGATATTGAAACTCTCCGCCTGTCTCATGAAGTGGAGGGCGGCTGGGCCAATATCCCCGGGTTCGGCCTCGCCGTCGCCGTCACATGGGACAAAGAGCAGGGCTTTCGCCGCTGGTTCGAAGAAGATGCCGCTCGTCTGGTCGCTGAGCTGGAATCCTTCACGCGGATCGTTACCTTCAACGGCAACCGCTTCGATCTCGAAGTGCTTCGAAAATACGCACCCGTCGACGCTCTCCGCCAGCGCTCCTTCGACGTTCTCGAGGAGCTCTACAGGGAAACGGGACGGCGTGTGAAACTCGATCAGCTGGCCAAGGATACGATCGGCTCGTCCAAGAGCGGAGACGGATTGCAAGCCGTCTCCTGGTGGCGCGCCGGCCAGAAGGAACGCGTCGCGGATTACTGCGAGCAGGATGTCGCAATCCTGCGCGATGTGGTCGAGCACGGGCGCGCCAAAGGCTACGTCGTCGTATCCGCGCGGCAAGTCAAGGTGAACTGGGAATAGCCCGCCGAGATGCTCGGGACACTCCGTGGTGATGTATTCTGCTCCTGGATGAAACCGTCTTCGGCCATTTGCCGCGCGTCCCTGACTTGCCGGACCCTCGTTATTCTCGCGCTCGCGCTGTCTGCGATTCCCGTGTCGGCGGGCCAGGCCGCCGATGCGCAGCGAGTTCGCTGGAAGCCGGTCTCCGAGGCTCAGGTAAGGCTCGACGACAAAACGCCTCTCACTTGGAATATCTTTCAGCCGGATAAGAAGGACAAGAAGAGCGCGAAAAAGTCGGGCGATCTGGTTCTCCTGCTGCTGGGGCACCGTTATCTGCTGCTCGATCTGAAAGGCAGGCTGGTCTACGAGGTTCCCGTCGCCGCCCTACAGGCGCGCGGCACGGACTTCGACAGCGGCGACCTGACTCAAGGAAATCCGCAGATCCCGAGCAAGGAATGGATGGACCGCGATGTTGGGCCTGCGGAACTGATTCGCCTCACGCTCGGTGACTACGACCGCGTCCTCGAAATATCGCTTCCTCACCCGCCAGACATGCGGCCGTTCTACTGAGACGCTCTTCGGCTCACCACGCTGCGCCAAATCATCCACGCAGTCGTGAGGATCATGCCGATCCAGCCGATAATTTGCACCGCGTGCGCGATCTGCGTGTCGTGCTCCAGCACGCCGAAACGATCGAAGACGTAGTTCCAGTCGTGAATCACGTCGTCCGCATCGCCGACGGTCAGCAGCGGCAGTTCCTGCGCCCGCGCGTCGGCCATGTAAACGGAGATTGGCAGGAACTGCTCGAAAAAGAAGAACAAGCAGAATGCAACACCCTGCACCTGCCTCTGAAAGAAGAAGAAAGTCGCCAGCATCAGAGGCACGCTGAGCTGCAGGATCGTGCCGCCCGCCACGGACAGGAATTCGCCGAAGAACCGAAACAGCAGGTGTCCGCCCTCATGAACCGGTATGAAGACGAGGTCGATCATCAGAAATGGTCCGCTTCCGCGGGCGGCCTGCCAAAGAAAGAGGCCGTAGAATGCGCTCGCCACAATCAGCGCTGCCAGCGGCACACGCTGCCATTCGTTCTCCAACGGTTCGAGGAACGGGAGTCGCTCAACCCAGGTTTCCGGCACGTGCATCGCGGCGTCTGCCTCTCGGGCCATCGTAGCATCGGCAAGCGGACTGCACCTTCAGAGCAAACGGTGGTGATTCGTGGGATGCACTGCCGAACCGCAAGAGAGCTATCGGCTGGACACGCCGGAGATCCACGGGATGCCTACGAGGCCGCTCTGGACCTTCACATTCACGAGGTCGCCCGCGCGGTATTCGGGATACTCGCTGCGACTGATCGCAATTCGTTCGAAGCGGTGATCCTCACGCCAGGACGTAACTACCAGCCGCCGAATCGGCAGCGCGCCCGCCATCGCGAATTTCCCCACGACGCGCGCCTCTTCGATCTGCGGCGCGTTTCGGTCCAACGCGCCGTTGATCAGCAGCAGCCCCGCCAGCAGCCACGGGATCGGGACCAGCCCGTAGTAGACCCGCTTCAGCGCTTCGACCTCCGCGTGGCGCAGCGCCCTGTGCTCCACCCACATCGCCAGCCCGAGCGTCGGAAAGAACAGCACGCCGATGAAAATCAGCACGCTGTCGACCTCCAACGGCGGGTACCGGACGCTCGCTGCCACGAATGCCAGCGCGCCCAGAACGAAGATCGCTGTCCGGTTCAGCAGACTCTTGCGTAGAGTCATCTCAGCGGCCTGCGAACCGAGCCCACAGGAGACGCATATGTCCGCGTCCCTCGCCGCACCGCAATTTAGGCAGCGCGTCATTTGATCGGGCGGATGCTGGCGGGAGGAGCATCGAGGCAAACCATGTTCTCGTCGCGCCCGTTCGCCAGAAGCTGGCAATCGATTTCCTGGGCGCTGCGCACGGCCTGATCGTAGGTCGATCCGGACGCCGTGGCGCAGTGCGTGGCGCCCTTGAAGGTCACGCAGACCTCGTACCGCTCCCGGGTCTGCTGCATTGACGAGTAGACCAGCACCGCCACCAGCGCAATCGCGCCCAGCGCTATGATCCAGCGGACGGAATTGGATTTCTTCGCCATCATCGATCAGGCGGACTTTCCGGCCGCCTCGGCCCGGCGCGCCAGCTCCTGCCTTATGTGCTTCTTGAGATGCGGCGCGAGACCTTCGAGCCGGCCAATGTCTTTCAAATCGCGCAGCGTCAAATTCGGCAAGAAAGCCTGCACCGCCCCCGCCGGTGTGTGCGCGTTGCGAACCAGCGCTACGCGTACGTTGTACTGGCACGACCACTTCGGATGCTGCGCGATCGCCGCCACCACTCGCTCCGTTACTCCCGCCTTCGCCAGTACGCGCAGGATCTGGCTCTCGGTCAGAAAGGCGTTTGCGAGCGCCAGCTTGATCGCCTGCGGATGCCCTTCCGCCAGAATCGCTCCGGCCACGCGCGACGGGCCCCGCCGCGCCAGCGTCAGCTTTTCGCCAACGGGCAGATGGGGCACGCGCGCCAGGATCACTTCCTCGGCGACGCGCCGAATATCTGCCGGCGCTGATGGCAGCAAACTCAAGCGCACCAGGTCGAACAGAAAAAGCTGCCGCACCGCCGCCAGCGCAAACCGCTTCGGGGTCCGCGGATGCCGCGCCAGCCGCAGCCGCACCGGCTCGCTGGACGCCCACTTCCCTTCTGCCGCAACTGCTGCCAGCACGTTCGCGGGCAAATCGAGCCGCTCTAAGAGCAGAGTCACGTGCGGTTCTTCGAGATTGGGATTCTCCAGCAGCGCGAGAAGCACTTCCTCGCTCGCTTCGTGCACCAGCGGCTTCAAATCCTCGCCGGAGGCCGATCGAGCGAATTCAACCCGCGTTTCCGATTCAGGCGGCATTTCCCTTAGCACTGACCAGCCGCATCGCCAGCCGAACCGCGGCCTCCGCGGGAGATATCTCGACCGGGACCGTTCGCGCCCGCGGCAGGCGCCGTTTCAAATCCGCATCGATGGCGGCGTCCAGAAACTTCGAGCGCCCATGCACGCCCCCGACCTTGGCCAACGAGAATTCTCGGTCGCGCCAGCCCAGATCGTCCGCCACCGCCACGGCGAGTTCGACCAGCGATGCCGCCGCGCCTGTCATGATCTCCCTGCTCACCGCGTCGCCCCTGTCAGCTAATTGCGCGACCAGCGGAAACGTCCGCGGAAATACGTCGTCCGCATTCTTCGTGATCTGCTCCGAGAGCGCTTCCCAGCCGCTGCACTGGTGTAGCTCAAAGAGTTTCTGTGAGAGCTCGGTGGCCTGCCCGCGGTGCTCCTCCGCCAGCGTCACCGCGCGCACTGCGCTCCTGCCGATGTCGAACGCGCTGCCTTCGTCGCTCACCCAGGGACCGCGCCCCCCGGCGCGCGCCGTCTTGCCGGCGGCATCCCGGCCAAACGCGGCCGATCCGGTGCCCGCGAGCAAAATCATCCCCTCGCCCGCGCCAAACGCCGCTTCGAGCGCGATCTCGAGATCGGTGGTCACGCGAATCGTGGCGTTCGGGAAGCTGCCTTCGAGGAAAGTCGTCACGCGCCGCACCACGCCGGACCGCCCCGCGCCTCCCAACCCTGCGCAGATCGCCCGCACATGCTCCGCATGAATCTTTGCGGCCGCCAGCACTTTGTCGCCCGCCTCGCTCAGCGCGAACCATGCGCGTGCATAGCCTGTGCGCATCGGATTGGAGGGTCCCGCCGTGGCGCGTGCCACGATGCGGCCCTCCGCGTCAGCGAGGAGGCATTCCGTCTTGGACCCGCCCCCATCAAATCCGACATAGTGGGATGCCTCAGAGGCGGCAATTTTTCGCGACATCGATCTCCTTCAGCGCGCTTGACACCCTCGAAACCCGGCGGTTAGCATCGCGCGTCCCGCCGCCTCGCCATGCGAATCAGCCCATTCGACCTCGCGATTATCTTGCTCTACCTCGCGGGCATCACGCTGTTCGGCATCCGCTTCCGTCGCAAGCAGCAGAGCCTCCGGGACTATTTCTTGGGCGGCCGTTCGGCGCCGTGGTGGGCGATTGCGTGCTCCATCGTCGCCACCGAAACCTCCACGCTCACAATCATCGGCACGCCCGCCATCGCCTTCGACGGGAATCTCGGCTTCCTACAGCTCGTTCTGGGCTATTTGGTCGCGCGGGTGGTTCTGTGCGTGGTTCTCATCCCCCAGTATTTCCATGGCGAATTTTACACGGCTTACCAGTTGCTCGAAAAGCGATTTGGCGCGTCGATGAAGCGCGCCGCCGCGCTGGTGTTCATGGTCACGCGGGCGCTCGCGGAAGGCGTGCGGATTTCGGCGATCGGGAAGGTGGTCAGCGTCGCGTTCGGCACAGGCGACCGCTGGTCCATCGTCATCGTCGCCGCGCTCACCCTTCTGTACACGTTCGAAGGCGGCATGCGTGCCGTCATCTGGACGGACGTGGTGCAACTCGCGCTGTATCTCGCCGGCTCGGTCGCGGCATTCGTTCTGCTGCTGCACAAGATTCCCGGCGGCTGGCCTGCCGTCGCGCAAATCGCGGCCGCGAGCGGCGGCAAACTCACTGTCTTCGATTTCGGCTTCAGCCTCACTCGCAGCTACACATTCTGGGCCGGCCTGCTTGGAGGGACCTTCCTCACGATGGCCAGTCACGGCACTGACCAGACGATGGTTCAGCGCCTGCTCGCGGCCCGAAGCGAGCGCGATGCGAAGACTGCCTTGCTTTCGAGCGGCGTGATCGTCTTTGCTCAGTTCGCACTGTTCCTCGTGCTCGGCGTGATGCTCTTCGCATACGCCCAGCACGCGTACCTTCCGGTTCCCGCTGCCGACACGGACCGCATCTTTCCCGAATTCGTCGTGCGCGAAATGCCGATTGGGCTGGCCGGATTCGTCCTCGCGTCGATCTTTGCGGTCGCCATGTCCAACGCCAGCGGCTCGCTCAATTCCCTGGCCTCCTCCAGCATGATCGACTTCGGCGGGAATCAGGCGGCGACGGCCCCCGATGAGGTCCAGCGGTCCCGCTACGCCACGCTTGCTTGGGGACTCGTTCTCGGCGCGCTCGGCCTCGCCCCGTGGGGTCACGTCCTCGAAGCCGGCCTCACCATCGCCTCGATTACCTACGGTGGATTGCTGGGGGTCTTCCTGCTCGGCACCTGGAATCGACGCGCGAATCAGACAGGTGCGCTCGCGGGCCTATTCGCCGGAATCGCTGCGATGCTCGCCGTCCGATTCGGCACGCACATCGCCTACACGTGGTATGTGCTGATCGGCACCGTCGCCACGTTCGCTATCGGCTCCCTCGCGAGCCTGGTCGAGTAGCTGCCGGCCACGAATTGCGCCTCTAGAATGACTTGCGGCTGAGCTGCCGGAGTGTAAGTCCGAAGACGCAAATGGCGAATACTGCGGTCGACCAAAACGGCCACCACGAAACGACTTTCCCGCCCTGGATAAAAGCGACGCACGAAGCTTCTAGCTCGAATGACTTCGGCAAGATTCGATAAGCCCAGTCGACGACCTCGTGCCCCACATGCCACGAAAACAGTCGATAAAAGGTCTCTCGCCGATTCGCAAGAAACGGCGACAGCAACCAAACCGCCACGGATGCGATCATGGGTAGTGCAACACCCCTCTGAGGCAAAGTCAGCAGCGAGGCCACCGACAGTAGTGCCGAGAACCCCAGCGTCTCAATCGCGATTGCAACGCACGCTCGCCATGTTCCCACGCCCGTTTCCCACCATAGGCGCAGCGCCACGGGCAACGCCGCCACGGCGAATAGGAGCAAATACATCGTGAGACCCGCAAGAACGCGACCGGTGAAAATTCTCCACCGAGCGGTCCCCTTCGAAAACGTCAGCTCCAGCCAGCCCTTGTCGAGCGTGGCAGTCAGCAGCGGCGACGCCGCAAAGATCGCCAACAGCAGCCAGAGCTGGTCCGTCCCCTGAAACTCCGCCTCGAGTACGATGGGCACCGCAAACGCGGCTGGCATGGGGGGCTGCGTCCCGATCGCCACTATCATCTCTCCGCCACCCAGTTTTCGGACGTGCACAAACGCATTGAACGCGATCGATACCAGCAAAGCCACTCCCAGCAGCACCAGCGCGACGCGGCGGCTGATGCTTTCGTGCATCGCGCTGAGATATGTCGCGAACACTACGACTCCCTTCCGGCGACGACCTGCACGAAGAAGTCTTCAAGCGACAGTCGCACAGGTTCCACCGCTTCGATTTCGACCGGGACTCTCCGCAACTGGTCAACCACCGCATTCAGCTGTGCCAAATCGCGCGGCACGAATCGAAACATGGTTCCTTGCCAGTCAAGGCCGTGGCTGGCCTCCCGTCGGAGCACCTCTTCGACGGCGGCCCTCGCCATGTCGCCCGCGCCGGCCATCCTCACCACGTACTCGCCCGTGCCTCGCGCAAAATCGTCCGGCTTCGCTACGCGCGCAACTCGGCCATGATCGAGTATCGCGATCTGATCGCACACCATTTCGACTTCGGAGAGCAGATGCGAGTTCAGGAAGATCGCTTTCCCTTCGGCCTTCAGCTCCATCAGCAAGTCGCGCACTTCCTTGCGGCCGAGCGGATCGAGTCCGTCGGTTGGCTCATCGAGAATCAGTAGGTCCGGATTATTCAGCAGCGCTTGTGCGAGCCCGAGTCTCTGCTGCATGCCTTTCGAGTAAGCCTTCACCTGCTTCCCAACGCCCGCCAGACCGACTCGCTCCAGTAACGCCGGGATTCGGTCGTTCAGAGCACTCGAATCAAGGCCGTTGAGCCGACCCATGTAGCGGAGAAAGGCGGTCGCCTTGAAATAGTCCGGCAAACGCATCTGTTCCGGGAGATAGCCCACGCGCCGCCGGCGGCCGGCATCACTCGGCGATCCCCCAAGGAGGCTTGCGGAACCGGTCGTCGGAAAGGAAAGGCCCAGGAGAATTTTGATGAGAGTTGTCTTACCCGCTCCGTTTTGGCCGATCAGTCCGAAGATGGTGCCGGATTCTACACGCAAGGAAACGCCTCGAAGGGCTGTGATCGCCCTCCCACGCGGCGCGCCATATGTCTTGTGCAGATCGCGCACCTCGATAACGGGATTTGCGGTCATGAGGCTGAGTTCGCCGCCTCGCCAAAGGGCTTGGCGCATGGGAGCACCAGAAACGGAAGTGCGCCAAACATTAGCGCAGCTCCCGGGACCACGACCCAGCCTAGCGCCCCCAGTGCGAAGGAGGTCGGATGCCGCATTACGAAGGAGTTCGCGGCCACAACGTCACTCGCTGGTACGAGCCCGCACCACAATCCGAACATCACGATGGAGGGAAACAAGCAGGCGACCAGTCTTGCTCGGCGATTCCCGCCCGCTCTGTACGACAGGTAGGCTCCAATCGCTCCCGTCAGGGGTTGCGCGACGATCCATCTGAAGTACGCCAGAGCGAGCGTTATGCCTGGATACCAGGAGATCGGGTCCGACGTTATCGCCCGCGGCTGAAGGCTTGCTTCCCCCAATGCCATGAGCAACATGTTCGCCAACGCCAGGGTGAGCAGACTCGGTATCCACAGTTGCTTTGTCCGATCATTCATGCGCTCAGGTGAGCGCTTGGTGCGTCGAATCCTGCGTGCCGCGGCGTTCCATTCACGTGGGCGCGGCAGCACTCGCTCCATGGCCGCCTGCTCCGACATTCCCTCAGCCCGATAGTATTCAAAAGCCTCTTCCAGATGCCCGGCTATCTCCGAGACAATTTCTTCTCGCTCTGCGCAACTAACCCCGCGCAAGCCCCCGATGCCGTCTCGCACGATTGTCTTCCAGTCAGGCATTCGCCAGCCCCGCAAGACGGTCGAGCGCCTCGAAAAACGCGCGCCATTCGCGCCGCAGAGGCGCCAGTTTCTTCCTGCCCGCTGCCGTCAGGCTGTAGTAACGCCGGTCTCTCCCCGCGCGATTTGGCTGCCATTGTCCCTTGACGTATCCCCGCTTCTCCAACTCGTAGAGCATCGGGTAAAGAGACGCGAGCTGAAAACGCAGCGCCCCGTCTGTCTTTTCTTCGATGGACCTGGCGATTTCAAAGCCGTACAGTGGCCGTTCCGCCAGGAGAGCAAGAATAGCGACCGCAGCGCTGCCACGTGCGATCTTTGACTCGACGCGATTACCTGGTTTCATTGATGGAATCCTATGTTCATACATAGGATTCCTATATTGTGGCGAAATGTCAATAGGATTGTTGGCTTGTATGCCCATGGGTAAGCACCTGGGATGTGGCGAAGTATATCGTTATGCAAGCCGAGAGGAAGCTGCTGGAGAGTCAGGCCCGAACAGATCTGGATGAAACAGGTGCGCGAGCAAGGCAACGCCGTCCGCGAGCCGCGGGCCGGGTCGCGAGAAATAGGCGTTCGCGTTGACCGCGAAAACCCGGCGATTTCGGACGGCCGGAAGCTCTTCCGCCCCCGGCGGCAACAAGCCGAGGTGAAATTCGGACGCAGTTCGCTCGAGATTGTATCCGCACGGCATCACGACGATCACATCGGCGCGAGATTCCACAATCTGCTCCGCCGTCACGCGAAATGACGGCTCTCGCAGCCGCCCGAGCACATCTTCACCGCCCGCCAGGCAAACCATCTCCGGCACCCAGTGCCCGCCCACGTAATATGGATCGAGCCATTCCAGGCACAGCACGCGCGGCCCCGTCTTTGCTCGCGCTACTACTGCCGCCACGGCGGCAACGCGCTTTTCAAGCTCCGACGCGACATTTTCCGCCTCGCGCACTCGGCCCGTCGCCCAGCCCACGCGACGAACGTCGTCCCACACCTCCGCCAGCGAGCGCGGCGTCAACGAAAGAACCTGTGGCGGTGACTGAAAGCGCGTCAGCGCCGTCGCCAGATCGTCCGGCGACGCGGCGCAGACGTGGCACAAATCCTGCGTCAGGATCAGGTCAGGCGCGAGAGAACGCAGCAACTCAGCATCCACAGCGTAAATGCTTTCGCCCCGCGCAATGATCTCGCTCACCTGCCGGTCGATCTCCGCTGGCGGCGCCTGCGGATTGACGCGTGGCCGCAGCAATGACGGCTTGGTGGCGGCATCAGCCGGAAAGTCGCACTCGTGGCTCACGCCGAGTATCGAGTCGCCGAGGCCAATCGCGTAGGCGATCTCCGTGGCGGACGGCAGTAGCGAGCAAATGCGCATCGGTCGGTCAGTGGTAGAGCAGATATTTCTCGCGCACCTTGCGGAACTTCTCGAGATCGCCCGCCCACCCCGCGACGATGTCCGCTGGCGCGTCGCCGCGCCTCAGGCGTTCGATTGTCGATCGCGATCCGAGCAACGTATCGATCTTGTCGATTTCGAAACGATCCGGATACAGCCGGTGCAGAGCGTCCGCGATCTCAATCCCCATCCGGATCGAACCAAAAATGCTGCGGTCAGTGACTTTCATCTTCACGCCGCTGCACAATTGTCCGCCGTAGACGCCGCTTGAGGGAGTGAACTGCGCGGATGTGAACCTGACGCCCGGAATCGCGCGCCGCTCCAATTCCGCGGCGAGTTCATCCGCATGAATCCACGGCGCACCCACAATCTCGAATGGAGTGTCCGTGCCGCGCCCCACGGAGACGCCGCCCGCTTGCAGGACTTCGACGCCCGGGTACAGAAACGCCTCATCGACAGTGCGCAGATTCGGCGATGGCGGAATCCACTTCAGGCCCGTCTCGTCGTACGCTTCGCCGCGCCGCCAGCCGCCCATCGAGAAGACGCGCAGCTCGGCGCCGATGCGATTCTCCGCGTTGAACATCCGCGCCAGTTCGCCGAGTGTCATCCCGTAGCGCACGGGCATGGAAAAATATCCCGTGAACGACGTGCGATCCACGTCCAGCACGGGCCCTTCGATCACTTCGCCACCGAGCGGATCCGGCCGGTCGAACACCACGAAGGGAATGTGATGCTTCGCCGCGGCCTCCATGCAATACGCCATCGTCGTGACATATGTGTAGAAACGCACGCCAGCATCCTGGATGTCGAAGGCCAGCACATCCACATTCTTCAGCATCTCGTCGGTGGGCCTGCGAGTCTCGCCGTAGAGGCTGTAGATCGGTATGTGCAGCTCGGAATCCGTCCGGCTGGCCACGGCGGAGTCTGATTGGCCGTCAATGCCGTGCTCGGGACTGAAGAGCGCCACCACCGTTCCGCCGTTCGATGGAAACAGCCTGCTGGAAGGTATTCCCTGCGGATCGACGCCCGTCTGATTGGTGACGAGCCCGATTCGCTTTCCAGCGAAGGGAACCGAGTTCATCGACTCGAAGACGTAGATTCCTGGGGCCACGCCCGTCCCGACCGGCCAAGTCTTCGACGATTGCGCCTCCCCAACGGAATTGTTCCACACGCACGCGGCCCAGAGAGTCGCAAGAACGAAGCCACGCCATCCGGCGTGAGAACAGAAACGAAACATCCTTGATGACGCTCGATTGTGCCGCATGAAGGCGCGTGCTATATACAGCTACGGGATGCAGGCGTCAATTCAGAAGGCCCGAGGCGATCGTTGTGCGTAGGTACGGGCTCTTCGCGCTGGCGCTCGTCCTTCCCGCAACATTCTCTCTCATGATGCCTCCGGTTCGCGCACAAAAGAATTCCCGCGCCAGGGCCTCGTCCGCGGCCTCATCGCGGTGGGTCGAACAGACTCTCAAGAAGATGACGCTGCGCGAGAAGCTCGGCCAGTTGCTGATGGTGACGTACTTCGGCGTCTTTCATTCGGCCGACAGCCCCGAATACAAGGAAATTCTTCACCAAGTCGAGGACAATCACGTCGGCGGGCTGATTATCGTCACCGACCGCGGGCCTCTCGGCATTGAGCGCAGCCAGGTCTATCCGACCGTCGCAGGCACCAACGAGCTGCAGCGCCGCTCCAAGATTCCTCTTCTCGTCGGCGCCGACTTTGAGTCTGGTACGGGCATGCGCCTCGACGAAGGCACTTCATTTCCTTCCGCGATGGCGATTGCCGCCACGGGCGATCCGAAGCTCGCCTACGTCGCAGGCAAATACACGGCGCTCGAAGCGCGCGCTGCGGGCGTGCAATGGGTCTTCGCTCCCGATGCGGACGTCAACAACAATCCCGACAACCCGATTATCAATATTCGCTCGTTCGGCGAAGATCCTAACGAAGTCGCGACATATGTCCGCGAATTCGTTCGTGGCGTCGAAGACAACGGCGCGCTCGCCACGGCCAAGCATTTCCCCGGCCATGGCGACGTTGGCACCGATTCGCATATCTCGCTCGCCACGGTCCCCGGTGACCGCCGGGAACTCGAGTCGACGGAACTCGTTCCGTTCCGCGCCGCTATCGGCGCGGGCGTCAGCTCGATCATGCCCGGCCATCTCGCCGTGCCTGCGCTGGAGCCGGACCCCCGTCTGCCGGCGACCGTGTCGCAAAGGATTCTTACAGGTGTGCTCCGCGACGAGATGAGGTATCGCGGCCTGATCATCACCGACGCGCTCGACATGGGCGGCGTCACGTCCCTCTACTCGCCCGGCGAAGCCGCCGTGCGCGCCATCGACGCCGGCGCCGACGTGCTGCTGATGTCGCCCGCGCCCGATGCTGCGCTCACAGGACTCGAAGACGCCGTTCGCTCGGGCCGTCTCTCCGAGAAACGCATCGACGCCTCCGTTCGGCGGATTCTCGCGGCCAAAGCTCGCCTGGGACTCGACCGAAGTCGCTACGTCGATATCGCCAAGCTCCACGAGAGATTTGCGCGGTCGGAATACGAAGATCAGTCCCAGGCGATTGCCGACCGCGGCGTCACACTTCTCCGCGATACGCAGCGCCTTCTGCCCCTCGACCCTACGCGCCCGCTTCGAGTCCTGCTGCTGGCTCTCTCCGCCGACGCCGATCCGAACCCGGGCGAAACCATCGAGCCGGAGATTCGCCCGCGCGTCGACTCACTTACGGTTCTGCGCGCCGACACCCAGTATGTGCCCGTCGGCTCACTGAGGCTGCCTTCCCCGGACACGTACGATGTCGCCCTCGCGGCGCTCTTTGTTCGCGTCGCCGACCGCAAGGGCGACATCGGTTTTCCGGAAGATCAACGCGCGCTTGTCGACCAGTTGCTCGCGGCCGGAAAGCCCGCCGTGGTTGCGGCTTTTGGCAGCCCCTATCTGATCGAGCGCTTCCCCAACGCGAAAACCTGGCTTGCGGAATTCTCGACCAATGACGTCTCGCAGCGCGCCGTCGCGCGCGCACTCTTCGGCCAAGTGCCGATTGCGGGAAGGATTCCGGTGACGGTTCCGGGCATAGCGCAGCGGGGCGACGGTCTCCGTGTTCCGGCGAATCCGATGACGCTGCAACCGATGCCGCCATCCAGCGCGGATCGCCTCAAGCCCGTCTACGCTCTGCTCGATCGCGCGGTCGCCGACGGCGCTTTCCCGGGCGGTGTTCTCGCCGTGGGGCTGAATGGGCAGCTGGCGGTGCATCCCTTCGGCCAGCTCGAGCAGGAAGGCGAAGCGTACGACGTGGACGAAGACTCGATGTATGACGTCGCCTCGCTCACGAAGCCGATCGTCACAACAACCGCGGCAATGCTGCTCGTGCAGCAGGGCAAGCTCGATCTCGATTTGCCGGTGGACCGCTACCTGCCCGAGTTCGCCGTCGCCGCGAAATCCGATCCGAATCCTTCCTGGCGCGCGCGCGTGACAGTCCGCATGCTGCTGCTCCACGATGCGGGCCTTCCCGACCATCGCGAGTTCTACAAGCAAGTGAAAGGACACGACGCGATTCTCGCGCGCGTTTTCGCGGAGCCGCTGGTGCGCGAGCCGGCTACGCAGATTCAGTATTCCGATCTCGGCTTCATTCTCCTCGGCGAGGTCATCGAGCGCCTCACCGGCCAGTCTCTCGACGCCTACACTAAAGAGTCGATCTTCTCCACGCTCGGCATGGACCGCTCCATGTTCAACCCGCCGCGCCGCCTTCGCGAGGATATCGCGCCGACCGAAATCGACTCGGACTACCGCAAGCGCCTCGTCTGGGGCGAAGTGCACGACGAAAACGCATGGGCCATGGGCGGCATCGCCGGCCATGCAGGCCTTTTCTCCACGGCCGACGACGTTGCAACGTTTGCGCAAATGATTCTTAATGGCGGCGTCTATGGGCACGAGCGGATACTCTCTCGCGCCGTGGTCCGCCAATTCACCACGCGCGTGACGATCGGCGATTCCGCCCGCACCCTCGGCTGGGACGTTCCGACCGAGCCTTCCTCCTCCGGCCGCTACTTCTCGCCGAAAAGCTTCGGCCATACCGGCTTCACCGGCACCTCGCTCTGGATTGACCCGGAGCGCAAGCTCTTCGTCGTCCTGCTGACCAACCGCGTCCACCCCACGCGCGCCAACGAAAGGATTCGGCAGGTTCGCCCGGCTCTGCATGACGCCATCTTTGAGGCCCTGGGCCTCACGGGCAGCCAGGCCGCCGCCCGGTAACGCCCTCGGCACACCGCAATCCGGAAACCCGATCCCCCGCGCTATCCTGCGATGACCAGCCGCTATAATTGATCGAGGCGTGGGGCGTCCCTTGAAACCAGCCAGGACGGAGCAACGCAATCCGCGTTCGCGCGGGCTTGACCGCAAATCCACGCTCGGCGTCCTGCGCGCCCTGAATCGCGAGGACGCGCTTGTGGCGTCGGCCGTCCGCCGGCAGTTGCCCCAGATCGGGCGCGCTGTGGACGCGATCGTGGAGTCTTGGCAGCATGGCGGAACTCTCTACTACGTCGGCGCCGGAACCAGCGGCCGGCTCGCGGTTCTCGACGCCGCGGAATGTCCGCCAACCTTTGGAACGCCTCCGACAATGGTTCGCGCGTTGATTGCCGGCGGCGCCAGGGCTTTGCAGCACGCGGTCGAAGGAGCGGAGGACTCCGCCGCAAATGGCAAGCGCGATCTTCGGCGCGCGGGCGTTTCTCGCGGCGACGTCGTCGTTGGAATCGCGGCCAGCGGTGCCACGCCGTACGTGCTCGGCGCGCTCGACTATGCGCGCAGAATTGGTGCTGTGGCCGTGGGCGTGACGTCGAATCCGGGATCGCCGCTGGCGAAGCGGGCGCGAATCGCCATTGCGCCAAACACAGGCCCCGAAGCCATCGCTGGCTCGACGCGTCTGAAGGCCGGCACGGCGCAAAAGCTGGTCCTGAATTTGCTTTCCACTGCTGCGATGGTGCGCCTCGGCCGGGTTTACGAGAACTGGATGGTTTGCGTGGCGCTGACGAATCGGAAGTTACGGCGGCGGGGCGCGCGAATCTTGCAGCAGGCCGCAGGAGTCGGTTCGCGCGCAGCCGAACACGCTCTGCGTCAGTCGGGCCACAACCTGCCCGCGGCGCTGGTGATGCTTAAAGGCGGACGCAGCGCCGCCGAAGCGAAGCGAGCGCTGGCGAAGGCTGGCGGCAACGTGCGCAAGGCGCTTGAGGCGGCAAGAAGTGCGGCCATGCAACGAAGAAAGACCGCGCGCACGGGCCCGATTTCGGCCGTGCCGCGCCGCAGGGGCCGCCCACGTCCCCGATAAGGGGAGCGTGAGGAGCAGGAAATGGACAAGTTCAAGATCGAAGGCGGACGCAGACTTGAAGGCACCGTGCAGATCAGCGGCGCGAAGAATGCCGCTCTGCCCGCGATGGCCGCCGCCCTTCTGACGGCGGACACCGTGCACCTGCAAAACATTCCGCACGTCCGCGACATCATCACGATGGCGAAGCTTCTCGCGCACATGCGCTGCCGCGTCGAAAGCCCGGACATTCCGCCCAGCGAGTTCATCTTTCAGGCCGAAAACGTCTCCCACGCCGAGGCCCCGTACGAACTGGTCAAGACCATGCGTGCCTCGATTCTCACGCTCGGGCCGCTTGTCGCCCGGTTCGGCTACGCGCGTGTTTCCCTTCCCGGCGGATGCGCCATCGGCGCCCGCCCCGTCGACCTGCACATTCAGGCGCTCGAAAAACTCGGCGCGACGATTTCGGTCGACCATGGCTACGTCGAAGCGCGCGCGAAGCGCCTGCGCGGCGCCACGTTCCGCTTCCCGAAGATCACGGTCACAGGCACGGAGAACATTCTCACCGCTGCCGTGCTTGCCGAAGGCGAAACCGTCCTGGAGAACTGCGCGCTCGAGCCTGAGGTAGGCGATCTCGCCGATTTGCTCGTCAAGATGGGCGCGAAAATCGAGGGCGCGGGAACACCGACGATCCGCGTCGAAGGCGTTGCCACACTTCACGGCGCCACACATGCCGTCATTGCCGACCGGATTGAAGCGGGCACGTTCCTCGTCGCCGGCGCGCTCACCGGCGGCGAGCTGCTGCTCACGCACTGCGAGCCGAAGCACCTCGGGGCCGTCATCGACAAGCTCCGCGGGTGCGGCGTCGAGATCAAATGCGAAGGCGGCAGCGGCCTGCGCGTGCGCGCCCCCAGGGAATTGAAGGCCGCCGACGTAACCACGGAGGAATATCCGGGATTCGCCACCGATATGCAGGCGCAGTTCATGGCCCTGGCCACGCAGGCGCACGGCGTCTCGCACATTCGCGAGACGATTTTCGAGAATCGCTACCTGCACGCCAGCGAAATGATGCGCATGGGCGCAAATATCTCGATCGACGGCAATCTCGCCGTCGTTACCGGGCCAACGCCGCTCAGCGGAGCGCCCGTTACCGCTTCGGACCTGCGCGCCAGCGCCGGCCTCGTCCTGGCTGCTCTCGTCGCTGACAACACCACCTGGATCGACCGCGTGTACCACATCGATCGCGGCTACGAGCAGATCGAGCTGAAGCTCCGCGACCTCGGCGCGCGCATCGAGCGCGTCTCCACCCGCGACGAGTAGCCCCTTCGTCCGCTCTGCGAATCAGCATGCAAAGAAAAAGGGAGGCGATTTCTCGCCTCCCTTGAATACTGCCGCGGCACTTCGCAGCGTCTAGGCCTGGCCGGCAGCCTCGCCCTTCTGCTGCTTGTCGCGCTGTTCGCGCAGCAGAGCCTTGCGGCTCAGCCGTATTTTGTTGCCCTCGATCGCGAGCACTTTCACGAGCACCTGATCGCCTTCCTTCAGCGCGTCGCGAACCGCGCGAATCCGTTGCTCGGCGATCTCGCTGATGTGCAACAGGCCGTCCGTGCCCGGGAAAATCTCCACGAACGCGCCAAACTCCGCGATGCGCACCACGGTTCCGAGATACGTCTTCCCGATTTCGGCCGTCGCGGTCACGTCGCGAATCATCTTCAGCGCATCCTCCGCCGCCTTGCCGTTGTTGGCGAAGACGTGGACCTTGCCGTCGTCCATCACGTCGATCTTCACGCCCGTGGCCTCGACGATCGAGCGGATTTTCTTTCCGCCAGGCCCAATCAGGTCGCGGATTTTGTCGGTCGGAATCGTCAGCATGTGCAGGTGCGGAGCGTAGGTTGAAATCTCGGGCCGCGCCGTCGAAATCGTCCGGTCCATGATGTCCAGGATTTCCAGGCGCGCCTTGCGTGCCTGCGCCAGCGCCTCGCGCATCATCGGAATGCTCACGCCGGAGACCTTGATGTCCATCTGCAGCGCGGTGATTCCCTGCCGCGTGCCGGCCACCTTGAAATCCATATCGCCGTAGTGGTCCTCCGCGCCCGCGATGTCGGTCAGGATCGCGTACTTATCAGCCTCGACGACTAGCCCCATCGCGATTCCCGCGCACGGAGACTTCAGCGGCACGCCCGCATCCATCAGCGAAAGCGATCCGCCGCAAACCGTCGCCATCGACGACGATCCGTTCGACTCCAGAATGTCCGAAACCACGCGCATTGCGTACGGAAAGTCCGCTTCCGACGGAAGCAGATTCGCCAGCGCGCGCTCGGCCAGAGCCCCGTGCCCGATTTCTCGCCGGCCCGGTCCGCGGAGGAATTTCACTTCGCCGACCGAAAACGGCGGGAAGTTGTAGTGCAGCATGAAGCGCTTGAACGCCTCGTCCTCGAACAATAGGTCGAGCCGCTGCTTGTCTTCCTTGGTGCCCAGCGTCGTCGTGGCCAGCGCCTGCGTTTCCCCTCGGGTGAACAGCGCCGAGCCGTGCACCCGCGGCAGCACTCCCACCTCGCATGTGATCTGCCGGATCTGGTCGAACGCGCGCGCGTCCGGACGCCGCCGCCGGACCAGCATGTCGTCGCGGAAAATACGCTCGCGCAGCCGCTCAAACGCCCGATCCGCCAGCTTGTGCTTCTCTTCGTCCTCTTCGGGAATCTCCGCCAGGATTTCGGCGTGAATCGAATCCACAAGCCCGTAGCTCTCCAGCTTCGGGTGCTTCGCCGTGTCCAGCGCATCGCGCAGCCGCTCGCCGTATTTCGCGGTGATTTGCTTGTAGAGCGCCTCGTCGAACGCAGGCGGAGCCACCTTGACCTTGGCCGCGTTCACGCGGCCGCCCAGGTCCTTGATCGCGGCGACGATCTGCTTGATCGCGTTGTGCCCGAACTCCAGCGCGTCCACCACCGCATCTTCGGAAACTTCCAGCGCGCCCGATTCCACCATCACGATGGCGTCCGCCGAGCCCGCGATGATGATGTTCAGCAGGCTCGTCTTCTGCTCCGCGACCGTTGGATTGATGGTCAGCTTGCCGTCGATCAGGCCCACGCGCACGCAGGCGATGGGGTTGTTGAAAGGAATCTTCGAAATGTAGAGCGCGGCCGACGACGCCGTTACCGCGATCACATCCGGATCGTTCTCGCTGTCCGCGGAAAGCACCGCCGCCACCACCTGCGTTTCCGTCGACCAGCCCTCGTCGAACAAGGGCCGCAGCGGCCGGTCGATCAGCCGCGATGTCAGGATTTCGCGCTCCGACGGGCGCCCTTCGCGTTTGAAAAACCCTCCCGGAATCTTCCCGGCAGAATAGGTGTACTCGCGGTAATCCACCGTCAGCGGAAGAAAGTCCTTCTCGGTCGCTTTGTTGTCCATGCAGGCCGTTGCAAGCACTATGGACTCGCCGTAGCGCGCCGTCACCGCCCCGTGCGCCTGCCGCGCGATCTTTCCCGTTTCCAGCGTCAGCTTCCTTCCACCCAGATCCAAACTTACTTGTTCAAACATCCAGCACATCCTTCTGTCCCGGCTCACCGGGAACTCTGTTCAGATACGAGACGATTCTCTCGATGGATACGTCGATTGGAGGGAACAAGAGGCGCGAAATTCGGTGCGATCGGTCAACAGGCGAATCGCCGCGCGCACCTCAACTGCAACCGCTCGCACGGAGGACCAGAGCTCAAGTTTTTGCGTTGGAGAAATTCGCGGCCGGAACGGCCGCTCAGGAACTCCGCGCTACTTGCGCAAGCTGAGTCTTGCCACAATCTCGCGATACCGATCCGGGTCGCGCCGGTTCAGATAGTCCAGCAGCCGCCGGCGCTTGTTGACCATCATGATCAACCCGCGCCGCGAAGCATGATCCTTCGCGTGAGACTGGAGATGGGTCGTAACGTAGTTGATGCGCTCGCTCAATAGCGCGATCTGCACTTCCGGCGAACCTGTATCCGACTTATGGATCCGATACTGCTCGATTACGCCGGCTTTGGCATCCATCAACCCGTACCTCCCTCTGAATCGTCGTGCCCTGCTCTGCGTTTTGCCCTTTTCTTCGACCTCAAAATGCTAGCACACACTTTCAGGGCAAGCTACAAGCATTTTCTTCTCCGGGCCGCCCGCGGGGCGCGTCGCCGTCTGGAAACACGCCGCCCGAACAGCTGCGCCCGCTCTGCCGCTGGAAGGCTATACTGTCGGCTGGATCGCATTGGGAACGCAACCCGTGGCTTCCACTTCACCGAATCGGCGCGCTGGTCTCGGACCTGCCATCCGCACGGTCGCGCTGCGTATCGTCGCGGTCGTCGTGGGCGGGCTCGGCCCCATTTGCCTGTTCATCTGGCAGGTTAGCGCCGGACCACCGCAGAAACCGGTTGCCTATCCGCAGGAAATCAGCCGCGTCACGTTCGCTATCGCCGGTGACGTGATTCCGCACGAGCCGGTCGTTCGCGCCGCCGCCACAGCGGAGAGTCGCGCAGCCGGCCAAAATCCCGGCCAGCCCGCGCCCAGTGATCACGCCGGTTGGGATGCGCTTTTCGCCGACGTGGCCGATGTCTTTCGCAGCGCTGATTTTGGCTTCGTCAATCTGGAAACGCCGCTCGCGCCCAAGCACTCCGTTGGTTCGAAGCCCTTTCAGTTCGACGCGCCCATCGCGCTCCTTGAATCTCTGAAAGCAAGCGGAGTGAAGATCGTCTCCTTCGCCAATAACCACGTCCTCGACCAGGGCTACGCCGGCTTCAACGAGACTCTCGATCATCTGCGCGAGCAGCAGCTTCTCTTCGTCGGTTCCGGCGACACTGCCGCGGACGCCTGGAAACCCGTCATCCTCGAGAAGAACGGCATCAAGATCGGCTGGCTCGGCATGACGCGCTGGCTCAACGGCCGCCGCAACCCCGAAAAGGATTCCGATCCGCACGTCGCGTTCTTCCCCTATCCCGGCGAGTCCGGCGGCGCTCCCGGCATGGACGAGGCCGGCGTTCTCGACGCCGTCCGCGCGTCCCGCGCTCAGTGCGATCTCCTCCTGGTCTCCATCCACTGGGGCACGGAATACGCGCCGGCGCCTCGCGACGCCGATGTCGATATCGCTCACAAGATGCTCGAAGCAGGCGCGAGCGCAGTCATCGGCCATCACCCGCACGTCTTGCAACCCGTCGAAACCTATCTGACGCAGGACAATCGCAACACCGTCATCTTTTTCTCCCTCGGCAATTTCCTGTCCAACCAGTCCGCGACCTACGCGGACGGACTCGCGCCGGACAAAACCGCCGAACCGCGCGACGAGATCGTGGCCAGGTTCGCCGTTGTGAAGAAGGACTATGGCCCGGCGGGGATTCACGTGGAGCTTGCGGACGTGGGGATCATGCCCGTCTGGAACGAGAACAACCGGCTGCTTCTTCGCAGCGGCCGGGCCAGCGCGCCATTCATCCATCCGGTCTTCATGGACCGCGAGATTCCCCGGCTTCAGGCGCGGATCGACCAGCTCAGTCAGCCGAATTTGCAGCTAACGGAAGATCAGAAGCAGGAATTTGTGCAGGTTTCAAACGAGCTTCAGTCCCTCAAGCACCAGCGGGAGCTGATTCTCACTCGCACTGGCGACGAATTCCTCGTTGCTCCGCCGCCGCTTCCTGCGCCTTAGGCGCTCATCCCGTCCTACGATCTCGCCCCATTCGCGTGGACCAGCGACAGGAACTCGTCGCGCGTCTGCTTGCTCGTGCGAAACGCCCCCAGCATCGCGCTCGTCACCGCCGCTGAATGCTGCTTTTCCACTCCGCGCATCACCATGCACAGGTGCCGCGCCTCAATGATCACGCCCACTCCCTGCGGTTTCAGCTGCTCGTTGAGCGTCTGTGCGATCTGGCTCGTCAGCCGCTCCTGAATCTGCAGCCGCCGCGCGTACATGTTCACCAGCCGCGCCACCTTGCTCAACCCCACGACCTTCTTGTTCGGCAAATACGCCACGTGGCACTTCCCGAAGAACGGCAGCAGATGGTGCTCGCACAGGCTGTAGAGCTCAATATCCTTCACCACCACCATCTCGTCGTAGGACACGCTGAACATCGCGCCGTTCAGCAGCTTCTCGGGGTCCTGGCGGTAGCCGCTGGTCAGAAACCGCAGCGCCTTCTCGAATCGCTCCGGCGTCCGCCGCAGGCCTTCGCGGTTCGGATCCTCACCCACTTGCTCGATCATCTTCCGGACAAGCTCGGCGATGTTGCCGCTCTCGGCCAATTCGACGGATGTGGTCACGGCTGCTTCGTCCGTGGTTGGGTTACGCATTTTCGTTTCACTCCTCACCGGGTCTCCGGCCGCACCCGGCCGGGCTCTCCGGAAAACTCGAAGCTGTTGTTGCTCGTTTCTTCGATTCGCACCTTCTCCAGCCGCGCCGCCGGAAACGACTCCAGCCTCCGGTAGATCTCCCGGCACACGTTTTCCGTCGTCGGCACGCTCTGCCGAAACTCCGCCACCTCTTCGTTCAGATATCGCTGATCGAACGGCTCGATCACCGCGCTCTGCACGAACGGGTCGAGCTCGCCCAGGTTCGCAATCATTCCCGTTTCCGGATCCACGGTGCCCGTGACCGTCACTTCCACGAAGTAGTTATGCCCGTGCCCGTAGGGATTCCCGCACTTTCCGTAGAGCCGTTTGTTCTCTTCCGCGCTGAAAGCCGCGCTGTAGAGCCGGTGCGAGGCCGCGAAACGGTAGCGCCGTGTCAGCGAAATCTTGAGAGCTGCGCTCACCGCCGCCCTCCCGCGCCATTCGGCTCCCCCGTGCAATCCGCGAATAGGTCCTCCGACTCGTGCACTCGCACGCGATCCAGATGGCCCTTCGTGATCTTCGGCTCAAGCAGTTGCCAGATCGCCGCCGCGATGTTCTCGCACGTCGGAATCTTGCCCGCAAGCTCCGGCACTTCGTAGTTCAAGTGCCGATGGTCCATCCGGTCCGCTACTTCCCGCTGCAAAATGTCCTTCAGTTCTTTCAGATCGAGCACCATTCCCGTCGCCGGATCGGGTTCGCCCGCCACGGTCACTTCCAGCACGTAGTTGTGTCCGTGCCCGTGCGGGTTGTTGCACTTTCCGAAGATGCGGCGGTTCTCTTCCGCTGAGAAATTCGGATTGTGATAGAAGTGCGCCGCTGAGAATTCGAGTTTGCGTGTGACTCGGATCATCGCATTTTCGCCGGGTACGCTCTTCCCTTCCAGATCACCGCTCCGCGCGTATTCCGCCGCCAGGACTCCAAAAGCGCCGCTCCATACAGCAAAGCTCCGACCCAGTAGTATTGGACGTATGAGACCGGATAGAGATTCCGATAGAGAGCGCTGGCATGGTGAATCAGCCGGCTCAGTATCATCCCGATCACGAGGCCTGCCCACGGCGTGAGCACGTATGATTTCGCGCCCAACAGGTACCCCGCCAGAATCACCAGCAGGAGTGCGATCTCCGCGATCGGGCACGCCTCCACCAGTTCGATCCACACCGACTTGGCGTTCCCGCCCACCAGCGGATACAGGTTTTTCGTCCAGCCCTGCCACATCGCCGCCAGCGATCGGTACATCCGCGTCCGCACGATTCCGATCGGTGCCGTGAAGTAGATTCCGTGCCCTTCCTGCTTCATCCGCCGCGCCAGCGCCACATCCTCCAGGATCTCGCCCGCGACCGCAGCGTGCCCGCCCGCCGCCTCGTACGCATCCCGCAGCACCAAAATGAACTGCCCGTTAGCTGCGGCGTCCGCGTGGCCGGGGTCGTTCACGCGCGCGAACGAATACCGCGCCGCGAGCCGGCAATACACAAGCGGGATGAGCGCCCGCTCCCAAAAAGTCTCCATTTCTTGTTCAGGCGAGTACGAAACCAGGACCGCGTCGTGATCCACGGCGTCTGTCAGCGCCCGCCGCACCGATCCCGGCAAATGGTACGTATCCGCGTCTGTAAACAGCAGCCAGTCGCCGCTCGCCACGCCGGCCCCCATCGATGCCGCGTAGTTCTTTCCGATCCAATCCCTCGGCAGCTCGTCGGTTTCCAGCACTCTTAGCTTCGGATGTCGCTGGCAGAGTTCCGCCAGGATTTCCGCTGTCCGGTCAGTCGATTGATCGTTCACGACCACCACTTCCTCGACCTCCAGCTGCCATGCCACCGATTCGACCGCTCGGGCGATCGATGCTTCTTCGTTGCGGGCGGGAATAATGACGGAAACCAAGGCTTTTGCGATCCGATCTGCGGGGCTGCTAAACTGCTCTCTGAAGCTCAGGAATACCCTATTATAGTTCCCTTGGACAACGGATTAAAACGGAAACTCAAGACCGGCCTGGCTCTGGCCTTTATTGCAGGCCTCTTGGTGCTCTTTGTTCGGCCTGACTACCGCCAGGGCGAGGCGAGCCTGCGTGGTAAGCCCGCAAGAGACTTCGCTCTGACCTTGGACGGCAAACCGACCCATCTCTCCGACCTGCGCGGCAAAGTCGTGGTGCTGAATTTCTGGGCAAGCTGGTGCGCGCCGTGTCGCGACGAAGCGCCGTCGCTCAACGCCCTTCAGCAACGCCTGGCGCCCGCTGGCGGTCTGGTGCTGGGGGTCAACGCGGGCGTGGACGAAACTGAGGCGGGCTACAGCGACTTCCTCTCCACCTACAGCGTCAACTTCCCCACGTATCTCGATACTTCGAAGCACATCGCGCTCGACTACGGCACGTCCGCCTACCCCGAAACCTACGTGATCGACCGCAACGGCAAGATCGACCGCAAGATCATCGGCCCCCAGGATTGGACCAACCCCACGATGATGGCTTATCTGAATTCTCTGCTGAACGAAAAGTAAGGGACTACTCGTACCGCAGCGCTTCGACCGGATCCAGCCGCGCCGCGCGCATCGCCGGCGCGATGCCGCTCAATACACCTACCATCACAAGGACCACAACGGAGACCACCATGATCTCCCACGATACCTGCATATGAATATCGACCGCGCCCGTCGTGTCCTCGTACGCCGGCCCCAGAAACGGCAGCGTGCCGATTGCCGCGCCGATCCCCAATGATAGCAGCACACCCACCGCGCCCCCGCCCAGCGTCAGCGCCAGCGCCTCCGTCAAGAACTGGATGCGAATGTGCCCTTTCCTCGCGCCCAGCGCCCGCCGGATTCCGATCTCGCGCGTGCGCTCGTTCACGGTCACGAGCATGATGTTCATCACGCCCACCCCGCCGATTCCCAGCGTCAGCAACCCTACGAACAGCAGCAGGAACTCCAGCCCGTACGTAATCGCCTCGAAGACCGGCCGAAACGCGGCCATGCTGATCATTCGCACCGCCCGTTTGTCCGTGGGAGAGAAATGCTGCCGCTCGGCCAGGATCGACAGCACCTGCTGCTGCGCCTTCGCTTCGAGCTCGGCGGCCACCGGCGTCACGACCAGCACGCTCGCCGAGCTGGTATCCCACAAATCGCCCGCCGTCGAATACGGTATCCACACGGAATTGTCGTCGTTCTGAAAATAACTGCTGTCTTGAAATTTCCGGTCCATCGTTCCGATCACGGTGAACGACGTTCCCTGGATCCGTATCGCCTCGCCGACGGCCGGCTTTCCGGCAAACAACTTTTTCTTCATCAGAGCGCCTAGAAACGCCACGCGCCGCCGGTTCACTTCGTCCTCCGCCGTCAGCCAGCGCCCGTCGCTCGCAACTTCGTTTCGCATGTCGCCATATTCGGGGCACACGCCGCGCACAGCCGTCGTCGCAAATCTCTCTTCGTGAGACAGGCCGATGAACCGCACCGTCTCCGGGCACACCTGCTTCACCGCCGTCGCTCCCGCGCGAATGTTCTCCACATCCTCTTCCTGAAGCTGCACCACCTTGCCCGCGCGCTCGCCTCCCGCCTGCTCCCCCGTGGTGCCGGGCCAACAAACGATCACGTCGTGCCCGAATGCCTCGAACGTGTGCATCAGCACGCCGCGAAAGCCGGAACCATAGGCCAGCAGCATCGTCACGGCCACAATGCCCCACACGATTCCAGCCATCGTCAGGCAACTCCGCACCGGCTGCCTCCGCAGCGACGCCCACGCTTGCCTGACAATCTCCTCGAACACGCCCTAGCCTCCCGCCTCGTACCGCAGCGCCTCGATCGGATCGACGGCGGCCGCGCGGCTTGCCGGATACAATGCCGAACCGATCGCGATCGCCGCCAGCAGCACGAACGAAATCACACCCGACTCCCAGGTCGGCAGCAGTCCCGCGAACACGTCCGGCATCGGCAGCAAATCGACGAGGCCGCAGAACCCGTACGCGATCACCATCCCCACTCCCCCGCTAAGGAACGCGATGATCAGCGTCTCGATGAAGAATTGGCTCACGATTGCCCGTCGCGTGGCGCCCAGCGCTTTGCGCACGCCAATTTCCCGCGTCCGCTCCCGCACCGCCACCAGCATCACGTTCATCACGCCCAATCCGCCCAGAAACAGCGTGACAATGCCGATCGAACCCATGAAGTACTGCATCCCATCCACGATCAGCGCGTTCGCCTGCTGGTTCTTGATCGTGTCCCAGATAAACGCCGCCTCTTCATCCTTCGGATCGAACCTATGAATCACACCCAGCGCTGCGAGCGCCTCGCGCTTGCAATCCGGATGATCCGCCAGCGACTTGGGCACGATCAGCATGTGTTCGATCGTATGTGGCGGCATTGGCGGTTTGTTCGGGAAGTCGCGCGCAATCGCGCTGTACGGAATGAATATCTTGCGGATGTCCTCGCCGTCGTAATCCGAGTTCTGGTTCTTCGCGCGCATCACGCCGATCACGGTGTACGGAATATCCTGCAGCCAGATCGTTTCGCCGATCGCCTCGCGAGTGCCGAAGAGCTGCTTCTTTGAATCGCTCCCGATGAACGCAACGCGGTTCGCGCTGGCCTGATCTTCGTCGTTGTAGAAGCGGCCCTCGGCGATGTCGATGCTGCGTTGCCCCGCAAACGGCGGCAGCGATCCCACCACCAACAACGTCGCGCTGTTGTAGCGGCTCCGCAGCGGAACCTGAGTGCCGATCTCCGGCAGCACGTACCTGCACGCCGGCGACTGCGCCAGTACGTCCACATAATCGTTCTCGTACCACTGAATATCCCGCCCCGCCCGCATGCCGCCCGCCTGCATGCTCGTCCGGCCGGCGAAGACGATCATGATGTCCTTGCCGAAAGACTCCTGGTTGCGCCGCAGGCCCACGCGCAGCCCTTCCGTCGCCGCCACCATCAGCGTGATGGAAATGATGCCCCACGTGATGCCGAACATCGTGAGGAACGTCCGAAGCTTGTGCGCCCACAGCGTGTGAATCGTGTCCTTCAGCAGGTCGCCGAAATTCATGCCGTGGTCTCGCCGTGTGGGAGGTGCTCTACTGCAGGATCACTTTTTGGCCTTCGTTCAGACCGGACTGGATTTCTGCCTTTACGCCGTTCGATATCCCAAGCTTCACGGCCACCTTTTTTCGGCCGGCGTCCGCTTTCGGATCCGGAATTTCGACGGACGGATTCTTGCCCTTGTCGAAGACGAGCGCGCCCTCGGGCACGAGCAGCACGTTCTTCTTCTCCTCGAGAATCACTTCCGCGTTGGCGCTCATGTTGGCGCGCAGCTCGCCCGTCGAGTTTTGAATCGACACGCGCACCTCGAACGTCGTCACATTGTCCTTCTCGACGCCCAGCGGCGATATCTTCGTCACCTTGCCCTGAAACGTCTTGTCCTTGAACGACTCGACCACGATCCGCGCCGATTGCCCCAGATACACTTTGCCGATGTCCGACTCGTCCACTTTGCCGCGCACGTACACTTCGCTCGTGTCGCCCAGCGTCATCACCAGCGTCGCCTGCGATCCCAGCACGAGGATCGAGCTGACCGCGTCGCCCACCTCGACGTCCTTTGAGAGCACCTCCCCGTTGATTGGACTGGTGATCGTCGCGTAGCGCAGATTCTCTTCCGCGTTGTCCAGCGCCGCTTTGGCCTGCGCGATCTGCGCATTCGCCTGCGCCACCTGCGCCTTGCTCATCTCCGCGTTCCGCTGCGCGGACACTTGCCGATTCAGCCCGAGCTGGTAATTCTTCTCCGCGTCCTGCATCACATTCAAAGCGATCAATCCTTGCTTGAAGAGATCGTGCGCGCGGTCCATGTCGTTCTTCAGGTACGGCACGTCCGGACCCTCGGCGTCCACCAGATTCTTCTTGTACGCCGCCTCCGCGGCCTGCTGCGCGGCCTGGGCCGCTTCCAGGTTGGCGCGCGCTTCCGCGACCGCCGCCCTCAGCTGTTCCTTGTCCAGATCCGCGAGCACCTGCCCGGCCTTCACTTTCTGCCCGGCATCCACATAGATTTTTTCGACGATGCCGCTGGCTTTCGACTTCACTTCCACTTTCGTGAGGGGTTCGATCTTGCCCGTCGCGACCACGGACCGCGCCACGTCGCCGCGCTCCACCGTAGCCAGTTTGTCCGGATCAATCGCGGTATTGGGCCGCAGCGCCGCCGCGACTCCCACAACAATCAGAATCAGCACGACGCCGAGACCGCTGAATAGAATCAGCCGCCTCCGCTTCTTGCGACCGCTCTTGCCGTTGCCGCTATTCGTGTTCAAGGACGCCCCCGCCTCGCTGCTTTTCGACGTTCTGTGGGTAGATACGTAAGCCTGCGGGGAAAAGTTCCGGTCCGAGTGAAGTCCTTTGACAGCCGCGAGATAATGAATCTTCCATGGAACACGACCCCGTTTGCGGCATGTCGGTTGACCCTCTCAAAGCCGCCGCTCGCGTCGACCACGCCGGCAAGGCCTACTTCTTCTGCTGCAAGGGCTGCGCCGAGAAATTCCGTGCCTCGCCCGATAGATACCTGAATGCTCGGTCGCAGCCGGGCGGCCAGACGGTTCCCCTCGTTCAGCTGGATACACCGCGGCCTTCCCCGGCGACGCCCGAGGCCGCCAACTACGTGTGCCCAATGGACCCCGAGGTCCGCCAGAGCCATCCCGGCCCCTGCCCGAAATGCGGCATGGCCCTCGAACCCGAGATTCCCCCCGCCGCTCCAGCGCGAATCGAATACACCTGCCCGATGCATCCGCAAATCGTGCGGCCCGCCCCCGGAGCCTGCCCGATCTGCGGTATGGCTCTCGAGCCTCGCACCGTGTCCGTTGACGAGGAGAATCCCGAGCTCCGCGATATGTGCCTCCGCTTCTGGATCAGCGCCGCTCTCACGCTGCCAGTCTTCGCCATCGCCATGTCCGACGTGATCCCCGGTCAGCCGCTGCACAATCTGGCTTCCATGCGCGTCTGGGCCGGGATCGAGATGATCCTCGCGACGCCGGTTGTGCTCTGGGGCGGATGGCCGTTCTTCGAGCGCGCGTGGCACTCGGTCATCAACCGCAGCCCCAACATGTTCACGCTCATCGGACTCGGCACCGGCGTCGCCTACGTATACAGCGTCGTTGCCACGCTCCTGCCTTGGTTGTTCCCCGACTCGTTTCGCGGCGAAGGTGGCGTCGTTGCCCCCTACTTCGAAGCGGCCGCGGTGATCACGGTCCTCGTGCTTCTCGGGCAAGTGCTGGAACTCCGAGCCCGGAGCGCGACAGGCGCCGCCATCCGCGCTCTGCTCGGCCTCGCCGCCAAAACCGCGCGCCTGATCCGCGCCGACGGCACCGAAATCGATGTGCCTCTCGATCAAGTCGCCCCGGGTGACCAACTGCGCGTCCGTCCGGGCGAGAGGATTCCCGTGGACGGCATCGTGCTCGATGGCGCAAGCAGCGTGGATGAGTCGATGATCACAGGCGAGCCGATTCCTGCCCAAAAAAGATCAGGTGCCCGCGTCACTGGCGCAACCGTCAACGGCACCGGCACTCTCGTCGTGCGCGCCGAGCGCGTCGGCTCGGAAACGCTCCTCGCGCAAATCGTGAAAATGGTCAGCGAGGCGCAGCGCAGCCGCGCCCCGATTCAGAAACTTGCGGACGTCGTCGCCGGCTACTTCGTTCCAGCCGTCGTGGCCATCGCTGTGGTCACGTTCGCCGCCTGGAGTTTGTGGGGACCGGCGCCACGCATGGCGCACGCGCTGGTCAACGCCGTCGCCGTTCTCATCATTGCGTGCCCGTGCGCCCTCGGCCTTGCCACGCCGATGTCCATCATGGTCGCGACTGGCCGAGGCGCGTCACTGGGCGTGCTTTTCAAGAACGCCGAAGCGATCGAGTTGCTTCGCAAAGTGGACACGCTCGTCATCGACAAAACGGGAACGCTCACGGAGGGCAAGCCGAAGCTCGTCTCGATCGAACCGCTGGCCGGCGTCGACGCCAATCGCTTGCTTCGCCTCGCCGCTTCGCTTGAGCGTGTCAGCGAGCACCCGCTGGCTGCCGCTATCGTCCAGGGTGCCGAAGAACGCGGCCTCGCTCTCGCCTCCGTGGAGCAATTTGAATCGCTCACCGGTCGCGGTGTCCGTGGCGAGATCGCTGGAACCCATCTCGCGCTGGGCAATCAGCAACTGCTCTCGGAGCTGAATGTGACGGCGGCGGAACTCGCGGCAAAAGCGGACGACTTGCGGGCGAGTGGTCAAACTGTGATCTTCGTCGTCGCCGACGGCCGCCTGATCGGCCTGCTCGGCGTAGCCGACCCGATCAAGCCAACAACTCCTGAAGCCATCCGCAATCTGCGCGAGGATGGCCTCCGCATCGTGGTGCTCACCGGCGACGGCAGCGCGACCGCACACGCTGTCGCGCGCGCGCTCCAGATCGATGACGTCATCGCCGAGGTCCTCCCGCAGGACAAAGCTGCCGTCGTGAAGCGATTGCAAAGCGAAGGTCGCGTGGTGGCGATGGCCGGCGACGGCATCAACGACGCCCCGGCGCTCGCCCAAGCCGATGTCGGCATCGCCATGGGCACCGGCACCGATGTGGCCATGGAAAGCGCCAGCGTGACTCTCGTCAAAGGCGACCTGCGCGGCATCGTCCGCGCGCGCCGCCTGAGCCGCGCTGCGATGGGCAATATCCGTCAGAATCTCTTCTTCGCGTTCGTCTACAACTCGCTCGGCGTCCCAATCGCTGCTGGCCTGCTCTACCCGTTCTTCGGCCTGCTGTTGAGCCCGATGATTGCCGCCGCCGCTATGAGTTTTAGCTCCGTTTCCGTTGTCGGCAACGCTCTCCGCCTCCGCCGTGCGCGTCTCTGAGCGTCCCCGCGAAGCGATACGCTTCCGTTTGCGCGCCGATGCTATACTGATCCCATGACATTCATGACCGTGACGTACGAATTGCAGGACAAGCTCAAGCCGGAGCAGTTTCGCGCGCTCGGACAGTTCGCGAACACCTACGGCCTGCAGCGCTTCCGCTTCGACGAGAAAACGAACCGCCTGCAGTTCGATTACGACGCATCGCGGCTGCGGGAGACCATCGTCGAACACGTCCTGCGTCAGGCAAAAATTCCCGTGTTGCGGCGCGTCGAGCAAAACTGACCGCTGCGCTTGTCATTGCAGATGGGGGAGGAGTTCCGAGTTGCCGCTTTATGAATATAAGTGCGTGAAATGTGGCCACCGCTTCGAGAAAATCGAAAGCACTTCGGCCTCCACCACCAAGAAATGCCCGAAATGCGGCGCCAAGGCGGAGCGCATGCTGGCCGCACCTGCGATTCAGTTCAAGGGATCGGGATGGTACGTGACGGACTACGCGGGGAAAAGTTCCGGGGCGTCCGCTTCGGATTCGTCGGGCGAAAGCTCCAAGGCCACGGGATCGGAAAAATCCGGCGACTCCAAGCCCGAGCCGAAAGCAGCACCTACGCAGAAAGCGGACAAGGTTTCCGATCGCAAGAAGAAGTAGCTCTAGAGCTTGAGGCCGCGCAGATAGGCGCGGAACTGTTCCCCGAGTTTCGGATTCTTCAGACCTAGCTCCACCGTAGCTTCCAGGTACCCAAGCTTGTCCCCCGCGTCGTAAATCTTTCCATCGTAGACGCACGCCAGCAGCTTGTTGGCTTCCGCCAGTCGGCAAAGTCCATCCGTCAATTGAATCTCGCCGATTGCTCCGGGCTTTGCCGTGCGCAGGTAATCGAAGATCTCCGGCAGCAGCAGATAGCGCCCCGTGATGGCCAGATTCGAAGGAGCTTTTTCGGGACTCGGCTTTTCGACGAGGCTCTTCGCGCGCAGAACTTTGTCGCCCCACCGCGTCCCCTTCTCGGGTTGCGCGTCCACGATCCCATAAAGATGCACGCGCTCGCGCGGCACCCGCTCTACGTGAATCACGCCGCAGCCGGTCGCCTCATGGATTTCGATGAGCTCTCGCGTGGCAGGCACCGTGCTCTCGGCCACCACGTCGGGCAGAAGCACCGCAAAGGGTTCGTCTCCCACCAGCTCGGCGGCGCAAAGCACGGCATGCCCCAGCCCTAGCGCTTCGCTCTGCCGTGTGTAGCTGAAATGCAGGCCGTTGCTGATTTCCCGCACCAGCTTCGCCTGCTCGGACTTGCCACGCTGCTCCAGAAAGATTTCCAGCTCCGGGGCCAGATCGAAATGGTCCTCGATCGCGCTCTTGTGCCGGCCGGTGACGAAAATGACGTGCTCGATTCCCGACGCCGCGCACTCTTCCACGGCGTACTGGATGAGCGGCTTGTCGACCAGCGTCAGCATCTCCTTTGGAATCGACTTCGTCGCGGGGAGAAACCGTGTGCCCAGGCCGGCTACCGGCAGAACCGCCTTCCGCACCTTCTTCGCTGGTCCGCTCATATCCTCTTCACGCGCCAATCCGGATCGGAGTCACCTTACGCGTCCATGCTAACATGCTAGTTTCGCTGAACCTGAACGATCGGACGCGCCTGTGACTCCAAGAGAATACCTGATCCTCGGAATCGAGTCTTCGTGCGACGAAACGGCCGCTGCCGTCGTCGCGGGCGGCCGCCACATCCTGTCCAACGTGGTTGCATCGCAGACCGATATCCACCGCAAATACGGCGGCGTCGTTCCGGAGTTGGCCTCCCGCGAACACCTCCGCCAGATCGTCCCGGTCGTCCGCGAAGCCGTCGAGCAAGCCAAGATCACGCTTGGCGACGTGGACGCCGTCGCGGTTACACAGGGACCCGGCCTCGTCGGCGCCCTCCTGGTCGGCGTCACCTACGGCAAGGTGCTGGCGCTCTCGCTCGGCAAGCCGCTTGTCGCCGTAAATCACCTGGAAGGCCATGTCCACGCCGTGCTGCTCGAAGCCCGCGCGGCAGGCAGCGAGCCGCGCCTCCCCGCTGTTTGCCTGATTGTCTCCGGCGGCCACACGATCCTCTATCACGTGAAATCGGAAGGCTCGAATGGCGCCACGCGCGTCTCCTACGCGCGCATCGGCGGCACGCGTGACGATGCCGCCGGCGAAGCCTACGACAAAGTCGCGCGCATGTTGGGACTCGGCTATCCCGGCGGACCGATCATCGACCGCCTGGCGGCGCACGGAAACCCCCAAGCCATGCGCTTCTCCGAACCGAAAATGCACGGCAACTCCTACGATTTCAGCTTCAGCGGGATCAAGACCGCCGTGCTCTATTACCTTCGCCGCAATCCCCAGCTTGAGCCCGAGATTCAGGCCCGCCGCGATGCGCTCGCTCGAGGCGAGCGCTCTGCCGACTCCTTGCGCGCCCTCTCCAGCCCCGCGACGCTCGACCTGATCGCCAGTTTCCAGCGAGCTGTCGTCACCAATCTCGTCGCGCAGACTTTTGCCGCGACCGGACACCACACCGCGCACTCCGTCTTGGTCTCGGGTGGGGTGGCCGCGAATAGTGAACTCCGCCGCGCATTCGAAGCCGAATCCGCCCGCCGCGGCATCGAGAGCTACTTCCCCAGCCGCGCTCTTTCGACGGACAATGCCGCGATGATCGCCGCCGCCGGCCACGCGCGTTTCGTCGCGGGAGATCGAGCCGATTCTTCCCTCAACGCCGAAGCCAATCTCCCCCTCGCCTGACGACCGGCAATTGAGCGTGAGTTTCTTTCGGTTTTCGTTCTAGAGAAGGGTTGGTTCGTAGATGTAGGCGAGCCCGTCGGCCGTGATCGCGTACGCTTTCGATCCGTCGAGCGACCAGCGGAGATCGACCACGCCTTCGGCGGCGTACTCGTCAAACGCCGAGAGGCTGTTCAAATCGGCCACGAACAGCCGCCCTTTGGCGGAATTTCGCAGCCAAGAGCTGAAGCACAGGCAAATCGGCAGTTGCGGATGGCATGCCACCAGTTCGGCGCCGAACGGCAGCGACTCCGCCTCCGGATTGTTCGCCGTGATCCTGTACGCCTGCCCCGCCGAGCAATAGATCAGTTGCCGGCTGTCCGGCGTCCAGGTGAGTCCGGTCACGCGCCCTTGCGCCTGAAACGCCCTCTGCCTTCGCAGGGTAGGCACATCGAGCAGAACGATCGAATCGTCCGCCCATTCTCCTTCGATTTCGACGACACTCGCCAGCGCTTCTTCGTCTGGACTGAACGCGGTGCGCCCGAAGCCGGAGAACGCCCCTTCGTCACCCGCTTCTGCGCCTGCCGACTCGCCTCCGAACCACTCGTCGAACGATCGCGGACCGCCCGCTTCGCTGAGCGGCGCCCCGGCGAACGGCATTCCGTTCTTCGCATCGCGCGCCTGCTCCCAAAGCCGCACGCGCGCCTCCGCGCCGCCGCCGCACGCGGATGCGAAATACTTCCCCGTCTCCGACCATGCGAGCCATTGCGGAAAATCGGCGAAGTTGCCGAACGTGCCGAGTGACGCCTTGCCTTGGATGTCGAACGCGTGCAGCTCCGGCGGCCAGCCCTGCCACGCCGCGATCAGCGCTCGCCCCGTTGGAGACCACGCAAACGTCGCCGACAATCCCGATTCCGATGCCGAGGCCTCGCCCGCAACTGAAAGGGTCATCGTCGCGCGGCTCAGTTCGATGTCGTAGAGCGCGATTCGCTCCGCGCCGTGCCGCACGGTCGGTGAAGCCATGCAGAATTGCCCTGAGGCGGAGATCGCGATCTGCGGCGCGTGCCCCGTGAACACCTTCTTGATCAGCCAGTTCGAATCCCGCGCCAGATCGCGCAGCCCGCGCGCCACCAGCGCCGCCGACCGCACGGCAAGCGCCTGCGGCCGCGCCGGAACGATCTCACTTACGGACGTGGGGGGCCGCGTCGCCATCAGCGCGGTCGCCCCGCCGGACTCTCGAGCCGCTGCTTCACCAGCGCAATCTGCTCGTCCACCTTCGCGATCATTTCGTTCAGGACGTTGCGCCCTTCCGTCTGGGCCTCGTCCACGCGAAGTTTCAATTGATACAAATCGGACCGCAGGAGCTCCTGCATTTCCGCTTCGATTTCGGCGAGCCGGCTGCGCGCCTGGCTCACTCGCCGGATCACGCGCACTAGCTCCGCTCCCGCTCCTTCGCCTTCGACGGCCTCCGGGCTATGCTCGTACTCGGTCAAGATCTTCACCAGCCGCTGTTGGTCCCCGCGCTCGTACGCCTCGTTGGCCTCGGCCATCAACTGCTGCCGCCGCGCGCGGTCGTTTCGATCGGACGTGAGGTCGGGGTGGATGCGCTTGGCGACATCGCGGTACAGGCGCTTCATTTCGGGAGTCGCCTTGAAGGCGCGCGGCTCCTGCTCTGCTTTTTCTCCCGCTGTGGAGTGCGTCTCATCGGCGCGGGCCCGAGCGTCGCGAGCCGCCTGCTGCGCGCGCTCGTTGCCGGGCTGCTCCTCGGCGAGCCGCTCGGCAAGCCGCGCCTTCCATTCGTCCAATTCGGCGTATCTTGAGCCGACAAAGTGCAGATACTGCCGCTCGAATGCGCCCAGCTCGGCACGCAAATGGGCCCAGCGCAATTCCCGCTCGCCCAGCTCCGCCTCGAGCGTCGCCTGTTCGTCTCGCTTCCGCGCGAGTTCCTGTTCCTCCGGCTTGACCGGAGTCTGCGCAGACACGTTTCCTGGCACTGCGATTGGCCACGCGTCCGTTTTGGGCGCCATAGCTTCTAATTTTACGATGCGGGAGTGACCGGCCGCCCGGCGCGGCTGGCGCGGTTTCCAGAACCGGAAACATTCGAGGAAATGCTAGCCGCGGCCAATATGGTTCGCGCCGCCGGATGCCTCGCGGACACCTTTTCACCATGGACGACGTTCATCCGGCATAGAATCGAGGCATTAAGAATGCTCACGAGTGGAGGACAGCGACCATGCCGGAAACAGCCGAGCAGTATCGCAGCCGAATGTACAGCCACCTCGAGGGCAAGGACCCTCTCAAACTCCAGGCCGCCGCTCCCGCCAAACTCGCCAAGCTGCTCAAGGGGGTGTCCCCGGCCAGGGCACGCAAACGCCCGGCGCCCGATAAGTGGTCGATCGCGGAAATCGTCGCGCACATCGCCGATACCGAGCTCGTCGGCGGCTACCGCATGCGCGCCATTCTCGGCCAGCCCGGCACGCAAATCATCGGCTTCGATCAGGACGTCTGGGTGACCGCCCTTCACTACGACAAGCGCGACCTCAAGAAATCCTACGAGCAGTACCGCGCGCTTCGCGAGGCGAATCTCGCGCTGCTCAAGTCACTCACTCCGGAACAGTGGAAGCACTACGGGGTTCACAACGAGCGCGGCCAGGAGAGCGTCGAAACGATCGCGAAAATGTTCGCCGGCCACGACCTGAACCACTTCGCGCAGATCGAGCGCATCCTCGCGGCAAAGGAAAAATAGCTTCGCCGGCCGCCTACCAGATCCGGCAGCGCTGCTCGGCGGGCCGGACCATCTTCGAGTCCGTAGCGCAGCCGTATGCTCTTGCAAACGCCGGAAGGTTGGACATCGGCCCGTTCACGCGAAACCGATCGAGCGGATGCTCGTTCGTCTTCGCGATCAGCCGCGCGTATTCCGGCCGCAGATTCGCCGCCCATATCTGCGCCCATCCCAGGAAGAATCGCTGTTCCGCCGTGAAGCCGTCCACCGGCTCCGGGGCCGCCTTCCCGGCCAGCGTCTTCTCGAGCGCCGCGTGAGCGAGGGTGATTCCACCCAGATCCGCGATGCTCTCGCCCTCCTCCAGCTTCCCGTTGCCGTGCAGCCCTGGCTCGACCTCGTACGAGCCGAATTGGCTGGCGATGCACTCGCCTCGCGCCTGAAAATTCTTCATATCCTCCGGCGTCCACCAGTTGTTCAGATTGCCCCGCGCGTCGAACTTTGCGCCCTGATCGTCGAAGCCGTGCGTCATCTCGTGTCCGATCACGGAACCCATCGCGCCGTAGTTGATCGCGTCGTCCGCCTTCGGATCGAAAAATGGCGGCTGCAGGATGCCTGCGGGGAAGACTATCTCGTTGAAGTAGGGATTGTAGTACGCGTTCACCGTCGGCGGCGTCATGCCCCATTCCGCGCGGTCCACCGGCTTTCCGATCTTCGCCAGGTCGCGCCCCACCTCGAATGCGTTGCCGCGCATCACGTTCTCCGCGTACGGTCCGCGGTCCACCTTGTACTTCGAGTAGTCGCGCCACTTGTCGGGGTAGCCGATCTTCAGGTTCATCGCCGCCAGCTTCTTCAGCGCCTGCTCTCGTGTCGCCGGGCTCATCCAATCGAGTGTTTCCAGATCGTCGTGAAGCGCGGCCATCAGGTTCTTCACCATCTGCAATGCCCGCTCTTTCGATTCCGGCGGGAAATAGCGCTGGACGTAGTACTCACCCAGCGCCTCGCCGAGATGCGCGTTCGCTGCCTGCACGCACCGCTGCCAGCGCGGCAGAATTTCCTTGGCTCCCGTCAACGTGCGGCCGTAAAAGTCGAAATTCTCGTCGACAAACCTTGCGGGCAGACTTTCCGCCATCGAGTGAATCACGTGCCAGCGCAGGTACACCTTCCACTGCTCCAGCGGCACTGACGCCATCGACGCGTCCAGCCCCTGGAAGAACTCGATCTGGCCGATATCGGCATCCTTCAGTTCTGGGGTGCCAACCTCCTTGAAGTATTCCCGCCAAGCCAGATGAGGCGTCAGATCCTTCAGCTGTGCGAGCGTCATCCGGTGATAGTTCGATTCCGGATCGCGCAATGCTTCACGCTTCTTCGACACCTTGGCGAGCGCCGTCTCCAAATCGAGCACGGTTTTCGCTTCCGCCGCGGCCGTCGCCTGGCTTTCCCCCATCAACTGCAACATCTTCGCCACGTGCTGCACGTAGGCGGCCCGAATCTGCTTCGAGCGGTCGTCATCGTCCACGTAATACTGCCGGTCCGGCAATCCCAGTCCGCCCTGCCCCGCGCCCGCGATCACGTGGGCACTGTCCTTCAGGTCCGATTCTGAGCCGAATACGAAAGCCGCGCCGACGCCCCGGTGGTGCAGATGCGCGATCTCCGATTGCAGCCCCGCCGCGTCCTGGATCGCCGCAATGCGCTGCAACTCCTCCTCGATTGGTTTGGTGCCCGCGGATTCGACCTGGCTTTCGTCCATACAGCTCGCGTAGAAATCGCCGATTTTCTGCCAGTTCGTTCCCGCTTTGGCTGACTTGTCGTCGGCCGCATCTTCGAGAATCTTGTGCAGCGCTTCGTCGTTGCTGTTTCGGAGCTTGTTGAAGGTGTCCCACGCCGCCCGGTTCTCCGGAATCGGATTGTTCTTCATCCAGCCGCCGTTCGCGAACTTGTAGAAATCGTCGCAGGGAGAAACGGAGCGATCGAGGTTGGCAAGGTCAAATCCGCGTGCCGCTCCCGTTTCGTCCGGGCCGCCGGGATCGGCCGCAGCGGCAAACTGCCCGCATCCCGCCGGCGCGGGCGCCAGATTCGCGCCCTGATCGCGCGACGCCACGGACTGTGAAGAAAGCGTCACAGGCAACAGAAAGATGAGAGCCGCCACAACCATGAAGCCGAATCTTTGATTCATCCTCGTCTCCCCATTCGGATCAAGCCGGAGCACACGCGTCCGGCCTCCTAATCTAAGACGTCGATTGCGATTGGAGAGCTGCCCGGAAGACCTTGCCGCCCGCCACCCATCGCGAAAATATTCTGCTCGTCCGCCGCTTTTGTGTCAAACCGAGGGCGCGAGCCGGTAAATTCTACGCATCGATTTGCGCGCGCTGCAGCCGGTCCGAGTAGTCGACGTACACTGTCTTCCACTCCGAGTAAAAGTCCAGCGCCGCAAGCCCCGCTTCCCGGTGCCCGTTGCCCGTATTTTTCGTGCCGCCAAACGGCAGATGCGTCTCCGCCCCAATCGTCGGCGCGTTCACGTAGACGATCCCCGTCTCCAGATCGCGCTGTGCGCGGAACGCATTGTTCACGTCGCGCGTGTAGATCGAGGCCGAAAGCCCGTAGTTCACGCCGTTCGCGATCTCCAGCGCTTCGTCGAAGCTGCCGAACGGAATCACCGCCACGACGGGACCGAAAATCTCTTCCTGGCAAATTCGCATCTTCGCGTTGCAGTCGGTGAACACCGTGGGCTCGTGGAACCAGCCCCGCGCGTGCGCCCCCGTTTCCAAACGGTGCCCGCCCGTCGCCAGCTTCGCGCCCTCCCCTTTGCCGATTTCGACGTAGCTCATCACGGTCTGCAGTTGCTGCTCGTTGATACACGGCCCCATCTGCGTCGCCGCGTCCAACCCGTCGCCGACCTTCAGCTGCTTCACGCGCGCCACAAACCGCTCCACAAATTCGCCGTATGCCTTCTTGTGCACCCCCACGCGGCTCGCCGCCGTGCAGCGCTGCCCTGTCGTGCCGAACCCGCCCCACACGGCCCCATCGACGGCCAGATCCAGATTCGCGTCGTCCATCACGATGATGATGTTCTTCCCGCCCATCTCTAGATGGCACTTCTTGAACGTCGGCGCGCACGCTACGCTGACGATGCGTCCTACTTCCGTCGAGCCCGTGAAACTCACCAGATCGACGCCGCGACTCTCCAGGATCGGCGCTCCCGCGCCCGGCCCGTCGCCGAACACCACGTTCAGCACTCCGGGCGGCAATCCCGCTTCGGCCAGCGCTTGCGTCAGGTTGTAAGTGGAAAGCGGCGTGTCTTCCGCCGGCTTCAGCACGATCGTGTTGCCGCACACCAGTGCCGGCATCGCCTTCCACGACGGAATCGCCATCGGGAAATTCCACGGCGTGATCATTCCGGCCACGCCCGCCGGCATGCGCACCGCCATCGCAAACTTGTTCGGCAGCTCCGACGGCGTCACGTGACCGAACTGCCGCCGTCCTTCGCCGGCCATCAGGTACGTCATGTCGATCGCTTCCTGCACGTCGCCCCGCGTCTCGGCCAGCACCTTGCCCATCTCGCGCGTCATGTCCTGCGCGTAGTCTTCCTTGCGCTTCACCAGGATCTCGGCCGCATGGAACAGGATTTCCGCGCGCTTTGGCGCGGGGACGAGCCGCCACTTCCGGTAGGCCGTCCGCGCCGCCTCCACGGCGTCCTGCACATCCTCGGCGCTCGACCCCGGAAACATTCCCACCAGCTCGTCGCGGTTTGCGGGATTGCGGTTCTCGATGGCCTTTCCGCCGCGGGCCTCGACCCATTCGCCATTGATGTAGTTCTTGAAGACTTTCGGAGCAAAGGCAGTTGCCATGAAACCTCCTCAGACTCCTGCACGGACGATTGGATGCGCGGGTTCAACGTTGCGATTTGTCGCTGAGATCCAACGGAACAGGTAGGTTAGCAACCGCGGGGCAAATGCGTCAATTCGAGCGGCTACGGTTGAGCCGGTTTCGGATCGGAAGCGAGCGGGCCGGTCGTGGCCGCCTTCTCCGCCCCACCGCCGGACGGGCTCGGTGCCGCCGGAGCGGCCGTCGAGCAGCAAAGCGTCGGCGTCGCGGCCGTCGGAGCAGCCATCGAACAGCAGCTCGGCACCACCGGCTTCGGCGCGGCCACACCCGCGATGTCTGAGCCTAGGCCGAGCTTCTGCAGCGTTGGCGCGTCCAATTTTCCGTTGGCGTCAAGTCCGTTCGCAGACTGGAACTTCTCGAGCGCGACCACCGTGTTCCCATCGAACTTGCCGCTTGGATCGCCTCGGTAGTATCCGCCCCGCGCCAGAGCCGACTGGATTTCGGAGATTCGGTCCGTTGTGGGGGCTTTCTGCCCCGGCTGACGCCGGGAGGAGTGCTTGCGTTTATGAGTGGACCGCTTGGACGAGCTCGGCTTCGCGGATGTCGAGGAAGAGGAGGTCGCCGCGTCACTCTGGCCCGCCCGAGCAGAACTCGCCGGGCCCGCCAAAACAGCCAATGCGAGCGCCACAGAAGCGCTGATGTTCAGCCATTTCATCGATCGTCGCCCTGTAAATCGACGCTGGATCCCTTCCCTATGTCGTCTGCTGCGCCGCCCCTTCAATACCCCAATTATCCCAATTCTCCGAACCCACTCAAGCCGCCCGGCCGCGTGCAGAACCAATGAGGCAACGCCCCGCCGCTACAGTCTCGTTCAGGCTTTCTTCGCGCCGGCCCCTCGCACAGCCTTCACCACAATGTACGCGATGAGCAGGTACCACACGAAACTCAGCGCCAGCGTTGAGCAGAGGTAGGCCATCCGCTGAGCGTTTGGCATGGCGCTCTGAAATACGCCGGTCAGCATCATGCTCACCATCGAGCCGGGCAGCAGCGCCGTATACCAGCCGACCTGCGACCCGCCGGGCTGAATCACGAACACGACCAGCGATGCGAGTCCCAGCAGCACCACGGCGGCGATGAACGCCCAAGCTCCGTCACCCAACCCTTTGTTCATTCCAAGTCGCTCCCTGCCCGGCCCTCTATCGCGACGCCGCCTTGATCGCCCGCTGCTCCTGAATCGCGGCCGCTTCACTCTGCAACGCGCCCCGGCGGTTGTAGAGTCCCTGCAGCATGTTCGTCGTCATGTTGCCGCCCCATCGACTATTCGGCTCCGCCAGCGTTATCCCCTTCGCGGTTGCCTCGGCGAGCGCTGCCGCCAGCGTGGTCTCAGTCTGGGCCAGCTCTTCCGAAACACTTCGGGATCGCTCTTCCAAAGACTGCTGCCGCTGTGCGGCCGTCGGCGCGGTTAGGTTTGCTCGGCCGCGCCCCGCGACCAGAATCCCGGGCGCCATGCCGTTGATTCGCGCCGTATCGCCCAGCGCATCGATCTCGCGGCTGATTTCCATCCGGCGCGCTGCCAGTTGCGCGATCAGGTTGTCCGTACCCACTCCTTCGCACGGCGCAACCACGTTCATGCCCGTTCCCACAGCGGTGCCGGACGCGCGGAAGTTGCGAAGATACTGCTCTCTGCCCGAAACAGTAGCCAGCTCGTTCTCCAGCGCTGTCAGTTGCTCCGCATACCACTGCGGGCCCTGCCCAGGTGCGATCGGCGCGGCGGCTGGGGCGCTCACGGCAGTGGTCGTCGCCTGGGCCACAGGGGCGGCTGGCGCGGCCGTTGTCTCAAATCGCGGGCCCAGCGCCATCACATCCTCATTCGTCCAGACCTTCACATCTCGCACGGGATGCGGCGCGGGCGCTCCGGCGCCGCCTCCGGCAATAGCCGCGGCCGGCAGCAGGAAGACAAAACTGGCAAGAGTGATCGAACGGAGGGAAATACGGTTGAGCTTTCGCATCGCCTAGACTCCCCATTCCAAGATTTGCGGGGAGCCGGAGTATGGCACGGCGGCCAAGACACGGGCAAGCCTCGGCCTGCCCGGTGTCGCCAAAGGGTCGCTACTTCGCGGGAACTGTGCCCGCGAGGAACAGCGTCAGCACGCGATCTGCGTCCGACCGGCGCGCAATCCGGAAGAGCACGTCGTCTCCCGGCTTCACTTTCGCCATCTGCGCGCGGTAGTCCGAGATCGAGTTCACCGGAATGTGATTGATTTCGACGATCACGTCGCCGCGTGTGAACCCAACGTCTTCCGCGAAGCTCGCCGGATCGACCTGCGTGATGACGGCGCCGCTCAGCTTCCCCATGCCGAGTTTGTGCGCCAGATCGGGCGTCAGATCCTCTGCACGCAGGCCGAACTGGCTCGGCTCTTCGGATTTGTCCGTCTGTTCTTCATCGTCCTGCGCCGATTGCGGGAAAATCTTCGCGCGATCCGCAACCATCAACGAAACTTCCTTCGATTGTTTGTTGCGGACGTAGTGGAGATCGACGTCCTGCCCGATCGGCGTCTGCGCGATCGGGTTCACCAGATCGGCGCCCGTGTGCACGGCGCGGCCGTTCACATCGGTGATTACGTCGCCCGCCTGCAGGCCGGCCTTGTCCGCCGGGCTGCCCGGCTCCACGGCCTCGATCACGATACCGTAGGGCGCGCCCAAGGCCTTCATCAGCACCGGATTGTTGCTGTTTTCTTCCTGGAATGTGACGCCGATCGACCCGCGCACCACCTTGCCGGTGGTGATCAGCTGGTTGTAGACCGTGATCGCCGTGTTCGAAGGCAGCGCAAATCCCACTCCCTCGAATCCCCTGCTGCCCGTGTAGATCGCGGTGTTGATGCCGATCACTTCCCCGGCCATGCTGACCAGCGGTCCGCCCGAATTGCCCGGGTTGATCGCGGCGTCCGTTTGAATGAAGCGCTGGAACTGGTGGCCCACGTTCGAGCGGTCTTTCGCGCTCACGATTCCCGCCGTCACCGTCGAGTTCAACCCGAACGGGCTGCCGAACGCAAGAACCCAGTCGCCCACCTGCACGCCGTCGGAATTGCCGAGCTTCGCGACCGGCAATTCGTGATCCGCGTCGATCTTGATCACCGCGAGGTCCGTATCCTTGTCCGTGCCGATCACCCGCGCGCTGTAATGGCTGCCGTCGCCGTCGAGAGCGACCTGAATCTTCGTCGCCTGGTCGATCACGTGATCGTTCGTCAGAATGAAGCCGCGCTTGTCGACGATCACGCCGGAGCCAAGGCTCCGCTCCGCGTCCGGACCGTCGTCCGGCGAATCGAAGAACCGGTCGAAGAAATCCTGAAAGCCGTCGCCACCCTGACCTTTCGGCGTCTTGCCGCCGGCCTTGGGCTTCTCAATCAGCTGTGTCGTGGAAATGTTCACCACGGCGGGTCCCAGGTTCTTGCTGATGTTTGCAAACGCGCCGGAAAGGCTGATGGGATCGGGAACGGCCAGCAGCGACGCGCCGTTGGGCGCCTGTGCCCGCGTCGCCCGCCCGGAAATCACGCTGCCGATTAGGATGCCGACGCATAGCGTAATGGCAACGAGGAGCGATGCGAACGCTTTTCGGTGCCTCACCCAACTCCAAAGCTCGCGAAATTGGATCCCCATCCTCCCACTCCTTTGCGTCCACTCGGCTGGGCTGAATCCTCAGTATAGCACCGCTCCCAACCGAGCAAGTTCGGGCGCGTCCGCAGCATGTCTTGACCGCCACGTCCGGCCTCCCGGGCTGCGCCCCGGTTTGCCAATCTCCGAACTCGGCGGTAGAGTCTCCCCACTCAAATGGCTAGACCGGCGATCGCGCCGGCTAAACTCTCCCGGGAAGGCGACCCGATGAAAGTCGACTTTGGCGTTATCGACCACGTGGACCGGCAGCACAAGCCGATTGCCGAAACCTACGACAGCCGCCTGAAGCTGCTCGAAATCTGCGACAAGGCTGGCTTCTACGCCTACCACGTGACCGAGCACCACTTCACGCCCCTCGGGTTGGCTCCTTCGCCGCTCATTTTCTATGCCGCCGCTTCCCGCATCACGCAGCGCATCCGCTTCGTTCCGCTGGTTCTGATCGCGACGCTCTATAGCCCGCTCCGCCTCGCCTCCGAGATCTGCATGCTCGACCATCTGACCCACGGCCGGCTCGAGATCGGCACTGGCCGCGGAGTTTCCGGCGTCGAGCTGGGATTCTTCAACGTCAAGGAACAGGAAGCGCCAGCGATCTACGGCGAGGCGGTTGCCGTGCTGATGCAGGCGCTCACGCAGGACTGCGTGGATTACCACGGCAAGTATTTCGACTACACGAATGTCCCCATCGAGCTGAAGCCGTTCCAGCAGCCGCATCCTCCGATGTGGTACGCAACCAACAGCCCGGAGAGCGCGGCGCGCGTGGCGCGACACAACATGAATCTCGGCACGCTGCTCGGCTCCGCTGAGGCCCGGCCTGTTGTCGACGCGTTCAAGGAATCATGGAATGCCGCCCACGGCGGCAAAGGTCTGAAGATGCCCCGCGTCGGCGTCGCGCGAAACCTCTATGTCGCGGAATCGGATGAGAAGGCGCGCGAGCGCGGAATGTTCGGCTCGAGAGGTTTCTACGAAAGCCTGGTCTACCTCTGGCGGAAGCACGGCGCCACCCACTTCACTCTCGATGAAGTGTTGCGTTCCAGCGAATCGACGCTCTTCACCGGGACGCCCGCCACGGTCCGCGCGAGGATCGAACAGGATATTCAGGAAAGCGGCGCCGACTACTTCATGGCGCGGTTCGCGTACGGAGATCTCACGCACGAAGAAAGCGTCCGCTCGCTCGAACTCTTTACCAGCGAAGTGATGCCACACTTCCGGAAGTGACCGCCTGATTCGGCCGCGCAGGAGAGATGCGGAGCCGGTCCCCGTTCCGGCTCCGCCGTGGGAAGATCGCCCTCTACAATGATCGCAAGAAGTTCAGCAGGTCTTGTTTCTGCTGCTCGCTCAGATTGTTGAACAGGCTGATCACGCCGTTCGCTTCCGAACCGCGCCCCGCGTGTGCCTGGATTGCGGTCAGCAATCCGCCGTTCGCCGGAGTTGCCCGCCCGTCGTGCAGGAAGAAGATGCGCTGTCCCACTCCCCACAGCGGCGCGGTGCGAAACTCGTCCGGCCCCGCTGCTCCCTGTGACACTTGATCCGCCAGCCCCGAGCCCATGTGGTGCACCAGCAGATCGGAATAGAGTGCCGCTGTCTGGTTGCTCAACCCGGGCGTCAGGTTCGACGGTCCGGTTTGCAGCGTCGGCGTGTGGCACAAATCGCAGTGTAGCTGCGAAAACAATTGCCGTCCGTTCTGAATTGAAGTCGCCGGCGGATTGCCCCGAATCCCGTGCGTCGAAGGAACGGGTGGCGCGAGGAATCTCATGAACGTCGCGAACTGCACGGTGTCGCTCGGAATCTGCGCGCCCGACTGGTCGAAATTCGTGGCATCTTCCGGCGTCGAGTTGTAGAGGCACGAACTCGGCGGATTCGCTCGTTCGTTCGCGAAGAGCTCGTTCGTCACCCCCATCTCGACGTTGTAGGCCTCTCCGGCAAAAACCTCGAGCGTCTTGTTCTGCGCCTTCCATCCGAATCGCGTGATCGTTCCGTCGTTGCCGCTCACGTTCGGATGCCCCGAGATGCCGAGCTGCTGCTTCAAGCCCGATTTCGAGTTCATGTTCGCGAGAATCGCCGCGTCGGGAATGTTCTCGATCAGCCCCGCGCCGAAGACGGGCGTGGGAATTCGCAAAATGATGTTGTTGAGCTGCAGCATCAGTTGATAATTCGGCTGGCTCATCGCGCAGCCGGCTGCATCGGAGCGCCCCGCGATCGTAAACAGGTCGTGCACGCTCCCGTCAGGAATCGAAGTCAGGCGGCCTCCCATCACCAGGAACGGGAATCGCATCTCACGCACCGGCCCGTCGCTCGTGATGAACGGCGGAATCGAGTTCGTCGCGCCCGCGTCGGTCGCGGCCAGTAACTGCGGATTCGGGCCGATGTTCGGGAACACGCTCGCGCTCGGACTCGTCCCGCCCGTGGCCGGCTGCGCATGGCAACTCGAACAGCTGTTCGAATTGAATCCCGGCCCCAGACCTTTGCCCGGCTCGCCGCCGATCGTGCCGCTCACCGAATCCACTTCGATGAACCGGCCCAGGCCGTCCTGAAAGAACTGCATTTGCGACACGCTCAGCGTCGGCAGCGGCTGGCCCACCGCCACCGTGTCGCTGCGCACTCCCGGATCGCTCGCGGTCAAGCCTCCCCTTTGCGCCTGCACCAGCAGCGCCGTGCTGCAAAAAAGCGCCGCTACACTCGTCGCTATTTTCGCCCCGTTTCTCATCGCCTCTCTCCTTCTGTGTTTTGCTGGCGAGAACTGGACACACGTCCGCGGCGAAACCTCGAGGCTGGGGAGGAAGGTTTCCCGCCTGGCGTTCGCCAGGCTGGCAACGGGCTGGTAGGTAGCCGGATTCGAAACTGATTGCCGAATCTCGCGGGAAGATACGCGCGCGCGCCTTTCGCGTCAACGCTGTCGCGGTACAGTTTTTGTACAGGCGAAAGGCCAGCTCAAAATGCGATGTTCGTCGTGCCGGGAGTCAGGCGAACAAAGGAGGCGGAGAGGACAAGAACGAACCGCATATTGCGGCGCGTCAGGCGGGCTTGCGCGCTGCCATCCACAGCGAATCGCTGAATGGCGAACAGTCCGCGATCGGCCGCGCCAGCGGCTGGAATCCTGCTTTGCGCAGCAGCTCTGAGAGAGTCTCCGGCGTGAAGTAGTTGCAGTGCCCCGGAATGTGGTACCCGCACCAATCGACGCCTCGGATGTGCCGGTTCCAGCTCGCGTAGTTGGGAGTCTTCAGTATGGTCACTCCGCCCGGCTTCAGCGCTCGATAAGCCCCGCGCAGCCCCGCCAGCGGATTCCACTCGTGTTCGATGTATCCGAACTGCGTCACCACGTCGAAGCCCTCCGCCGGCAGTTCGCGCTCCGCCACCTCCGTCAGCGGCCCAACCAGAATCCTCGCGCCCGGCACGCGGTCGCGCGCGACCTCGGCGCTCCGCGGACTCAGCTCGATTCCGGTCACGTCGAAATATTTCGCCGCCAGCTCCAGAAAACCGCCGTCGCCGCATCCGAAGTCGACGAGCTTCCCTTCCCTTCTCCAGCGCAGCGTCTGCGAAAGCATCCGGCCGTTCGTGTCCGGCCGCAGCGGCCTCAGCCATCGCGAGAGCCGCAGCATCGTCGGCTGCCTTTGCTGCCGGCGCCGGAACTCCTTCGCGTGCTCGTCCGCCCAATCGTAGTCGGCTGCTTGCACGTCGTACGCCAGCGGCGTTCCTCCGATGAAAACCATCCGGCACGCCGCGCACTCGACGATTTCCCATTCGTCGCGCCGGAACAGCGCCGTGCGCTCCAGCCCTCCGCAGAGCGGGCACGGGCGTAACTCTTCTTTCCGGGCTTGGCTTATTGCACTCACTTGTCAGAGAATCAGCCGAAGAATTCGCGATTCTATCACGCACGCGAATCGTGACGCCCGCGCCGGACGCCGATTCCTGGGCGAATCGGCACAGCCGGACAAAGGAGACTCTTCACATGAAAATCACACTCATTGGCGCCACCGGAATGATCGGCCAGCGCATCCTCGCCGAAGCGCTTTCTCGAAAGCACCAAGTCACCGTCGTCGCGCGCGATCCTTCCAAAGTCGCGAAACAGCCGAACGTCGAGGTGAAAGCCGGCGACGTCATGAAACCCGAAACGGTGATCCCGGCACTGGCCGGCGCCGACGTCCTCGTCAGCTCCTGCTCGCCGCCAAAGGACGATCCTCGCCAGGCCATCGATTCGGTCCGCACGCTCACGGAAGCGGTCACCGCAGCGGGCAACGCCGCCAACCGCTCGATCCGCCTCATCATGGTGGGAGGTGCAGGGAGCCTGGAAATCGCCCCGGGAGTGCAGATACTCGATACGCCGAACTTTCCGGAGGCATGGAAGCCGATCGCAAGCGCGCACCGCGATGCGCTGGCGGCTCTGCGCAAGACTTCCATCGACTGGACCTACTTCAGTCCGGCGGCCCTCATCCAGCCCGGCACGCGCACCGGAAAGTTCCGTCTGGGCACCGAACAGCTCGTCGCGGACGCCAAAGGCGAAAGCCGCATCTCCGCGGAAGATTACGCGGTCGCGCTCGTCGACGAAATCGAAAAGCCGCAATTCATTCGCAAGCGCTTCACCGCGGCGTACTGATCGCGCTAATCGCCGGTCTTTGCGGCGTCAATCTGGGGGCCGGGCGGAATCAGCAGGCTCTTTTTCGTCGGGCTTTGGCTCGGACAGAAGTTTGCGTTTCCTTGCAGCTCCGGAAAATCGCGGCACAGGCTTTTCAGTATGCCCGGCAGGTTTTCCAGCGCCAGCTGCTGCCCGATTTGCACGCCCTCGGAAGCCAGATTGCCCGTGATATCGCTGAAATGCTGCCCGGCCGGAGTTTGATAGAACTCCGTGATTGCCTTCACGTCCGCGTCGGAAAGATACTTCGCGTAGAGTTCCGTCGAGCGGTCCATGAACTCCTGGGAAGAAAACAGCGCCAGCAACCGGTCGGTGTAGGCGTCCACGATCTTCTCCCGGTTCGGCGTTGGCGGCAAGGAGGCCAGCAGCGTGGGCCGCAGGGTCTGAAACATCGAGTGCCCGATGTCCTTCGCCCTCTCTTGCACGTGCAGCACCTCGAACAAGCGCAGGATGTCCGCCTTCAATTGCGGATCAATGGCCTGCTGACCGCCCGCCTGACTATCGGGCGCCGGCGCGTCTCCAAGCGTGAACACCACCTGCACGGTCGTGTCCACTTCGACGGGTTCGCCGTTGAGCAGTGTCGGCGTGTACTTCCATTGCTGCACAGCGTCCATTGCTGCCTGTTGCAGCAGCGGCGGTCCGGACACGTACTCCACTTTTTCGATGGATCCGTCTTTCGCCACAATCACGTGCAGCACCACTGTGCCCGAAACGTGCGCCGCCTTCGCGATCTGCGGATAGACCGGGTCTACTCGATGAATCAAACCTGCCGCCTGCACGTTTCCGCCCACGCGGATCCGCGCTGGACGCGGCGTCGAAGCCGGCGGCGCCTTGATCGGACCGTTCTGGTCCTGCGCACGCGCCCCCGCCCCGAATCCGGCCGCCAGCAACAGTCCCAGTAGAATTGCTCTTCGCGTCATCGTCCCCTCCGTCGCAGCCAGTAATTCAGGCGTTACATGGCCGCAGTATACACGCGCGCGGAACTCTGCTTTCTGGATTTCATTTCGCCGGCGACGACCCGCAGGAACGACCGCAGTACCGGAGAATCGTTCCCGGCCTCATACGCCACGGCCGTCTTCGTGATCGCCGGCGGTCCCTTGATGGCGCGGTATGTCACCTGCTCCGGCTGCAGGCTTTGCGTTGAGGCCGGAACCATTGCCACTCCAAGCCCCGCGGAGACCAGGCCGATGATCGCCTGAATCTGCTGGGCCTCTTGCGCAACGATCTGCCGGAATCCCGCGCGGCGGCAAATCGCTTCGATCTGATCGTGCAGCCCGGGCGCAGCATGGCGCGGCAGAGAAACGAACGGCTCCTTTGCCAGCGACTTCACCGCCACCGCCCGCTGCTTCGCCAGGCGATGCCCTTTCGGAAGCGCCAGAACCAGCCTCTCCACAAGGATCGGTTCGATCACCAGCGAATGCGCCGCGTCCTCGACGGGCAATCGCAAAAATCCCACGTCCACACTTCCGCTCCGCAGCAGCTCCACCTGCTCCTCCGTGCTGCGTTCGTGCAGAGTCAGCGCCACTTCGGGGAAGCGCGCGCGAAACGCGCGAAGCACGCGAGGCAGCACTGTATGCGGCATCGAGCTGGAGAACGCCACCGTCAAGCTGCCGGTCTGGCCTTCGGCGGCCCGGCGCGCCGCGATCGCCACCCGCCCCGCCTGCGTCAGCGTTCGCCGCGCCTCTTCCAGCACCGCGCGGCCCACTCCGGTTAGCCGCACTTCGTGCTTCGTGCGATCGAAAAGCCTCACACCCAATTCGTCTTCGAGCTGCCGAATCTGCTGGCTCAGCGGCGGCTGTGCAATGTGGAGACGCGCCGCCGCGCGCGTGAAACTCAGCTCGTCGGCGACCGCCGCGAAATACCGGAGATGGCGCAGTTCTATGCTCATACGTATCACATATTACAGCATATTTTCTTAATATTGGACACGTATTACGCTCCGGCGTAGCTTGTCATTCGCGGCGCGGAATTCCGCGGGTTCAACGCGGCCCGCTCGCGGCGCCTTCAGTCGCTGGCTCGCGCCGGACTTGTTACAATGCGCCAGGGGAATGGTGCAGACATGACTCCACGAACACTCTACGAAAAAATCTGGGACGCGCACGTCGTCCACGAAGAGCCGGGGCAACCCTCGTTGATCTATATCGACCGCCACCTCGTGCACGAGGGCACTTCGCCGCAGGCATTTGCGGGCCTCAAATCCGCGGCACGCAAAGTCCGCCGGCCGGAGCTGACTTTCGCCGTGATGGATCACTCCGTCTCGACGAAGAACCGCGCTCTGCCGCTGGCTGATCCCGACGCCGTCGCCCAATTTGACGCCCTCGCGCGCAACTGCCAGGAAGCGGGCATCAATCTCTTCGACATGAACAGCCGCAATCAAGGCATCGTCCATGTGATCGGCCCGGAGCTGGGCATCACGCTTCCCGGCTGTACGATCGTTTGCGGCGATAGCCATACCTCCACGCACGGTGCGCTGGGCGCGCTGGCATTCGGCATAGGCACCAGCGAGGTCGAGCACGTCCTCGCCACGCAATGCCTCTCGCAATTCAAGTCGAAGACATTGAAGATCGAATTCCAGGGCCAGCGGCCGCGCGGAGTCACAGCGAAGGACATGATTCTCGCGATCATCGGCAGGATCGGCATCGCCGGAGGCAACGGCCACGTCGCCGAATACACCGGCGATGCCGTCCGCGGCCTCTCGATGGAGGGCCGCATGACGATGTGCAACATGTCGATCGAAGGCGGCGCGCGGGCCGGCATGGTCGCGCCGGATGACACGACGTTCTCCTATGTCGAGGGCAAGCCGTTCGCGCCACAGGGCAAGGATCTTCAGCTCGCAGTCGACTACTGGAAGTCGCTCGCAACCGATCCCGGCGCGAAATACGACAAGGAAGTCGTCTTGAAGGCCGAAGAGCTCGCTCCGATGGTCACCTGGGGCACAAACCCCGGCATGGTCACGCAGGTGACGGGCCGCGTTCCCGATCCGTCGTCCTTCGCCGATCCCGTCGACCGAAAGGCAGCCGAAGGCGCGCTCGCCTACATGGGTTTGCTGCCCGGCACAAAGATGGAAGACATTCCGGTCGATCGCGTCTTCATCGGCTCGTGCACCAATTCGCGGCTGGAGGACATTCGTGCTGCGGCGCGCCTCGTTGCCGGAAAGCACGTATCGAAATCGCTGAAGCAAGCGCTGGTCGTGCCCGGCTCGCGCGTCGTAAAGGCGCAGGCGGAGAAGGAAGGTCTCGACAGGATTTTCCGCGACGCCGGCTTCGAATGGCGCGACTCCGGTTGCAGCATGTGCATCGCGATGAACGACGACGTGCTGCTCGCCGGCGAGCGATCCGCCAGCACTTCCAATCGAAACTTCGAGGGCCGCCAGGGCAAGGGCAGCCGTACGCACCTCGTCAGCCCGGTCATGGCCGCGGCCGCTGCAATCGAAGGCCATTTCGTCGATGTCCGCAAATGGTCGGCCGTAGATGGAGCCGAATGACATGAGAGCATTCACGAAGCACACCGGACTCGTCGCGCCGCTGGATCGTGTGAACGTCGATACCGACCAGATGGTGCCGAAGCAGTTCCTGAAACTGCTCACGCGCGAAGGCTACGGACGGATTCTTTTCTACGACTGGCGCTATCTGCCGGGCGAAAAACCGAATCCGGAGTTTGTCCTCAATAGGCCGCGCTATCAGGGCGCGAGCGTGCTGCTGGGGCGCGCGAACTTCGGATGCGGGTCGAGCCGCGAGCACGCGCCGTGGGCGATTCTCGACTATGGATTTCGCGCCATCATCGCGCCCAGCTACGCCGACATTTTCTACAACAACTGCTTCAAGAACGGCATTCTGCCCGTCACGCTGCCGGACGCGCAGATCGATGAGCTGTTCAAGCGGACCGAAGCGAATGAGGGCTACAAAGTGAGTGTCGATCTGGAGCAGCAGATCGTCACGGACGACAAAGGCCTGCGCTATTCATTCAGCGTCGATCCATTCCGCCGCGAGTGCCTGCTCAAGGGGCTGGACGACATCGGACTGACGCTCGTCCATGAGAAAGAAATTTCGGCCTTCGAGAAAAGGAATCTTCACGTCCCGTCGCTTCACGCTGCGCTCGACGTGAAATATCACCACGAGTAGCGCGCGTTTAGGCATCGGACAAGCCCCGCGCCGCGCGTCTTGATTCCCTTCCCGGCCGGGCCGAAGATGGGAATCGGGTCGCCGCCATGCCAAGATTTCTCATCTATCATCCCGGGGAAGACACGCGCGTCTTCGAATTGCTCGGGGACCGTCCCATCGCCGTCGGACGCGCGAAGTCGAGCAATCTGATTCTCGACAATTCCAGCATCTCGCGCCTCCATGCCGTGGTCCGCGCGACTCCGGACGGCCACTGGCAGATCATCGATCGCGGCAGCGCCAACGGAGTTCGCGTGAACGGCGTGGCGACAAAGGAGGCGACGCTCAAGCCGAACGACGAGATCATCCTCGGCGAATATCGTCTGCGCTATTTCGGGGATTCCTCCACGCGCGAGGCCGTGACCTACGGCACGCCGCAGCTGCCGCCCCGCGTGGCGACGGCGATTTCGCAGTCGGCCTACTCCGGCAGCTTCATGGCGGCACAGCCGATCAGCAACACGACCACCGGGCACGGCATGCGTCCGCCGTCGGAACAAGATCGCGCCCGCGCGGCCGAGCACGAGAACCGCCTGATGGCGCTGCTCAATCGAGTGAACCGCACGCTGGAAGAACTGAAAACGGTTCCGGAGGTCACGCGCCGAATTTTGGATCTGGTTCTGGAGATGGACGGCGCCGAGCGCGGATTCGTGATGCTGCTGGACCAGGACTCGATCGGCGGCGGAGATTTCAGCCGCGGCGGCTACGGCTTCGAGCCGGCGCTGATCCGTTACCGCAGCGATGCGAATGCAACGCCGGTACAAGCCGCGCCGCAACTGACGATTTCGCAGAGCATCATTAAACAGGTGATGCACGGCGGTCTCCCGCTGCTGGTCACCGACCCGCAAGCCGATCCGCGTCTCGCCGCCAGCAAGAGCATCGTCGCCGCCGGCATTCAGTCTGCCATGTGCGCGCCGCTCGGCAAACGGGAGCGCCGCTTTGGACTGCTCTACGTCGACAATCTTTCCCGGCGCGGTATGTTCACGGTCGACGATCTCAACGTTTTCACCGTCATCGCCGCACAAGCGGGGCTGGCGATCGATCGCGTACGTCCGCAGAGCGAAGCATCCAGACAACTCCAGCCGTCTCTCACAAAGAATTAGCTCCTCCGCGGGAATCCGCAAGCAGGTCCGCCCGGGACGGAATTCCGGTCAGAAATCGTGCTGCACATGCGTCATGGTCCATGCTCCCTTAAGCAGCCTTCAGGGCCCTTTAGTGACCCGAAAATGACGCTTAACGAGCCTTAGCCGGCACGGTATCGGGCGGCGAGACGCTTCGGGGCGACGAGCTGCCAGGCAGCTCGCATTGCCCGTTGCAGGTCGGCTTTCTTGACCGCTTTCAGGCGCACGGTGGTCGCGCCACCCTTCCCCCACGCACCCTTCGCCGGGACGAAGACCGTCGGGTGCGCTTCGTAGAATCTCGCCTGGAGATCGGGTGGCAGCTTGACCATTCCCCAATTCTTGTCCGGGTAGCCGAGCGTCGCAAAAATCTTTCCTCCGACTCGAAAATCGGGATGGTCCATGTGAGAACTTTCGACGGCGTCGGGCATACTGAGAGCGATGCGGCGGAATTGGCCAGCGGTCACGGCGTCCGCTCCGGCGACGGAGCATTTCGGAGATACGTCGCGATAAACCAACGATTCCCGAACGGATCGATCACACCGGCGCCGCGTTCGCCATAGGGATGATCCGCGGGCGCGCCGATCGAAGTCGCTCCGGCTCGCAGAGCCTGCTCATAGGCGGCATCCGTGTCCGGCACGAAAAGGTGAAGGCTGGACGGCATGGCCTGATAGGGGCCGCGGCCTCCGGCGAGCGCGACGATCGAATCACCGATGCGAACCTGCGCGTGAGGAATGCTGCCATCGGGCATTTGCGCCCGATAGATTTCGCTCCCGCCGAACGCCCTCTGAAGAAACTCAATCAGCCGCACCGGCTCGGAAGCGTACAGATGGGGCGTCACGCTGCGAAAGTCTTTGAAAATCTGATCGCCGGGCACGGGCGTGAAGATGTGCCAGCGATTGCCGGAATCGTCGGTCACGGTACCGCCGCGGGTGCCGTAGGGGTTGTCCCGGACCGGATCGAACGGCTTGGCACCCGCCTGGACCGCGCGGTTGTAGACGGCATCGACATCGGGAACACGCAACAGCAGAGTCGAGGACATCGGAGCGAACTCCGCGGTCGCATCGGCGAGCTCGACCACCGAATCGCCGATCTGCAATTCCGCGTGCATGATGAGATGCTCCGCGCCCGGACGCTTCACCCGCAAATGCTCTTCCGCTCCGAAGGCGCGCTTCACGAAGTCGATCCACTGCGCGGCTCCGGGCACGATCAGGTACGGCGTGAGGCTGTGAAACCCTTCGCGCATGTAATTCGCGGGCTTTGCCGCTTGTGTTGCCATCGAGGCTCTCCTTTCGAGATCCGCTTGCAACCGCGCCTTGAAGCCGACGCGGGGAAGATTCTTCAGCGCGCCGACGATTTCGAGCACCGGCGCCAGGCCCGCACGGAACGGACGCGTCGCACCGGAGCGCTCCAGCGGAGTATCCGGCCGACCCAGAAGCCGCGCCACAATCTGGTCGTACTGTTCGGCAGGGCTGCGTTTAGCCATGGGAACCACCCCGCTTCCGGCCCGCTTTCCTGACTCGCTTTCTGGCGCGGTCCTTGTCGAGACGCTGGCGCAAGGCCCGGATACCGCGGAACTGAAGTTGCTTGATCGCACCGGCGCTGCGCTTCATCGCGCGCGCGATTTCGGCGATGCTCTTCTCTTCGCCAAAGCGCATTTCGATCACGCGGCGTTGTTCGGCAGGCAGCGTCGCGACAAGACGAAAGAGTTGCGCCCGGCGTTCGATCTCTTCCGGGTCGACGCGCGTGTCGGGGTCCGGCGGGTCGTCGGACGCCGGCCTTCCCTGTTCCCGAGAGGCGCGCTGCCAGCGGTCGGCGAGCGCGTTTTGCGCGATGCGGTACAGCCAAGCCGCGAACGGGACTCCGCGCCACTCGAACTGCCCGATATTCGCCAGTGCATGCTGGAACACTTCCGCCGTCACGTCCTCGGCGTCGGCGCGATTCGAGAGGCGCCGCAGCGCGAAGGCGTACACTCGTTCGACGTTCGCCTCATAGAGGTCCGTGAAGCGAGCGGGATCCTTCTGCGCCGCCGCGACGAGAAGCTTTTCGTCAGCTTCCTTCCGTGTGGCCTTCAACAAGTTCTCCGGAAAACGCGCTCTCTATAGCATTAACCAGCGAGAAGGTGAAAGGTTACGCGGGAACGCTCACCGTTCAAAACCGAAGGATGGAGCGCCCCGCCGGCTTGGTTGAAGGAAAGGGCCGGCAGTTGAGTGACTGGGGGTATAATGGTGTTCCCTTCCCAAAACGACGGAGGTCAACTCATGCCTACCGACCGCAGCATGGAACGCCCCACGGAAATCTACTACCGGAATTCGATTCGCGCGTACATGGAAGGCATGCCCGGCTGCGACCTCGAGTGGATCGCACAGGTGCTGAGCCGGGCAAAGTTCACCGCGCGCGCCTTACTTGCCAGCCGATTCGGCAAGTACGAATTCACGGAGAAGTACCGCCTCCTGAAAGCGCGACTGTAGGCCGCCCGGCGGCGGATTAGAAAATGCGCTCGAGAGCAGGCGAGCGCGAGATCAGGACGCCGCGCCTCGGGTGGCCTGCCGAGCACGGAGGGCGCCACCGATCCAAGCAACAGGAATCGTAAGAATCAAGCTGACGATGAAGTTTCGCTTGGGCAAGTTGGCGAAATGCAACATCGCCAGGAAGGTGAAAACAAATTCGACAGCGCCCATGATTAGCGCGTGCAGCACGAACGCGCGTCCCGCAATCCACGCGGTGACGTACGCGCCCAGCACCAAGCACAGACTCGTATAGAAAAAGAGAAAGAGGCTCGCCGGAAGGCTCTGTTCCATCGCCGCGCGATTCGGCAGCGCATTCGGGAACAAATGCATCAAGACGGGATCGGCAACGGCTTCGATCGCGAACGACGCAACGGTCAGCACGATGATTCCCACCACCACTCCCACGATGCTGCGAAGCAAAGCCATGATCGCCTCCAAGGAGTGGCTAGACTATCTCAACATGTCCAGATGAGCCTCGATCTTTCTCGCGATCGGGGACGTCTTCATCGAAGTTCACTCCGTGGACGGCGCGATCGGTTCGGGAGCAGCAGGCATTGCCGGCGCGGAACCTTTCCACTCGGCGAGCAAGATTCCGCCGAAAATCAACGCGCCTCCCAGGATCAGGCGACCAGTGAATCGCTCGCGGCCGAGAAGCAGCGACGTGATCGCCGCGAAGACGGGCTCGAGGCTCAAGAGGATGGCCGCGTGCGCGGTGGAGGTGTGCTTCTGCGCCCAGGTCTGCAGCGAGAAACAGATCACCGTGGCTCCAACGGCCGTAGCCAGAATCGCAAACACCAAATAGCCTGTCCAAACGATGCGGGGCTTTTCCCAGCCAAAGGCCGCGGCAACCGGCAGCAGCGCCGCAGAGAGAACGGCGGTGGTCATCACCTGCAGCGAACTGAGCGCCGCGACCGAGTGGTGCTCGACGTTGCGGCTGATGAAGATCATGTGCAGAGCAAACATGATGGCGCAGCCGAAGACGATCGGGTCGCCGCGGTCGAGCGCGCCGAGTCCTTCGGGAGGCACAGACAGGAAGTAGAGCCCCGACAGCGCGGCGATGGCGCCTGCCCAAATCCATCCCGGGATGCGCCGCCGGACGAAGATCGCCAGAATGAACGGAACGAAGACGACGAACATTCCCGTGACGAAGGCCGCCTTCGAGGGCGTGGTGAATCGGAGGCCCGTGATCTGAAACATGTAGCCCGCGAACATGAAAAAGCCGATCTGGGCACCGGCCCAGATCGTGCTCATGCCGACTGACCGCAGCGATCGCCAATAGATGATCGCCATCAGGATCGACGCCAGGCCGAAGCGGATGGCGAGATACGCGATCACGGAAATACCGGCAAGGGCGTCCTTGATAACCACGAACGTGGCGCCCCAAATCACGGTACAGGCAGCGAGAGCGAGATCGGCGAGCAGACGTTTGTCGCGCATCGAGGAAGCGAGTCTATGCGGCGCGAGCCGCGGCGGCAAGCCGGACAACCATGCTACGAACGGCCGTCGTCCCCGGGTGTTAACGATTGACGCAATCCAATCGGATGTAGTAAACAAGCCGGCATTTCATGGTCTCGCGCTCCCAGTCCGGCGCGATTGCGATTCTTACGATCCTGCTGACGAGCGGCACGGTTGCGGCCGTGCGCGCGCAGCAAGCGTCAAGCACCGGACCGCAGACACCCACGCGCGCGAATCTCCGCAAGCCGGACGACGCCGCACAGGTAACTGGGACCGTCGCGCAGGTGAACTGCGCCGATCGGTGGCAATTCGATCTCGACACGCCCTCCGGGAAATTGCACTTGCACGAATCGCCGACGGCTCGCGTGAAGATCCTGTCGTCAGCGGGAGAACCCATCATGGGCATGCCCTGCGACTCCTTGAAAGGCGTGCGCGTGATCGCGCGGTACAAGGCCACTGACTCCACCATCGAGACACTCGAACTTCTGGGCTCCGATCCGAGCGCGACGGCCGGTCCCTTGCGCGGCAGCCCCGCTGCGGCAAGCCCCGCGCCCGGTGCGTCCAATCCCGCCGTGAAAGGATTGGCGGGAGACCAGGTGACAGCCGAAGGCAAAGTGACGGACGTGACGTGCACGGGAAACGAAATCCTGATCAAAGTGAGCGTGCGCGACGGACAGCTTTCGCTTCACGGGCGCGACTACACGCGCCTCACCTATGACGACGACCGCACCGCCGTGGAGAAGCAGGACTTTCCCGCATGCACGGACCTGAAAGGGCGAACCGCGTCGATCATGTATGTCGTGATGGAACACCGGGCGTACGACGGCGAACTGCAGAGCATCGAAATCGAGAAGTAGAACGGCGCTGGATCAGCGCGAGAAACCGGCAAGAGAAACCACCGTCAAGAACAGGCGCTTGAGGCCGAGCTCCCGACCCGACGGATCGAACCACTCCTCGAGCGTGTGAGAGCCGCCGCCCTTCCCTCCTCCTCCGATCGCGACCGCCGGAATTCCGAGAGAGAGCGGGATATTCGCGTCGGTGGAGCTGCGCTCGAGACGCGAGCGATTGCCGAGATAGCGATCCACATTGCGAATCGCGGCGAGCAGCGGAGAATCCTCCGGCAACTTTCCGGCGGGCCGTGATCCGAGAGAACGGAAGGTGATCTGAAGCGCCTCGCGGGATGCGCGGGTAGCCGATATTTCGTCGTTCATGCCGGTCTGCATGGCATCGCGCAAAGCGGATTCCAGGCGGCCGAGCTCGGATTCGTCCTCGGAACGCAAATCGACCTTCACAGCGGCCAGAGAAGGAATCGAATTTACCGAAGTGCCGCCTTCCACAACGCCGAAGTTGTACGAGGTGCGCGGATCATCCGGGACCGACACCGACGAAAAACGGACGATGCCGCGAGAGATCGCGGTGATCGGATTCGGCGCGCCGAAGTCGGACCAACTGTGGCCGCCGGGGCCGGCGACGCTCACCTCGACGCGGTGGGACGCAATGCCCTGCGTGGTGATGTGATCGGACGAAGGACCGTCGAGCGCGATGACGGCGGCGAGACGCGAGGCGTACGCGTCGATGAGCGCGCGAATGCCGCGCAGATTGCCTTCGCCTTCTTCACCGACGTCTCCGGCGAGAACAATCGTCTTGTCCGTGCGAACGCGCGATTCGGCCAGCGAGCGCGCGAGGCCCGCCAGAGCGGCGAGGCCAGCGCCGTTGTCCGAGATTCCGGGCGCGATCAGGCGGCCGCCCGTGCGCTTGACGCGAACATCCGTGTTGGCCGGAAAGACCGTGTCGAGATGCGCGGCGATCAAAATGACGCTTTTCGCGTCCGCACCGGCGCGCTCACCGATCACGTTGCCGGTCTTGTCCACGCGCGTCTGGAAGCCGTTGGCGGCGAAGAGTTCCTTGAGCGCAGCGCCGCGGCGGGCTTCGTCAAATTCGGGAGCGGGGATTTCTGTGAGGCGAATCTGCTGGTCGGTGACCCAGGCTACGCTGTTATCGATCCACGCAAGGCCGCGCGCGCAGCGAGGATCGTGCGCGAGCATCGCGACGGGATCTTCAGCAACGCGAGCCGAAAGCGGGGCCATCCACAAAAAGATACAGCAGATGAGCGCGACTTTCACGCGATTCGTGCGGCGAATGCTAGCGCCAATCGTCAAGGACATATACGCCGGGGCGGTTGTAACCCGAGCCTGCTTCGCCCGTTTCCATCGCCACGCCGTTCCTTTCCGGGCGGAATCCGTGCGCGAGCATGGCGCGAAACGCCTCGCGGCGGGAGACGTTGACGTCCGCTGTAACTCTGGGCGCGCCGGATGCGGCTGCATAGGCCTCGACGCCGCGAAGCAGGCGCGCGAAGTTTTCTTCCGCGCGCGGCCCGGGGCGGACCGCAGCGAATTTGGCGTAGCAGAGGCCCGATCCGGCTTCGGTGCCCGGGCCCGTGTGGCAGACGGCGAAACCGGCGAGGCGAGAGGAGTCCCAGACGAGAATCGTGTCGCCGAGATGCTGCTCGGCGACGGCGCGGATTTCGCGCTGGACGTCGAGGCCATCGAAGATCGCGTCGGTGACTTCACGGCACGCGGCGATCAGGCTTTCGCGATCCGCGGGCCTGGATTCGGAGAATCGCGAGGTGTCGGCAGGCGTGTCGAGCGTGCCGTCGACAGGCTTGGCGAAGCTGACGACGAGATCGCGCGGCCAGAAACCGAATTTCTGGTAGAGCGCCATGTGCTTCGGGCTTTGCGGAAACGTATAGAGGCCGAGATGGCGGTTGCCCCAGCGCCGGAAGATTTCCATCGTCGGACCGAGCAGGCGCTGTGCAACGCCGCGATTCCAATACTGCGGCTCAATGGTCAGCGGGCCGAAGAAACCGAAGCTGCCCCAATTCGTGGCGAAGTTCGAGCCGATGAGTTTGCCGTTGTGCTCGGCGGCGAGAACGGAGGCGGGGTCTGCTTTCCAACGAGTGTGGACGAAACCCGCGTCGCCCATGAACGCGGCCGGATCGGGCATGCCGAGAAATGTGCCGAAGGCAACTCGCACGATGCGGTCTGCCGCCGCAAGGTCGGAATCGACCAGCGGGCGAACGATGATTTCAGGCTGAGGTTGTGAAGTGGCCATATCGGTCGAACGCAGATTCCTGGCCTAGTGCCGTGCCGATGCGGGTACGAGCGCCAGAATCTCTTCCTCCGTCAGAACCTTCGAAGAATGTTTGGCCGCCAAGAGGATGCGGTCGACGAGATCGTCGGTCGCGGCGATGGCGTGCTTGCCGAGCCAATAGATGACGTTGGATTTGCCGCTCATCGGACCGATCTCGATGATCTGCTCGAGGCCGAAGAGATGCGCGGGGACGCCGCTGTAGATCGCGTCCGCCAGCTTCACATCGTGGTTCCGGTAAGCCTTGGCGATGGCGGCGGCGTGGACGCCGGTCTGCGTGCGAAAGGCATCGTGGCCGACGACGGGATAATTCGGGGGGATCACGGTGTTGGTAGCGCGCGCGATTGTTTCCGAATACTCCTTGAGCCCGGAAAGATCGCGGTCGATCAGACCGAGCAGGCGGAGATTGACGAGCATGACTTCCATCGGCGTGTTGCCGACGCGCTCGCCGAGAGAAAGTGCCACTGCATGGACCTGGTCCGCGCCAGCCGCGAGCGCGGCGAGAGAGTTTGCGACGGCGAGGCCGCGGTCGTTGTGCCCGTGCCAATCGACGCGGACTTTTTCGCCCGAAGGCTTCACGACTTCGTCGATCACGAATTTCACGAGGTTGTAGGCGCCGCGAGGAGTGGCGTGCCCGACGGTGTCGCAGACCACGATCGCGCGGGCGCCGGCGCGGATGGCGGTCGAGTAAAGCGCGACGATGGTGGAGGGATCGGTGCGAATCGTATCTTCGGTGACGTACATGGCGGGCAGTCCGGAGGCGACGGCGAATTTCACCGCTTCTTCCGTGGTGCGCTGAAGATGATCGACGCTCCAGTCTTCGACGAGGCGGCGAATCGGACTGGAGCCGAGGAACATTGCGGCTTCGATCGGCTGGCCGACGCGCTGGCAGACGTCGATCATTGCCTGGATGTCGTTCTTGTGCGTGCGGCCGCCGAGATTGGGCCGAATCTTCATTCGCGAGCCGATGATTTCGCGCGCCAGCGCTTCAGAATCGGCGAACGCGCGAGGACCGGCGGCAGGCAGACCGATATTCAACTGGTCGATGCCAAGCGATTCCATCAGATGCAGGATTTCGATTTTTTCGCCGATGGACGGATCGCGAACCGAGGGATTTTGCAGACCGTCGCGAAGCGTTTCGTCGAGGACCATGACGCGCCGCCCCGGCGGGATTTCCGGGACCGAGTGCGCGTTCCAGTCGTAAATCAGTTCGGCGTCCATCAGCGCCAGTCTACCTGAAATCAGGCGTCCGAGCCCGCCGCGTGGCGGCGCGAGACGGATGAGGCGAGCGAGTCCGTTGGATCGGGATATTCGAGCGAGACGAGATACAGGCCCTCGGGCGGGACCGTGGGACCGGAGCGCGAGCGGTCACGTGCCTCGAAAAGCTGCGCGATATCCTGCGGCGCGAGCCTTCCCTTCCCAACTTCGATCAGCGTGCCGACGATTTTGCGAACCATATAGCGCAGGAAGGAGCGACCGCGCACGGTGTAGGAGATTTCTTCGTCGCCCTGCCGGCGGGCGATTTCGGAAGAGTAGATGAGCCGGACCATTTCGCGGTCACGGTCGTCGTCTTCGGAACCGGACGAAGCGGCGAAAGAGCTGAAATCGTGCTCGCCTTCAAAGAGGCGGGCGGCCTCGGCCATTCGGTTTTCATCAAGCGGCCAGGGATAGTGGAGCGCGCGGCCGTGTTCGAACGGCGGCAGGACCCGGCCTCGATAGATGCGGTAACGATACGTCTTGCCCTGCGCCAGCCAACGGGCGTGAAAATCGTTGCCCATCTCCTCCGCATCGACGATGCGGATGGCGGGCGGCAGAAGCGCATTGAGCGCGCGCTGGATTTCGACGGGGGAAAGAGCCGATTGCGTCTTGAAATGGCCGACCTGGCCGAGAGCGTGAACGCCGGCGTCGGTCCGGCTGGCGCCGTGGACAATGATCTTCTCCTGTGTGATCTTGCGCGCGGCGTCGTTGATCGCGCCCTGAATGGTGGGCACGCCGGGCTGAGATTGCCAGCCGTGGAAGCCGGCGCCGTCGTAGGAAATTGTGAGTTTGATGTTGCGCATGCGCTGCAAGCATTATCGCACGCGCAGAAAAAGGAAGGGGCTCCTGCTTGGGATCAGGAGCCCCCAAAAGGTCGCGTTCCTTTGACTCGGTCTAGGCGTAACCGAGTCATGGGGTCATCCATCCTAGCTTCCCTCTCAGAGGCAGGTGGGAACGACCCGTATCATCGCGTGAACGGCCCCTTCCTTCCCGTTCATTTGACGATGCGGACCGTGTCGGAACGCGACCCGCGCAGCCGCTCTGTGCACGTGAGATGCCCAAAGAATTCGGCGGCTAGGAACGCGGCGCCAACGTGGATTCAATGACTTAACGGGTGAACTGAGGCGCGCGATACGGATCCCGACATCAAATCGGGAAGCCGCATCCCGCATTGGAACGTCAAACAGGGTAGCGCCGCGATGGTGCCGGCTACGAACACGCGGATTGTGAAGCTCGCGCCGGTGCAGGATAATAGCGGCCGAGCCGCAACATCTTGAAAAAGCTCTCCATCGTCGGATTGCTGGTGGCAACGGCGCTACTGGCACTCGGTTTGGAGTTACGGTCGTCCGCCTCGCTGGCGCGGCATGTGGCTGCGGCGAGCCGTCCCGTGGCGGGGAAGCCGCAAGGCAACCTGAGCGACGACGGGACGCAATTCGTGATCCGATTCGCCAGCAACCCTCAGGCGATGCCGCCGTTTCTGCTGCCGGACCTCAACGGCCATATCGTTTCGACCGCGAACGTGCGCGGCAAGGTGGTGGTGGTGAATTTCTGGGCCACCTGGTGCCCTCCGTGCCGCGAAGAGATTCCGGAGATGATCGAACTTTCGAAACGATACAAGGACAAGCTGGTGATCATCGGAGTCTCGATGGACGATGCGCCGGCAGATGAAGTGCGGGACTTCGCGCGGAACAACGGAATCGAGTATCCGATTGTGATGGGGAGCAGCACACTTTCGCGGGAATACGGCGGCGTGCCGGCGCTGCCGACTTCATTCGTGGTGAACACCGACAGCCGCATCGTTCAGAAGCACGAAGGGGTGTATCCGATCGACGTGTACGACTCCGAGATTCGCTCGCTGCTCGGTATGCCGGTGGACGCCAAGGTGGAGACGTTCGAAGATACGGGCCAAATTTTCCTGAAGAATGCGATTCATGCGAAGGAGCTGCCCGGTCTCGACTTCAAGGGGCTGACCGAGGATCAGAGACGCGCCGTGCTGAAGCGCGTGAATTCCGAGAAGTGCACGTGCGGCTGCCAGCTGACGATCGCGCAGTGCCGCATCAACGACTCGTCCTGCTCGACCAGCCTGCAACTGGCGCTCAAGATCCTTCACGAGATCCGTGCGGGATCGAGCCGCCCCGGTTCTTCCGCTCCCTCAACCATTCGACAGTGAGGCGATGCCCCCCAAAATAGCGACCCGGCCCGTGGTGTGTGCATGGGGCACGCAGCCAGCAGGCCGGATCGGGATCGGGCACTACTTGTCGTATTGCAGACAGGTCTGAAGCTGACCGATGGCTGCGTCGATCGCGCGGATCGCTTCGACGCGGTGTCCGCCGAAGTCGTGCGCGGCGTGCTCGAGATGCTCGCGGGCGTGGCGCAGTGATTCGATCGCGTCATGAATTTCGGGATGGCGCTCCGGCGCCGCAGCGGGAGCCGCCGCAGGAAAAGCAAGCGCGAAAATGAGTACGGCAAGGGCCAAAACGGTCCAAAGGCGATTCTTCACGGAGTCTTCCTCCTCTTGAATTTCCCGCACGGCCGAAACCGAGCGAGTGGCCCGTGCGCGCCGCCCTGGATAAGGCGCGCCGAGCGATCCGATGGTACCGCCCGGTGGGGCGCGCGGGATAGAGGCACTGTCGTCAAACGATTACGCCGACGATCCTCCCAGAAAACCCTTCATGCGAACGCCTCAACTGACCCGACCGTTTGGAGAGATACGGTTCGGGAAATCCTAACGATCGATAAGGAACTATCTTCTTTTTCGAATAAGACCCTCCTGCTATTCAACCTTTGTGCCGGCGCAATCGCGGTGCGCGCCGGACTCACAAAGACAGAACACGGGAGGAAGACATGAGCTTCACATTCGCAAAGAGAGGAATCGCGCCGGGCGTTCTGGGGTTGCTATTAGCAGGAGTCGGCTTCGGCGCTTCCCCGCCGCCGGCGGAGATCCAGGCGCAGGCGAGGACGGAAAACTGGAAGTCCATCGAAAAAGCTTCCGAAAAGCTGCGCGAGCTTCGGACAATCAGCGGCAAGCTGAGCCTCTCAGGCGAAGCGCTTGACGCCTCGACTCGAACGCACGTCTCCAGTCGTGACGGTCATGCGAACCGCCTGTCCCTGGTGCGAGAGCACGTGAACGCGGCCGGGAAGATCCTGGCCGAGTTGCAGAGGATGCATCCGGAACTGGCGCCGTGGCAGCAACAAGCAGTCGACGCCATCACGCCGATCGCGGCGCGGGTGGCGACGCACACGCAGGCCGCGATCGTTCATCTGAATGAGCGGCCGCACGCGCGGTTCGTTCCGGAATACACCAATCATCTGGAAGGAATTGCCGACCACTCGCTCTCCATGAAGGAGACGGTGGGGAAGTTCCTGGACTTTGCAGAAGCTCGAAGCAAAGCCCAGGCGCTCGAGACCGCACTTGAAATCGACCGGTCCTGAGCGCACCAAGCCGCGGGAGGGAGCCCGACGTTCCATGAAGACTGGCACGCGCCGAACGATCGAGGCTCCCTTCCCCGGCATCCAACGTCATCGCGAGCGCCCGAAAACCCCGCGGGCCGCATTTTCATAGATAGCGATCACGGCCGGGTGCCGCACTTTTTCCTCCGCAGAAATCGCATAGAAATGGTTCTCGATCCCGCGCGCGACACCGACGCGCTGCACTTTCCCTTCGCGGCGGTACTGAGTTTCGAGAACGGCAGGCGCGGGAAACAGGCCGACGCCGCCCTGACCGAACGAGCGGAGCAGTGCGTAATCCTCGAATTCACCGACGATGCGCGGCCGGACTCCGAGAGAAGCAAACCACTGATCCAGGCGCAGGCGGATGGCGGTGTCGTCGGTTGGGAGCAGAATCGGCGCACCGTCGAGCGATTTCGGGAAGCCGCGCGCGTAGAGTCGGACAAGGGGCTTCACACCCATCCAGACGACACCGGTGGCCCCCAGACGGTGGCTGTAGACGCGCAGGTTCACGCTTGGAGTCACGGGAGCATCGGAGAGAACGACATCGAGTTCGTGCACGGCGAGTTCCGCAGCCAGGCGTCCGAGGCTGGCCTCGCGGCAGAAGAGCTGCACCGAGGATTTGAGATGAAGCGCCGGCTCGAGAATTCGGTAGGCGACAATCTTCGGGAGGACGTCGTCGATTCCAACCGAAAGGCGAAGAGGGCGCTGCGTGGGGCGGTGCTTGACCGTGTCCATGATTTCGCGGCCGATGGAGAAGATCTCATCGGCGTGGCGGTAGACGCGGCGGCCCATTTCGGTGGGGATCAGTCCCCGGCCCGAGCGCTCGAGCAGTTTTTCGCCCAGTTGATTTTCCAGCTCGTGCAGTTGAGCGCTGACCGTTGGGGGCGCAAGGCGCAACTCCTCGCAGGCCTTGGCGATGCTGCCGGTGCGCACGACGGCCCAGAAATAGTAGAGGTGATGGTAGTTCAGCCACTCCATGCGGAAATACTACTTCGGGAAAACCGAAGATACAAGGCTGCGAGGCAGGAAAACACAAATCGGAGTTCAGGGCTTGATCTCGACAGGAGTGCCGACGGCGACCAGCGGCCAGATTTCATCGATCTCTTCGTTCGTAACGGCCACGCAGCCATCGGTCCAATCGGTTTGCCGATGGAGAGCGCCGACCCAGCCGAATTTGTCGCCGAGGCCGTGGATTTCGACGGCGCCGCCGGGCCTGGCGCCGAGTTTGCGCGCGCGCTCGCGGTCCGCCTGGTTGGGATAGGAAATGTGGAGGGCGCGATGAAAACGACTGTGCTCGACCTTGGAATCGATCATGTAGTTGCCCTCCGGCGTCTTGTGATCGCCCTCGCGCTCCTTCGCGCCGACGGGCTGGCTGCCGAGCGCTACCTTGTAGGTCTTGAGAGGCTTCCCTGCGGCCATCAGAGTCATTTCACGCCGCGACTTGATGATGACGATCCTGTCGGCTTGCTGCGATGCGGTGGAAGCGACGGTCGCGTCGAAAGCGAACGCGTGCAGAACAATCGCAGCGAGAAACGTGAGCGCGACTTTGGCGGGGTGGGTCACGCGACGATCGAGGGGGCACCGCCGCGCATCCTACCACGGCTCGCTGATTGCCCGGCCGAATTCAGGGTGGGTCGCCGGATGCGAGCGCTGTGGGCGGCAAGACGGAGGGATCGATCACCGGGATGAGCGCGAGCAGATCGCGCATGAGCATGTCGCGCAGGTCGGCGAAATCCGCGCGACGAGGGTCCACGGCGAACGCGAACATTCCATGGTGCAGGATCGCGGCGCTGGGCGAATCCAAGCGCAAATAGCGAAGAAAGCTGGCAAGGTAGAGTGCCTCGGGGCTCCAGGGCGGCGACTGGGGCGCCGCAGTCGCGCCGCTCTTCTGCTTCATCAGCCACCACATGTAGAACACCACGCGGAGACGGTCGGCGCCCAGCACGACGACCGCATCTTCCGGCGTCTCGATCGAATCGGCAGGGGAGAGCGCAAGCGACACCGCCATACGTTCAACGAGAGACTCGAGGTCCGGGTGGGACCGAATCTCGCGCCCCACGCGGCCGAGGTCGACAGCGGCGGCTTCGAGGAAGCGATTCAGCCGCTGCACAGGCTCCGGCACCGGCAGCGGGGGACGGCTGGTCTGGCTCGAAACGTCGCGGCCACCGGAATTGCGAATCCGCTCCACCATGTTCCCGAAAGCCTCCGACCGCGGAAGGACAATACTGCCGGTATCGGCTGCGGCCAGGCAGGCTTTAGGCTGAAATCGCTTTGCGGGAGGAAGCGGATTCCGCACGAGCCCGCATCTTCGGCGGCCGGCCGCGGGACAACAATTTTGGCATGCGCGTCCGCAATCGGATCAACGCTGCGCTATGAATTTGCGAGACGCGCGACTCTCCGATCCGCAGAATCCGGCCGACTTCCTTCATCGTTAGCTCGTGGAAGTGATAGAGCGCGAGAACGTCGCGCTGCCGCGGAGGCAGCTCGTCCATGGCGCGCCCCAGCAATTCCGCCATTTCCGAGCGCAGCGCGCGATGATACGGATCCTCTTCCCTGGACTCGCAGCGCTCGATTTCCTCCTCCCTGCCTTCCTCTCCGGACTCCGCTTGCAAACTCCCGATATCGAGGCCGCGCAGCTTGGCGCGGAGCTGCTGGAGAGTGGCCAGATCGACATCCAACTCGGCGGCGATTTCGTCTTCGCTGGGCTCGCGGCCGGCAGCGGCTCTGAATCGAGAGATTGCACTCTGCAAACGGCGAGCCTGCCGCCGCAGCGTGCGAGGGCTCCAATCGACCAGCCGCAAACTATCGAGAATCGCGCCGCGAATGCGAAACTCGGCGTAATGCTTCAGCCGGACGTTCTTCGAGGGATCGTACTTTCGGATGGCGTCGATTAATCCAAGAATTCCGGCGTGCACCAGATCTTCGAGCAGCACCTGCGGAGGCAGCCGGAAGTGAATGCGGCGCGCGACATGATGCACCTGCGGCAAATGTTCCAGCACGAGTTCTTCCCGCTGGTTTTCGTCAAGGGGTCGGTTCAGCATGGTCGGGCACGAGATGCAAGACGGCTGCCAAGGGCGAGGAATGGATTGTTAGATTCCCTAATCGCGCCGCTCCGAAGAAAGCGCGAGGTCCGGTTCCTCGATTTCGCCCCGCTCCTGCGCGAGAACGAAGGCCCGCTCGACGCAGTGCTGAAGCTCGCGCACGTTGCCGGGCCACGAATGCAGCAGCAGGCGATTCTCGGCGCGGGAATTGAAATTCTTCGATGGCAGCCCCGCGCGGCTGCACAACGAATCGAGAAAGTGACGCGCGAGCCGAAGAATGTCCTGCGCGCGGTCGCGCAGCGGCGGAAGCTCGATCGGGAAAACGGCGAGGCGAAAGTAGAGATCCTTGCGAAAACGCCCCTCGCGAACGCGCTCGAGGAGACCGACGCTTGTCGACGCGATCACACGCGCGTTCAGACGGAACGCGTCGGAGCCGCCCACGCGCCGTCCTTGGCCTTCCTGCACGAAACGCAGGAGCTTCGACTGGGCGCTCGGCGGCAACTCGCCGACTTCGTCGAGCAGAAGCACGCCGCCCTCCGCGGAGTGAATGGGGCCGAGCCCGGGCTCGACCGCGCCGCGCACGAATCCGAAAAGCTCTGCTTCGAGGAGTGTTTCGGGAATCGCTGCACAATTCACCACGACGAGAGGTCCGGCGCGGCGAGGACTCAATTGATGAATTCCCCGGGCCACCATCTCCTTGCCGGTCCCCGTGTCACCGGCGATGAGAACCGCCGAGTCGCGCGCGGCGACGAGCCGAGCGAGTCGATAGACCTCGCGCATCGGGACGCTGTCACCGATCATGCCAGGCAGCGGCTCGACTCCCGTCGCACCATCGACTGCCACCGCGCCGGGCGACAAACGCCCGCCCCAATACGCAGCCGCGGCGCGGGCGACCGGCGAGCGTTCAAGCAGGCTTTGCCGAAACGCTCCGTTTCCGAATTGGCACGGCAGGGACTTCACATCGTCGTCGCAGCCGAGAACGACGACGTTGAGTTTCGGATAGCGCTCGCGAATCGTGCCGACAAGCTCCTCAACGTCGAGATCCTCGATGCGCTGATCGAGCAACAGCGTGCTGCAGCGGCCTTCCTTCAGCTTGAGCAGGGCCTCGGCGCCGCCGGCGGCCTCGATCGAGGGCGGGGACACCGGTCCGATGATCTTTAGAAGCTTTTCGCGCAACGCCGCGCGCGGACTCGCGACCATCACTCCACCGCTATGGCTTTGGGCTGCTGGAGACATCCGTCTTCACCTCCCGTGTCTGGCGTGGCTTTCGCGGACGGCCAGTAGGCGAGCACCGGCCGATCATTCAGGCTGTGCGCGCTACGGGCGTCTTGCGAGACTCCAACCGGTAGCCGACGCCGCGAACGGTGTGAATCAGCTTGGACTCGAACGGCACATCGACTTTCTTCCGCAGGTAGTTCACGTAGACGTCGACGATGTTGGTGAGCGGGTCGGACGCGTGATGCCACACGTGCTGGACGATTTCGGCGCGGGTGACGTGCTGACCCGCGTTCGCCAGCAGATATTCGAGCAGGGCGAATTCCTTGGGAGTGAGGCGAATTCTGCGCCCCGCGCGCGTGACCTGATGTTCGGCGCGGCTCAGCTCGAGATTGTCGATCTTGAGGACGGGGTCCGCGCGATGACCACCGCGACGCATCACGGCACGAACGCGCGCAAGCAATTCGGCAAATGCGAACGGCTTCAGGAGAAGATCGTCGGCACCAAGGTCGAGCGCCGTCGCGCGCTGGCCCGGCTTGGCCCCGGCTGTGAGGATCAGGACGGGTAGATGTTCGCGCGCGGCACGAATGCGGCGAAGAATTTCGAATCCGTCCTCGCCGGGCAGGTCAACGTCGAGCACCACAGCGTCGTAGTCCTGCTTCAGGACCCGAGACCGAGCGTGCTCACCAGCAAGGGCCAGCTCAACGGCGATGCCTTGGGCGGAAAACTCTCCTTCCAGATAGGAGCCCAGTGGAAGACTGGGCTCGGCAACAAGAATCCGCATGAATGCTCCTGCGGAAGGGGAAAAGTGTGAAGGGGAATTTGAATGTATTCAGGCGGAAAACTGCAGTCAAAAGAAAATCGAGTTTTCGAGCGGAGATGTTCGAGGAATGAGAATTGTTAGAAGAATAAGTGTTAAGCGACGCTCGATTGTGCCGTAGCGACACACGCGCTCACGGGTGCGTCATCTTTTCGGGACGAACAATCTCGTCAAATTCCTTTTCGGTAAGGTATCCGAGCATGAGCGCAGCTTCGCGAAGGCTCAGCTTTTCGTGATGTGCCTTCTTGGCGATCTCGGCGGCCTTGTCGTAGCCGATCTTCGGAGTCAAAGCAGTGACCAGCATCAGCGAGCTGTTCACGAAATGGCGGATGCGCTCGGCGTCGATCTCCATGCCCTCCACGCAATGTTCGCGGAAGGAACGGCATGCATCGGTAAGGAGGCGGACCGAGTGGAGAAAGTTGTGGATGATGACGGGCTTGAACACGTTCAATTCGAAATTTCCCTGCGAGCCGGCGAAACCGATGGCCGCGTCGTTGCCGAACACTTGCGTTGCGACCATCGTCATGGCCTCGGACTGCGTCGGGTTCACTTTGCCGGGCATGATAGACGACCCCGGCTCATTTTCCGGGAGAATCAGTTCTCCGAAACCCGCGCGCGGGCCGGAGGCGAGCCAGCGAATGTCGTTGGCGATTTTCATCAGCGACGCTGCCAGGGTCTTCAGCGCGCCGCTGGCGAATACGATTTCGTCATGCGCGGAAAGAGCCGCGAACTTGTTCGGGTGGGATTTGAACGGCAGGCCCGTCAGCTCCGAAATTTTTCTGGCGGCGCGCTCGGCGAATTCCGCATGCGCATTGAGGCCGGTGCCGACGGCCGTGCCGCCGATCGCGAGATCGTAGAGACCCCAGAGAGATTCGCCGATGCGGCCCAGATCGCGGTCGAGCAGGCTGACCCAGCCGGACATCTCCTGGCCGAGCGTGAGCGGCGTTGCGTCCATCAGATGCGTGCGGCCGATCTTGACCACGTCCGCGAACTGGCGGGCCTTGGCGTCGAGCGCGTCGCGTAGCCGCTCCACGGAGGGGATCAGGTCCTGGGAGACGCGTGACGCCGCGGCGATGTGCATGGCCGTGGGAAAGGTGTCATTGGAGGACTGGGACATGTTCACGTCGTCATTCGGATGGATGGGCTTCTTGCTGCCCATTACGCCGCCGGCGATTTCGATGGCGCGATTCGAGATCACCTCGTTGGCGTTCATGTTGGTTTGCGTGCCGCTGCCGGTCTGCCAGATGCGCAGCGGAAAATGCTGGTCGAGCTTTCCGGCGATGACTTCGTCGGCCGCCTGCACGATCAGCTTTGCTTTTTCGGGAGACAGCTTGCCCAGGTCCTGGTTCACCAGCGCGGCGGCCTTTTTCAGGATGCCGAACGCGCGGATCAACTCGCGCGGCATGGTATCCGTGCCGATGTTGAAATGGATCAGGGAGCGGGCCGTCTGGGCGCCGTAGTAGCGGTCGGAGGGAACCTCGATCTTGCCCATGCTGTCGGATTCAACGCGAGTCGCGGCGCTTGCCGCAGGCGCTGTCTTGGTGTTCACGCTGTTCCCCTCCCCGCCGATCGCCTAACCGGCCACTAGAATAAGCATACTGCGGAAACCGGCCAAGCGCAGAACTCTCGGGGCGGGAGTTGCCGGCTGCCGCGGTGAACCATCGTCCGCGCGCTGCGGCGGGTCCCCGCTCAAATTGATTGACTCTGCGGGACGGCGCGTGCAGACTAGGCGGCTCAAGAGCGCCCACCGAGGAGTAATCCGCATGCTGAAATCTCAGCGAAGAGTGTCCTTGTCCCTGCTGCTATTGCCGGCGATCGTCGCCGTCTCGGCGGGAATGGCCCAAGCACAGGAAAAGCAGGTGACGCAGTTCAAAGTGGTTCACGTCATAGGCCTTGAGGCGATACAGCACAATACGAAGGGAAAAGTCACCGTGTCGAAGGACGCGCTGACGTTCGCGACGGGCCCGACGAGGAGCGACCTGCCGATCGCGGGAATCCAGGATGTGTTGACGGGCGCGGACAGCCAGAGGCTGATCCACGGGTCGCTTGGCACGCTGACGATGTTCGCCCCTTACGGCAGCGGACGATTCCTGAGCCTGTTTCGTCAAAAGTTGGACACCTTGACGATCGAGTATCGCGATTCGAACGGTGGGCTGCACGGCGCCATCTTTACGCTACCGCAAGGACAGGCCGCGGCGCTGAAAGGGCAGCTCGTGGCAGCGGGCGCGAAAGCCACGCCAGTTCCAGCGGACGATTCCACGCCGGCGTCCGGCGGCAAGGAGACGAAGAAACCATGAAGCGCAGATTCGGCGGGAGAATCGTTCTTTCCATCACGGTAGTTCTGATCGCCGGCTTGTTTGCGGCAAAGACGGCGTGTGGGCAATCGTCTGCGGCTCCGACGCCGATCAAGGCGTCGGCGATTCAGATTCAGCAGATACAATCCGAAGACGTGAAGCTGCCCGTGGAATTTCAAATGTCGATGTACGAACACGTGGTGGAAGAAGTGACGAAGACGAAGAGGTTCCAGCACGTCTATCGCGACGGAGACAAGAGCGCGGCGGATGCGCCCGATCTCGTGACGCTCCAATGCACCGTGACCGGATTCAAACAAGGCAGCGCGATGGAGCGCCAGGTGACGACGGTGGCGGGATCGACTTCCATTACCGTCCACACGCAGTTTCTGGACAAGAACGGCCGCAAGCTCTTCGAAAACGATGTAAAGGGCAAAGTAATGTTCTTTGGCGAAAATCTTCGCGCCACGTACAACTTCTCCAAGCAGGTGGCTGCGGTGGTTCGCCAGGACTTCGTGGCGCAAAACGCGAAAAAGTAAGACCCCGAACGGGCGAACGAAAAGCGGCCTTGTACGTTTGAGCAAGCGCCGTTTTACTTTCACCAAAATAGGAATCATGATGTGGCCGGAAGTTTTCGGCGTACGGTCGAGACCCCAGCCTCGAAGGACCGCAGGGACCAAGCACCGAAGCCCACGAGTGACCGCGTAAGCCGACAGGCGGGAGTGTCCAATGAGCGAGAGCGCGAGAAGCTGGGAAGGCCAAACCGTCGGCGGCGGATTCGCGCTGCAGCAATACCTGGGTGGCACTGCGAATTCCTCCGTATTCCTGACTGAACGGGACGAAAAGAGAGCGGCGATCAAGCTGATCGCGGCCGACCCCGAAAACACCGCTGCTCGATTGGAGCAGCTGCGGCAGGTCGCGACCCTGTCACACGAAAATCTCCTGCCTCTATACGAAAGCGGCGTCTGCAAGATCGGAGACGCGGCGCTGATCTACGCGGTGATGGAATGCGCGGACGAGAACCTGGGAGAGATTCTGCCGCAGAGGGCGCTGGCGCCGGGCGAGGTGGGCGAGATGCTCCCTCCCGTGCTCGATGCACTCGCCTATCTGCACCGCAAGGGATTCGTTCACGGACACCTGAGACCCGCCAATATCTTTGCCGTTGGCGACCGCGTGAAGATCTCGAGCGACGACGTCCGCGGCGCGGGCCAAGCGAGAACCACGCCGAGCGAATATGACGCGCCGGAGACGGCGAGCGGAGGACATTCCGCCGCAGCGGACGCGTGGTCAGTCGGCGTGACGCTGGTGCAGGCGCTGACGCAACAGCCGCCGACATGGGACCCGCGCGGCACGGACGATCCGACCGTTCCCCGTGAAGTGCCGCAGCCGTTTTTCGATATCGCGAGAAACTGCTTGCGACGAGATGCGCTCCGGCGGTGGACGATCGCGAATATATCGGCGAGACTGCGGCCCGACTATCGCGCTCCCAAAGCGGAAGCGGCTCCGGTCTCGCCTAGGCCGGCACCACGAACCGAGCGAGCGAGCTCGAACTGGCGGCATCTTGCGCCCGCGGCCGTGCTGATCCTGCTGGCGCTGGCCGTGATCCTGGTGGCGCCGAAGGTGTTGAACCGACTGCAGGGCCAGCCGAGCGTTAGCGCCACGACCGAGCCAGCGGCTGCTGCCGAGCCTGAGAAGGCGGCAGGTCCACCGCCGACCGAATCCGCGACGCCTTCGCCTGCACCTCCAGAAATCGCTGCCCCGGCGCCACCTCGGGTTGAAGAGGCCGCACCGGCTCCGGAGCGCATGGGCCATGAAACGGCGCCGGGCGACGTGGCACGACAGGTCGTACCTGATGTCCCAGAAAAGGCGCGAGACACGATCAGCGGAACCGTCAAAGTGAAGATTCGCGTCGAGGTGGGCCCATCGGGAGGCGTCACCGATGCGAACGTCGATTCGCCCGGGCCCAGCAAATACTTCGCAGGTCTGGCGATGAAGGCAGCGCGCCAGTGGAAATTCACGCCCGCAGTCGATGCCGAGGCTGGCACGCGCGAATGGAGCCTGCTCTTCGAATTCACTCAAGACGGGGCGAAGGTAGTTCCCTCTCCGGCGCGCCGCTAGGCGCGGCGGGCGCCCCGCCCACGCAAGTCATCGACGAAACTCACCCTTCGCCAGACCTCCCGGCCAGCTGGCCAGCTATTGCACTCCTGGACAGGCGGTTGGGGACAGTCCGCCGCGATATGCTGGCTGAGGGGTAGACTGCCCTCTTCAGAGTTCTTCGACCATTTCAGGGGGAAAAGGACCAGACAGTGCCATCTCTGTTCCATCGTCTATTGCCGGGCGAAGACGTACAGGAGCGCCCAGCGCCCGCGGCGGAGGTCCCGGCGAGTGCTGAGCCAGAGTCCGCAGGCGACATGATCAGCTCTCAGGATCTGCCGCCGGCGAGCGATGAGCTGGCCGCCCTTTTCCCGGAGGAAGCTCCCGCCGAAGCGGGAGAGCCCGAGGCGAACCCATCCGCGGAAACCGAGCCCGAGATTGCGGACACGCCTGGTCAGGTCGAAGCCGTGGCGGAGGCCCCGCCTCCGCCGGAACCCAAGCCCGCACGGAAACGACGCGGCATTCTGTCCTGGCTCTTCGGGCCGAGCGATCCGGACGACTCGCATGCCGAAAGTTCGACTGCGCGCATGCCCGAGCCGATCTCGACGCTCACCGAGGTGGGGACGGCGGCCAGCGCGCCTGAGGTGACCGAGGAGCCTGTGCCCGCCGGGGCAAGCGTCGAACTGAGATCTGAGGCCCATGACGAACCCGCCGAACCAATCTCGGCGAGCGAACTTCCTTCCGCCGGCGAGATTCTAGCGGAGATTTTTCCCGCGGACGCCGCGCCTGCCGAGCTGGAGGAAGTCTCGGCCGACGAGGCCGAGCCGTCCGTCACGACGCAGGCGTATTCGCCGAACGTGACAGAGCCGACGCCCGAGGAATCGGAAGGCGAGAATTCCGACACCAGCGAATCGGACGAAGTCGTCGAACCGGCCCCCGAAGCTCCCGCGGTGGAAGAGACAGCGCAGGCCGAGCCGGAACCTGCCGGCTTCGCAAGCGAAGACAGGCTAGAGATGCCGGAGGCCGCCGCGCCTGCCGAACCGGCGGTTCCTCAACCGGCCGCCTATCGCGACTGGGCGCTCGACGAGAAGCTGGCGAGCCATCGCGAGTGGATCGACTCGCGCGGACGCAGCGGCAATCGCGCCGATCTTTCCGGGGCGGAACTCGAAGCGGCCGACCTGATCAGCGTCAACCTCCGGATGGCCGATCTGCACGACGCGAATTTGCGCGCGGCGGATCTGCTGCTGGCCGATCTGCGAGACGCGTGCCTGGTGCGCGCCGATCTGGAAGAGACTTGCCTGGTGGGGGCGAACCTGGAAGGCGCAAATCTGGAAGGCGCGACGCTGGAAACCGCGATGGGGCTCGTGCCGCGCCAATTGGCCGGCGCGAACCTGCGCGACGCCCTGCTGGCGCCGCAACTGATGGAGTTTGAAGCGGAGTCGCGCTACGCCCGCAACGCGACGCAGTCGCACCGCTATTTCGGCGTCATGACTGTCGTCAGTCTGCTCTCCTGGCTGCTGCTATGGAAGACGAAGGATGTGCAGTTGGTGAGCGATTCGGCGATCCTGCCGTTTCTTCATTCGCGCGCGGCCGCCGCGGCGCTGCCCACGGCCGAGTCGTATCTGGTGATTCCGGCCGTTCTGTTCATTCTCTACCTGCTGTTCCACTACCACTTGCAACGGCTCTGGGAATCGGTGGAGGAGCTACCAGCGATCTTTCCGGACGGCCATGCCCTGGGCGATGAAGAGCCGAGCATCATTCTCGGACTGCTGCGAACGCATTTCCGCTGGATGAATCCGGACCCGTCGTCGACACGACTCGTGGAGCGCGCCATCTCGATCCTCCTGGCATACGGCGTGGTGCCGGCGACGCTGCTGGGTTTCTGGACGCGCTATCTGACGCGCCAGGAGATTCACGGAACGATTCTGCTGGCCGCGCTGAGTGTGGTGGCAGGCGGCATTTCCCTCTATGCGGTCACGAAGGTCGGCCGGCACTCTGAACGATGGGAATTTGAGAAACGCTGGACGCGGCGCGTGGTCAAGAAGTTTCGGGCGCTGAATGTGGTCTCCGTCACGGCCGTTTTCGGAGCGATCCTTATCCTCGTTTCCATCGGAACGATTTTTGGCGTGCCGCACGAAAAGGCGCGCGCGCCGCAATTCCGGGCGGAGAATCCGCGCCGATGGGCGCCGACCGGGTTCTGGTGGCTCGGATACGAACCGTTCGCCGACCTCACCGAGGCGTCCCTCTCGTCCCGCCCCGCGACGTGGAATGTGGCGGACGATCAGGTTCAATCGATCGACGGCGCGCGGCTGAACGGCGCTCACCTGCGATACGCGCAGGCATACGGTGTCTTCCTGGCGAACGCGCACCTGCTGCACAGCGATTTGCAGGGAGCGTTCCTATCGCAGGCGGACCTGCGCGGCGCCGATCTGGGGCAGAGCCGATTGCGCTACGCAGTGCTCGATCAGGCGCGGATGTATCACGTGAATCTCGACCGGTCGAGTCTCGACGAGGCGGACCTGCGGCGAGCCGATCTGCGCGGGGCCAATCTCTCGCACTCGTCGGCAGTCGATACGATTCTGGAGGACGCGCGACTGGACGCCGCCAGCCTCTATAGCGCGCGGCTGGATGGGGCGGTTCTGAATCGCGCCAACATGGAGAAGGCCGACCTGCGCGACGCGTATCTGGCCGGCGCGCACATGGATCACGCGGACTTGCAGGGCGCGTATCTCTGGTCGGCGAAGCTGACCGGCGCCGATCTGGGCGGCGCGCAATTCGGGAGCGCCATCTTGATCGACGCAGATCTGCGAGGAGCGAATCTGGGCGGAGCACAGTTTGCCGCGACCGTCTTGAACAACACTGAATTGAGCGGAACGACCCTCGACGGGGCAGACATGCGCGGCGCGCTGGGATTGACGGCCGCACAGGTGTGCTCCGCGAAATCGCGGCGCGGCCTCGCGCTGGATGATGCGCTGGCAATGCAGGTCGCGGCGCAATGCGGCGGGACGCAGTAGCCGAAAAAATGCCGGGCCTTACAGCAGAGCGGAAGCGGACGCGGCGCCGTAGAAACTGAACCACGGGCTGGCGGCCTTCAGCCGTTCGTTCACGTTCTTGATGTTCTTCACGCCCTGATCCGCGAGCCAATCTTCCAGAGCTTTCACTCCCTGTTTCGCGTAGACGGGAATCCCATCCTTCCACGTGGCCCGGCCGCAGAGAACTCCGGAGAACTTCACGCCGGCGTCGGCAGCGAGTTCGAGGGTCTCGTTGAAGACATCGTTGCTCACGCCGGCCGAAAGATAGATGAACGGCTTCTTCGCGACCGCGGCGGCCAGGCGGAAGTGCTCTTTCGCCTGGTCGCGGGTGTAGGCGGCATCGCCCTTGCAGGCCTTGCTGCCGGCGACGAACGCCATGTTCACCGGAACTTCCACCTTGAGGACATCGACGCCGTATTGCGGTTTGGAGAATTCCTCCATGCTGCGCGCGACGATTTCGGGCTTCTTGCGAGCGAACTCGATGCCCTTCTCGTCGCCGCCCTCTTCATAACCCACGAATTCGAGGAAAAACGGAACGTCGGCCGCCGTGCATTCACCGCCGATGCGCTCGATCCAGGCGTGCTTGATGTCGTTGACGTGGGGCGGATCGAACGGTGTGTAGTAGAGGAGAATCTTGATGCAATCGGCGCCGGCGGCCATCAGGCGGCGCACCGACCAGATGTCCAGGAGATCGGGCAGGCGGCCGGGACGCGTGTTGTCGTAGCCGCTGTTCTCGTACGCCAGCAGAAGGCCGGCGTTTTTCGCGCGAATCTTCGCGGCGGGCAGGCCGTATTCGGGATCGAGCAGGATCGCGCTGGCATACGGAGTCAGCACGCGGACAACGGCGCTCTTGAACTCCTCGAGCATCTGCGAGGTAACTGCGCTCTTGTCCGCGCCCTTGTCCTTGGCGATGGCACTCTTCAGCGAGCCGCGCTGGTCCATGGCCGCAGCGGCGATCACGCCGCGGGAATCGGAGACGGCCTGCAATCCCTTCTGCTTTCCTGGTGTGATTTTCATGGCGCGCGATCTCCCGGCGAGAGTATTTCAGAAGCGCCCCGATTTTAGCATAGGGCTGCGAGGCCGAAGGACCGAAACAAAGCGGGCGCAGCGCGGGAAATCGAGCGAGCCGCTACAGGGAAACAATTTGATGTTCGACGGCGCACGAATGGCGCGCCTCCGCGCCGGCAACGGAACTGAGCGCCGTCAATTCATCGAGGAGACCGGGGCCGGACGAAGCCAGCAGCGGCAGCAGGCACAGCGTGCGCTCCTGAAGCTCGCCGTGCGGCGCGAGCGACTCGGTCAGAATGCGCTCGTGGCGGTCGAGGACGCCCGAGCGGAAGTTTTCGGCGCGAGCGACCTTGGCCTTCAGCTGAGTAAATTGATGCAGCATCTTCGCTTCGGCGGTGCGCAGCGATTCGACGAGCGTCGAATCCAGCTTCGCGAGCGGCTCTTCGAAACTCTTCACGAGGCGGGACAACTCCGCCTCGCCCGCTTCGAAGCGATTCGTGAGGGCCTCCGGAAGGGATTTCTGCTCCATCTTGGCGCGAAGGTGCTGGCGTCCCGCCAGCAGGTCGCGCAGGTCGAGTCCGTATTGAGCGAGGAATCGCGCGATGGGCGCCTCGACGACGGTGAAACTCGCGCGTGGCAGCGTCGCGGGCATGCGCACGCCGCATGTTCGATAGACGACCTGCGACTGCGCGAAGTAGGCAATTTCCGCCGCGCCGCCGACATAGGCCGCAGTCGGCAACAGCGTGTCCTGAATCACCGGGCGCAGCAGCGCGCTCGGGGAGAACGCCTCCGGATGCGAATCGATTGCGCCCAACAGACGATCGGCAGAAACGGCGCTCTCGCCCACCGCGAAGCCGCCATTGCGAATGCGAACCGGTTCGCGGCGCCCGGACGCGCTCCAGAAAAGGAGCGTCGTCTCGTTCGTAACTTTGACCTGCGAATGAAAGCCAGCCCCTTCCAGTTCTTTCGACCGTGACAAGAGCGCGTCCCGCAGCAGGCCGGCCTTTTGCGCAGCCTGCTTGAAAACGGGAGCGAACAGCTGGTGGAGCCGCGCATCAAGTTGATCGAGAAAAATGACTCCGCGACCGGCCAGGAGTCGCGCCATCAACTTGCCGAACGCGGAGCCGTACGTGTCGCGCGGCGTGTAGGACTCGTGCAGCGCGCGTGACACCTCGGCAGCGAACTCCCCCTCCAGCGTAGCCGCTGCTGCGCCCACCACCGCCCCGATCCCATCGCCCAGCACGACTTCACCGACGCGCCGACCTTCGGCTTCCGATGGCCCCGCGAGTTCATGACGAGCCAAGCCCGCGCGCGTGCTCCACGAGGAGTGATTGATCTCGGCGAGATCGTGATCTTCGGTGGCAAGCCAGAAGACCGGCACCGCGTCCACGCCGCGCTTGGTGGCGTCCTCGGCGCAGCGCACGGCAGTGAGAGCCTTGTAAAACGTGAAAGCCGGGCCGGAAAAAAGGCCGACCTGCTGCCCCGTTACGATCGCGACGGCGCCCGCGGCGAGCCGATCGAGATTGCGAGCCGTGGCCGAATCAGCCTGGCCGCCGGGACCGAACGCGCGATTCTGGTCGCGGAGAATCTCGACGATGGAGCGCCGCGTTGCGGGATCAAGGCGCACCTCCCGCGCGGACGCGTCTAGTCCTGCGGCGGTCGGAGGATGCGCGAAATAGGACGAGACCTCGCTGAAATCATCGAGAAAAGCGCTGAAAAGTCTGCTGGTGTGCGGGATTTCGCGAAACGGGAGACAGTGGGACTCCATCGAGGCAGTCATGATACACGGGGCTCCGAGGGCCAGCAACAAGGCGTGGGACCTCCATCCGAGAAGTGAGATCCGAACGTGGGCGTCACAGCCAGTATTGGATTAGGGCGCGGAGGCAAAGGTTTCGCGGAAGTTCGATATCGGAAGACGAAAGCGGCTAGGGCAAGGCGGCCGACTTGCGGCGATGCAGATCCTGGAGTGCGGCGACATCCGCGGCGTGGCCCGCCATCGCGCGAATGCCGCGCGCTGCGGCGCTGGCGGCCGAGAGCGTGGTGATACAGGGCACGTTGTAGCGCACCGCCGCGCGGCGAATTGATTTTTCGTCATAGAAGGATTCGCGGCCGAGCGGCGTATTGATGATGAGCCGCACTTTTCCGTTCTTGACCATGTCCACAATGTTGGGGCGGCCTTCGTTCACTTTGAAGACGGCCTCGATTTCGATTCCCGCGCTGGTCAGGGCGGCCGCCGTTCCTCGCGTGGCGATGATGCGAAGGCCGGCGGCGGCCAGATCGCGCGCCACGGGAGCGACGTGGCGCTTATCGTGATCGTTGACGCTGATGAAAACGATTCCTTCGAGGGGCAAACGCTGGCCCGCGGCGAGCTGCGCCTTGGCGAAGGCTTGCCCGAACGTCGAGGAGATACCCATCACTTCGCCGGTCGAGCGCATCTCCGGACCGAGGATCGTGTCCACGCCGCGGAACTTGTTGAACGGAAACACGGGCGACTTCACGGCGTAGAAATCGTGAACCGCCAGCTCCTTGATGCCGTTCACGGTCGTGATCGGCAGATGCACGTCCTTGAGTTTGCGGCCCGTCATCAAGCGGGCGGCAACCTTGGCAAGCGGAACGCCGGTGGCCTTGCTGACGTACGGGACCGTGCGCGAGGCGCGCGGGTTCACTTCGAGGACGTAGACCGTGTCCTGCTGAATGGCGTACTGGACGTTCATCAGCCCGACGACATGCAGGGCGCGGGCAAGCCGCGTCGTATAGTCGCGAATCTGTTCGAGCACGATCGGCTTGAGCGAAACCGGCGGCAGCACGCAAGAGGAATCGCCGGAATGAATCCCGGCCTCCTCGATGTGCTCCATGATTCCGGCGATGACGACGTCGTCGCCGTCGGCCATTGCGTCCACGTCCACTTCGGTCGCGTTTTCGAGAAATTGGTCGATCAGGATCGGGCGCTTCGGATCGGAGATGCCGCCGATCTGCGTGGCCTGCGTGACGTAATCCTCGACCGTTTTCAGGTCGTATGCGATCACCATCGCGCGGCCGCCGAGCACGTAGCTGGGCCGAACCAGAACCGGCAAACCGATCTCGGAGGCAGTCGTGACGGCCTCCTGAGGAGCGAGGGCGGTGCCGCCGCGGGGCTGTGGAATGTTCAACTCCGCCAGGAGCGCGCCGAATCGCCGGCGATCTTCGGCGAGGTCGATCGACTCGGGATCGGTGCCGATGATCTTGGCGCGATTGCGCTTCAGCTCCAGCGCCAGGTTGAGCGGCGTCTGACCGCCGAACTGGACGATGACGCCCTGCGGCTTTTCGCGGTCCAGCACCGCGAGCACGTCTTCGAGAGTCAACGGCTCGAAGTAGAGGCGGTCGGACGTGTCGTAATCGGTCGAGACAGTTTCCGGATTGCAGTTGATCATCACCGTTTCGTAGCCGTCTTCCTTGAGCGCCATCGCGGCGTGGCAGCAGCAGTAGTCGAATTCGATTCCCTGCCCGATGCGGCTGGGGCCGCTGCCGAGGATGACGATCTTGGGGCGCTCGGTGACAGCGGATTCGTCGGACTCCTCGTAAGTGGAGTAGAGATACGGCGTGAAGGATTCGAATTCCGCCGCGCACGTGTCGACCCGCTTGAAGACCGGTACGACGCCCAACTCATGACGCCGCGCGCGGACCGAAGCCGATTTCACGTTCCAGAGCTTGGCGAGCTCTTCGTCGCTCGCGCCCGAACGCTTCGATTCCAAAAGCAGTTCCTTGGAGCACTTCGTCAGGGTCGTCGCAGCGACCTGGCGGTCGAGCGCGACCATCTCTTCCATCTGGCGGATGAACCAGGGATCGATCTTGGTAAGCGAATGAATTTCGTCGCCCGTCATGCCGCGCTCGATGGATTCGAACAGCCAATGGATGCGATCCGGGCCGGGGACGTGCAGACGCTCGCGCAGGAGAGCCGTGGTGACCTCCGCGGGCGGACGCCATGCGCTGCTGGGCTCCAGCGCGCGAATGCCCTTGCACAGCGCCTCCTGAAACGTGCGGCCGATGGCCATCACCTCACCGACGGATTTCATTTGCGTGGTCAGCGTCGTGTCGCTGCCCGGAAACTTCTCGAACTGCCATTTCGGAATCTTCGCGACCACGTAGTCGATGCTCGGCTCGAAACAGGACGGCGTCTTCCGCGTGATGTCGTTCGGAATCTCGTCGAGCGTCATGCCGACGGCGAGCTTGGCCGCGATTTTCGCGATTGGAAATCCAGTGGCTTTGCTGGCCAGGGCGGAGCTGCGCGAGACCCGCGGGTTCATCTCGATCACCACCATGCGGCCGGTTTCAGGATCGACTGCAAATTGGATATTGGAACCGCCCGTTTCGACGCCGACGGCGCGGATGATCGCCGCGGCCGCGTCACGCATGCGCTGGTATTCCTTGTCCGTAAGAGTCTGCGCGGGCGCGACCGTGATCGAATCGCCGGTGTGAATGCCCATCGGATCGACATTCTCGATCGAGCAGATCACGACGAAGTTGTCGCGGAAATCGCGCATCACTTCGAGCTCGAACTCCTTCCAGCCGATCACGGATTCTTCGATCAGGGCCTGGTGAACCGGGCTCGCGTCTAGTGCGCGCGCGATGGCGTCGCCGAATTCCTCGTGGTTGTAGGCGATCGATCCGCCCGTGCCGCCCAGCGTGAACGACGGGCGGATCACGACCGGATAGCCCATCGCGTCAGCCAGGCGAATCGCTTCGGGGATGCTGGTGACGACGGCGGAGTTCGGGACTTCGAGGCCGACCTTGCGGCACACGTCCTTGAACAGCAGGCGGTCTTCCGCAATCTTGATGGCGTCGAGCTGTGCGCCGATCAGCTTCACGCCGTATTTTGCGAGGATGCCGGACTCCGCGAGATCGACGGCGAGGTTGAGGCCCGTCTGGCCGCCGACCGTCGGCAGCACGGCGTCGGGCCGCTCGGCGGCGATGATGGCTTCGAGATACTCCTGGGAGAGCGGCTCGATGTAGGTGCGGTTGGCGACCTCGGGATCGGTCATGATCGTCGCGGGATTCGAATTGACGAGGATCACATCGTAGCCCTCCGAGCGCAGGGCCTTGCACGCTTGCGTGCCGGAGTAATCGAATTCGCAGGCCTGGCCGATGACGATCGGCCCCGAGCCGATGATCATGATTTTCTTGATGTCAGTGCGCTTAGGCATGAACTATTCGCGATACCTCATTAAACGCCTGCCTTCATCAGCGCGATGAAATCGCCGAAGAGGTAGCGCGCGTCGTGCGGACCCGGAGAAGCTTCCGGATGATACTGCACGCTGAAGAGCGGCAGCGAGCGGTGGCGCAGACCTTCGTTCGTGTGATCGTTCAGATTCAGGTGCGTGATCTCGACGTCGCTCGACGGAAGCGAATCCGGATCGACGCAGAATCCGTGATTCTGCGCGGTGATCTCGACTTTTCCGGTCAGCAAGTTTTTCACCGGATGATTCGAACCGTGATGCCCGAATTTCAGTTTGAACGTGCGCCCGCCGAGCGCGAGCCCGCACAGTTGATGTCCGAGGCAGATGCCGAAGATCGGGACGCGTCCGAGCAGTTTGCGAATGCTCGCGATCGCGTACGTGATCGGCTCGGGATCGCCGGGCCCATTCGACAAGAAGACGCCGTCCGGTTTGAGCGCGAGAACGTCTTCGGCGGACGTGTTCGCGGGCACGACGGTGACGCGGCAGCCGTGATCCACGAGCAGACGCAGAATATTTTGCTTGATGCCGAAATCGTATGCGACCACGCGATAGCGAGGAGCCTCCTGCGAAGACGAGGCTGAAGCTTTCTTGCGCGGCTGGCCGTTCGAGCCGTTGGCCCCGGCCGCCACGGCCAGCGGTTGGGCGAGCTCGATCGATCCCTGCGCCCAATCGTATTTTTCAGTCACGGTGACGCGGCTCGCGAGCTCCTGCCCCGCCATGGTCGGCAGAGCGCGCGCCTCGGCGATCAGTTGTTCAGCGGGTGTGTCATCCGTCGAGACGACGCCGCGCAGCGCGCCCACGGTGCGCAGATGCAACACCAGCGCGCGTGTGTCGATGTCCCAGATCGCGGGCACGCCGTGGCGATCGAGATATTTGTGCGCGGTCTCGGTGGAACGCCAATTCGAAGAAAGAGAGGAGAATTCGCGAACGATGAGGCTTTCGATGTATGGCTTGCCGGACTCTTCGTCTTCCGCGTTCGCGCCGACGTTGCCGATATGCGGATACGTCAGGCACACGACCTGTCCGGCGTAGCTCGGATCGGTGAAAACTTCCTGATAGCCAGTAAGGCTAGTATTGAAAACGACTTCGCCACCACGGCGGGTGCGAGCGCCCGCCGCGCGTCCGCTAAAGACTCTTCCGTCCTCGAGCGCGAGAGTCGCGCGTCCTGCGAGGGCCTCGATCAGTGTGTCCTCCAGAGGATGTCATTTCGATGCCGCGTTTACCGTGGAAGTAGGACTCAGAGAGCCAAAATGATCCACCGGCCAATAGGCGAAGACGGCCTTGCCGTAGATGAACTGGCGCTGCACGGGGCCGAACATGCGCGAATCGTTGGAGCTGTCGCGATGGTCGCCCATGACGAAATAGCAGTCCGCAGGAATCCGGCGCGCGGCCAGATTCGAGCCGTCCAAATAGCCGGCCGGCACGTATTGGTCTGCGAGCTCCCGGCCGTCGATATACACGTGGCCCGTGCGAATCTCGACCATTTCTCCCGGCAATCCAACGACCCGCTTGATGAACGATTTCTGCCGGTCGAGAGGATACCAGAAGACGACGACGTCGCCACGCTCAATCGGCTCGAAGCGGTAGACGAATTTGTTGATGAAGATGCGCTCCTGATCGGACAGGAGCGGGTACATGCTGGTGCCCTCGACCTTCACCGGCTGGTAGAGAAAAACCATCACGACGATCGCCAGGCCGAGCAAGATGGCGAGATCGCGAGTCCAACTGCGCAATTCGCGCCGCAAAGGAGGAATAGAAGCGGTCTCAGGCGGGATCGGCGAGCCGGTTTGAGGACCTTCCTGCATGCTTCACCTACACATTTATATCACGCGGTGCCGGGAGAGGCAAAGCGCGCCGGACCGCCGGAGTCTCAACCGCCAAGCGCGTAAGCGAGGATCGCCATCGAAGCGAGAACCGCCGTCTCCGTGCGCAGGATGTTTTCGCCGAGCGAGGCTTCCGCGAATTTTGCGGCGCGAGCTGCGGCGAGTTCATCATCGGTCCACCCTCCTTCGGGACCGATCGCGAGCGCGGCGGCCGCCGCAGCGGAGCGTGTGCCGAGAATTTCGCGAAAGGACGGCGCGTCACGGCGCTCGGAAAGAATCACTTTCACGTCGGCGCGGCATTCGGCGAAGGCCTGCGCGGGCGTCGAAAACTGCCGCAGCACGGGAGGCCGAAGGCGGCGCGATTGCTGAGCCGATTCGAGGAGAATTCGCTCCCAGCGCTCGCGCCGCTTCCCTGCCGCGGCAATGAGCGGCTTATCCGTTCGTGCGGCTGCAAGAGGAACTACGTTGGTCGCGCCGAGCTCGGTCGCTTTTTCAAGGCACCATTCGAGGCGATCGAATTTCACGATCGAGAGAAGCAGATCGATCTGCAACCGCGGCACAGCGGCCGGAATCGGCTCGACCAGAGAGAACTCGATGCGGTTTTCGCCGCGCTTGGATAGCGCCACGCGCTCCACTCGCCCGAGCCAGACGCGCTGGCCATCGCTCAATTCGTAGAGTTGGCCCTGCCCGGCGCGGAGCACCCGGCCCAGATGTTCGGCTGCGTCTCCGCTGAGAACGGCGGAACCGGCCTCAAAGTGATCCACGAAAAAGCGGCGACGCATCGGCGAATCTTACGCGGAAACAGGCGGGGCGCAAAATGGCGCCGGCTAGCCGAAGATGTCTTTGACTTTATCGAAGAAGCTCGAGGAGCGCTCGGCTGGCTTGTTTTCGACTTGCATGGTCTGGCCAAGCTGCTCGAGGACGCGGCGTTGTTCGCGTGAAACCTTCGATGGAACGACCACGCGGATATTGACGTAGAGGTCGCCGCGGCCTCCGTGTGGATTCGGCAAACCCTTGCCGCGCTGGCGGAAGATCTGTCCCGACTGCGTGCCCTCCGGAACTTCGAAATCGACATCGCCCTGCAGCGTCGGAATCTGAATCGTGGCTCCGAGCGCCGCCTGCGAAAAGCTGACCGGAATCGTGCAGTAAAGATCGGAGCCGCGCCGTTCGAAGAACGGGTGCTCTTTCACTTCAAGGAAGATGTACAAATCGCCCGAGGGACCACCGTTGGTGCCGGGTTCGCCCTGGCCGGCCATGCGAAGGCGCGTGCCCGAATCGACGCCGGCCGGAATTCCCACTTCGAGCGTGCGTTCGCGCTCCAGGCGTCCCTGACCGCGGCAGGACACGCAGACTTCGCGGACCACCTGGCCCGCGCCTTGGCATGCCGGGCACGTGCGCGTAATCGAGAAGAATCCCTGTTGATAGACCATCTGCCCGCGGCCGCCGCAGTTCCGGCAAGTGACCATGCCGCTGCCGGGCTTTGCTCCGGTGCCTTTGCAAGTCTCGCAATTTTCGTGGCGGGAGATGGTGATCTTCGACGCGACGCCCGTCGCCGCCTCTTCGAACGTCAGCGACATGTCGTAGCGCAGGTCGGCCCCGCGCTGACCTCGGGGACCACGGCCTCCGCGGCGGCCGCCGCCAAACGCTTGATCGAATCCGAAAAGATCGCCGAAGATGTCCTGAAACTCTTCGAAGATCGTGGAGTTGAAGCCGCTGCCCTCGAAACCGCGCCCACCCAGTCCGGCATGGCCGTAGCGGTCGTAGGCCGCGCGCTTCTGCGGATCGGAAAGAACGCTGTAGGCCTCCGAAGCGACGCGGAAATTGTGTTCGGCTTCTTCCTTGTTATCCGGATTCCGATCCGGATGCCATTTGAGCGCAGCTTTGCGATACGCCGACTTGATCTGGTCGGCGGACGCGTCGCGGGAAACTGCGAGAACTTCGTAATAGTCCTGCTGCTTGCCGTTGGCCATTCTGGTGTTTTCGTGTTCGAGCCAGTGCGCCCGGATCCGAGCTCCGCCTGGCGCGGCTAGTTTTCCCGGCGAGACTTATGCGCCGATTGCTCCTCGGGCGCGGCGGCCACGCGAACCATGGCCGGCCTCAGAACGCGCTCATGAAAGACGTAGCCCGGCTGCAATTCGTCGATCACGATTCCATCCGCGTGTTCGGTCGTCTCCACGCGCTGGATCGCGTGGTGAAAATGCGGGTTGAAATCCTGCCCCAGGGATTCGATGCGCACCAGGCCCTGCTTGGCGAGGGTTTCCCAGAGCTGGCGCCGAATCAGCTCGAAGCCCTTTCGATATTCGACGTACGCGGCATCGGAGGTTCCCGCGAGGGCGCGATCCAGTGCATCGAGCACCGGCAAGAGGTGCTCGATCAACGATTCGACGCCGCGATGGCGCTCGTGGTGGCGCTCCTTTTCGACGCGCTTGCGATAGTTTTCGAAATCCGCCTGGCGCCGGACGAGCGTATCCATCAGCTCCTGCTTTTCGCTCTGGAGCTTCTGCACTTGCTCGGCCAAGGAGGCTGCATTCAGACCCTGGTCGGCGGGGGGATCGGCCGGCCGCTCCTGTTCGAGCGCTGCGTCCTTTTCACGATGACCGTGGGAAGCCATGAATCCTAGTTTCCTGTCTCGTTTTCGGAGAAGAACTGCGCCATGAAAGCCACGGCGGTGATGACACGTTCGTAGTGCATGCGCATCGGAGCGAGTATGCCCAGAGTTCCCTGGGCCTGATCTTTCAGAGAGTAGGAAGCGGAGACCAGCGCGAGATGTTTTCCCGCGGCGGACATCTTGTCGAGGCCGAGCTCCACGTGAACCGGCTCGGGCGCTTCGATGCATCCGCTCAACAGCCCGATCAAGCGGTCCTTTTCTTCAATCGCCTCAAGCAACTCGCGCAACTGATCCTGGCTCGTGAACTGGACCGAGGAGGCGATCTGCGCCGCGCCCTCCACGTAGACTCTGCGCTCGGCGCTGTCTCCGAGGACGGAGGGATCGCAGAGCAGCAGGGCGTCGTTGGCGAGGCGGCCGTACTGTTCGCGGTCGTGCTCCACCTGCATCCGCAAATCGGCGCGCATCGCTTCGAGCGTCCAGCCGACGTAGTGGCGGTTCAGATAGATGGCGATGCGATCCAGATCTTCCTGGCGGAACGCCCGCTCGGGGCGAATCAGTTTGTCGCGCGTCACGCCGCCCGTGGTGACCAGAACGACGAGGACGCCGTGATCGGGCACGAGCAAGAATCGAAGATGCTCGACGACGCTGCTGGCCAGCGGCGGCGAAATGAAGATACCCAAGCCTCGCGAAACGGCGGCGAGGACATGGCTCGCGCGCTCCATCACGGCTTCGGGCGTTTGCGCGGCGGCGAGCTCGCGCCGGATCCACTGGCGATCTTCGGGACTGGCGGTCGCCTGCGCGGCCACCTGCTCGACGAAGAAGCGATACGCGGCAGCCGTGGGCACGCGTCCGGCGGAGGTGTGCGGCTGGTAGAGATAGCCCTCTTCCTCCAGGTCCGCCATCACGTTGCGGACCGTGGCGGGGCTAAGCGGCTCGATGTGCCGCTGCGCCACGGTGCGCGAGGAGACCGGCTCGCCCGTTTCGATATAAGCGCGCACCACGCCCGTCAAAATTTGCTGGTGGCGCCGCTGCTGCAAGACCGTGGAGCTCATAGTTCGCCCGAAAATCCCTGTCAGAAAATTCTAAACGCGGTGGCGGACGGCGTCAACTCGACCAGAAAGCATGCTGCGCGAGGAAGGAACACCGAGACGGAGCGCCGAAAACAATACCGGGCACAACCCGTTGGGATTGTGCCCGGCGAAGCCCCGGAGAAAAATCGAAAAGTCAGTCAGGCAGAGCCGTTGTGGGCGGCATCTGCAGCCTGGCCTTCGCGAGTGCGCGTACGATGTTCGTTTCGACTGCCTGTTCAGAGGTGTTGCGCACCGTGGCCAGCTCGCTTACAAGGAGATACTTCGCGCGCTCGAGCATCTTCTTTTCGCGGAATGAGAGTGGTTTGGTCCGGCTGAGCGCGACGAGGCCCTTCAGAACTGCGGCAACTTCCATCAGGGACCCTGTGCGCATCCGGTCTGAATTTTCCTTGAAGCGATGTTTCCAATCGTGGTGGGAAGCCGAGCGGCCCTTTTCGAGATACGAAAGAACAGCGCCTGCTTCGTTGGATCGGATGACGGGACGCAAGCCAACATTTTCGATATTTGTTTGCGGCACCATCACTTTCAAGCCACTCGAAAGAATCCGCAGCATGTAGAAACGTTCCGAGCGACCGTTTACGTAACCGTAGCTAATCTGTTCGATGAGCCCTACACCGTGGTTCGGATACACGACCTTCTCGCCTAGCTTGAAGTCCATGAGTGGAAGTTCCCTCCCCCGAACTACATAAAAAAAGTTTAGGCTTACGTCAACCAGCCGTCAAGTTTTTCCGGAAAATTCATCGAGGTTCAAAGCTTGAGAAACGGCGTTTTTCGGGGTGTTTGGCCCGGCAATTGCCCTATAATCGCGCACGTGCTGATCTTCGCTTTGGATACATCTTCGCCTTCCGGTAGCCTTGCCGTACTGCGCGACGACAAACTGATCGGAACCGTCTCCACCTGCACAGGCGAAATCCATTCTTCGCGCGTTTTTCGCCAACTCGATTTCTTGCTGCGCGAGCTTTCCCTGAAGCTCGACGAGTTCGACCTGTTCGCGGTAACGGTCGGACCGGGTTCGTTCACGGGCCTGCGCGTTGGACTCGCGGCCGTGAAAGGCTGGTCCGAGGTATATCGCAAGCCGATTGCAGCGGTTAGCAGCCTCGAGGCTGTGGCGGCGCAGGCTCGTTCGCCCGCTTCAATGCTCGTGCCAGTGCTCGACGCGCGACGAGGCCAGCTCTATTTCGCCACATATCAACGCAGCGCCGCTGAGCCTGATGAACTCAGCCTCGAAGGGGATGAAAGAGTCGGGACCGCGGCGGAAATGTTGGAAACGATCGAGGCAGTGCGCGGTAATCGCGAATGTGTGATCGTGACCCCAGTACCAGAACTACTATCGAAGAAATCGTCTCTTTCTGAGACGAATCGCGGCGGCGCCGCGGCGATTCGAATGGAGCCGGCTTCGGATGTTCTGGCGCCGTACGTGGCGCGCGTGGGTCGGCGACGAGCCGAGCAGGGACGGCTTGCCGATTCGCTGACGCTCGATGCGAATTACGTGCGGCGCAGCGACGCCGAACTGCACTGGAAGGCGCCTGCAGGATCTTGATTCGCCCGATTGATGCGCGCGACGTGGAAGCGATCCTCGGGATCCAGTCGGCGTGTCCGGAAATCGCGCAATGGACCGCGTGGGACTACGGGCGAGTGGCGCGCGGTGAGATGGCGGGCTGGGTCGCGGAAGAGAACGATTCCATACTGGGGTTTCTCGTCGCGAGGCGGATCGTTGCAGACCTCGAGGTGCTGAACTTCGCGGTGAGAGCGGAGGCGCGTACGCGCGGGATCGGCGCGGCGCTGCTCGAACAGGCGTTCGTTTGGGGAAGAAGCTTCGCGGCGGAGAAGGTTCTGCTCGAAGTCCGCGCGTCGAATCTGGCCGCGTTGCGATTCTACGAGCGGCACGGATTCGAAGTGGCGGGCCGGCGGAAACAATACTATTCCGCCCCGATCGAGGATGCTCTGGTGCTGATGGCCCCGCTAAAGTAGAGCGTAAGGATTGCTGCTAGAATGGCCGCGTGAAAACGTTCGACATTGCGATTGTCGGGGCGGGCGTGATCGGCGCGTCCGCGGCATTCGAGCTGGCCGGCGAAAAGCTGCGTGTCGCCGTGTTCGATCGGCAGGAGCCGGGACGCGAAGCGTCCTGGGCGGCCGCCGGCATGCTCTCTCCCGCGCCGGATTCTCCCCGCGATATTCCGCTCGCACCGCTCGGCCGGGAAAGCCTCAAACTCTATCCGGAATTCGTTGCAGCGATTGAAGAAGGATCGTGCCGACCAACCGGGTATTCGCGCGAGGGTACGTTCGAAGTATTCGCGGGGCCGGAAGCCGAAGCAGAGCGCGACCGAAGAGTGGAAGAATGCAGGCGGCTCGGCATTGCAGCCGAATCGGTGCCCATGGAAACAGCGCGAAGCCGTGAGCGCGGCATTGGACCGGCGGCACGGGCCGCGATGTGCCTGCCGGATGAGGGCATGGTCGAGCCTCGGCTGCTGACGGATGCGGTGGTAGCGGCCGCGCGGAATCGAGGCGCGGCGTTTCACGCAAATTGCGAAGTCACCAGCTTGTTGGTGGAAGGCGAGCGATGCACCGGCCTTGTTGCCGGAGGGGAAAGGATCGCAGCCGGCAAGGTCGTGCTCGCGGCCGGCTGCTTCTCAGCTGGCATCGGGAGCGAATCCGAAATCGTCCGGCAATATGCCCCGACCCGGCCAGTGCGCGGGCAGATGATGGCGCTGCGGCCAGACCGGCCTTTGCTCGAACACGTTCTGCGCTCGACAAAAGGATACCTGGTTCCGCGACGTGACGGCCGCATCATCGCAGGAAGCACATCGGAAGAGGCGGGCTTCGAAAAACGCGTCACGCCGGGTGGATTGCGGAAGATTCTCGACAACGCGCTCGAACTGCTGCCGGAATTGGCCGGAGCCGAAATTGTGGAAACGTGGTCGGGACTGCGCCCGGGCACGCCGGACGATCTCCCCATCATCGGGCCCACCGACGTCGACGGCCTGATCGTCGCAACCGGTCACTATCGAAACGGAATCCTGCTTGCAGCCGTCACGGCGAGGCTGGTTCGCGAATGGGTGACGGCAGGGCGCACGTCATTCGATGCGGCGCCATTTTCGCCGCTACGATTCGGCGCGCGTAAATTGCGGGCGCAGCACGCGCGGTAGCGATTGCGCGAAGAAGTGCGGCGATGATTGAAATGTCCTGCCGTGCCAAGGCGATTGTCACGCTGATCGTCATCGCGCCGATCCTGACGGAAATTGTCTCCGGCAATACGCCGCTTCACGCGCTCTTTCATCCCGCCACTTCCCTGTTTCTGATCGCCGCATACAGTCTTCCGCTGCTGGCCATTCGAGAGACGTCAATCCGGTGGCGGCTCCGCCCGACAGGCGTATTCGTGCTCGGGCTGGCCTACGGAATTCTCAACGAAGGGCTGCTGGCGCAAACCTTGCTGCGGCGGGAGAACGTGCCGATTTCCACGTTCGATCACTACGCCTACGCAGCTGGCATCAACTTCTCGTGGGCGGCCGTGATCGTGCCTTGGCATGCGCTGATGGCCGTCTGTTTTCCGCTGGCGCTGCTGGCCGCGTGGTTCCCGGCATGCGCGGGGGCGCGATGGCTGAATCGAGCGACGTTCGCGATCACGGTGACGATTCTTGGGTTGGGTATCTGCTTTGTCGCACTGGCGCGCCAGCCCCACGTCCAGATGCGCATCTTCCTTCTGGCAATTGTCCTGCTGATCGGAGCCGCCAGGATTTTTCGAGAGCGGAGGCCCGGCGACTGGTGGCGTCCGTCGCGCCGCACCGCCGCGTTCGTTCTGGGATTCGTCTTCTACACCGTGTTCTTCCTTGGCGCCATCTTGCTGGCCGCTGTGCGCCCGCCGACTGCGATCTTTTTCATCGCCGTCGCCGGGCTGCTAGCGGGATTTGGCTGGCTCGCACGCCGCAATCAACTGGACGTGCCGCCGGAGTCCGCGCATGTGGCGCTCGGCAGTTATCTCGTCGCGTCGCTCTTCAGCATCGCGGGAGGAATTGCGCACCACTCCATCGAGGCGATCGTGGTGGGAACGCTGCTGGCATGCACCTTCGCCTGGCTGGCGAGCGTGCCGAAGGTCTTCGTAACGATGTAAGCGGGCTAGAAAGGTATCGGGTGCCGATTCTCGCGTTCCGACGGTCCCGCGAGCGTGGACGCCTGCCCTGGGCTGGTGAACTGCACTTTGTCCGCGTCCAGGAAGATCGGGCGGTCGATCACCGCCTCGATCGTCGACCCGCGCGGCAACTCCGCGTCCGGCCCGCGCGTCAGCAAGACCGCGCCGAGCCCTGCAAGCGCGCCCACTCCCGCGCCGATTCCCGCGCCGCGACCGACGTTGCCCGAAGCGGCGCCGACGCCTGCCCCGACTCCCGTGCCGGCTTCCGTCGTCCGAATGACGGTGCCGAGATCGGAACCCTTGTTCGAATCGCCGACGATTTTTCCTTCGTTGTTCACGGTTTCGTTGCCGCCGCTGCTGGCGCCGCTCGGCGTCGCGTTCAGATTCACAATGTAAGCATTGGGCAAGACCATCGTCGTCAGGCGAATCATCAGCTCTCCGCGACCCTTGACGCGGCCCGGGCGCTTCGATTCGCTGATCTCGCCGCTCACGTACGAACCGGCGGGAATCACGACCTTGCCATCGACCATCACCGGGAACAGAGTCTCGAAGTACACCGGGTCGCCGGCGCGCGCGCTGCGTGTCGAAATGCCGTTGTGCAAGACGAGCGGAAGATGCGTGCCCGAAGGAACCTCAACTTGAGCCACCTTTCCCGCAGGCGACGTCGGCGGCTGCGGAGCGGCCTGTGCCGCTGGCGCCGGCGCTGCCGCGCTCTGGGGCGCGGGTTGCGCTGCCGGAGGAGTGACGGGCCCGTCCTGCGTCCACGCAGGGGCCGTCCATGCCAGTGCGAGGCAAAGAGCAACCGCGATCCGCGGGTTCCAGAGCTGCTGATTCATGAATTCACCCTCGTGCTTCTTCGCTAACGGATGCGTGCCCCATGGCCGGAGATGCCTGGAGAGTAACGCCAACACGCTATTGCCGCCAGCTATTTCGGGCCGTCCGAAACGCGGGGATGTACGACTAGGGCACGGTCACAAGGCGTGGAACGCCGCCCGGCGGCGCTGGCCTTCTATAATTTCTGTGGGACCCTCCAGGCGATCGTTTGAGGTTGACTTCCGTTGCGCGCATCTCTACGCACTAAGACACTTGTCATCGTGTTGGCCGCGCTGATCGGTCTGGTCGGCGGCCTATACGTGCTATCCCGGGCCGTTCTGATGAAGGGCTTCGCGCGGCTGGAGGGCGACTTCGCGGAACAGAACCTGGCGCGGGCCACCAGCGCGCTGACGAACGAAGTCGAAACTCTGCAGCACAACACAGAGCAATACGCCGACTCGGATCCGACGTACGCCTCCCTGCGTAGCAGCGACCCCGAGAAAGTCCGGAGGCAATTCCCCAGCCGCACGTTCGAGCAGCTTCGCGTGAACTTCATCGTGGTCCTCGACAGCAAGGGGCGGCGGGTGTTCGCCGACGGATTCAACCTGGCTGCGATGGAGCGCAGGGCGGTGCCCGGCGATCTCTACGACCAACTTCGGCCAGGCTCGATGCTGCTCGGCGGTGCGCAGGCGGCGACGGACGTGAGCGGCATCGTGATTCTCGCATCGGGTCCCGTGCTGATCGATTCGAGCGCGATTTTGATGAGCAATTCGCAAGGTCCGCCCGCGGGCCGCCTCATTATGGGCCGGCTGCTCGACGAAGACGAGACCGTCCGGCTGGCAGGCATGACGCACATGCCGGTCGATATCCAACGGCTCGATGCCAGCCAGCTGCAAGACGACTTCGTTCTCGCGGCCCGCACGATCACGGAGCAACATCCTACCTTCGTGCGTCCTTATGAAAAGGCTCAGTTGGCCGCGTACCGCGAGATGACGGACCTCTACGGAAAGCCCGTCATCCTCCTGCGCGTGCTGCTGCCGCGCACGATCTACCAGGAAGGCCAGAACAGCTTGCTCCAGTTTCTCCTTCTCCTGTTGGCCGCGGGGCTCGTGTTCGGGTCCGTGACGATGTACATGCTGGAGAGATTCGTCGTCTCACGTGTGGCCGCGCTGAGCGACAACATCACGCAGATCGGCGCCAGCGGCGATCTTGGAGCTCGCGTGCGCGTGTCCGGCCACGATGAGCTGGCGGCGCTGGGCGACACGATCAACAGCATGCTCGAGGATCTCGAAATCGTCCAAATCGAGCGGCAGGCGGACCGCGAGCGGTTGGCCGTGATGGTGGAGAAGATTCCCGCAGTGCTATGGACCACCGACGCCGAGCTGCACATCTCGTCCGCCATGGGGGCCGGTCTGGAGGCGCTCGGATTCCGCGAACGGGAGGCGGTGGGCCAGCCTCTCTCGAAGGTCTTCGAAACGGACGATCCGGACTTCCCCGCCATCCTTGCTCACCGAAGGGCGCTGGACGGCGATGCGATTGCATTTGACGTGTCCTGGAAGGAACGGCGGTTCGAAGCGCACGTCCAGCCGCTGCGCGATCCGGACGGCGTGATTCAAGGCGTGATCGGCGTCGCTCTCGACGTGACGGACCGCGAGCGGTTGACCGATCAGTTGCGCCAGTCGCAGAAGATGCAGGCGATCGGCGAACTCGCCGGAGGAGTGGCGCACGACTTCAACAACCTGTTGATGGTCGTGAAAGGCCACGCGCAATTGCTGATCGAGCGCCTGCCGGAAGCCTCTCCCCTGCGAGCAGGAGTACAGCAGATGGAGAAGGCGGCGGACCGCGCCGCGGCACTCACGCGCCAACTGCTCGCGTTCAGCCGCAAGCAGGTGCTGCAACCGCGAGTGCTGGACATGAACGAGGTGGTCGCCGGAATGATCCGGATGTTTTCGCGCGTGATCGGCGAGAACATCGAGATGGCGTTCCTGCCCGGCGGGAACCTGGCTCGCGTGAAGGCCGATCCGGCGCAGATCGAGCAGGTGCTGCTGAATCTCGTGGTCAACGCGCGGGACGCGATGCCCGAAGGCGGACGGCTGACGATCGAGACGTCCAATATCGTTCTCGACCGCGGCTACGCGGCCACGCACGCAAGCGTCGAGCCCGGCCGGTACGTGATGCTAAGCGTCACAGACACCGGCTGCGGCATGGATGACAGGACAAAAGCCCGCATCTTCGAGCCGTTTTTCACCACCAAGGGACCGGGCAAAGGAACCGGGCTCGGCCTTGCGACCGTCTACGGCGTCGTGAAGCAGAGCGGCGGCTACATCTATGTATACAGCGAAGTGAATCACGGCACGACGTTCAAGATCTATCTGCCCCAGGTAACCGCCGAACTCGACAAGCCGGCGACGGAAACCGATCCGAGGGGGCACGCGCGCGGAACGGAGACGATCCTGTTCGTGGAAGACGAGCAGAGCGTGCGCGACCTCGTCCGGGAGTTTCTCGGGGCAACCGGTTACTGCGTCCTCGAGGCCGCGGACGGCGCACAAGCTCTGCGAGTGGCGGAGACGCATCCCGGCCCCATTCACCTGCTCGTGACCGACGTCGTGATGCCGCACCTGAGCGGGCCCGAACTCGCGTCAAAACTGGCGCCCAACCGGCCGGAAATGAAGGTTCTCTTCATCTCCGGCTATACGGACGACACCGTGTTTCGTCACGGTGTGCTGGAAGGCGGCGTGGCGTTCCTGCAGAAACCGTTCAACCTGAAAGCGCTGGCGCAGAGAATCCGCGAAGTGCTGAGCGGACAGCCGGTGCCGGTAACGGCTCGCGACGAACAACGATAAACAATCCGGATCGCCCACAATCTCTAGAGCAGGTAGACGGTCTGGCCGGTCAGCTCGATCCGCTTGCGGCAGCGAATGTTGCGGCAGGCGACCATGTTGTCCACGCGAACCATGTAAGTGCGCGCTTTTTCGAACTTTTGCTTATCCTCGGCGTTGCCGCCCGGAGGCATCTGAGATTTCTTCGTCCGCACCATCCAGCGGATGGGGTAGGTGTTTTCCTGGTGGCAGTACGGGCAATTGAGCGGGATCTGCTTCGTCTCTTCCTTCTCGTCGTAGAACCTTTTCTCGTCCATTCGCCTGTCCCCTCAGCCCGCTGGCGCGATTTCGTCCAAAGTCACGAAGCGCAGACCCGCGTCTTTCCATCGCGGCAACCAATGCTCCAGCGCCTCGACCGTGTGGCGGCGGTCGCCGTTGGGAACGCGATGATCGCCGTCGTGCAGCAGGACGATATCGCCTCCCCGGACGCGGCGCAAGCGGTGAATCACGGGCTCGGCGGCCTGCGGCTTCCAGTCGTACGCCATTCGAGACCACATGATCGCGGGCGCCTCGCCATGCTTGCGAAGAATCGCCGCGAGCATCGGACTGCGAAAGCCGAACGGCGGGCGCATCCAGCGCGGTTTGCGCCCCATGACCGATTTGACGGCCTTGTCGCAGCGGTCGAGTTCTTGGCCGATGCGGTCTGCTGAAAGAAAAGTGAGCGCCGGGTGCGTATCCGTGTGATTGCCGACCACGTGGCCGCGCGCGGCAATTTCCGTGGCAATCGACTGGGCGCCGCGGACCCACCGGCCGATCAGGAAGAACGTGGCGCATACGCTGTGGCGATGGAGGAGGTCGAGCAGCGACGGCGTCACGGATGGATTGGGCCCGTCGTCGAAAGTGAGCGCGACCGTGGAAGGATTTCCTGTGCGGCGAATTGTGGGACCGAAAAGCTGGGAAGACGGCGCCACCGCCCCCCACGCGAACGCGGCACTCGCCCCGCATACGGTCCCGGCCGCCAGCCACTCTGGATTCGCTCCCATCGACAAGGAAAGTTTCGCATTGCCGGACGGAAAACTCCACCCGATGGGATTCGATCCCTGCGTTTGGTAGCATCGCTGGCGACCCGATGCCCTCGCAGTCGGCAGGCACAACCGTGTATCCACTGTGGATGCGATGGGTGTCGGCGGCGTGGTTCGCGCTGTGGTTCCCCGCCTATTGGCGAACGTGGGGGCTGGCAAACTTCGCGCATTTTTGCGATGTCGCCGTGATTCTGACATGCATCGGCATGTGGACCAACAGCGCTGCGCTGATTTCAAGCCAGGCCGTCGGTGCGCTCGTAGTCGACTTGGTGTGGGCACTCGATGCCGGCTGGTTTCTCATTCTCCGGCGCCCCCTGTTCGGCGGAAACGAGTTTCTTCTCGACTCGCGTTATCCCGCGTGGGTTCGACTGCTCACTCTGTTCCATGTGGTGATGCCCGTCCTGCTCATTTGGGGACTCTATCGGGCGGGGTACGACCGCCGCGGGTACAAACTGCAATGCGCCATCGCGCTGCCTGTCTTCATTGCAGCGCGATTCACATCTCCCGCGCGGAACATTGACTATGCTTTCGCCGACCCGTTCTTCCGGAGGGCGTGGGGACCCGCCCCGGCGCACATCGCCGTCATCTGGCTTTTCATGGTGTTCGTGGTCTATCTGCCGACGCACTTCGCACTCAAGAAGCTCTTCCCAGCGCCGCAAGAAAAGACATGCTGACGCGTCAGTCGGACTGACGGATGGAGCGAAGATCGATGCCCAGCTGCTGGCATTTCTTGTAGAGGTGGCTGCGTTCGAGACCGAGAGCCTTGGCGGTGTTGGTCATGTGATTCCGATTGCGTTTGAGCTCGGCCAGCAGCGTTTCGCGCTCGAAGGACTCGACTCGCTGCGCGAGCGTGCCAATTCCACCCACAGCGAAACTGGAGTCGGCCGCAGAGGCGCCGGCTTGCGGCAGGGCGCGCGCGACCACTCCGCCTTCGATCACCTCGCCCGACGTATATAGAAGGACGCGCTCGACCACGTTGCGAAGCTCCCGCACATTGCCCGGCCACGAGTAAGCCTCGAGTGCGGCGATGGCGTCAGGCGACAGCTTCTTCGCTTTCCAGTGATTCTGCTGGCTGAGCTGATGGACGAAGTGCTCCGCAAGCACGCGAATGTCTTCCCGGCGTTCGCGCAGCGGGGGAAGCACGATCGGAAACACGAAGATGCGGTGATAGAGATCCTCGCGAAACGTGCCGTTGCGGACCTGCTCTTCGAGATTCCGGTGCGTTGCGACGATCACGCGCACGTCCACCGCGAACGGGACGCCTCCTCCGACGCGTTCGATTTCGCCCTCTTCCAGCACGCGGAGAAGCTTGGCCTGCATCGGCAGCGGCATGTCGCCAATCTCGTCGAGGAAGAGCGTGCCGCGGTGCGCGAGCTCGAACTTGCCGATGTGGCGCGCGGCCGCGCCCGTGAACGAGCCTTTCTCGTGGCCGAAGAGCTCCGTCTCCATCAACTCCGCGGGAATCGCCGCGCAATTGAGCGCCACGAACGGACCTCCGCGCCGCGCGCTTTTTTCGTGCAGCGTGCGCGCGATCAGCTCTTTCCCCGTTCCCGTTTCGCCGCGAATGCAGACGCGCGTTTCGCTGGCTGCCACCTGTTCGACCTGGGCCATCACCTCCTTCATCGCCGGGCTCGCCCAGACGATGTGATGGCGCCCCAAGGTCTGCTTCAGCTCGCGATTCTCTTGCTCAAGGCGAGTGAGCCGGACGGCGTTTTCGACGGTGAGGAGGAGTTTGTCGGTCGAAATCGGCTTTTCGAGGAAATCCACGGCGCCGAGCTTCGTCGCCCGCACGGCCATGTCGATTGTCGCCTGGCCCGACATCATCACGGCGGGCGACTCGACGCCCGCGTTCTTCAAATCTTCCAGCAGCGTAATGCCGTCGCGCCCCGGCATCACGACGTCGGAGAGGATCAGGTCGAACCGCTCGGCTTTGGCCAGGTCGAGCGCGCGTCCGGCGTTGTCGCAGACCGTTGCTTCGTGGCCTGCCAGGCGGAACGCGCGCGAAAGAGACGCGAGCGTATTCGCGTCGTCATCGATGATCAGGATGTGCGCCTTCAGAGCCACGGCTAGGCTCCCTCTGCGGCAGCTTCCTGGACGGGCGGCGGCGCGGGCCGCGCAGGCGGTTTGGCGGGCAGGTGGATATGAAACGACGTGCCCACTCCAGCCTCACTCTCGACCGATATGCGCCCGCCGTGGTCGCTGACGACGGACTGCACGATCGCCAAGCCGAGGCCGGTGCCGTGCTGCTTGGTCGTGTAGTACGGCGTGAACAGACGGTCGCATTCCTCGGGCATGAGGCCCGAGCCCGTGTCCGACACTTCGAGATCAACGCCGCCGTCATCGTGGGCGGTGCGCAACATCAGGACCCCGCCGGCCGGCATCGCGTCCATTGCGTTCAGGACGAGGTTTTCGATCGCGCGGCGCAGCAGCGATTCATCGGCTTGAATGCTCGGCAGACCCTCTTCCAGGTGCAGCTCCGGAGTGATAGGAGGGCGGCCCACCGCGCCCAGCTGCGATTCGAAAAGCTTTACGACGCCGCGAACGGTGTCATTCAAATCGACCGGGCCGATTTCGGGCTGAGGCATCCTGGCGAAATCGCTGAAGCGGCCGACGATCTTTTTCAGGTTGTCGATTTCCGAGAGCAGAATCGCCGTCGATTCGCGAAATACTTCCTCGAATTGCTCCGGGCTCTGTTGTTTGGCGCGCTGCATGTTCTCGACTGTCGTTTGCAGCGGGAAGAGCGGGTTCTTCAGCTCATGCGCCAGACGCCGGGCGAGTTCGCGCCACGCGGCCACACGCTCCGCCTGCACCAGCCGCTCGCGCTGCTCGCTTAGCTGCTGCGTCATGCGATTGAACGCGGCGGCAAGCTGGCCGATCTCGCTCGGTCCGCGCACGTCCACGCGGGTGCTCCACTTCCCTTCCGAAACTTCGCGCGCCCCTTCGGCAAGCTTGCGCACCGGACGCGTGACTCGCGCCGCTGCCCACCAGCTGAGCAGCAATCCGAAGAACAGCCCCATCGCGGCCACGGCGACCGCGAGGAGCAGAATTCGCCGCTCGAGCAAAACGACTTCACGCTGGGAGCTGCCGACCAGCAGCGCGCCGAGCAATTCCCCTTGCCGGCCGAGCAACGGCAGCGCGTGGAACGATTCCGCGCTCACGGCATCCTGCGTCCACGAAATCGTGAATGTTCGCTCCGCGGGCTGCTGGCGTTCCTGCGAGAGAAACGACGCGAAGCGGTCGGCCTGCGTGACGGGCCCCGCTTCGTCCACCAGATTCGCGGGCTGGAAATTCGGGTCGAGGTCCATATAAAGCAAAGCGCGCATGCCGGACGGCAGTACGCGCGAAGCGAGGAAGTCCTGGCCGAGTCGTTCGCCGCCCAGAATATAGAGGTTCCTGTCGCCGACGCGCACCACCGAAACCGACATCAAGCCGAGCGCCGGCCCTTCCTGCGTATCCACTTTCATCAGGAACGCGCCGAGCGCGGCCCAATCCTGCGGCTGCGTGAGCCAGTCGATCTTGTAGCCGAACCGCGCGGGCCATTCGTTCGAGGAAATGATCGAGCCGTCGTCGCCGGCGAAATCGAGGAAATCGAGCTGGTGGGACTGCGAAACACCGCGCGCGTCGTTGACGTACACGGAGACGTCGGATTTCGGCCGGCTCAGATCGATCGCCATCCGCACAGTGGCCTCCGCGTCCGCAATTCCCTGCACGCGATGCACGATCTCCCGCTTATGGCGCTCGAATTCACGCTCGAACTGCGCCACCAGCGCTTCGCTGTGCGAGCGATTCGATTCCTGGAATGCGCGCCGCGTCACCGCCGTGACGCCGACCGAAACGACGCCGACCGACAGCAGCAGCGCGATCATGAAGACCACGAAAAGTTTGGCGCGAAACGTCACTGCGTATCCCCCAGCCAGACATCCGCAAACGGCCAGCCCTCGCCCGGCGATGGAGTCTTCCAATCGCGCACGCGCGCGCTCAAGCCGTAAACCCGGGGCAGCCAGACGAGCGGCACGACGCGATTGGTGCTCACGATCGCTCGCTCCGCGTCGTAGATCTGTTGCGGCATGGCGCCCGCGGGCAGCGGATCGGCGTTGGTGCCCGCCAGCGGCCCCAGGACGGCTGCGAATCGGGCCAACGTTTCACGGGGGCGTGGCGAAGGCATACGCAGCCGCTCGAATCGAATGTCAACGCCGTCGGACGCGGCGCCCTGTTTGGCCGCAGACAAAGTTACGGCGCCTCCTGCCTCGCGCACGTTCACCACGATTCGCTCCGCGATCGTTTGCTCCAGCAAATCGCTGGCATCATATCCCAACACAATCTTGGGCGAGCCGCCGATTTGCGCCCAAAGGTTCTTTGCCGTGCTTGTATCGACCGCCGTCGAGAAAAGAAATGCGGTGCCGCTGGACCATTGAGGCAGGAGTCCTCCCGCCGCCTCGCCTTCCTTTTGCAGGATGAAATTGACGATCGCGCCGCGATCAATCGACCGGGAAAGAGCCTCGCGGGCGTGTGCGTCTTCCGCAACCGGGCGTCCGGGCACGAAGACAAGTGCGATCAACTCATCCGGAGGCGAGACGCTCAGGCGGGCGCCGCGCTCACTCGCGCGACGCGCTTCTTCGGGCGGAACTTCGACGACGTCGGCGCGATCCAGATCGAGATCGAGCAGCCGGTCGCGCGCGCCGCGGCCCATCAGAATCTCGATCGAATCGACGAAGGGCCTGCCCTCGCGAAAGTCTTCGTTCGCCTGCATAACCGCGCGCTTGCCCGGCTCCCATTCGGCGATGCGGAATGAGCCGGAGCCCGCAACGCCTGCGAACGTGCCGTCCGGATTGCGCCGCTCATAGAGAAGCGCGTCGATCTCGTCTTTGGCGAACGCCTCCTCCGCGCTCGCGGCGGGAGCGCTTGGATCGAGCGAATTCACAATCGCGCCGATTTCGACGCGCAGTGTGCCGCCGTACTTCGGCCTCCGTGTGGATTCTCCCCTCTCGGGAGCCGCGAGCACGATCGCGAGGCAGAGGCTAATGGCTGCAAGTCGCTGTAACAAGGTGCGCCTCGTAGTTTCCGCTCTGCAAGTTTTGCACCACGGCTCGCGCGACTCCGCCGCCCATCGCCCAAAGCGCCGTAACCGGACCTTTGAATTCGAGCGGATTTCCTGACGCCATCGCGCCCTGCCCCTTCGCCGTGCCAATCTCGTAGCCCTGCACGAAGTCCGCCTGCGTCCAGTCGCCGCTTCCCGTGGCCAGCGCGACCGATCGGTCGTCGCACTCCAGCGAAGTCAGAGCGGCATCGCCCGCCGACGAAAGGTTTTTGGACTTCCACTCGTCTTGCAAGGCCCAGGGGGCGGACTGCTGCGAAACGAATCCGCAGTCGATCGTGTTGGGGACGCCGAAGTCACCCTTGCACTGCACGCCGGAAAGCAGCGCTTCCCCGTTCGAGACGCCCCGCGACAGGTCCACGTAGCCGCGCGGCGCGCGGAGCCATGGCCGCAGCGGAGGGATGATCACCGAACCGTCGATCTGCCACTGCGCATTCCTGCGCACGTAGAAAACGATACGGCCGACCTCCAGGACGATCAGCCGTGGCGGCTCTCCGGCCGCGGGCTGCGGCAGCGCGAAGTCGAGTATCCTCCCGGACTGCACCCAGATCAGCTGGTCGTCAAGCGCCACGCCGCCGACTCGCTTCGCGGCCAGGCCTCCTTTATCGACCGGGAAAATCGCAAGCTGTTCGTCCGTACCGCGGCGTATCTGCGCCACGAGCACGTATCCATCCACGCCTTCCGAGAGCGTCACGTTGACGTAGGCGTCCACCGGCTGGCCATCGACGATGCGAAAGTGCCGGTTTCCCAGATTCGTCTTCAGCCATTCGTCGATTGCGGCCACTTGGTCTGCGCTGAGGGACGACATGTTGCTCACCAGAAGATCGATCCTGCAGGGCGGCGGCGAGACGCGCGCCACCGCATCGCCAAGCTCACGCAATTCGTCGGCCCACCCGATGGATACGGCGCCGTCCGTCTGAGCAATGGCGCGCGCGGACGCGCAGAGACCCGCAGCAACCGAGAGGATGGCGATGCGAAAGATTACGCGCGTCAGAAAGGTAGGTTGCAGGAGCGGCTGTTTCGCCATGGAGCGATTGCGCAACGCGTTTGTCGAGCGTCATGATAGCACACCTGTTTTAGGGCCCTTTCCTCGCGTTCGCATCAGGCACTCGCTTCGCCGGCGAGGCTTCGTCTCACTTTTCGTGAACGAAGCCTCAGCAAGGGTTTTGCCGGCGCTACTTTCCGACCGATCCGCGGCTCCCGCTCCCCGGCTGGGGCCGAAAACAGCGAACCGGCCGAACTCTATGGCCTCGCCGTCTGGCGCGCGGGCGGAGGATCGTTCGCGTCCACGGCCATCGCGGAGCGCAGCACGTCGTTCGTGAAGAAGAACTTCCCGTCGTTTGGCACCATCATGATCTGCACCTTGTCCGAAAGGCGCTGCGCGACCGTCAGTTGCACGAGCAGCGGATTGGATTTCAGCGCCGCCGCCTGCAACTGCATCTGCTCGGCTTCGGCCTGCGAAGTCAGCCGAATGCGATTGGCTGCGGCGTCCGCTTCGAGGTTCTCGCGCTCCCGCTGGGCCTGGGCGAGGACGCGAATGCGATTCGCTTCGGAATCGGCCAGCAGACCCTGGCGCTGCTGTTCGGCCTTGCTGTCGATCACCTTGGCCTGGGCCTGGGCGTCGGCGTCTTCGAGCGTGGTCTGCTTCTTTGCTTCGGCTTCCAGCCGCGATTGTTCGATCTGCTTCTGCTTGAGCGGCAGCGTGTAGACCATCGCGTCCGCCTGCGCCTTGGCCATGATCACCTGCGACTGCGCGTCGGCTTCGGCGTGCTTCACGTCGCGAACTTTCTGCGCCTCCGCCTGCGACGCGGCGATGGCCACGCGCTTCTGCTCGATTTCCGCCTCGACGGAGGTGCGGTCATCTTCCTGCTCCTTCAACAGCAGGTCCTCGAGACCCTTGGCGTACTCTTCGGGCAGCTCGACCTGTTTGAGCAAGACTTCCTTGACGATGATTCCGTCGCTCGCCAGGCGCGTGGCAATGGTTTGGGCCGCCTTGGACCGGAACTCTTCGCGCTTCGTGGCAAAGACGTCGCGCACCACGTAATTCGGCGCCAGCGCGTGAAACGTGCTCAGGACGACGGGCGCGACGACCTGCTCATCCACGGGCTGCGGCAAGTTTGTCTGGATGTACGCCAAGCGGGACGGATCGATTCGGTAGCGCACCGTAACGGCTAGGCCGACCTGCAGGCCTTCGCGCGCCTGGACATTGAGAAGCTGTTCTTTCTGACCGCGGACGCCGAGGGCGGAAGTCGAGAAAACCTGATCGCGAACGTCGAACAGCACCGCGTGCTGGACCAGCGGCACGACCAGGTGAGTACCCGCATAGAGCGTGCCGGGGCGAACGCCGGAGATCTCGCTGATGCGAATGGCGGCCTGGCCGTCCGGGACGACCACGATGCTTTCTCGAAGGAGCCCCGCCAGGGCGGCGATTGCGAGCAGCTTGGCGGCTGTGTTCCAGCGGATCGCACGGCGCGGGCGCGGGAGAACTACGCCCGGCGGTGGCGCGTCGCCCGATGCGCCGGAATCGGATGGATTCTTCCGGCGGCTCAATATCCGATTGAGTTCGAAGGCCAGATAGATGTCATAGAGGATAGCGCCGGCGGCACTGACGAAAAGACCGAAGCACGCGATCAACAGCAAGTATTTCAGGAACAGCATGACTTCCTCCCTGGCGCTGCGAAGGCGCGTGTCGCGCCCTCCGAGCGTCGCCCGAAGAGCGCTTCACCAAGCGTCCCGGGCCGCCCTCGCTCGGCAACCGCAGCGGGCGAGGGGATGGCTGGGTTGATCATCGGCGGTCGTCGCGCGCCTCGTGCCGACGCAGGGGCACCATGCTGGTCAGACCGTACAGGCTGACCCATTCAAGCCCAAGCGCCAGACCGAATGCCGCGATGATTGCGCCCGCTACCTCTGCGAATTCGACAAAGTTGCCCATGGCCGTGTCCTTGGTTCCGGGGAGCGCCTTTCCAGCTTCTGCGGCGCCCTTCGCGCGGACCACATGCAGGCGCGGAGCCACAGCTCGCGCGATTGATCCGGAAGCAGTTATGGTTTTGGTGCAAGTCGAAGTGCGTGGTGCGCGGAACACGGCGTGGAAAATGACACTCAGGAAGGCAGTCTGTTAGAATCCGCCCTGACGCGAATGGCGCAGCCTGCACGTGTGTCGGGTATCCGGTTGGGACGCCTCATGGGCATCCCGATCTATCTCCACACTAGTTGGTTCCTCATCTTTCTGCTGATCACGCTGTCCCTCCGGACGCAGTTCACCTACATGCATCCTGGCTGGAGCCCGCGGCAACATTGGGCGCTGGGGATCATTACCAGCATTTTGTTCTTTGCCTCGGTGCTGTTCCACGAGATGTGCCACAGCTTCGTGGCGCTCCGGTACCGCATACCGGTCCAGTCGATCACGCTCTTTGTGTTCGGTGGCGTGTCGCACATCGAGCATGAAGCCACCAACGCCCGGCAGGAGTTCAACATCGCCATCGCCGGACCTCTTTCCAGCCTGTTTCTGGCGGGCTGCTTCTGGCTGGTCGCCCGGTTTTTGCACGGGGGCGAGATGGTGACGGCCGCCGCCAAGTGGCTGGCGCTGACCAATTTCGTCCTGGGCGTGTTCAACCTGGTTCCCGGATTTCCGCTGGACGGAGGCAGGGTGCTGCGCGGAATCGCATGGGGCATTACCGGCAACTTCCTGCGGGCCACGCAGATTGCTTCCAACGCGGGACGATTCTTCGCCTACCTGCTGATCGCAATCGGGATTTCAGGCGCCCTGGAGGGAAATTGGGTGGGAGGGCTCTGGATGGCCTTCATTGGCTGGTTCTTGCTGGAGGCAGCGCGGGAAAGCTTCGCGCAGGTGGCGATCCGAGGCACGCTGGCCGGCGTCCACGCGCAGGACATCATGGCTCACGACATCCCGACCGTGCCGAGAGATATGTCGGTCGAGGAGTACGTCCACGAAGTGATGCGCACGGGACGCCGGTGTCACATTGTCGCGAGCGGCGACCAACCGGTTGGGCTCGTAACGTTGCGGCAGGCCAGCGGTGTGCCGCGTGCGGATTGGTCCAGCACTTCCGTCCAGGCAATCATGGTGCCGATGGAGCGAGTGCAGACCGCCGCCCCCGAGGAATCGGCCCAGCGAGTGCTCGAGCGTATGCAGACCGCCGACATTAACCAGATGCCGGTAATCTCCGGAAATGCGGTTGTCGGCATGATCGGGCGAGACGCCATTCTCCGCGTCCTCCAGACGCGTCTCCAGGCAGGCCATCTCGCCGGGCCGTCGTGATGCTCCGGTCCGGCAGTTTCGTCAAAGCAGCCAGCGCCGTCCTCGTCTGCGCGGTCGGATTTGCCGGCGGCACCCAGCAGCGGAGGCCGCATTCCGCGGTCAAAGCGAAACCCGCGCCGCCCGCCGCTTCGCGCCCGGCCGCCCTGCCGGAAACATTCAGCGAGGCGATCCGCGAGAACAATATCGGAATGGCTCTGATGGAACGCCACCAGTTCCCCGACGCCCTCGCCCGATTTCAGCGCGCGTGCGTGATGAATCCGCAGTCGGACATCGGCTGCCTGAACATGGGAATCGCGCTGCTGAATATGCGTTCGTACGACAATGCCGCCAAGATTCTGCACACCTCTTTGGAGCGCGATCCCCGAAGCGCGCGAGCCTGGTACAACCTGGCGCTGCTGGACCGGGAGGCCGCGCAGCTTGACGCAGCCCGCAGCGATTTCGAGAAGGTTGCCGAGCTCGACCCGGACGACGCCGATACGCAATATTTCCTTGGCTATCTCGCGGCGCAGGCGCAGCGGTATGACCGGGCCGCGGAGGCGTTTCAGCGCGCAACCGAGCTCAACCCGTTCCACGCTTCGGCGGAATATGGATTGGCGCAGGCCGAGGAGCACCGGGGCAACTCCGAGGCGGCGAAAGGGCACATGGCTCGGTTTCAGACGATCACCAGCCACAAGCTCGGCAAGCCGATCCGCTTTCTCTACGGGGAGCAAGGCAAGTATTCGCTCGCACAGGAGATGATCGCGCCGCCACAGGCGGCGCCTCCGCCGATTCCCGTCCACTTTGTGGACGTCACTTCGCTCGCCAAGCTTCCGTGGAAGGTCGCCACGAGTCCGAGCGCTCGGCCTGTTGCCGGGCCAACGAGGACTTCCGGAAAGTCCGCTGCGACCGGGCTGAAGACCGGTGACGCGGCGCGGCCGCTGGCGCAATTCCTGGGAAGCGGTGCCTGCGTGTTCGACTACGACGGCGACGGAAAGCCGGACATCCTGCTTGTCGATGGCGACGGAAAGGGGCACGCGGGGCTCTATCGCAACACAGGCAAAGGCACGTTTGTGGACGTCACCAAAGCGGCGAAGCTGGACTTCGGCGGCGAGGGCACCGGCTGCGCCGTTGGCGACTACGACAACGACGGCCATCCGGACCTCGCGATCGGTTCGAGCAGTGGCGTCGTCCTCTTTCACAATCAAGGCGACGGCACGTTCTCGAATGTGACGGAGGCGTCCGGCGTTCGCACAAACGGTTTGGTGTTGGGCGTGACGTTCGTTGATTACGACGGCGATGGAGACCTCGATCTCTACGCAACACGCTTCAGCGATTTCCCGCTTGAGCATCCGAATCAGCCGTTCCAGTTTCCCTACGACGCTCCCGCCGCCGGAAATACTCTGTGGCGCAATCGAGGCAACGGAACTTTCTCTGACATCACGGCGCAGATGGGCCTGGGCGGAGACGCGCCGTCGATCAGCGCGATCACAGCCGACGTCGAGCCAGACTGCGCGGTGGATCTGCTGCTGACGGGCTGGCGGAAGTTTCCCGCGCTGCTGGTCAACTCGCGCGACGGTGCTTTCCGGGCCGCGAGCCCGTGGGCGATCAGCATGCCGGGACCGACCGCGGGGGCGGCGGCCTTCGACTTCAATCACGATGGCTCGCTGGACTTCGCGTTCACGCACTGGGCGCCGCCGGGATTGAGCATCTGGCGCAACGTCGCGGGCAAATCCTTTCAGCGCGTGCCGCTCGCCGGCCCGGGATGGATGCGCGGCTGGGGCCTGGCCACACTCGATTATGACAATGATGGCTGGACCGATCTCGTCGCCGTGGGGGAGACATTCTCCGGCGAAGGGCGCATCGCCCTGTTTCGCAACGAAGGCGCGGCGGGCTTTCGCGACGTGACGAAGGAGACGGGCCTGGACAAGATCTTGCTGCACGATCCGCGCAGCGTGATCGCGTTTGACTTCGATGGTGACGGTGCGACGGATTTGCTGATCACGCAAACCGGCCGTCCGCCAGTGCTCCTCAAGAACGTCGGCGGCAACAAGAATCCTTCGCTGCAGCTCGCGCTCACCGGCGATCCCGACAATCATCTGGGCATCGAAGCGCGCGTCGAGATCTTTGCGGGAGCGGGGCGGCAGACATTCCAGGTGCCGGGCGCCTCCGGCTACCTGAGCCAGGGACCGTCTGAAATATCCATCGGTCTCGGAGGCGAGAATTCGGCGGACGTGGTGCGCGTGAGCTGGCCGAGCGGCGCCGTGCAGGACGAAATCGAGGTGCGGGCCGGCAAGCGCACGGAGATCACGGAAGGAACCAACCCATGATGCGGAGTGGCGGCTTGAGGCCGGTTCGCGTAAAGTTGATCGGGGCGTGACAAGCGTGTTAATTTCCGGCTGTTTGTAGCGCCCTTCGTTGGTCGCAAACACTAAAGTATGTCTTCCTCCCGATCGAATGGCCAGGATTCCGCGACAATGACTCTCGGCGCGAGCGCGCTTCCCTCTGCGCGCGGCTTTGTCTACTGGCGTGTGGAAGGAAGCCTGCTGGATTTGACCGCGGTCCGGCCCGTGGGCTTCTTCACCTGGAATGCGCAGACGTTTCTCGAGCGCTGGGCGCGCCGCGGACTGATGGGAATGATGGCCGTCACGCGGCCGTTCCTTTACGCCTCGGACCGCGTGTTTGCCACGCGTGTGATGCACGCCGTTCTGCGCGGAGAGAGCCGGGACCGTCTCGACCTGCTCGGCGAGGAATTCTTTCACTACAACCTGGAGCCGAAGCTGAAACCGCGCGGCCTCGAGAAACTGCGCGAAGTGACGGCTTCGGGCGCCGACGTCGTGCTCGTAAGCCAGGGGCTGGACCACATCATGCGGCCTCTGGCGCGGCATCTGGGCGTGAAGAAGATTCTTTGCAATCGCCTCGATTTTCGCGAAGGCATCGCAACCGGGCGGCTGCTCGATCCCGTGATTCGGCCGCGCGGTCCGTTCGCGAAACTTCGCTCGGACCAGCCCGATGGCACGATCGCGCGCGACGAGCTGCTGCACGACCTCGGCTTCGCGAAGAAGCCCGAAGTGCTTGAGCAGACGATCCGGCCTGCCGAGCGCCGGGCCCCTGCGATTCGCGTGCCCGTCGTTCACTTCGACGCGCGCAACGGAGCGCGACCCTTCTCTGTGCGAGGCGCGCTGCGCGGAAAACAGATCCTGTTGATCGGCGGCACGGGATTCATCGGCAAAGTGTGGCTCGCGAGTCTGCTCTCGGACCTCCCTGAGATCGGCCGCGTCTTCCTTCTGGTTCGCGGCCACCGGACGGCGACGGCGTTGCAGCGCTTCGAACGCATCATTCAGGAATCGCCGGTCTTCGCTCCGCTGGCGGACCGGCACGGCGAAAAGTTTGCGGACTTCCTGCGGGAGCGAGTCGAAGTCGTCGAGGGAGACGCGAGCAAGCCGGACCTCGGCCTTTCTCCCGAGGTGAAGCGGCGCCTGGCGCAGTCGCTCGATGTGATCATCAATAGCGCGGGCCTCACGGACTTTAACCCCGACCTGCGCGACGCGCTCGCGATGAACGTCCGGTCGATGTCCTACTTGCTGGACTTCCTGCGCGAGTGCGATCACGCCGCGCTGCTCCATCTTTCCACGTGCTATGCGGTGGGCCAGCGGGATGGGCGCATTCTGGAAGACCTCCCGAAGAACTACACGCCGCGCGGCGCGGCGGGCTTCGACGCGAAGACGGAGTGGAAATCGCTCGAGGCTCTCGCGCAGGAGATCGAGGCGCGCTCGGTATCGGCGGACGTAACCGAGGAGCTTCGCCGGCAGGCCCTGGACAAGCGCCAGGCGGCGAGGAATCTGCAGGGTGCGGCGCTCGACAATCAGATTCGCAAGAACCGGGTTCGCTGGGTGCGCCAGGCAATGATCGATGCGGGAACTCACCGCGCGAACGAGCTCGGCTGGCCGAACACCTATACCTTCACGAAGAGCCTGGCGGAATCGCTGATTCACGACTATCTCGAAGCATCGCCGAAGGCCGCGATCGCCGTCGTCCGGCCGTCGATTGTCGAGTCGTCGATCCAGGCGCCCTTTTCAGGCTGGAACGAGGGCGTGAACACGTCGGCTTCGCTCTCCTACCTGCTCGGAACATTTTTTCGGCAGCTGCCGACGAACGCGAGCAAGTGTCTCGACCTGATTCCCGTGGACGTGGTTTGCCGGGGCATGACTTTGATCGCCGGGGCGCTGGTCGAGCGGCGGCACCAGCGGATGTACCACCTGGCGACTTCCGTCGCGAATCCTTGCGACATGCGGCGCTCCATCGAATTGACCGGGCTCGGCCACCGCAAGTTCTACCGCTCGCAGAACGGATTCCATCACCGCTTACGGCTGAGGTTCGATGCGATTCCAGTCTCGAAGGCCCGCTACGAAAAGCTCTCGGCGCCCGCGCAGAAGATGCTCGTACAGGTCATCAACAAGACGATCGAGCCGATTCCGTTCGTGCGGCCGCCGCTGGCCCGCCAGGAACGCGACCTCGAGAAAGTAATCAAGCTGATCGATCTCTTCGAGCCTTTCATCCTTCACAACGACCACGTCTTCGAAGCCGCCAACGTCGAACGGCTGAGCGCCGCCTTGTCGGCCGACGAGCAGGCGCCCTTCGGCTACGACACCCGCTCGCTTGATTGGTGGGACTACTGGATCAACGTCCACATTCCGGCGCTGCGGAAGTGGTGCTATCCTCTGATCGAGGGCCGTCCGCCGGAAACGGGTCCCCGGCGCAGTGTGCCCTTTGCGGCTCACACCGAGGCGAGCGCCGCGGGCGCAACGGGAATATCCTCGGCGACGAACTGACACCCAAGAACAGTGGCCACCCTCTTGACCGGGAGCACCGGTTACATCGGTGCCCATATCGCGTCCAACCTGCTCGCGGATCATGCGGAGCCGCTGAACGTCCTGGTCCGCGCGCGCGATTCCGAAGAAGCTCGCGGCCGCCTGTGGCGTTCCCTGCAGCTGCACATGGACTTCCAGCGGTTCGATGACTTCTACCATTCACGGATTCGCGTCTTCCGCGGCGATCTGACGGATTCGCGCTTCGGTCTGGCGGACGACGAGTACAGCGCGCTGGTGCGCTCAACCAACTCCATCATCCATTGCGCGGCCTCGCTCAATCGAAAATCGGAAAAGAGCTGCCTCAACGTCAACCTGCGCGGGACGCTCGAAGTGATTCAGCTGGCGATGCGCGCGCGCGACAATCATGGTCTGCGCCGCTTCAGCCACGTGAGCACGGTCGCCGTGGCCGGCCACCGCGCCAACGAGGTGGTCGAAGAGGATTCGGCGATCGACTGGAACCGTTCGGATTACGATCCCTACGCGCGCACGAAGAAATTCTGCGAGCACATGCTGCGGCAGCTGCTGCCGGACGTGCCGAGGACGATCTTTCGCCCGAGCATCGTGCTGGGCGACAGCCGCCGGCCGGAAACGAACCAGTTCGAAATGGTTCGCGCCTTCGTTTTTCTGGCCGGGCTGCCGGTCCTGCCCTTTCGGTCGACGGACAAGGTCGATATCGTCCCGGTGGATTACGTCGCCGGAGCGATTTCCACTCTGCACCAGAAAGAAAAGCCGGCGCATGAGATCTACCATCTCTCCTCCGGCACACGTTCGGAGACGTTCGTGCAATTGACCGATGCGCTCGCAAAGGCGCAGGACAAGCGCGGCCCGAAATACGTGCCGGGCCTCGAGGGCACTACCTCGAAAGTGATCAACGCGCTCGCGGGGCGTGCCGGAAAAGTCGGCGGACTGGCGACCCTGCTGAAAGTCTTCCTGCCGTACCTCGTCTGGAACACAGTCTTCGACAATCGCCGCGTCGTCGCGGAAATGGGAGCCAGCCCCGCGCCGTTTTCCAAATACTGCTATCCCCTTCTGCGCTTCAGTCGCGAGAAGAATTTCAGCTACCCGTACAAGGACCTGCCCGGCACGGCCGCTGTCTCTGCCGCCGCTGCGGCAAGGGAAGCGCGCCGATGATGGACCTGGTGCTGCAAGGCTGGGTCAGCGGCCTTGTGGAGCTGAACAAGCTGGAATGGATGCTCGGCGCGGGGAAACCGTGGAAGCCGGGCGAGAAGCTGAGGCTTCTGTTCGCGGGCTACAACGGCACGCGGAACACCGGCTCCGACATCCGCGTGGAAGAGATTCTGCGGCAAGTGCGGCGAATTCTCGGCCCCGACAATGTCGCGCTGAGCGTGATGACCCAGGACTTCAATCTCACGCGGGGCTATTTCGGCGACGCGCGCCAGGTTCACCTGCCGGACGTCTTCCCACCGTTTCTGCACTCGGTGGTCCGCGAAAACCACGGCGTGATCGCCTGCGAAGGCTCCATGTTCAAGAGCAAGTTCGCGAACGCTCTCACGGCGATGATGATCGGCGCGCTGGGCATCGCCTCCGCGCAAAACAAGCTCAGCATCGCCTTCGGCGCCGAGGCGGGCCAGATGGACATGTCGCTGCAAAAGATGTGCCGCCGCTATTGCGGCGACTCCGTGGTGATCACGCGCAACATCGAATCGCAGGAAGTGCTCGGTAAGCTGGGCGTCGCCACGGAACTGGGGACCGATACCGCGTGGACCTTCGAGCCGCACCCGCCGGAATACGGCCGCAAGGCGCTGCGCGACGCGGGCTGGGATGGCAAGACGCCGGTGCTGGCCGTCTGTCCGATCAATCCTTTCTGGTGGCCGGTGAAGCCGTCCCTAGCGAAGTGGCTCGCGCATTCCGCGGCCGGCGCGTACAAGGAAAGCTACTACCGCACCATTTACTTCCATCGCGCCGGCCGCGACGTGGACACCGCCTACGAAACCTATCTCGCGGCGATGGCGGCCGGGGTGGACAGGTATCGAAAGCAGCGCAACATCTTTCCGGTACTCGTCGCGATGGAAATGCTCGACCGCAATGCGTGCGAGCGCGTGGCGCAGAAAATCGGCGGCGCTCCCGTCTTCGCATCCGACCGGTTCAACATGTACGAGATCGTCAGCGTGCTGCGGCAATGCGACCGCATGCTTTCGTCGCGCTTCCATGCGATCGTCACGTCAATGCCCGCAGGCGTGCCGTCTGCGGGCGTCACAATGGACGAGCGCATTCGCAACCTGATGCGTGAGCGCGGCCACGAACATCTGTTGATGAAAGTCGACGAGCCCGACCTCGCGGACAAGATCGTCGCGGCGCTGCAGGCTCTCGACGCCGAAGCGGACGCAATCCGCGAGGCGTCGGGCTGCGCCGTGGCGCGGAATCTCCGCACGATGGCGCGCATGGGCGTCTATCTCGAAGAGCACGTCGCGCGGCAGTACCCGGACTTTCCGATTCGCAGAGGCGTCCTCGGCTGGGAAGAGTATCTGCCGCCCCTCAGCGCGGGTCTGCGCCAGTTGCTCGAACGGCATTCGGAAGCGGTGGCAGCATGACCTTCGTGGAAGACATCCTGACGCGGCTCGAGCAGGCCGGAAACGCTCCGGTGCTGCGCGAGGTTCGCGAAGGGCGCATCCTTGCAACCACGGCCGCCGAGTTTCTCGTGCTCGTTGCGCAGGCTCGCGGCTTTCTCTCGGCGCGCGGGCTGAAGCCCGGTGACCGCTGCGTGCTGCTCGCCGCGAACAGCGTCCGCTGGGTCGCGCTCGACCTCGCAATCATGGCCGAGGGCCTGATCACTGTGCCGCTCTACGCGCGCCAGGCGATCGCGGAACTCGCGGGCATGATGAGGGACTCCGCGCCTTCGTTGATCCTGTGCGATCCGAGCCTCGTCGAGCCGGTCCGCAAGGCGTGGGTCGGCAGTCCTGAAGTCGTCGCCGTCGCGTCTGTCTTCGAAGGACCGATTGGATCGCCCGCGCCCACCTTTCATCACGCCGACCACGATCCGGTCACGATCATCTATACATCCGGCACTTCGGGCGAGCCGAAGGGCGTGGTGCTGAACGCCGGCAACGTAAACCATATGCTCTGGTGCACGAACGCTCGCCTGGACCAGCTGATGGGCTCGAGCATGCGCCCGAATCAAATCTTCCACTATCTGCCTTTCTGCTTTGCCGGCTCGTGGATCTTGCTGCTGACGGCGCTTTCGCGGTCGAGTGTCCTCACGCTGTCGACCGATCTCAACAAGTTGGCGGAGGAGCTGAAGCTGGCCGCGCCGAACTACTTTCTCAACGTGCCGACGCTGCTCGAACGCGTGCGTGCGAAGGTGGAGGAATCGATCGCCAAGCGCGCCTTCGCGAACGCCATCTTCCGCCGCGCGAAAAAGGAGTACATGCGGCGCGAAGAGGGGCGAAGCTCGGCCATGGGCTCCGTTTGGCTGAGCCTGGCGAACGCGCTTCTCTTTCCGGCGATTCGCAAGAATATCGGCGGCCCGAATCTGAGGGCCCTGATCTGCGGCTCCGCACCTCTCTCGGTGGAAACGCAGCTCTTCTTCGTGATGATGGGAATCCCTGTCCTGCAAGTGTACGGCCTCACGGAAACGACAGCCATCTGCACTCTCGACGACCCGCGCCATTTCGTTCCCGGGCGAGTCGGGCCGGCCATCCCCGGCATCGAGATGACGCTGGGCGACCACGGGGAAATCCTGGTGCGCGGCCCGAACGTCTTTCCGGGCTATTGGCAGCGTCCCACCGAAACGGCCAAGGCCCTTGCCGGCGGCTGGTTCCACACAGGCGATCAGGGCGATGTGGACGCGAGCGGCAACTGGCGAATCACCGGGCGCCTGAAAAACTTGATCATTCTGAATTCCGGCCACAACATTGCGCCCGAGCCGATTGAGGACGCGATCGTGGCGCTCCTGCCGGAAGCGCAACACGTGATGTTGGTCGGCAACCGGCGCGGGTATCTCGCGGCGCTTCTTGCGTCAGCCGCAAATGGCGGGTCGAGCGGCCTTTCGTCCGCGCGCGTCCAATCCGCGCTCGATGCGTTCAACGGGCGTATGCCCCATTACAAACAGATTCGCGCGTTTCACATTTCCGCGGAGCCGCTGACGATCGAAAGCGGCCTTCTGACGGCCAACGGCAAGCTGAAGCGCGACGTCATCGCCGCTCGGTTCGCCGCGGAAATCGAAAGCCTCTACCAGAAGAGGCCCGCATGAAGACGTTCCAGGGCAAGACGCTTTCGTGGCGCGTGGCAGATGGCACCATCGAACTGCTCCTCGACCGCGCTCCGTGCAACGAAATCGGCTCGGCAACGCTGGCGGAGCTGGAAGAGTTCGTCGCGGCGCTGGAATCGCTTCAGCATGACGCGCACGCGCTGATCATTTCCAGCGCGCGCAAAGAGGGCTTCTGCGCCGGCGCCGATCTCCGCGAGGTGTACGAGCGCTCGCAAACGCTTGCGGTCGCTGAACGCAGGGCCGGAATCCGCGATTTCCTGGAGCGGATTCACCGCGTGATGAACGCGCTCGATTCCGCGCCGCTCACCACGATCGCCGCCGTCCACGGCGTCACGTTCGGCGGAGGCTTCGAGCTCGCGCTGGCTTGCGATCTGATCGTCGCGGACAAGATGGCGCGCTTTTGCTTTCCGGAGCTGCGTCTCGGCCTGATTCCGGGATTCGGCGGCATCCCCCGGCTCAAGCGCGATCTCGGCAACGCGGTGGTGCGCGACCTGCTCCTCACGGGCCGCAGCATCAACGCAACGAAAGCGCAGTCGATCGGATTGGTGAGCCAGGTGGCGGGCGGAGGAGATGCGCTGCGCGTGGCGCGCGCCACGGCGGCGCAGCTCGGCAAGTTCGACCGCCAGACGGCCATCGCCGCCAAGCGCTTCATCAAGCCGATTCCGCACGAGGAGCTGCGGCGCGAGATCGACATTTTCTGCGAGCTATTTGCGCAGCCTGCGGTCCAGGCGGGCCTGCGGAAATTCGTGGAAAGCACCGATGCTTTGCCCTATTTGCCTTGAGCATCCCTGACTGTGGGAAGATAGAAGCTCATGAACACGATCGAGCAGACGACGGACGAGATTCTTCAACTTGCCTCCCAGCATTTCAAAGTGCCGCTGGCGGAGCTCAAGCCTGATGACGACTTCTTCACGAAGCTCGGGATCAACAGCTTGCAGGCGCTCGACCTGCTCACGCGCATCGAACAGCATTTCCGGATCGAGTTGCCTGACTACGAACTTCAGGGCGTGACCGATTTCAGGACTCTGGCAGAACGGATACAATCCCGCCTTTGATGTTGGACCTCCGCCAATACACTTGTCTCGGTGAAGCGCTGCGCGCGGGAATCGAGCGCTGGCCGGATGAACTCTGCCTGATCGAAGCGGACCGGGAGCGCGAGAACGCGCGGTTCACGTACCGCCAGTTCCAGGAGGCCGCGCTGCCGCTCGCGCGCGCCCTCCAGGACGCCGGGTTTCGCCAGGGCTCTCGCGCGGCCATCATCATGACGAATCAGTCGAAATGGCTGATTTCCGCGTACGCGGTCTTCTACAGCGGAGGCGTGCTGGTCCCTCTCGACTACAAGCTTTCGCCGCGGGAACAACTGGCCCTGTTGGCGCATTCGAAGGCGGAAGTATTGATCACCGAGCACCACATCTGGCGCACGATCGTTCAGGCGCCCGATTTCGGCTCGCTTCGTGCGAGCACGGTCCTCGTCACCGAAGCGCCGCCGAAAGCCGAACTCGCGGGCGCGCAGCGCTGGGAGGAGTTCCGCGGTGCGAGCGAACCGGCATTCGTGCCGCGCAAGCGCCAGGATCCGGCGTGTATCGTCTATTCGTCCGGGACTACGGGCAGGCCCAAGGGCTGCGTCCTCACACACGAAAACTACCTGGAGCAGTGCGCCGCGGTGACGCCTCTGTTTCCCTTCTGGCCGGGCGCTCGCTATCTGAGCATCATCCCAACGAATCACGCGATCGACTTCATGGGCGGCTTCATCATGCCCTTCACCGGCGGCGGAACGGTGGTGCACCTGCGTACCTTGCGGCCGGAGTTCCTCCGCGATGCGTTCACTCGCTACCAGATCACCTATATGGCCGTCGTGCCCTTGATACTCAAGAGCCTGCAGCGCGGGCTCGAAGACCGATTTGCCGGGCTGCCTCCCCTGAAGCGCCGCGTGCTCAACACGCTGATCGGCATCAATCGGGCGCTCACGCGACGGCGCACGCGCCTGAGGCTCAGCCGCATCCTGCTGCGCGACGTCCACAAAGCCTTCGGCGGCGGCTTGCGCGCTCTGCTGGTGGGCGGCGCATTCACCGAGCCTGCGCTGATCGACTTTTTCCACGGTCTCGGCATCCCGATTTACAACGGCTACGGCACAACCGAGGCGTGCACGGCAATTGCCGTGAACGATCTGCAGCCGTTCGTTCCCGATACCGTCGGAAAACCGGTGCGGGGAATGGAAATTCGGATCCTGAACGCACACAGCGAGTCGATCGGTGAGGTCACGGTGCGCAGCAAGACCGTGATGTCGCACTACCTCGACGATCCCGAGCTCACGGCGGAGACCATCGTGGACGGCTGGCTGATGACCGGCGATCTGGGCCAGCTCGATGCCAGAGGCCATCTGCGCTTGTTCGGACGCGCGAAGAACATGATCGTCACCGAAGAGGGCAAGAACGTCTACCCGGAAGAAATCGAAGCTGCATTCGAAGGCTTGCCGGTGAAGGAGATTTGCGCCTTCGCCGCAAACTACATCTGGCACGCGCACAAGATGACGGGCGAACAGCTCGTCCTGGTGATTCACCCGGAGACGGGCAAGCGCGTAACCGAAGAGCTGGTGGCCGAGATCGCTGCGCGGAACCGGCGCCTGCTCAACTACAAGCGCGTCAGCGGCTATCTCGCGTGGGATGACGACTTCCCCCGCACCGCGTCGATGAAGATCAAGCGCGCCGATCTGGCCGCGCAGATTCGAGAGAAATGCGGCCGGGAAACGATGGTGCAGCTGTGATGCTGCGGCCGCGCAGGAACTCAGAGGCCTCCCTTCCGTGACCGAAAAGATGTTCGCCGTCGTTAATCCCGCTGCCGGAGGAGGCCGCTGCGGCCGGCTCGCTCCCGCGGCCCTGGACCGAGTCCGCGCGATCGGCATCGACCTGGAAGTCGCGCAGACGACGCGGCCCGGTGAGGCGACCGCACTCGCCCGCGCAGCCTACGCGCGCGGCGTGCGAAGCTTCCTTGCTGTGGGCGGCGACGGCACGTCCTTCGAAATCGTCAACGGACTTTTTCCGGAAACTGAGACAAGCGGGCGCGCCACGCTCGGGTTTCTGCCGCTCGGCACCGGCAACTCGTTCTTGCGCGACTTCACGACGCGCGGCGTCGAACACACGATTGAAGCGTTGCGTGAACGCCGCCGACGGCCGTGCGACGTGATCCATCTCCGGCACGCCGATGGCGACGTCTATTTCATCAACATGATGAATCTGGGTTTCGCCGCCGAGGCGGGCGAAACCGCGAATCGCAGATTCAAGCGCTGGGGACATTTCGGCTACGTTCTCGGCGTGTTATGGCGGCTCGCCGGCCTGCGTTTCGACTCCTTCCCGCACCGGCTCGAAAACGCGGAAGAGTGGGACCGGCGCGAATGCCTCTTCCTCGCGTTCGGCAACACGAAATACACCGGCGGGAACATGCTGGTTGCTCCGAACGCGGACAGCAGCGACGGCAAGATCGAATACGTGCGCTGGTCGCCGCTCGGCCGGCTGCGCCTGCTGTGGAACTTTCCGAAGCTCTTCAGCGGCACGCACATCCACCACCCGCTGGCATCGCGCGCTGCCGCGGAAAGAATCGAACTCGATCTCGATGGGCCGGTGAACGTGATCGTGGACGGCGAAGTGATGCGCTTGCAATGCCGCTCCGTGGAGATCCTGCCGTCGGCGCTGGAAGTGATCGTATGAAGGACGCGTGGCTGAAAGCACGCTCCGCCGTTCTCTGGGCCGTCAGCGGCGTTCATTTCGCCGTGGTGGGAACGACGCTCGTCTTCTTCGGTCTTTGCGTTGATCGGCGCCGATTCGATTTCCTCAATCGCGGCTTTTTTCGCAATATCCTGCGCCTCGCGGGCGCGAAATTCGAAGTGCGCAGGTCTCCGGGCTTCGATCCCAAGCGCACCAGCATCTTCATCTGCAACCATGTGAATATTTTCGATCCGTTCGTGATTTACTCCGCGATTCCGCAGTTCGTCCGTGGCTTCGAGCTGGAGTCGCATTTCAAGCTGCCGATCTACGGCTGGATGATGGGCTGGTTCGGCAACGTTCCCGTGCCGGACGCTCCCAGCCGCGAAGGGCTCGCCGTCATGAGCGGGCGCGCCAAAGCGGCCCTCGATTCCGGCACCAGTCTCATCGCTTTTGCGGAAGGTTCCCGGACGCGCAACGGCCACGTGAAGGAATTCAAGAAAGGGATCTTCAGTCTCGCGCAAAAGTACGGAGTTCCCATCGTGCCCATGAGTATCGTCGGCTCGTACGAGTTCTTCCGCACGGGCCACTGGGTGCTGCACCCGGGCAAGATCACGGTCTACCTGCACGATACGATCGACACCGCCGAGATCGGCCGCACGGAGATTGACGCGCTGCGGAAGCGCGTGCACGAAATCGTCTCCGCGCCGGTGGAAGAGTCTCTGAAGAAGTCGAGGCCGAGCTAGGACATCTGGGATACGCTCGCGCCGGGGAGCGAGCGGCCGGCGCGCAATTCCTGCCAGGTGTAGGACACGCGATGAATCACTGTGATCGTCGAGATCGTCGCGATCACCCATAGGGCCGGCGCCATGCGGGCGAAAAGGCCGCCGAGAATCAGCAGGACGAGTCGCTCAGGCCTCTCCATGAAACCTACCTTGCAGAGCGGAATCAGCGATTCGGCGCGAGCCCGTGAATAGCTGACCATGAATGAGCTGGCCATCGCGATCGCCGCGAGCACCATGTAAAACGTCCGGCCGATCAGCGTGTAATAGACGACCAGTCCCATGTAGAGACCGAGGTCGGAGTAGCGGTCCAGCGTGGAATCGAGAAACGCGCCGAAGGCCGTCACCTGGCCTGCGCGGCGCGCCACCTGCCCGTCGGCCATATCGAGAAACGCCGCGAGGAAGAGCGCTCCGGCCGCCCATCGAAACAGCCCCATCGCGAAAAGAGCGGCGGCGCAGGAGTTTACGATCAGCGCCAAGAACGTGAAGGTGTTCGGGGTAATGCCGGTGGCGGCAAGTCCGGTGACGACGTGGTGAAGGAGCCATCCCGCCCCTTCGCCGATCCAGTAGGTAATCGGACGCTTGCGGTCCGCTTGATCGTTTGCCATCTGCCGAGAATGATACAACGAAACAGTCGCGCAGCGGACGCTTCCCCCCGGCCTATTTCGCGCCGGAAGCGGCGCCCTGCAACTCGCGGACGATTGGCACGCCGCTGCTCGTGCCCAGCCGGTTCGCGCCCGCCTGGATCATCGCCCGCGCGTCGGCCAGGGTTCGAATGCCTCCCGAGGCCTTGACGCCGATCTTCACCGCGCGCCGCATCAGCGCCACGTCTTCCACCGTCGCGCCGCCGCCCAGAAATCCCGTGGACGTTTTCACGAAATCGGCTCCGGCCTCCTCGCTCAATTGGCAGGCCAGCAGCTTCTCGTCGTTCGTCAGCAGGCCCATCTCCAGGATCACTTTCAGCAACGCGCCTTGCCGGTGCACGACTTCTGCGACGCCTCGAATATCGGCGACCACGAGATCTCTGTGGCCCGCCTTCAGCGCTCCGAGGCTCATCACCATGTCGACTTCGCGGGCGCCCAGCTTCATGCACTCGGTTGCCTCAAATGCTTTCACGCTGGTCAATGTCGCCCCGAATGGAAAGCCGACCACGGCGCCGACTTTCGGCTGGCCGCCGCCCAGTTGCCGCGACGCGAGCTCGACGTAGCACGCATTCACCATGACGGAGGCGAAGCCGAATTCGCGCGCCTCCTGGCAGAGGCGGATGATCTGGTCGGGCGTCGCTTCCGGGCGCAGGCTGGTGTGATCGATGATTGCCGCGATTCCCTGCCAGCTTTCGGCCGGGTGCCTGCCTTCCGCCGCTGAGTTTCGGCTCGACATGACTGCAAAATGTTACTACGCTAATCCCGTTTCCCGAAGCGGCTACTCGAAGATGGCACAGCCTCAATTTACGGGCGCGTTGCGCGACAAGCTGATCAAGGCCGCTCGCGCCGCGATGAAAAACGCTTACGCCCCGTATTCCCAGTTCAAAGTCGGCGCCGCGCTCGTGACGGACGACGGGCAAGTGTTCGTCGGATGTAACGTCGAAAATGCTTCCTATGGCGTGACGAACTGCGCCGAGCGCACCGCCATTTTTTCCGCCGTGGCGCAAGCGGGACCGAAGATGCAAATCAGCGCGATCGCCATCGTCAACGATCACGAGGCTCCCTGCTCGCCCTGCGGCGCCTGCCGCCAGGTGATCTACGAATTCGGCCCGAGCGCGACTGTTGTCTTCCTCGGCGCGAAAGGCTGGACGGAGCTCCCGATCACCAGTCTTCTGCCGGAGGGATTCCGCCTCCAGTGAGCGATCCCGCCGATCCCGCAGCCGCGGGTGCGATCCGCACGGCCGACGTCATTCGCCGCAAACGCGACGGGCAGGAGCTCTCGCGCGCCGAAATCGCGCACCTCGTCGACGGCTACACCCGCGGCCAGATCCCCGATTATCAAGTCTCGGCGTGGCTGATGGCGGCGCTGCTGCGCGGCCTCACGCGCGCGGAGACGGCCGCGCTTACCGATGCGATGCTGCATTCCGGCCAGGTGCTCGATCTGTCCGAGTTTCCCGCCGCCAAAGTCGACAAACATTCGACCGGAGGCGTCGGCGACAAAACGTCTCTTGTACTGGCGCCGCTCGTGGCGGCCGGCGGCCTCGTTGTGCCGATGATCAGCGGCCGCGGGCTTGGCCACACGGGCGGCACGCTCGACAAGCTCGAAGCGATCCCCGGCTTTCGCGTCGATCTCTCCATCGCGCGCTTTCGCGAAGTGATGCGCGCCTGCGGCTGCGCCATGATCGGGCAAACCGCCGAAATCGCGCCCGCCGACCGCAAACTCTATGCGCTTCGGGACGTGACGGGCACTGTCGAGAGCCCGTTTCTGATCTGCGCGTCGATCATGAGCAAGAAGCTGGCCGAGGGCATCGACGCGCTGGTGCTGGACGTGAAGGTCGGCTCAGGCGCGTTCATGAAGACTGACGACGATGCGGCGTTTCTCGCCCAGTTGATGGTCGAAACCGGACGCCGCATGGGCAAGAAGATGGTCGCGCTGATCACCGACATGAGCCAGCCGCTCGGCTTGTGCGTCGGCAACGCGCTGGAAGTCGATGAATGCATAGGAGTGCTGCGCGGTGGAGGCCCTGCCGATCTGCGCGATCTTTGCCTGGAGCTGGCCGCGTGGATGTTCCAACTCGGCGGCCGCGTCGCTTCCGTTGACGAAGGAAGGCAGCTTGCATCGCAACTGATTCGCTCGGGGCAAGCCCTCGACCGGTTCAGACAGATGATCGAGCTCCAGGGCGGCGACGCGAAAATCGTCGACGATCCGTCGCGCCTGCCCCGCGCGAAGCACACCCTTGCGATCTCCGCGCCGAAGACCGGCTGCGTGAGCAGCATCGAATGCGAAGCTGTTGGCATCGCCAGCGTGGTCCTGGGCGCGGGTCGCGAAAGAAAAGAGGATTCCGTCGATCCAGCCGTCGGACTCGTGCTGCACAAGAAGGTCGGCGATCGCGTCTCGGCGGGCCAGCCGCTTTGCACGCTGCACTACAATTCGAACGCCCGCGCGGAGCATGCAAAACGCCTGCTCGAGGATAGCTTCCGAATCGCCGAACAATCGCCGCGTGCCGTCTCTCTGGTCCGGCGAATCATTTCGGAGAGCGCGAGCTAGGCCGAAAGATCGCGCAGGAAGCTGGTGCCGTGAGGAATCCTGCCGCCGAAATTTTCGGCGACCGTTTGTCCCATATCGGCGAGCGTCGGTCGAACGCCCAGATTGACGCCGGCCCTCGCGCTCTTCCCGTACGCAAGAACCGGAACGTATTCCCGCGAATGGTCCGTCGTCGGATTCATCGGATCGGGATCGCAGCCGTGGTCGGCCGTGATCAGCAACAGATCGGAGGCGCCCATCGCCGCAAGAAATGGCCCGAGCAGCGCATCGAACTCCTCGAGCGAGCGGGCGAATCCCTCCACGTCCTTGCGGTGGCCGTACAGCATGTCGAAATCCACGAGATTCGCGAAGATCAGGCCCGACGGGCGCCGCGCCATTGCCTCGGTCAGCTTCGCCATGCCGTCGGCGTTGTTCTTCGTGGTCACGTAGTCTTTGACGCCGCGGCCGTTGTAGATGTCGTGGATTTTGCCGACGCCGAACACAGGCACGCGGCTCTCGGCCAGCACGTCGAGCAGCATGGGGCGCGGCGGATCGACGGCGTAGTCGTGCCGGCGTTCGGTGCGGCGGAAATTGCCCGCCACGCCCGCGAAGGGACGCGCAATCACGCGACCCACTCGGTTCGGCCCGTCCAGCAGGGCGCGAGCGATTTCGCACATGCGATACAGCTCCGCGATCGGAATCACGTCCTCGTGAGCGGCGATTTGAAAGACGCTGTCGCCCGAGGTGTACACGATCGGGAAACCCGTCCGTACGTGCTCGTCGCCGAGTTCCTTGATGATCTCCGTGCCGGAGGCGGGTTTGTTGCCAAGCGTGCGGCGCCCGATGCGCTTCTCAAACTCTTCGATCAAGTCCTTGGGGAATCCGTGCGGGTAGACCGGAAAAGCCTGATCCAGCCAGACCCCAGCCATTTCCCAGTGTCCGGTCGTGGTGTCCTTGCCGGGAGAGACGGTCGCGCCCTTGCCGAAGGAGCCGATCGGTTGCGCGGCGGGAGTCAGGTGGTCCAGCGGCTTGATATTCGCCAAACCGATGCGAACGAGATTCGGCAAATTCAGCGGACGCGAGCGGGCGATGTGACCGAGCGTGTCGCGGCCCGTGTCGCCGTAATCCGCGGCGTCCGGCAACGCGCCGATGCCGACGCTATCCAGGACAATCCAGATGACCCGATCAAAAGGCCCGAGGTTTTCCGCCATACGGAGCGACGTGGTGCCCGGGGTGGGGGTCGAACCCACACGACGCGTGAGCGTCAGGGGATTTTAAGTCCCCCGCGTATGCCATTCCGCCACCCGGGCGCGTCGGCCAAGAGTAGCTTTTTTGGGAGCACGACTGCAACACGCCGCGCGTGCAATCGATTTCACCGCCGGCGGAACTCTTCCCGCTCAGGCGGCCCCCGCGTTCGGATGCGGATCGTCGGAACCCGCTGTCATCAGGCGCCGCCTTTCCTGAAAACAGTACAAGACGAGTTCGACGCGTGAAGACACGCCGAGCTTGTCGAACACTCGCAACAAGTAATTGCGGACCGTATGCTCGGTGAGTCCGAGTTCGGCTGAGATCGTGCGATTCGTCATGCCTTCCGCAACCAATCTCACCACGTCCGCTTCGCGCCGCGACAGCAGATCGATCCCGCGCGCATCATGAAGTTGCAGCGGCCGCGTTTGGCCCAGGGCATCGATCAAATAGCCGAGCTGCTCGCTATCGGCCCACACCTGGCCCTTGTGAACAGCCTGAATGCACTTCGCGAGGCGGTGCAAGGGCTCGTCACGAAAGATCACGCCGTGCGCGCCGCAGCGAAACGCATCGGTGACCAGATCGCGCGCCCGCGAACCGAGCAAGAGAATCGCCTGGGTTTGCAAGAGTTGTGAGCGCAATTCGCGGACAACTCGGTATCCTTGCAAGGGGCCATCCTCCAATTGCGCGCTTATGATCGCGACCTCCGGCTGCCGCGCCGCAAACAGAGCAAGAGCGTCGCGTGAACCCACCGCCGATCCGACCACATCGATGCGCGGCTTGCGGACACGGAGCGCCCTCTCCACCAATTGGCACCCGAGGAAGTTCGCCTCGGCAATCGCCACGGAAATGGCGCCATTCTCCGAACGCTGAACATAGTCCATAGTGCGCCTTGCGGTTCGTCTGATTCCGAGAGCCGTGGATTCTAGGAAATGTTGCGCCGTGATTACAATTCGTGAAAATACGCACGTAGTTTCCGCAACCACCCGAAGGGCGCCATGACGCTCGCGAGCGGGCTGGACCCTTGCACCGTTCGACATGAGAGGGGGTCGAATGGGCACGGTCACCCCCGGCGTCCGGAGCGGCCGCATTGGACGACAGCTCATATCTCCGGCGATTGCTGACGGTTACGGGGATTCGTTCGTTCGGCCCAGCCGCCTCGACTCGCAATCGGCTTGCGCCTAGGGACATTTGACTCCAGTTGGCTCGCCGCTTGTCTTCGTCTCTGGCTCACGTTCGTCCACCCGCCCGTGGAGCCAGGAATCATGTTTCCCGCAGGTACCGACGACCCACGTCGCCCGGCCGAAACGCTAGAGTCAATCTACCGAAGCGGATGTCCTCGGGTTGCCGGGACGTTCCTCCACTTGTGCGATTTCTCATTGGAAAGTACTTTTCGCGCGGGCCGTTCATCCACATGTCTGCAATAGGCGCTCGGCCGTGACAAATGTGAAAAAGGTTCGTTTTCTATTCGCAGTGGCATCTTTCGCGGCGGCTCTGGCTATCGCGCACGAGTCGGCCGCGAGCCCCGTTCCGTGGGCCGCAAACGACACGGTCGCGCACAGTGCCGGCGGCGCTCCGCCGCCTGCAGACCGCAATCCGCGGTATCGGATCTGCGCGAGCGATGTGATCGCGGTGACTTTTCCGCTGACTCCGGAATTCGACCAGACGGTGAACGTCGAACCGGACGGTTTCGTCGCTCTCGCCGGCGCCGGGAGCGTGCGTCTGGCGGGATTGACCACGCAAGAATCGGCGGATGCCATCCGCGCCGCCTACGCGCCCATCCTCCATGACCCGATCGTCACGGTCGAGCTGAGAGACTTCAACAGGCCGTACTTCGTCGTGAGCGGCCAGGTGAATCGGCCGGGCAAGTACGATCTTCGCGGCGAGACCTCGGCGGCCGAGGCGGTCGCCATCGCCGGCGGCTTCACGGAGGCGGCGCGGCACTCACAGGTGCTTCTCTTCCGCCGCGCCAACAGCAGCTGGTACGAAGTGAAATCGCTCAATTTGAAGCGCGCCCTGCAGGGCCATGGCTCCGGCGAGGACACCACGCTGCGAGCCGGCGATTTGCTCTACGTGCCGCAGAACTCCATTTCCAAGTTCCGACGATTCATACCTTCTTCCGGAGTGGGCGCCTACTACCAGCTTCGTCCGTAGGCGCCGGCAAAAGGTGTTGCGATGGACGATTTGGCGATTCGATCGGGTGGCGCGAGCGTCGCTTTTCCCGTCACGCTCCGCGATGCGCTCGTGCCGATTTTTCGGCGGCGCCGGCTCGCCTCGCTCGTCTTTGTCGGAATCTTCTGCGGCGCGATTCTGGCCGCGGTTCTGATGCCCCGGACCTACGAATCGGAAATGAAGATCCTGCTGAACCGCGATCGCGCCGACGCCGTGGTGACTCCCGATCCGAATGCTCCGGCGCCGACCGCAGCGGTCATGAGCGTGTCCGAAGAGGACATCAACTCCGAAGTCGAGTTGATCAAGAGCCGCGATCTGCTGTCTGAGGTCGTGCGTTCCTGCGATCTTCAGCAGGCACGGAGTCCCCGATGGCGGCGGATGGTCGATTGGATGAGCCGGGCTGGAACGAGCGACGACGCCCGGCTGGCACGCGCGGTCCGGGTGCTTGAGAACAGCCTTAGCGTCGAGCCGCTGAAGAAAACCGACATGATCCGCGTGGCCTACGCCTCGCGCGACCCGCAGCTTTCCGCGCGCGTGCTGCAAAGTCTCGCCGCGCTCTACCAGGAAAAACACGCTGCCGTGCACCGTCCCGCCGGAACGTTTCGTTTCTTCGACGAAGAGACCGCGAAACACCGCGACGAACTCGTCGCGGCCGAAACCCGGCTGACGGACTTCGACCGGGCGCAGGGAGTGATCGCGGCGGACACACAGAAACAGCTCGTGCTTCAGCAGCTCAGCCAATTTCAAACGGACTTCCAGCAGGACAAATCCGCCGAGCGCGCCGCCGTTGCACGGGTGCAGGCGCTCCGCGCGCGGGCCGCCGCCACGCCCGAACGCCAAACCACGCAGGTGCGGACGCTCGACAACGCTCAACTGCTCGCGGAACTGGAAAGCTCGCTCCTGTCGCTCGAGCTGAAGCGCAGCGAGATGTCCATGAAGTACGCTCCCGAATACCCGCCCGTTCGTGCCCTGGACGCTGAAATCAGCGACACACGAGCCGCCATCGCCGGGGCGCGCCAAGCGCCTGTGGAGGAGAAAACGACCGACCGCGCTCCCGCTCAGGATTGGATCGCGACCGAACTGGCCAAAGCTGAGGCCGACCGAGCCCAGTTCGAGGCTCACGCGGCCGCCACGGCCCGCACCATCGCGCATTTTCAGGCGGCGGCGCAGCAACTCGACGTGAAAAGCAGCGTGCAGGCCGATCTCGCCCGCGACGTGAGAGCGTCGGAAAGCGACTATCTGCTTTATCTTCGCAAACGAGAGGAAGCGCGTATTTCGGACGCGCTCGATACCCGGCGGATCGTCAATGTGTCGGTCGCCGAGGCCGCCACTGTTCCCGCGCTGCCGACTCTGCATCTGGCCTGGTTGCTGGTCGGTGGGTTCTTTGTCGCCTCCACCTTGAGCCTCGGCGCGGCGTACGCCGCCGACCGGATGGACCCTTCTTTCCGCACGCCCGACGAGTTGCAGCGCTATCTCGCAACAAGGGTTCTGGCGGCAATTCCCAATGACGAGGCGCGCAAACAGCCATGAGCCGCAACTTCGAGATCCTTCACCGCCGCCCTTCGCCAGATAGCCCATTCCGCGTGCCGGCGCATCCCGACGCGAAAACGGATAGGGATTCCGAGTCTCCCCGCCGCGCCAGCAGCACGGATCACGAAATCGCAAATCTCGTGCAGCGAATCTTCACCTGCTCCCCGGCTCCGACCGCCCCGAGCACCGTTGCGTTCTGCGGCGTGGACCAGGGCGCGGGCTGCACCTGGGTGTGCGCGAGAGCGAGCGAGGCGCTTGCCAGGCAAGTGCCGGGCCGAGTGTGCGTGGTCGACGCGAACCTTCGCTCGCCCTCGCTGCACACCCATTTCGACGCCGAACGGCGCGCCGGCTTTGCCGAGGCCATGAAGGACGCCGCGCCCGTTCGCGACTTCCTGCGCGCCACGTGCTGCAGCCACCTTTGGCTGATGACGTCCGGCGGGACAGGGCGAGAACCGAACGGCGCGCTCAATCCCGATCGGCTTCGTTCTCGATTGGCCGACCTGCGTTTGGAATTCGACTATGTGTTGCTGGACACGCCGCCCATCACTGCGTTTGCGGACGCCGCGCTGATCGGCCGGCTCACAGACGGCGTCATCTTGGTGGTCGCATCGAACGGCACTCGCCGCGACGCGGCGCGCGTGGCCAAGGAGAGTTTCGAAGCGGCGAATGTTCCGATTCTGGGGGCGGTCCTGAACCGGCGGACCTATCCCATACCCGAGGCGCTCTACAGAAGGCTCTAGCGCCGGGGATCGAAACCGAGTGGTCCAGCTCGACGCCCACCCGTGGGGCGACGGGAAAGGCCACAACAAACGCGGCACTCCTGTTCCGGTTGAGGCGCCGGTCGTCGTTCCAGACCGGCGGGAACGGGCGTGCCCGCGGAGGACCATTACAAAACGCACGAACGGGGTCTACGAATGCGAGCCCTCTCAATCGAGCAAGCCACTCGGGCGAAATCAATTTCCGGCGCCAGTCTCAGGCGGATTCCGCTGGCCAAACCGGACATCGGCGAACGTGAGATCGAGTACGTCGTCCGCGTTCTGCGCTCGGGCCGGCTCAGCCTCGGCCCCGTGCTCGAGCAATTCGAGGAGCGCTTTGCAGCCTACATCGGAACGCGCTACGCGGTCGCCACCAACAGCGGCACGTCCGCTCTGCATCTCTGCATCAAGGCTCTCGGCATTGGCCCCGACGACGAAGTGCTGACCACTTCCTTCACCTTCGCCGCTTCGACGAATTGCCTCCTGTACGAGCGCGCCCTTCCGGCGTTCGCGGACATCGACCCTGCCACGCTCAACGTCGATCCCGCGGAAATCCGCGAAATCATCCGCCGCGACTACGTCTGGCACCGTGTGCTGCGCCGCCCGGTGAACCGCCGCTCCGGACGCGTGCTCAAGGCGATCCTGCCCGTCCATGTATTCGGCCTCCCCTGCGCAATGAATCCGATTCTCGAGATCGCGCACGAGTTCAATCTGCGCGTGCTCGAAGACGCCTGCGAAGCGCTCGGCGCGGAATGTTCGGGCCGCCGCACCGGCACTTTCGGCGACGCCGCCGTTTTCGCCTTTTACGCCAACAAGCAGATCACCACGGCCGAGGGCGGGATGATCGTCACCGACGATCCGCAGATCGCCCGGTTCTGTCGCAGCGTTCGCAATCAGGGCCGCGACGAAGCGGCTTCCTGGCTGTGCCACGCCCGCCTTGGCTACAATTATCGCCTCAGCGACGTTCACAGCGCTCTGGGCCTCGCACAGCTGGAGAAGATCGATACCTTGCTCGCGGCTCGCGAGCGCGTCGCTCGGCTCTATCGCGCCCGGCTCCGCGATGTTCCCAACCTCGTCCTGCCGGCCGATGCGCCCGGCTGCAAGCGAAGCTGGTTCGCCTACGTGATCCAGTCCTGCGATTCCGGCTCGCCCCCCGCGCGCGACCGACTCATGAATGGGCTTTGCCAACGCGGGATTGCTTGCCAGGTCTATTTTCCGGCGATTCATCGCCAGCCTTACTTCCGCGAAGTGCGGCTGGCTCCGCGCCGCCCATTGCCGCACACGGAAGCGGCTGCCGACCGATGCCTGGCGCTGCCACTGTTCCCTCAAATGACGGCCAGAGAAGTCGACCGTGTCTGCGCCGCGGTGCGGGAAATTCTGGCGAACGGCGCAATCGTCCAGTCGACGGACGATCGCGAGTACGCCGCAACCTCGTCGGCTGTCCCGTAGCGCAACGGAGGATCGAAATGTCGTCGACAGCCATTCGAACAGCTCCGGCGCCGGCGCATCGCGCCATCCGAGCTCCGTTCCTGTTACGGACGCTCCGTTCGCAGCCCTATCTCTACAGCGCTGTCTGCAAGGCGCGCCTTTTCTATTCGAGGCGAATCGCCGGCGCGGCCGCGCGCGGCGCATACCGCAGTACGCGCCCTCTGTTCGCCATGAACGCGGCCGAAACGCGTCACGTCGAGTCGCTCAGCCGCTGCGGCTACGCGCTCGCACCCGGATATTTTCCGGCCAGCCTTGTCGACCGCATCTACCAGCGCGCCGACGACCTGTTCCGTCGCCTCGAAATCGATTCCGCGCGGTCGTATTCCGTGCAGCGAGGCGAACACAGCAATCTCGACGGCCTTTCCTACGACCAGCTTGCCGCAACGGAGAAACTGATCGCCGTCCGCGATCCGCTGCTCCACATTCCCGAGCTGCTCGCGGTCGCGTTCGACGAGAGCATCCTGCGAATCGCGGCGAACTTTCTCGGCTGCGTTCCGCCGCTGTATCGCGTCACCGTGGTCCGCGATTTTCCGCACGCCCGCGCGCTCCATTCGAGCAATTTCCACAAGGACAACGACGAGTGCGATTCGCTGCAGATCTTCGTGTATCTCGTCGACATCGACGATACGCGCGGACCGCTCGTCTACGTTCCCGGATCGAATCACTATGACGTTCGCTCGTGCCGCCCCCGTCTTTCGCGCGACTTGGGCATCGACGCCAACGACGGCCGCTTGAGCGATGAGGAGGTCGAGCGCGTCTACCCGCGCGCCGGCTGGGCCGCGCTTCGAACGCCGCGCGGCAGCGTGGCCGCGATTCACGGCAACGGCATTCACAAAGGTCCGGCCTGGCCCCGCCCCGGCGATCCGTCCAACCAGCCGCGCACCGCGATCAAGCTCGATCTGCACGGCCACAAAGTCGGAGTCGTGCGCGACCGGAAAGAAAATCGTCTGCGCACCGCCGACTACCGTCGCATGAGCGAGCTGCAGCGAATGTTTGCGCACGCGACGCTGGTGGACGACTGAGCGGCGTCACGACGACGAGGAAATCGAATGCGTCTGCAAGCAACCGCAGCCCGAGCGGCGTCACTGCTGGCGAAGAACCCTTCCCTCTTCTGCCGGCTGCTGTTCGCAAAACTCAACACGGCTCGGCCCATGCCTCCGCTTCCCGCACGGCGGCGTATCGGCGGCGTTCTTTTCGAATACGACCTCGAACACTACCGCGGTACGGCGCCGATGTACTTCGGCTCGTATAGCCTGCTCGTGGTTCAGGCAATGGAGCGAATTCTGCGGCCCGGCGACGTGTTCATCGATGTCGGCGCGAACATCGGCTACCTCTCCGCCGTCGCCGCGGGATTGGTCGGCGTCGGCGGAGCCGTCCACGCATTCGAGCCCGTGCCCGCCTACTTCGCGAAACTCCAGAAGTTGGTGGCGCTCAATCCGGCGCACTCGATCACGGCAAACGCGTGCGCGGTGGGAGATGTTCAGGGCGCAGCGACCATTCATGTGACGCATGAGCCGGGACAGAGCACGCTGGTACGCGGCTACAAAACCGCGCCTCAAATCGCAGCCCGCATGGAAGTTCCGCTCGAGCGTCTCGATTCATATTTCGAATGCCATTCGATCGATCGTCCCGCGCTGATCAAGATCGACGCCGAGGGATTCGAGTTTCCGGCCCTCCGGGGGCTGGCCGGATACTTTCGCGCATCCGCGCATCGCCCGCCGATCATTTGTGAAATCGCTCCGCGCGCGTACTCCCTGCTGGGACGCGGCCTTGCGGACCTTGCGCGGTTCATGGCCGATTTCGGCTATCTCGCTTGCGATTTGATCGACGGCGAGACACCGGTCGACATCCGGGCACTCGACCATGTCGAAGACGTTCTGTTCGTAGCGAAGGGAGAATGAGTTTCGTTCCAGAATTCGTCGCGGGCCGAAAAGCCGTCCGCTTCAGGTTGGCAAACGCACTGGTTGTCACGTCCGCGTTTATCGCCGGCATCGGCGTTTTCGTAGCCTTGCAAGCGCCGCGAACGTCGCTCGTGCTTCTGGCGGGTGTCGCCGCCCTCGCGGCTCTTCTTCTCTTCCCCGAATTGGCCCTGGCCCTGTTCGTCGTGATCGGCGATCTGAAAGGCGACGACCGCGTCGCGGCCATCCTCCCGTGGGATTTGACTCTCGCGCTCGGCGCCGTCCTGATTGCGGGGATCGCTTTGAATTTCTTTCGCGGCAAGCCGGTCGCTCGGCCGCCGGGCGTCTATCTGCTCTTTGTCCCTTTCGTCGCCGTGATGACGGCGAGCCTCGCCTACACGCCCGTCTTCGATGCAGGCCTCGAAAAACTCGGCCGGTTCATCGGCATCACCGGGATCTCGATCCTGGCTCCGTTCTTCGTGCTCGGAACGCCGTGCTCCCTGAAGCGGTTCTTCGTGGGCTTCTCCGTGGCCGGGTTCGCGATCTGCGCGTGGTCGCTGTCCGCACTCGATGGCTCCGCGCGGCTCGCCACGCCCAGCAACAATACGATTGCCCTGGGCCACATTGCCTGTGCGCTGATCCTGATCCTCTGGTTCGGCGCGATTCCTCGCGTTTCCTTCCCGCAGCGGTTCGCCGCCTGCTTCTTGCTGGCTGTCCCTGCCGTCGCGTTGATCGGTTCCGGCTCGCGCGGACCCTTGATTGCGTGCGCCGTCGTCGTCCTCGCGAGCGTGTTGGTCGATCGCAGGCGCTGGCTGGACCTCGGCTGTCTCGCGGCTCTGGCGCTGGCGGCCGTGCCGTTTCTGAAGCTTCCGGCGTCATCGCTCGATTATCTGGGAACGCTGGTTCGCAGCCGCACTACAGCGGAGCTGCTCAGCTTTCGGGGCGACCTGATCGATTCCGCCTGGCGGCTCTTGCAGCAGCACCCGCTGATTGGCGGCGGGATTCAGAGCTTCCGCTATTTTTCGCCGAATTCCGCGCTTTACAACTGGCCGCATAACATCTTTCTCGAAATCGCCTGCGAGCTGGGCATCCCCGCGGCGCTGCTCGTATGCGCCGTTTTCGGCACGGCAATCCGCGAATCGCTGCGCCAGATTCGATACCGCACCGCTCCTCATTTCGCGTTCTCGGAGATCACCGCCGCGCTGCTGGCCGTGGGCATCATCAACGGCACAAACACGGGAGATATCAATTCCGACCGGCTCACGTGGCTCTTCGTGAGCCTCGTCTTTGTTGCGCGCGCGATTCGAACGCCAGATCGGCAGCGGGTTTCGTCTCCCGTCTATGCACAACAGCCCGCGGAAACGTCCTGAAATGGCCACTCTCGTCGCCAAGCCGATTGCGTTGTCGCCGGCGCGGACTGCCGCCCGCACCCTCACCATCTGCCATTTCACGACGGCGCACGTGCAGCTCAAGAGCCGCTCGTATCACCGCACGTTTCTTCCGCTGGCAATGGGCGGCGTTCGCGTTTGCTACCTCTCTCCCGCAGAGTCACCAGGTTCGAATGATGGCGTCGATTTCCTCACGATCCCGAAGCGAGGCGGACTCCTCCGATTCATCGCTGATTTCCCTTCATTGCTCCGAACCCTCGCGCGGCAACGCGCCGATCTCTATCATTTTCAGGACCCCGAGCTCCTCCCCGCCGCCCTCGCTCTGAAGCTGCTCTTTCGCAGGCGCGTCGTCTACGACGCGTACGAGGATTTTCCCTCGTCGGTCGAACACAAGCAGTCGATTCCCCGTTTGCTGAGGCCTCTCGCGGCTCGCGCGATGGCACTCCTTGAAATCGCGGCCGCCCGGCTCTTCGATGGCCTGATCACCGCCGACCCTCTGACGCTGCGGCGGCTTGCCCCGCACGGCGAAAGCCGCAAACTCGTGTTCTACAATTTTCCAAACCTCGATCTCTTTCCTGTGCCCGAATCCTCGGAGAAATCCTTCGACCTCGTCTACCGAGGCGGCATTTCCGAACGCACAGGCGCGTACGTTCTGCTCGAGGCCATGCGCTTGCTCGCCGGACGTGCGCGGCCCGTGCGTCTCCTGTTGATCGGTTACTTCGATAACGCGGCGGCGGAAAGCGCGTTTCGCCGGCGCGTTCGCGCTCTCCACCTCGAATCGCAAGTTGAGTTCCAGGGGCGGATCGAACATGAGGAGATGGCGGCCGCGCTCGGCCGGGCAGGCATCGGAATCTCCCCGCTGCTCGCCATTCCCAAATTCCTGCGGAACATCCCTGTCAAAATCTTCGAATATTGGGCCTGCGGAATCCCGGCGATCGCGACCGACCTTCCACCGGTACGGCCTTTCTTCCGCAACAGCCAGGCGGGCCTGCTCGTGCCTCCAGGCAGCGCACATGCGCTCGCCCGCGCCATCGCCACATTGCTCGACGACCCCGAACGCACAGCCCACATGGCGGCTCAAGGCCGCCGGCTCGTGGTCGAGCGATTCAACAACGCGCGCGAGATTCACAAGCTTTCCAGATTTCTGGCCGGTCTGGCGAACCCCCGAATGGAGGACGCTCGCCGTGCTTGAGCCGCTTGTCAGAGGCAATTTGCCGCGCTTGCAGAACTTCTACGACCGCTGCCCCGCTCCGGCGCGCCACCTCTTGACCAGCATGCGCGGATGGCTTCTCACGCAAATCCGCTATTCGCCGCAGATGTTTTCGATCCTCCAGAATCTCCGCGCGAGCGAATCGTGGACGCCCGCTCAGATTTCCTTCTACCAGCTCCTCGCTCTTCGCCGGACGGTCGATCGCGCAGCTCGTACGACTCCCTTCTACTTCGACTACCCGCGCTGCGAACTTGCCTCGCTCGAAGACCTGCGCGTCCTGCCGGTGCTCGATCGCGAAACCGTTCTGCAGAATCACGACGGCCTGCTCTCGCGCTCCGTGCCGGCGCACCGGCGCATCGTCGCCGCGACGACCGGCACGACCGGCGCGGCTTTGCGCGTCGCCTACACGGAAGAATTCGTGCGCAACAATTGGGCGTTTCTGCTCCGGCAATGGGCGTGGGCCTGCGTCGCGCCCCGTCATCCGCGCATCACGCTGCAAGGGCCGCGCGTCGTGCCCGCCGGCCGCCGCGATCCGCCCTTCTGGACGTTCAATGTCCCGGAGCGGCAGATCCTCCTGAGCATTTTTCATCTCTCGGAGAGGACGGCCGCTTCCTACCTCGATCTGCTGCGCAAGCATCCCGGCGCGGTGCTCGAAGGCTTCCCTTCTGTTCTGACGATCCTCGCTGAATTCGCGCGCGAGCGCGGTTTGCGCCTGCCCATGCGCGTCGTGTTCACCAGCGGCGAGCCTCTGTATGCCTCCGCGCGCGCTGGCATCGAAGAGGCTTTCCGGGCGCGCGTGTTCGATACCTACGGCATGACCGAATACTGCGGCCTGATACAGGAGTGCGAGTTCGGCCGCATGCACCTCGCGCCGGAGTACGGATTCCTTGAAATCCTGAACTCGAGGGGCGAACCCGTCGGCCCCGGCGAAGAAGGCGACTTCGTCTGGACCGGGTTCTTGAATGACGCGATGCCGCTGATCCGATATCGCATCGGCGACTCCGGCCGCTGGGACCAAGGCGAGTGTGCGTGCGGCCGCGCGTTTCCTCTCGTCGTGCCTGCCATCACGCGCGAAAGCGACCTCCTCCGCTGCCCGGACGGCCGCGTCTTCTCGCCGCGCGCCCTGAACCAGCTCCTGAAGGAGTCGAATTCGCTGCGCTTCTGCCAATTCGTCCACGAACGCCCCTCTCGCGTCGCCGTTCGAGCGGTCGCGCGCTCTTCGGATCAGGCGGATTCACTCGCCACTCAGGAAATCATGGGAGTCCGCGCGAAACTTCAAACGCTCCTCGGAGAATCCATGCAGGTCACCGCGTATCTCGCTCGCGCGCCCATTGCGCGCGGCGGAGGAAAGATTCCGCTGATCGTCAACGAGGTCGCGCCGGGATGAGCGAGAAACGCCTGATCGTCAACGCGGACGATTTCGGCATGAGCCGCGGCATCACGGACGCCGTGATTCTCGCGCACCGCTACGGCTTCCTCACCAGCGCGTCACTGATGGTGAACATGCCGGCCGCTGCATACGCACTGGATCGTCTCGCCGCGGTGCCGAGCCTCGGAGTCGGCATTCATCTCAATCTCTGCGCCGGCCGGCCCGTTCTCCCCGCGAGCGAAGTTCCCACACTCGTGGCCAGCGGCGGCGGCTTTCACCGGCCTTCTCTCATGATTCGGAAACTTTGGGCTTGGCGCGTCTCCGCGCGCGAAATCGAGGCCGAATTCCGCGCGCAGATCCGCTGGATGAAGCAGCGCGGCGTCGTGCCAACGCACGCTGATTCGCATCATCACATGCACATCTATCCCGCAGCCGTGGGACCGTTCGTCCGGGCGCTCGCGGCCGAAGGAATTCGTTGCGCTCGCGCTCCGCGTATGAGCCTCTGGCCCCGCCCGCGCCAGCCCGGCGGTCCGCATGAAGGTGGCTTGGTGCGCCGCCTTTTCGTGCAGGCGTATCGCGCCGCGCTCCAACGTGTCTCTTTTCGGGCGCTCGACATGCCCGATAGCCGCATCTCGTTCCTGCCGCGCGATCGCCGTGACTTCATCGCCTTGGGGGAACAGTGGAAGCGTGCGTTCGCGCATCTTCCGCCCGGCACGTTCGAGCTGACGTGTCATCCCGGACTCTTCGAGCCCGGCTTCTCCGAATCCGACCGCATCCGCGCGTTGCGGGAACAGGAGCTGCAATGGCTCACCGGCCGCGACTGGCGCGACGCTCTCGATCGGAGCGGGATTCGGCTGATCACTTACCGCGAACTCGCGCATCGGTCCGCTGCGCAAACCAACGCTCGGGAGGCGCACGTACTCCCATGATACGGACGCAGCGCACATGCTGACCCTCTTCTGCGTTTCGCTCGGCGTCGTCGCCTACGTCTACTTCGGCTACCCCTTGCTTCTGTGGCTCGGCGCGCTCGGCCGCCGCGAACCGGTCCCGAAACGGAGCGCCGCGCCGCCCGCGACGCCGCCCGTCAGCATCCTTGTTGCTGCGCACGACGAGGAGTCGCAGATTGCCGCGAAGATTCACAACCTGCTGGCCCCCGAATATCCGCGCGATCGAATGGAAATCCTGATCGGAAGCGACGGCTCGTCGGACAAGACCGAGGAGATCGTCCGGCCTTTCGCGCGCGAAGGCGTCGGCCTCATCTCGTTTCCCCAGCAGCACGGAAAGAGCGCGATGCAGAATCGCCTCGCCGCCGCAGCCTCGGGAGACATCCTCGTGCTCACCGACGCGGACTGTTTCTTCGATCCGGGAGCCATTGCGTCCGCGCTTGAAACCCTCTCCGATCCCCGAGTTGGTCTCGTCACCGCTGGCCCGCGCTATCGGAACGAGAACGAGACGTGTGTCACGGAGAACGAAGGCCTCTATCTCCGCTACGAGACCTGGCTGCGACGCCAGGAAAGTGACCGCGGTTTGCTGGCAATGGCGTCGGGTTCGTTCGTGGCGCTGCGCCGCTCGCTCTGGCGCCCGCTGCCCACCGACATGGGCGATGACTTCGTCCTGCCGCTCCGCATGGCTCAGGCCGGCTTGCGCAACGTGCTCGACGAGCGCATCACGGTTGTCACGCACCTCTCCGAGAATCGGCCCGGCGCGATGCTGCGCACCAAGACGCGGATCATCACCAAGGATTTCCGCTGCCTGCTCGCCCACGTGAGCTTGCTCAATCCGTGCCGCCACGGGGCGCTGGCCGTCTCGCTTTGGTCGCACAAGCTGCTGCGCTGGCTTGTGCCATATTTCCTCCTCGCGCTGCTTGTCGGCACGTCGTGTCTCCGCGCGGAACCTGTCTTCCGCGCCTTCCTCGGTGTGCAGGCCGCGTTCTACGGACTTGCGCTGGCCGGGTGCGTTGCCCGATCGCGCCGGTTCGGATTCCCGTGGAGCGTCCCCGCGTCATTCTGCGTGGTCAATCTGGCCGCGCTGATCGGCACGCTGAAATGCGTTGCCGGGCAGACGTCCGGCCGCTGGACGCCGGCGCGCCGATCTTCCGCCGGGCGCGCGATCCACGCGGATCCCTCGCGCAGGTCCAGATGAATCGCCGGATCGTCCTCAACGCGTTGACGACTTGCGGGCAAACCGTCGGCTCGGCGGCCGTTCTCTTCCTGCTGTATCGCTTTCTGATCCGATCGATCGGCATCGAGCGCGTGGGAATCTGGTCGCTCGTCCTGGCGACCACTTCCGTTGTCTGGCTCGCGAATCAAGGTTTCTCGGCCAGCCTCGTAAGATTCGTCGCCAGGTATTCCGCCAGGGAACAGCCCGTTGACGTGTCGCTGCTGATCCAGACCGCCGTCATTTCGATGGCGCTCGCGGCAGGCCTCATCGCCTGCGCGCTCTATCCGGCAGCACTATGGTTCTTGCATCGCATCCTGCCGCCTCGGAATTTTCCGGAGGCGCGCGCCATTCTTCCTTTCGCGCTCTTTTCTCTCTGGTTCACGGTGATCGAGGCGATTCTGCAGGCCGCGCTTTCGGGCCGCGAACTCATCGCCGAGTGCAACTATCTCGAAATGGCCGGCTCCGCCTCCTACCTTCTCCTGGCGCTCGCTTTGGTGCCCCGCCACGGCCTGCCGGGCCTCGCCTGCGCCCAGGCCGTTCAGAGCGGCGCGATCGTGTTGATCACATGGGTCCTCTTGTGCCGCCGCGTCGGCGCTCTGCCCCCGTTCCCGCGACGCTGGAGCCGCGCCCACTTCCGCGAACTTGCGGCCTACGGCCTGCACTTTCAGATCATCACCGCGAGCCAGGCCCTGCGTGAGCCGGTCACCAAGGCGCTCATCACCAAATTCGGCGGGCTCGCGTTCACCGGCCTCTATGACCTCGCGGCGCGCGCCGTGATGACCTTGAGAGAGACCATCGCCCAGGCCAATCAGGTCTTGATTCCGACCGTTGCGAGCCTGAGCGAGCGCGATCCCGCGTCGGTTCCGAAGATCTATCGCGAATCGTACCGTCTCGTCTTTTTCCTCGCTGTCCCCGCATTCGCGTGCCTCGCGGTGGCGAGCCCGCTCATCTCGCGCGTCTGGATCGGCCGCTGCGAACCGGCCTTCGTCGAATTCGTCGTATTGCTCTCTGCGGCCTGGCTCGTAAACGTTCTCTGCAATTCCGCCTACGTTTTATCCCTGGGCACCGGCGCCCTTCGCTGGGTTTCAACAGGATGCGTTGCGACCGTCATTCTGAACTGCGGCCTCGGATTCCTCGCCGGTCGCTGGGCCGCGCCGCTCGGCCGCGGCGGGATCGCCGTCGGCTGCACAGCGGCTTTTTCGCTGGCGATCGGCTATGTAATCGTGCTCGTCGCTCATCACTGCGAAAACGGCGTGCCGTTTTCGCAGTTGTGGCCCGAAGACAGCGCCTGGATCGTGACGGCAAGCTGCGCCGCGTCGTTCGTGCTCCTTCCGGCCATTTGCTTCGCTTCGTTTCGCGCGGCTCTTTCGGAAGACGCGCAGGCATTCGCCGTGGTGGCGGCGCTCGCTGCGGTTCTCCTCTCCGCGTGGATTCACCCGATGAGAAAGCGCGTCATACGTTGGGTCTTCTCGAGGGCGCCGGTATGAATCCGCCCGCGAACGTTCTGTGGGAATCCGGCCGCGCCGAGCCGATCGCCGCGCGGATTGCCGTCGCTGGGGATTTTCTCCCGTGCGGCAAGCTCACGATTCCCCCCGGTGGCTGGCGCGAAGCCGTTGATCCGCTCTCCGGCCATTTCAGCGAAATCGAGGCCGCATTCCTAAACCTCGAATGCCCCGTCGGAGTCGAACGCCTTGCACCGCGCACGCTCACGGGCTTGGGCGACATCGTTTCGGCCCCGATGGCCGCGCTCGATTACATGGAAGCTCTTCGCGCCCGCGTCGTAGGCTTCGCCAATAACCACAGCTATGACTTCGGCGGGGCCGGCGTGGAGCGCACCTTATCGGCGATCGCGCAGCGCGGTGTCGTGCCCCTCGGCGCCGGCAAGACGCTCCGGGAAGACCCCGACGCGTTCGTCTGGCAAGGGCCGTACAGAATTCGCGTCGGCTTTTGGGCTGCCGCGCGAGCGTCGCACGACATCGCGACCCGCGCTCGCAGGGGCGTCGAACCCGCAAACATCGCGCGCGCTCACGCCGCGTGCGAAATCCTTCGCCGGGCTGGAGCAGCGTTCTCGATTGCTCTGCTGCATTGCGGGTGCATCAGGGCCAGCCGCCCCGATCCCGGCGACGCCCGGCTGATGGACGCAATCGCGGAGTGCGGATTTGACGTCGTCGCGGCGTCGCATTCGCATCGCATCAGCGGAGCCAAGGTCATCGTTCGCGAGTCACGCTCTCCTCGTTTCTGCTTCTACGGCTTGGGCAGCATCGTGTCGGGCTTCGTCGCCTCTCCCCTGGAGCGGGAGGGTCTCCTCGTGGTAGCTGGGCTCCACGCCGATGGCGCGCTCGCACGCATCGAGGTGCGGCCCGTCTTGCTCGCAGAGAACGGATTCGGCGCGGTTCCTTCCGCTGATATGGCGCAGGAGATTCTCGGCCGCTTCCGCGCTCTCTCGCAGGAAATCAGCGATGGTTCCGCGGCCCGCCGGTTCTACGGCGAGATTTCTCGCGGTCTCGGTGGCCTGTACTGGCGTGATGCTTCCGCGGCGCTGCGCGCCTCCGGCCTTCGCGGACTGATCCGCAAAGTCGGGCGCGTGCGAATGCGGCATGTCCGCCGGCTGGTCTACGGGCGGATCAAATGACTATCGCCTGCGTCATTGCTGCGACGCTCTCTTTTTCTCTTACAACGATTCTCGTGCCCGTGGTGATTCGCGCGAGCCGTCGATGGGGCCTTTTCGATCCGCCCGGCCCGCTGAAGATTCACTCGCATCCGGTGTCTCGGCTTGGAGGTGTTGCTGTAGCGGCGGCTATCGCGGCGGCGGTGCTGGTCGCGGCGCCGAAGACGGCCTCAGGCAGGTGGACCTTCCTTGCGGCGCTGGGAATCGTCTGGCTCGCGGGCGTGGTGGACGACCTCCGCGGCCTGTCGATCGCCGTGCGCCTCGCTGCCCAGTGCGTCGCGGGAATTGTGCTCTGGCGTGGCGGCTGGTTCGCGCCTCGCGCCGTGCCCGGCGGCCTCGCGGCGATAGCCGCGGCGCTTCTTGTCGTCACGTTCGCCAATTCGTGGAACTTCTGGGACGGCAGCGACGGTCTGGCATCCGGCGTCACGGGCATCATTGCGATCGCCTACGCGTTCCTGTTCTTGGTCCGCCGCGATCCGCTCGGCGCGGTCGTCGCCTTCGGTGTCGCAGCCGCCTGCGCCGGCTTCCTGCCGCGCAACTGGCCTCCCGCCAGGGCGTTTCTGGGAGATTCCGGGGCGACTGCTCTGGGAGTCTGCGCCGCATTTCTCTCGCTCGATTGGTGGCGCTCGCATAGCGCCACCGGCGCGCAAATGCTGGCGCCACTCCTGATCTCGGCGCTTCCGCTGCTCGACGCCGCCGTGGTTATCACGCGCCGCGTCGTTCGCGGCCACTCCGCCTTCAAAGGTGACAGAACGCACCTCTATGACGCCTGGCTCGAGCGAGATTGGTCGCCGCGCCGCGTGGCGCTCGCCTGCTGCGCGATCACAGCGGCTTTCGCGGCGATTGCGATTTGGGGCGCGCTGCGAGATTCGCCGCTCTTCCGGGTAACTGCCGTCGCGAGCGTATCCCTGTTCGTGTTGTGGAGGTTGACAGTCGGATCGCAGCGCGGGCGCAGTGCCGCTCCACCGGATGGAGCGCACGCGATCGTGACAGAGAAGGAACCGGTGACCGCTGACTAGGTGGTGCTGCCCGTGAGGATCGTTCGCGCCGCGTGGCGGTTGCGCTCTTTCGACGTCGATTGCTTCAGGACGCTGCCCAGCTGAACCAGCAGCTTGCGCAATTTGCTGCGCTCTTCAAGGTCCATGTCCACGACCTCGAAGGCGCGCGCCTGCGTATTCGCGTCGCGCACGATGGTCTGCGCCTTGATCGTCTTCTGCGAGGTGGTCAAGCGCAGCTCGACGATGTTGCCCGGATGCAGGCTCTGCTCGCAGACGGCCACGCCGCCGCCCAGTCCCATCTCGGGAATGTCCACTCGGCAGTTTTCCTTCAGGTTGACCGTCGTCGCCGGCACCGGATGCTCGAGCCGCAGTCGCGGATAGCGCCGCTGGCGAATCGCGGACGAAGTCGGATCGCTGTCCAGCAGTTCGATCGAGAACTCCGCGATGTTCAGTCCGCTCTTGGGCACGAAGTCGCGCATCCAGTCCGGATCGATCTTCTCGAGCGCCTGCGCCGCGACGACTCGCAGTTCCGACGGATTCGCCCACCGGAAGGTCTTCCGGGACTCCGCCACCCTCCGCAGGATCGCTTCCGCTCCCATCGTGCGCAGCCGGCCCAGCGCCTCGATCGCCTTCAGCCGCAGATATTCGCTCGACCCGCGGGGCAGGTCGCCCTCGGCGATTCGCAACAGGCGCATGTCCGCGGTCTTCTCGCCCGCCATGCCGATTTCGTCCACAGCCAGCGGCCGGATCAGCGCGTCGAGCACGTCGAAGACCTGCAGCAGCAACCGGCCGCGCTCGGGTGCTCCGCTGGACGCGAGTTGTCGGACGACCCGGTCGTGCGCCGTACGCTTCCAGTCGCGCATGCGCTCGGGCAGCACGCGCTCGATCGTCTCAATGTCCATGCGCGTCAGGAGTCCGACCGTGTCGATGGCTTCGCTCGGACTGCCGTGCTGCAGCTGCTTGCGCAGGTGCTCCAGTCCCTCCGGGCCCAGGCTTTCCATCATCGCCATCAGCAGGTCGCAGTCCTCGCGGAATCCTACGCGGCCGAACCGCCCCGCGATCTGCTCCGCCGCGGGCTGCGGCATGCGGCGCAGCAGGTCCGTCAGTCCTGTCGGAACGCTGCCGGCCTTCAGCGCCTCGTCGATGAATTCGGGCAGCTTGTTCTCGACGGCGATCCTCGGCCGCAGGCTCTTGCCCGATCCCGGCTTTTCGGTGTCTAGATAGTCGAGCAGTTCGACGGACTTCTGAATCGCCGGATACAAACGCGACTTGGACGCTTCCTGCGAAAGCCGCACGAACGCGGCGCCCAGCAGGCTTTGCAACTGAGAGTCGGTCTCGTCCGCCAGCTGCACGCCGACCAGCCGGATCGTGTCCGTAAAGAGCTTCTCATCGGTCTTGGCATAGATACTTGCCAGCTCGGCGACGCCGAGCGCGGTCTGGCGCCGCGCCTCGGGGTCCTTGCTCTTGATGCAGCTTGCGTAATTCGTGAGAACTTTTTCGACGGTTTCTTTCTCGCCGCGCGCCGTAAGCGCCTCGACGTACTCCCGCAGCCGCACCGGCGGCACGCACCAGGCGTCCGTGGATTCGACAACCTTCTTCTTTTTCTCTTCGGGAACCTGAGCCCAGAATTCCTGCGCCAGCATTTCGACGTGCGATTGCACGTGAATTCCGGCGCGCTGCATCTTCTCCTCGTACACGCCGAGAATCTTGCGCAGGCTGTCCAGCTCCGTATTCATCTCGTCCAGCAACTGGCGCACCGCGTTGACCTGCACGTCGCCCCGGTCGTAGCTTTCGAGCGCGAAACGAACCGCGATGTGTTCCGCGAGCTTCAGCAGCGTCGGCTTGTCCGAGGATTCCGTCGGCGCCTGCGCGGCCAGCGCCGATAGCGCCTGGCTCACCGTGAAACGCGCGCGGCGCGGCAAGGTCGAAAGCCGGGACTGAAACGCGTTGGGATCGATTCGGTCTTTCGTGTCGTTCGTGCGCGCGATCTGCGCGAGCACCTGCAAGATGCCCTGGAGTTCATCCTCCTGCAGCGTCATCAGGCCGGTCTCGACCGCCATCGATCCGGTGCCGCCCCGCGCCGTGCGGTTCGTGCGAATGCCGGACGACGCGTTCGCCCACCGGCTCACGGCACCGCCGCCTGCCTCCACGCGGCCCGGGAATCTTCCGACTCCTCCGCCCGCACCCGCCGCACCCTCTGTGCCGGCAGGGCCGGCCGGAATGCTGGCGACCATCCCCGGTCCGCCAGCGGAACTTGCAGGGGCGCTCGGCGAAGCGGAAGTTCCGCCCGCCGGCGAGCCACCGCCAACACTCGCAACCGGTCCGCTCACGCCGCTCGACTGCGATCCCGATCCGGAGGCGGCCGCTCCATCGTCCTTCGAAAGCCAGAACCCGCCGGCGTTCGGATCAATCGCCGTGGCGCCAGAACCGCCGCTTCCGCCGACAATGTTCCACGTTCCCGAACTGCCATCGGTCGCCGGCGCGCTGGGGGCGGATACCGCGGCAACCGGTCCGGTCACAACGGCTGCGCCGCCAGGTGAACCGCCGGCGTAGAATGCTCCGCCCGTTCCGCCGGAGCCTTCGCCGCTTCCGCGCGTAACCTCCGCTGGACCCGCTGCGTAGCTGCCGCCGTTGCCGGATCCGGCGGCGGTTCCTGTTCCCGTGCCACTGCCCGAACCGCTACCAGGCCCGGAGCCAGGTCCGTTGCCCGGGCCAAGGCCGGGGCCCAATCCAGAACCGGGGCCGCCCTTTGTGCCTTCGGCCGCGACGATCAGTTGCAGAAGTTTTTCCGGATCGTTGAGAAGCTTGTCCGTCTCCTCGGAATTCATGCCCAGGGTTCGCGCCGCCAGCTGCGCAGCGACCGTAGTCTTCGCGACGGCGGAATCCGCGGGTACGAAGCAGATTTCGTTGACGTGAATGTGCGGATCGCCCTGCAGCGCGGCCTTCAGCTGCTCCGCCAACTGGGTGGGCTTCGGGCCCGAACCCGTCGGGAAACCACGAACGAACCTCGCCAGGCTGGGTTGAGTCACCTTGGGGGAAAAATGGATGCTGGCGATGCCGGCCGCCGAGAGCATGCGAGCGAAGCTTCGCTCGGCCTGGGCGCATTCGAGCGGCGTACCGTCGAGGAGAAGGCTATCGCCCGAAACCGCCAGCAGGAGCCCGGCTTCGTCGTCGGATCCGAGCGCGGTCTTGAGTTCGGACCAAGCCGTCTCGTACTGCTTGGCCGTCCGGGGATGTCCGAAATCGTACATCCGCGCGAACTTAAGCAGAATGTTGAGGCTGCGGACGAAACCCCGTGCGGCCGCTGCCCGAGTCTTGGCGTTGTCAGCCATTGCGGTGCCGGCAGGGATGCCCCTGCCGCTAGGTGAAATATGGGGGTTAGGGCCGGGCCCGGCAATGGTACTAGTGTCCTGTTTGGCACTAACGCAAGGGGTTAGCCCTGGTCTGGTACGGTGGTCCTACGGCGTCTTCTGGGACGAGCGCCTGAGCCACGCCTCGAATTCGCGGACGTGCCCGAGGATCGTCAGCGCCCCGGCATCGGAGAGCTGGGGGCCGCGCGTGCGCCGCGCCTCGCTCTTTCGCGGCAGGACGCCGACAAAAGGCACGCGGGCGGACTGCGCCGCTTTCGCGTCGTCGACGTTGTCGCCGAGATAGACGGCCTTGTTCGGATGGCGGCCGCCGAGGATCTTCAGCAGGCCCTCCGGATCCGGCTTCCCCTTGGCGACGTCTTCGGCGGTCACGATGTGGCGGAAGTACTCGCGGACGCGGCAACGGTCGAGCGTGTAGTCCGTTTCTGCGCGCACTCGTCCCGTGAAGAGCGCGAGTTCGGCCCTCCCGGCGAGCCGGCGCAGGCTGGTTCGCGGCAGCAGCCATTTCTCGCGGGACACGTTGCCCTTCCCGTCGGCGCCCCAATAAAGCTCGACGAACTTGCTCTTCACTTGGTCGTACGTCTGCGTGCCGCCGAGCGATTGGACCCACGCGGTTGAAAGCTTCCAATCGTCGTTGAATCCCGGTTTGCTTTTCCAGCGCTGAAATTCAGCCGCCGTCACGCGCTTGCCGGTGAAAAATCGCACGGTTTCGAGCACGGTCTTGTGAAACGACCCGCGAACATCCACAAGCACTCCATCGACGTCGAAGATGATGACTTCGGGCCGCGCTTTCAGAAGTTGGGAGGACTTGGGCACGAGGAGTCGAGCGCGAGGGCCTATTGAGAAGCAGACTCGTCCGGTCCGGCGGGTTCTTCCGAAGATGTCTCGGCGGAATCCGAGGTTTCCGCGAGCGAGTCGGGAGACCACGCCTCACCCGCCACAGGCTCTGGCGCGGGAGCCTCGGCCGCCGCCACGGCCGCGACAGGTGCGGGCGCAGGAGCGGATTCCTGCAGCGCTTCGAGCCGCTTCTGGAAAACTCCGGCCAGCAGATCGACGATCCGTTTCGCTCCCGAGCCGTCCGAGTCCTTCGCCGGGTTGTAGGCGGAGACGTCAATCGCCGCCAGATGCTTTTGCCGCGCGAACACTTCCAGCGCGTCGCGCACTTCATCGAGCCGCAAGCCGTCCGGCGCCGGATAATTCGTCGCGGAAAAATCCGCGATCACGTCGACGTCGAAATGCAGGACGAAATCGTGGGCCCCGGCGTGCACGCCGTCGATCGCGGCCTGCGCCGCGGCGGCCGCTCCTTGGCGCTGCACGTCCGAGGCGAGGTAGCGGCGCAGCGGCGTGCGCGCGAGCACATCCTCTTCCGGCGGATCGAGCCGCGCCGTGCCAAATAGAGCGAGATCCGGTTCGCGCACCAGCGGGGGCTCGCTCCAGAATCGGACCAGTTCGGCGGCGCCGCGCCCCACCACGTGCGAGATCACCATGCCATCCACGCAGCCGGACCGCGTCGTCGCCGGCGTGTTGAGATCGGCGTCGCGGTCCACGTAAATCAAGCCGACGTTGCGAAAATAGCGGCGAACGCCGGCAATCGTCGCGAGCACCACGGAACAATCGCCGCTCAAGATCACCGGCAGCGCTCCGGATTTGACGGCCTGTTCGACGCGGGGCTTCAGCGCCTCCAGCGCGGCGATCACGCGGGGAATATTGCGAGCGCGAGGGCTTTCGTCGTCCTGCTGGAAGAGCTGCTGCGGATCGTCGCCGAGGTCGGTGACGGAGTAACCGATCGACGTGAGGCGCTCGATCAATCCGGCGGCGCGCAGAGCCGCGGGCGCCCCTTCGTGGCCCGCGGACATCGCGGCCGCGCTGGTGGGCGATCCCAAAAGGGCAATCTTATTCGGCTGGCGGACGATCTTGACCGCCACTCACGTTCTCCTTGCGGTTGGTTTTGGGGCCCTGGCTCAGAACGGACCGGTCCTAATTTGTCGAACGGCCCAACCGTGCAGCAAGCTCCGCTGGAAGAGTGAACCGCACGTCCTCGCGAATCAGTTCGAGATCGCGATGATTCGTGAATCCGAATGCCGAAAGGCGCTGGCTCACCTGCTCCACCAGCACTTCCGGAGCGGACGCGCCCGCCGTGAGTCCGATGGACTTCACGCCGGCAAGCGACGTCTCATCGATGTCGTTGGCGTCCTCAATCAGCCGCGCCGCCACGCCGACGCGCTGCGCCACTTCCACCAACCGGTTCGAATTCGAGCTGTTTGCCGAGCCGACCACGAGAATCAGTTCCACTTCGCGCGCCAGCGCCTCGACCGCTTCCTGGCGATTCTGGGTCGCGTAGCAGATGTCGTCCGATGCCGGACCCACGATCGTCGGAAACCGCTCGCGCAGGCGCGCCACGATTTCCTGGGTGTCGTAAAGCGAGAGCGTCGTCTGGGTCAGAAACGCCAGGCGATTCGGGTCCGGGACCTTCAGCTTGTCGACTTCTTCGACGCTGCCGACGACCACGGTCTGATCGGGCGCCTCGCCCGACGTACCGACGATTTCCTGGTGGTCGCGATGGCCGATCAGGATCAGGGTGCGGCCTTCGCGCGCGAACTTCAGAGCCTCCAGGTGAACTTTCGTCACCAGCGGGCAGGTCGCGTCGATCACTTTCAGCTCGCGCTCTTTCGCTTCGGTGCGCACGCGGGGAGGAACTCCGTGCGCGCTGAACACCAGCACCGCGCCAACGGGAACTTCGCCGATCGACTCAACGAAAATCGCGCCGCGGCGGCGCAACTGATCGACGACATAACGATTGTGGACGATTTCGTGATGGACGTAGACGGGGCTGCCGTAGGCTTCGAGAGCGAGTTCGACGATATCCACCGCGCGCACCACGCCGGCGCAAAAGCCGCGCGGCCGCACGCGAACGAGAGTCTTCACGCCACTCGCGGTTCCCTGGATCTGCGTTAGGCTCAATGTCGTCTCCAGAAACTCCGGTAATATTACCTTAACCTTTCCGTTGTCGCCAGATTCTTCGGCGCTTGTTTCTGCACGCGTCCCGCGGCCGGCTGCTTTGCCACGCCTGCTGCGGATTCGCAAATCTTGGCGATTAGAACGGACCGCGACCGTTTGTTTTCAATCGTTTCGGCCACCTTCTAATAACTGGATGTGGCGATTAGAAATCCGTATTTCGTCGCGGCGGCCTGGCGCGTCTTCGAAGCCGCTGTACTGATCGGTCGTCGTTTTCATCCTTTCACCCGGCACTTCGAGCATCCGTCTTCAGCATCGAAGACTCGCCAGGCGATTGCAAGCGTGAAAGTCTGTGGACTTGCGCCGGTTTGACTCGGACAGATTGGGAATCGTTTGGGGAACTGAAGCACTCGGCTAGATGAAGCAGCCCAGGGAGCCCTCGAAACCGAGCTCCACACGCCCATCGGGCCAGACCACGATGGGAACCATGTCGCCGAACTTGCGGGCTTCGTCGAGAATCGACTGACTTAGCTCAACGCGGCGCTCCTCGTACGCTCTGCCCTCGGCGTCCCATTTCTTGAGAAGCTTCACGCAGGCGTCGCAGCCGCGAATGGTGTAGACGATGGGGATTTGCATTCCCGCGGGCCCCGTTCAGCCGCGATTCGGAATGTTGAGAGCGGCAGCGAGAAGCTCGCGCATCTCGCCGATCGATTCCTTCCGCCAGTCCGGGAAGCGAGGCTTGATTCGCGCGATCACTTCCTGGAGGAAACGCTGTTTTTCGGACTCAGGGACGGTGCGGAAAGTGGTTCCCGGCGGGAGATTCAACTCGGACGCGACCTGCGCCGTGATCGCGGCGAGCTCGCGATGAGCGCCCGCGGATCGCTCGGTGAAGTGCGTGATGTAGCGGGTCTCGCGCGTGTAGAAAATGAACACCGGTATGGCGCGCGACTGCCCCTCATTGCTGAGGAACTCGTCCATGATGTCGGGATTCTGATCGCGAAGAAAAACGCGCAGGTCCATGCCGGTGGCCTCGGCGATGCGGGCCACAGTGGGAAGTTCGCGGTAGACGTCGCCGCACCAGGCTTCCGCGATGGCAAGTATCTTCGCCGGGCCGTTCGGGGCCGCAGCGGCGCGTTTGAAAAAAGCCAAGTCGCCGGCCGTGAGCGGAGATTCGTTGTAGTACAGCTCGAATTTGTCGCGATTGACGGTCGCCTGCGCCAGGAAGTCCGCGTAGCGAAGTCCTTGCTCGAACCGGGCGGGTGTTACCACGGTCGTGGCTTGCAGCATGGTTTTCAGCTCCAATGTCAGATCAGAGGCACATCGTATCAGTTCATTCGATGCCGTGGTACTACGAGCGATTCCGCAAGGCTTCCGGTCGAGACGCGCCAAATCGCCGGCGTCACGCCAAGGACCGGTGCCGGGCACGGCTGGCCGTGCCGCTACGGCCCGAAAACGAGGAGCGCGTTGCCGGGCATGGCGCCGAAACCGGGATAGCCGGAGACAACGGCGATGATCCCGCCGGCGATCACCGGTCCGCCCACGTCGAGCGAGCCACCTTTCGCGGGCACGCCATTGACCGAGCTGAACGTCTGCGCGGTATCGAAATCCCAGATGATTTTTCCGTCCGCCGACGCGTAGGCGCGCAAATGACCATCGATCGAGCCGGAGAAAACGGCGCCGGGAATCGCCGTGATCGCCTGCGATTGCGCCGGGCTGCAGGGACGCCGGTCGCCGCATCCGGGCGCGGGAGTATTCCAGAGAAGCTTTCCGTCACTGACCTGATACGCGGAAATTCCGCCGCCCTTCGTCGGATCGGGGCCGCGCCCCTGAAACGCGAGATCGGAGACGGCGACGTAGAAAGTCTTCCCGTCCGTGGCCGGTCCCCACTGCACGCCGCCGAGCAAACCGCCTGCGCCCGCGCGCGCGTGCCAGAGCAATTTCCCTTTCGCGTCGGGATCCACGGCGTAGACGAGTCCCGACTTCTGCCCGAGCAGCAGAACGCGCTTGCCGTGCTTGAGAGGAACAAGGATCGGAGACGCGCCGAGATCGAATTCCGGATTCGTGGGCGGCGAACAGCCTTCCCGCGGAGGATTGCCGCAGTCGATCTTGTAGACATCGTCCTTGTCGAACTGCGTGGACCAAAGAAGTTTGCCGGTGTTGAGGTCGAGCGCGACGACCGCGTCGCTGGTGGGCGTATCCGGCTCGGAGTAGTTGTCTCCCGTGCCGACGTAGATGCGACCTTTCACGGCGTCGATCGTGGGCGCGGACCAAATAGCCATGCCGGACGGACCGATGATCGTTTTGCCTTCCGGAGTCTTCCCGCGCGGCGCGGGAGTTTCCGGGGCCATGTAGCCCTGCCAGAGAATCTTGCCGGTCCTGGTGTCCATGGCGACGACGCTGCCGCGAAACGTGCAGCACGCGTAATCGGGACGGCGGCGCAACTGCTCTTCTCCGGAAGAAACGGGAACGTACAAATGGCCTGCGTAGAGCGTCGGCGTGCCGGTGATGGTCGCGGCGGCGTGCGGATCGGCCTGCGTGCGCCAGAGGAATTTGCCGGTGAATGCTTCCAGCGCATTGACGCCGCCGGAGGCGTCGCCGTAGAAGACCGCGGTCGCCGGTCCGACGAATCCCATCACGAGGCCGGAGCGGACGGGCTTGCCTTTCGTGGCCCAGAACGTGCAGCCCGTCGCGGCGTCGAGCGAGTAGATCGTGCCGTCGAGCCCGCCGACGTAGACGCGGCCTTCGTAGATCGCGGGCTGCGAGCGGACAGAGCGAACATTGGGAATGCCGAACACCCACTTCAGCGTGAGGCGAGGCACGTCGCTGGCGGAGACTCCATTTGTCGCCGGGTCCCACTGATAGCGCCAGTTGGCGTAATTCGCGCCCCATCCGGACCAACTCGCCGAACGCGGCGATGGCTTCACGCTCTCTGCGCAGCGATTCGCAAGCTGATCGGGAGGGACCTGAGATGAGACAGGGGCATCCGGGACCTGCGCCGCGGGCCGGGCCGGGCTCGGCGCTTCGTCTGATTGTGCCGGCGCACGAAACGCGCAGCACGCAAGCGCGACCATCAGCGCAATCATGTGAATTGAGAGTCTCCGCAGAACCTGTCTCATCGCTTCCCCCCGGTGCACCCGGCTGTTTGACGGCCGCGTCCCCAACCGAACTCGGCCTGACGCCGGAAAGATTAGCAGAGAATCCCCGCCGCGCGCGCGTCTCGTCAGCGGCCGCGGACCGCGGCGGAGGCAGGCGAGGCGCGTTGGCCGCGCACGCGGGTTGGGTGTAAACTTCGCCTGCACGAAGGCACGAATACCACAGGGAGCAGCAGGGGGAGATGACCATGGATCGTCGAGATTTCATGCGAACGATGGGTGTTTTATCTGCGAGCCTCACGTTCCCCGGCGGGGAGCGTCTGCTAGCAGAAGCGACCGCGCCGACCGGCTGGCGCACCTTCGAAGTGACCACGCACGTGGAAGTTCTGAAACCCTCCGGGACCACTCGCATCTGGTTGCCCGGCGCTCTGACCACGAAGACTCCTTTCCAGAAAACGCTCTCCAACAAATTTGTAGTCGAGGGCGGCAGCGCGCAAACGGTGCGCGACAAGGAGCAGGGCCTGGAAATCATCGCCGCAACATTCCCCGCCGGCGCGAAGCCCGCGCTGACGGTCACGAGCCGCATCGCGACGAAAAACTACGCGGTCGATCTCTCCTCGGGCGCGAAGGGCCCGAAGGCCAGCCGTTCCGAAATCGAGTACTTCACCCGCCCCACAAAGCTCATCCCGACCGACGGGATCGTGAAAGAGACGGCGGACCAGATCACGAGTGGAAAGACGACGGACGTTGAGAAAGCGCGCGCGATCTACGAATGGATCTGCGAGAACACGGCCCGCAATCCGAAGACGCGCGGCTGCGGCGTGGGCGACATTCGGTTCATGCTGGAAACCAAGGACCTGACGGGCAAATGCGCCGATCTGAACGCGCTCTACGTCGGCCTGGCGCGCGCGGCAGGCCTGCCGGCGCGCGACGTGTATGGCATCCGCGTCGCGAAGTCGGAGCTGGGATACAAGAGCCTGGGCGCGTCGTCGGAGAAGATCACGAAATCGCAGCACTGCCGCGCCGAAGTCTATCTGCACGATCACGGCTGGGTTCCGGTCGATCCCGCCGATGTGCGCAAAGTGGTGCTTGAGGAGCCGCCCGGCAATCGTCCGCTGGACGACGACATGGTGAAGCGCGCCCGCGCCCGCCTCTTCGGCTCGTGGGAGATGAACTGGATGGCGTTCAACTTCTCGCACGACGTGGCGCTGCCGGGGTCGGAGGGCAAGCCGATCGGCTTCCTGATGTATCCCCAAGCCGAAACGGCCGACGGCCGGATCGACAGCCTCGACGCGGACAATTTCAAATACGAGATCACCTCGCACGAAATCACGCAAGGCAATTCCTGATGGACAGGGGGCGGCCAGCCATGGCCGCCCTGTTCCCCCCGGCGTCGATTTTCCTTTCCGGCGCCTCTTCAAGCGGCTTTTCCGGGCGTTTCCGCGCCGGTTGACTTCGCTGTGCGATTGGGATAATAGATTTGTGCCGCGGGTGCGGCGGCAGCAGGCGTTCTGTAGTCCCCGAGGGACCGCCCGCAAGTATCGTCAGCGCGTTTTCGCGTACGACTTCATAACCAAGGAAGGAATTGCCATCCTTACGAGCCTCGTAGTGCCCAAGACGGGCGGAATGAACACGACCAAGGTGAACGTCGTGAAATGGTTGAAGAGCGAAGGCGACGCGCTGAAGCAGGGCGAGCCGGTGGTCGAACTCGAAACGGAGAAAGTGAGCTATGAACTGGACGCGCCGGTGGACGGCGTGCTGCTGAAGATCGAAGCCCGCGAGCCAGCGGAAGTCGAAGTCGGCGGGCTGCTTGGCTACATCGGGCAGCCGGGGGACAAGGCGCCCGCCTGACGCGCCCAGCGAATTTGGAGGAATGAGCGATGTTACCTGCCAGCCAGCTTTCCAAGGATCGCCTGATCTGGATGTACACGCAGATGCTGCGCATCCGCGAGTTCGAGGAGCGGGTGAAGCGGACGTTCGTGGAGCATCCGGGAGTGATCCGCGGCCACGCACATTTGGGCGACGGCGCGGAGGCCAGCATCGTGGGCGCGCTCGCTACGCGCAACGAAACCGATCCCGTGATGCCGAGCTACCGCTGCCACGGCTATCCGCTCGTGCTCGGCACTTCGGCGCGAGCGCTCATGGCGGAGATTTATCAGCGAAGCGGCGGCGTCTGCAAAGGCTTCGGCGGATCGATGCACCTCTCCGATCCGGCGCACCACTTCCCCACCGCTTCGGGCATCATCGGCCAGGGAATCGCCCATGCGGCGGGAGTCGCCTACGCGGCGCAGGTCAAGAGGACCGGGCAGGTGGTCTACTCCTTCTTCGGCGACGGATCGTCGAAGCAGGGAGCGTTTCACGAAACGCTGAACATGGCTGCGGTGTGGAAGCTGCCCGTGGTTTTCGTCCTCGAGAACAACATGTATCAGGCGTACACCTACTACAAGCTGGAAGACGCGAACGGACTCGCCGGCGATCCGCTGTCGCAAAAAGCCAAGGCTTACAGCATCCCCGGCGTGACCGTGGACGGCACCGACGTGCTGAAGGTCTACGAAGCGGTCGGCAAGGCCGTCGACCGCGCGCGCGCCGGCGAGGGGCCGTCGCTGATCGAATCGCAGTTCTACCGGCTCAGCCCGCACGGGAACGCGATCACGGTGCCGCCCGTGCCCACGCAGTTCCAGGAGCACGAAGCGATCGAGGTGTACGGCAACAAGGCGGAGTTCGAAGCGGCGAAGAAGAACGATCCGATCCTTAAATTCCGCGCGCATCTCGTTGCGAACGGCACTTTGAGCGATGCCGACGCGAAGAAGATCGAAGACGGAGTGCGCGCCGAGATGGAAGACGTGGTGAAGTTCGCGCTCGCGAGCCCATTGCCGGCGGCGGAAGACGCGACGAAATACGTCTGGGCGTAATCGAGAGCTGAAGCGAGATAAGGAGACGAAAATGCCGCGCGAAATGATGTTTGCCGAGGCGATTGCCGTCGCCATCACCGAAGAGATGCAGCGGGATCCGAATGTCGTGTTCTACGGCCAGAACATGGCGATGACGGAGCGCGACCCCTTCGTGCGCAAGTTCGGCAAGGACCGCGTGCGTATCACGCCGATTTCGGAAACCGCCGAGCTGGGGATCGCCGTGGGCGCGGCCATGAGCGGCCTGCGTCCGATCGTCGAGCTGTACATGGCGGAGTTCATGCTGGTCGCGTTCGACGAGGTGATCAACGAAGCGCCGCGGCTGCGGTACATGTCCGGCGGCCAGGTGAAGGTGCCGTGCGTTTTCAAGGCGGGCTTCGGATTCGCGGCGGGGTGGGCGGGCCAGCACTCGAACTGTACGTACCACGCGATGATGGGGATTCCGGGCCTGAAAATCGCTCTGCCGTCCACTTCCGCCGACGCGATGGGACTGATGCGCGCCGCGATTCGGGACGACAATCCCGTCGTCTATCTGCACCACTACATGCTCACGATCGACAAAGGCCCGGTGCCGGACGGCGAGCACATCGTTCCGTTCGGAGTCGCGGACATCAAGCGCGCCGGGACGGACGTCACGATCGTGGCGACCGCGTGGATGGTGAAGAAGTCTCTCGCCGCGGCCGAGATTCTCGCCAAGGAAGGCATCAGCGCCGAGGTCGTGGACCCGCGGACGCTCGCGCCGCTCGACGTGAAGACGATCGTTGAATCAGTGAAGAAGACGGGCCGGCTCGTGCTGGTCGATCAGGCGCCGCGGCATGCGTCGGCGGCGGTCGTGATCGCGGGCGAAGTGGCCGAGCAGGGTTTCAAGCATCTGAAAGCGCCGGTGAAAATGGTCACCGCGCTCGATACGTCCGTGCCCTACAGCGAGACAATGGAAAGTTACGTCCTGCCGAGCGAGCAGAAGATCATCGATGCAGTGAGGTCCGTACTTACAATGCAGGCAGCGGCCGTCTAAGGGATGCAGAGACCACCATCGATGGCTGGAGCAACAACTGTCTTGCGCGCGGCCGTTACAGGATTCCTTGCACTGGCAATTTTCACTGCCGTTGCGGACGCGCAGGGTTTCAAGCGCCCTGCTCCGACCGCCGCCGATTGGGCGGCGCTCGCCAAACTGCCGGACTTCACCGGCGTCTGGGAAATCCCGATGGGCGGGCCGGCCACGCGCGTGACGAATCCGGCCATCGGCGTTCCGCCGATGCGGCCCACTCCGCTGCAGCTGACGCCCGCGTACGCCGCCAAGCGGCAAGACCTGATTGCTCACGCCGAGGAAGACAACCAGTCCGCCAACTGCCTGCCGCCCGGAATGCCCGGCATCATGTCCCAGCCGTATCCGATGGAATTTCTGCTCACGCCCGGCCAGGTGACGATCGTGATCGAGGCGTATTCGATGGTGCGCCATATCTATACCGATGGCCGCCCGCTGCCCGCCGATCCGGACCCGAATTTCTTCGGCACGTCCGTCGGCCACTGGGAAGGCGACACGCTGGTCGTGCAGTCGGTGGGCTTTTCGACGCAAACGGAGATCGAGCCGCACGTGCCGCACAGCGAAAAAATGCAGATTTCGGAAAAATTCCGCCTGCTCGATCCGGAGACGATGAGCATCGAAACCACGGTCACCGATCCGGAGGCATTGGCGGCGCCCTACACGACGAACCGAATTCTGCGGCGCCACCGCAGCTGGACGATTTCGGAATACATCTGCGAGCAGAACAATCGGAATTTCGTGGACCGGAGCGGCAAGGCGGGAATCAACCTGACGGTTCCGAGCGGGCCAACGCCCGCGCCGAAATAGCCGCGGGGCCGCTGGCCGGATTTACGGAGGCATCGAACGCACATGAATGGAACGATGAAAAGAGCCGTGCTGGAAGCGTCGTTGCTGCTCGGTCTGATGGCCGCGGCAGCCACAGCTGCGCCGGCGCACCACGGTTTCGCCGTGTTCGATACTTCCACGCAGAGAACGATCGCCGGGACGGTGAAAGAATTCGAATGGACGAATCCTCACACCTGGGTCTGGGTCGACGTGCCCAACGACAAAGGCGGCGTCGACACGTGGGGCTTCGAGGGCATGAGCCCGAATTACCTGGGGCGGCGCGGCTGGTCGCGAAAGAGTCTGCAGCCGGGCGACAAGATCACGGTCACCTACTTCGGCATGAAGGACGGCTCGAAGGGCGGCGAGTTTCTGAGCTGCAAGCGGCCGAACGGCGAAGAGCTGAAAATGTTCGGAGCGTCGCCGACCGAAGACAACTGAATTTCCGGCGCCGCACCCACGAGCCTACTTCCTTCGCTTCCGGCCTTTGGATTTCTTAGCGGTCTTGCGCTTCGGCGGTTTTGCTTTCGGCTTCTTCGCTTTCTTGGCTTTCTTTGTCTTCCTCGCCGTCTTTGCTTTGACCGTGCGCTTCGCGGCTGATTTGCCGCTGGCCGTGGCTCTTCCCTGCCCCGGAAACTGCGCGATCGTTGAACGGAAGGCCTTGGCCACAACTTCATTCAGCGGCTTTCTCCGCCATTCGATGTCGAGCACTTCGGTTCCCCACGGCCCGTCGTAACCGGCCTTCAGCATCGTGCGGATAAATCCCTTCACGTCGAATTCGCCATCGCCGCAGAACGTCCGGTGAGTGATCGCGTCCGCGCGCGGGTCCGAACATTCCCATGTGCCGTCGTTGATGTCGACGGAGACGACGTACTTTTGCGGAATGCTCGCGATCTTCTCGTGCGGGATTCGCAATTTCGAGATGTGCCAGAATTCGAGGTTGAGGCCCCCGTTCTTCGCTCCGGCTCCTTCGACGAGCTGCAAGGCTTTCTCCACCGAATCGATATCGCAGAACGGCATCATTTCAAATGCGATCGGTGTGCCGTGCTCGGCTCCATCTGCACAGAGCTTGGCGAACGACTCGATGATTCGGTCCATCGTGGCTTGGGTCTTGAAGAAATGCCCGACCTTGATGTGATGCGGCCGAAGCACGTCCGCCGCCTCGAGAAGTTTCTGGCGCAGGATGTCGGACTGCCTTCTTTCCTCGCCATCCAGGAACCAGCCGGTAAGAAATTCGAGCTCCACGTGCTTGATGCCGTTGTCGTCCAGAATCCTCTTCATGTCCTTCAGGCTATATTTCTGGAGCGTGTATTCCAGGTCGGCGTGCCAGATGCCGAATCCCTTGAAGCCGACGCGGGCCACGGCGGCCACGCGTTCCTTGAAATCATAGGGACTGTATTCGTGATCGGTGTGCGGATCGGCCCCCGAAATCGTCCAGTAGGCAGCCAGCAGCTCGATATTCTTGGCCATTTGATTCCTCGTTTGCACTGATGAAAGAAAAGCGACGTGCGGCATCCTATTCCGCACACGCGCGGGAGTCAATCGCGCCGAGCCGAGAAAATCCGTTTCGATGCTATCCTCTCCAGTTCAATCACACGGAGAAACGATGCTGCTGGAAGGACAGGTTGCGGTGGTAACGGGCGGAGGGCGCGGAATCGGGCGCGCCATCGCGCGGAAATTTGCGGCGGAAGGCGCGGCCGTCGTCGTGACGGCGCGCAGCGAGAGTGAGATTCAGCAGGTGGCGAGCGAAATCAAGAGCTCGGGCGGAAAAGCGGCCGCAGTCGCGGCCGATCTCGCGCAGGAATCCGCATGCGAGAAGATCGTTTCGGCAACGCGGAAAGCGTTCGGCGCGATCCACATCCTGGTCAACAATGCCGCGATCTACGGCCCGGTGCAGCCGGTCGAGAAATTCACCGCGCACGATTGGGACGAAGTGATGGCGGTCAACCTGCGCGCGCCGATGATGCTGTCGCAGCTCGTGCTTCCGGGAATGTACGCGCGCGGCGCCGGAGTGATCCTCAACATCTCGACCGTCGGCGCGAAGATGGCGTTCGGCCTCAGTTCCGCCTACACCGCATCGAAGGCGGGCTTGATCGGGCTCACGCGCGTGGTCGCCGCGGAGGCCGCGCGCAAAGGAGTGCGCGTGAACGCGCTCTGCCCCGGCCCCGTGACCGAAACGAAAATGTCGCGCGACCTGACGCAGGAGTTTTCCGCCTATTTCCAGTCAGGCGCGGACGAAGCGCTGAAGAAAATGGTGGAAGGAATTCTGCAAGGAAGGCCGCAGACGGCGGAAGAAATTGCGTCCGCGGCCCTGTTCCTGGTTTCCGATCAGGCCCGTGCGATTACTGGGCAGACTCTGAATGTGGATGGCGGAATGGCTTTTTACTGAGTTCCTCAACGGTGGCGTAACCGCGGCGCGCCAGAACCGCCGCGCTGCGGACCCCGATTTCCGCCCAGTCAAGGCCGTGCTCCCAGATGCTCCCGATCGTGTAGCAGATTCCCACAAACAGGAACAGTCCCAGGAACAGCGCGCCGAATAGAAGCTCCGCGGCGATCATTTCGCGGACGAAGTAGAGTTGCAGCACGAAAAGAACGGCAACCGTCCAGATGATTCGCTTTCGCGTCTTAGGCTCGATCGAGCCGACATACTCACGCAACCTCGCGAGAAATGTACCCATGGAACGTGGTCACAACCTCCACCGGATTGGATGCACAAGGCCCTCCAAACAGACCAGTTGCTAACTGATTGAAAATCAGTGCGATGAAGTGAATCCGGGGAGGCGAAAGAGAAAACGGTTTCCGCTGCGCAGCAAGCCGGGGGCGCGGCGCGGAACTATTCTTGATGACTTTTCGCGGCGCCAGAAATTGTCATTCGACTCCGCGATTCGATTTTCCTTCGTGCGGGAATCTTGGCGCGCGCTCAGCGGCCTTCGAAGGGATAGCGGTCCTGCGCCAGCACGGCCTCCGCGATGCGCCGCCGCAGTGCGATCGTATCGACCGGCGCGTGCTTCGCGAAACGCCGCAGCGCAGCGAGTTGCGTGGCGAGCGTGTCGCCATCGGACGTGGCGGCGAGCGCCGTGCGCGCGTCTTTTTCGACGCGGTCCATCGCGTCGTAGGTGAAAGCGCGTGTTGCGTCCGCCATCAGCTTCGCGACGGGTCCGCGAGCCGCAGCCGCCTTCTGGGCGCGGCGCAAAGACGACTCGATTGCGTAGATATCCATCACCACGTTGGAAAGTGACGCGACGATTTCCTGATGGTCCGCCAGCTTGTCGCGGAATTTTTCCACCGCCGCGCCCGCCGCCAGCAGAAACACCTTCTTCGCCTGGGCAAGAGAGCGCTCCTCTTCGGCGAAATCGCCCGGCGGAGCCTCTTCGAACGACGGGCCCGCCAGCAATTCGTCCGCAAGCTTCTTGGCGGCGGATACCAGCGGCAGGACGCCCGCCATCGTCCGCTTCATCAGCATCTGGATGATGAGCATGCGGTTGATTTCATTCGTGCCCTCGAAGATGCGGTTGATGCGGCTGTCGCGATAGGCGCGCGCCATCGGATAGTCCTCATGGAAACCGTAGCCGCCGAAGATCTGCAAGCCTTCGTCGACGCAATAGTTCAGCGTCTCGCTGCCGGTCACCTTGCTGATCGAGCTTTCGATCGCGTACTCCTCCAGCGCCTGCATCGCGTTTTTGACCTTGTCACTGCCGGACGTGGCCACGGCCGTTTCGATCGTCCCCGCCGTGCGGTAGATCATCGATTCCAGCGCGTAGATGCGGATCGCCATCTCGCCGAGCTTGGCCTGAATCAAACCGAAGCTGCCGATCGGCTTGCCGAAGGCGACGCGTTCCTTCGCATACCTCGACGAATCCTCGAGAGCTTTCTTCGAACCGCCCAGGCAGGAAACGCCGAGCGTGTGCCGCCCCGCGTTCAGCGTGTTGAAGGCGACGATGTGGCCGCGTCCCACTTCGTGGAGCAGATTCTCTTTCGGCAGGCGCGCGTTTTCGAAAAAGAGCGGCACCGTGGAGCTGCCGCGGATGCCCATCTTGTTCTCTTCGGCGCCGATGGTGAAGCCGGGCGTGCCGCGCTCCACGATGAACGCGGAGAATTTGTCGCCGTCGACTTTCGCGAAGACGATGTAGACGTCCGCGAAGCCGCCGTTGGTGATCCACATCTTCTGCCCATTCAAGATCCAGTGTTTGCCGTCTGAGGAAAGCTCCGCCCGCGTGCGCGCCGCGAGCGCATCGGAGCCGGCCTGCGGCTCGGAGAGGCAATAGGCAGCCAGCAGTTCTCCCGTCGCGATCTTCGGCAAGTACTTCTTCTTCTGCTCCTCCGTGCCGAAATACGAGATCGGGATCGTGCCGATGCCCGTGGTGCCGCCAAACGCCACAGCGTACGACGCATACACGCTGATCTTCTCGCTCAGAATCGTCAGCGCGACTTTGTCCAACTCCGATCCGCCGTACGCTTCCGGAATTCCGCCACTGAGCAGGCCGATCTCGCCGGCCTTCTTCAGCAGCTGCGGCATCACGCCTTCTTTGTGCTTTTCGAGATCGGGAATCATCGGCACGACTTCTTTGGCCACGAATTCCGCCGCCGTCTGGCCGATCAGGCGCTGATCGTCGCTAATGTCCGCGGGCGTGAAGACGTCAGGGTGGCTCGTCGTCGCCACCAGGAATGCGCCACCCCGCTTCAGCTCCTGCCCAACCGTTGTCGTGGCCATCGCGTTGTCCCTTTCTCGCGCGTCGTTACGCGGCTCGCTCGAAGATTCCCGCGGCGCCCATGCCGCCGCCGATGCACATCGTCACCATGCCGTAGCGCGCCGCGCGCCGCTCCATTTCCTGCAGGATGGTGGCGGTCAGTTTCGCGCCCGTACAGCCCAGCGGATGACCCAGCGCGATCGCGCCTCCGTTGACGTTGACGCGAGCCGGATCGAGCCCCGCCAGCTTGATCACCGACAAGGCCTGCGCCGCGAACGCTTCGTTCAACTCGATCACGTCGATCTGATCGAGCTTGAGCCCCGCGATCTTCAAGGCTTTCGGAATCGCGTAGACCGGCCCGACGCCCATTTCTTCCGGCGGGCATCCCGCCGTCGCGAACGAAACGAAGCGAGCCAGCGGTTTCAATCCCAGAGCCCGCGCTCGCTCGGCGCTCATCACCACGGCCGCCGCCGCCGCATCGCTGGTCTGCGAGCTGTTCCCGGCCGTGACAACGCCGCGGGCATGGAATGCCGGCTTCAGCTTTCCGAGAGCTTCCATCGAGGTATCGGCGCGCGGCCCTTCGTCCGTATCGAACGTGATCGCGCGCGTCTTTGGCTTCGTCGCGCCCGCCGATCCGTTTGCCTCGGCCTCGACATACGTGTAGCTCACTTCCATCGGCACGATTTCGTTTTTGAACTTGCCGGCCGAGATGGCGGCCAGAGCCTTCCTGTGGCTCGCGAGCGAAAACTCGTCCGCCTGCTCGCGGCTGATGGCGTATTTTTTCGAGAGATTTTCGGCCGTCAGGCCCATGTTCAGGTAGGTGTCCGGGAAGTGGTCCATCAGCCAGGGGTTGGGCGAGATCTTGTGGCCGCCCATCGGCACCATGCTCATGGACTCGGCGCCGCCCGCCACGCCGACTTCGCTCTGCCCGGAGATGATCTGCTGCGCCGCGATCGCGATGGCCTGCAATCCGGACGAACAGAAGCGGTTGATCGTCATAGCCGAGACGCTCACGGGCAGTCCGGCGCGCAGCGAGGCAATGCGCGAGATGTTCATTCCCTGCTCGGCTTCGGGCGTGGCGCAGCCGATCACCACGTCGTCGATTTCCGCGGTCTCGAGGCCCTTCGCCCGCGCAATCGCCTCTTTGATGACGGCGGCGGCGAGATCGTCCGGCCGCGTCGTGCGCAGCGCACCCTTCGGAGCCTTACCCACCGCCGTCCGCACCGAACTGACGATCACGGCCTCGCGCATGGCTCACCTCGAAGAAGATCGATCCACGCAGACTGCTCCATTGGATGCCAGTGGAAGAAAAAAAGCAACCGGGCGGAGCGTGCGGCGCGTTGCGGGGGCGAGAATCTACTGATTGTGGAACTTGATCGTCACCGTCATTTCCACCGGCACCGGCTCGCCATTCAACTTCGACGGCTCGTATCGCCATTGCCGCAGAGCCTCGAGCGCCGCCTGTCGCAGCAGGGGCGAACCGGAGACAACCTTCATGCCGGTCACCTTGCCCGCCGCGTCGATCGTGGTGTCGATCACAACGTCGCCCTCGACGTTGGCGCTGCGCGCCATCGCCGGGTAGGCAGGCAAAGTCGAGGAAATCAGCCGTGGAGGCTTGATGCTGCCGCCGACGCGGATGCGAACCGGAGCTTGCTCCGAAGGTTGAGGCGGCGGGGGCGCAATGGCCGGCGACGCCCCCAGCGAAGGCAGCGCGCCGCTATCGGCGCCGCCGGCAACGTCGAGAGCAGGCGCCGCATTTTCGTCCTGCGAGCCGCCGGACCGCACATGGGAAGTCGGATGCGCGTTCAGCGTGCCGAACATGTCGGGAACCTTTGCGGCGGGCTTCGAGTCGGCCGGCGCAGGCGCTGCCGCCTCGGGTTTGGTCGGTTTCGAAGCCACTGGCTGCGCCGGTTGCGCGACAACCGAAGGAGCGGCCGCGGGCGCGAACGAATTCACCGGGCTTGCTTGCACGGTCTGCCCGGGCATCGGGTTCGAATTTCCATACGCAAGATTTGGCTGGAAGCCAGACTCGGAGGCCGGCGCTGCGGGCGGGGACGCCATGGGAGTCGGCTTTGCGGAGTTCGACGAGAACGGCGGGAGATGCAATCGATAGGCGGCACCCGCCCCCACAGCTAGAAGCGCAGCGACACCCGCGGCAATCGCGAGCCACTTCCCGCCCTTGCGTTCTCCCGATTCGGATGAGCGCGCGCCGCTGCCGAGCGTTCCGCCGGTCAGGCCGCTGCCAAACGGCTCGCGCGCAGAGGCCGCGTCCCCAAAGGAGGCTTCCGCCGCGAATCGTCCAAAAGGAGATGCCGCCGGTTCGGACGAATGCGCTGCTTCCGTGGGCGCGGCATCCGCCGCGTCGCCCGGAACACCGGTTCCAGCAAACGGGACGGAGGTCGAACCTCCCGCGTCTCCCTGGAGCTCCGACATCGACAAAGACGCCGCGGACGATGCAGGTGCGGCGGACGGATATGCAACCGATGGCTTCTTCAGGGCCAGATCCAGGCCGGGGTTCAACGCCTCGAATTGTGCGCTCGGCTTGATCCTCACTTTGGAAGAAGTCTCCGCTGCGGCGGGCTGCACCTCTTCTTGCGAGCCGATGGGCGCAAACGGAGAAGCGTTCGCGGTGGCCACGGGTTTCGCGGGAGGATGCTTCAGAGACGACGCGGGCGCCCAAGAAACGTCTGGCGCCGGCTTGTCGTCCGGCTTCTCGACTTTGACTTCAACTGAAAGCGGCGCCGGAGGCGCGACGACGGGCGGCTGAATCGCGCCGTCGAGAGCATCCGACGCGAAGCGCACGCCCCAGTAGCCGGCCTGCCTGTGAGTGAATTCGATTTCGACGTAGCTCAACCCCTGCCCGAAAGCGCGGACCTTCACCACGCGGCAAATCGCGTCATGGTTGGACTTCAAGTTCGTGACAACCACCATCTGCCCGACGTTGACCGGGGTGCTCATCTTCAGCACGCCGCCCTGCGGGAAGACGATCATCGTTGACGTCTGTTCCTCGAAGGGCTCCGTGTGCGGAGTCGTGCCGAGCACAACATCGGTCACGCGCGATCCGTGCACCTTCACGGGCACGTCCAGCGACACGGCGTCGGCGCGCGTGTGCGCGACTTCCGGCTTCGACGGAGCGGTCTTGGGATCGCCTGCGGGACTTGCGGCTTCCAATGTCTCTTTCGATGGCGTCATGTAGTACGAACGGTTTACGTACCGTCCCCCTGTAACGAACTGAATCCCCGTGATATGTCGATTTTCGGAGCCCAGAAAAGGGGGAGCAATAGTACGTTCGTACCCCCGGTGATCAGTTGGCCAAAGAAACGCCTAGTTGCGGAGGGGTTTACCGGTCTTGAGGGTGTGGGCGATACGCTCCCGGGTCTTGCGTTCGCCGCAAAGGCTGACGAAAGCCTCGCGTTCGAGATCCAGAAGGTACTGCTCCGGAACCGTTTGCGCCGCCGTGATGCCGCCGCCCGCCATGATGTACGCCAGTTTGCGGGCGACGGCGCCATCGTATTCCGTCGCGTATTCGCCGCGAACCATCATGTGAATGGCGAGCTTCGCCGCGGCCAGGAACTCCTCGCCGAGGACCCGAATCTCGGCCGGAGCGGGAGGATGATACCCGGCGCGCACCATGGCCAAAGCCGTTGCCTTGGCGTCGGCGATTTGCCGGTCGCGATTGATCGCCACCAGATCCGACGGCCGCAGGTAGCCGAGCGACCGCGCCTCTTCTCCGCTCGTCGACACTTTCGCCATCGCGATGTTTTCGAAGATCGGCCGGAGTGCGTGCATCAGGTCGAGACTGTCGCTGGTCGCCGCGTGCTCGTTGGCGCGGATCAGCATCTCCTTCGTTCCGCCGCCCGCCGGGATCAGGCCGACGCCCGCCTCGACGAGCCCCATGTACGTTTCCGCCGCCGCGTGAATTCTCGCCGAATGCAGCGGAATCTCGCAGCCGCCGCCCAGTGACATTGCGTGCGGCGCCGCCACCACGGGCCGCGGCGCGTACTTGACCGCCATGTTCGCGCGCTGAAATTGCCGCACCGCCAAGTGAACGTCGTCCCACTCGCCTTCCTGCGCCATCAGCAGCAGCAGCATCAGGTTCGCGCCGGCGGAAAAGTTCGCGCCTTCGTTGGCGATCACCATCGCCTCGAATTCCGTTCCGAGTTTCGCCACGCCCGTCTGCAACATCGCCAGCGTGTCGCCGCCGATCGCGTTCATCTTCGCGTGGAATTCGCAGCACAGGACGCCGTCGCCGAGGTCGATCAGGCTCGCGCCCGAGTTTTCCTGCACCACGGCCGCGCGCTCCTTCAGCGACTTCAGGACGATGATTCCCGCAGGCTCCTCCAGCGGCTTCAGAGCGCCCGCGCCGAGATCGAAGTAGCTCGTGTGCCCTCTCTCGATTTCGTAGAACGATTTCTTCGGCGAGGCGAGAACCTTCGAGACCAGCGGCGGCATCGGCTGGCCGTTCTTCTCGAGCGCCTTCGCCATCCGCTCGACGCCGATCGCGTCCCACATCTCGAACGGTCCCAGCTCCCAGCCGAATCCCCATTGCATCGCGCGATCCACTTCCACCGCGCGATCCGCGATTTCGGGCACGCGCCGCGCGGCGTAGAGGCACATCTCGCTCAGGCAGTTCCACAGAAACTGGCTGGCCTTGTCTCCGCCCGCTCCATCGAGCGCCGGTCCGACGAGTACTGGCAGCCGTTCCCGCGTGCTCTCGATCGACTTCCCGGCCTCGATCGAGCCGAATCGTCCCTTCTGCCGCGCGCGGTATTCCATCGTGTGCCAGTCGAGCGCCAGAATTTCCGGCTCGCCCGCGCCCTTCACTCGCTTATAGAATCCGCTGCCCGTCTTTTCGCCCAGCGCGCCGCGCCGCATCTGCTCTTCCATCAGCGCGGGCACGTGATACATCTCGCGCGATTCGTCGGTGGGCGCGGCCTCGTAGATGTTTCCGATCACGTGCACCAGCACATCGATGCCGACGATGTCGAGCAGGCGAAACGTTGCAGACTTCGGCCAGCCGACCGCGGGGCCCGTGCATGCGTCCACTTCCTCGATGGTCATGTCCAGCGCCTGCATCTGCTGCAAGGCCTTCAACACCGAAAACGTGCCGATGCGGTTGGCGATGAAATTGGGGGTGTCCTTCGCGACGACGACGCCCTTGCCGAGCCGCACGTCGCACACTTCGTCGAGCGATTCGAGCACGCGCGGCAAGGTTTTCGGCCCGGGAATCAGCTCCACCAGTTTCATGTAGCGCGGCGGATTAAAGAAGTGCGTTCCGGCCCAGTGCTGCTGAAAATCTTCCGAGCGTCCTTCGGCGATCCGGCGAATCGGAATGCCGGAAGTGTTCGACGTGACGATCGTGCCCGGCTTGCGCACGCTCTCGACGCGCTCGAAGAGCTTGTGCTTGATGTCGAGATTCTCGGCGACGGCTTCGATGATCCAGTCAGCTTCGCCGCACCAGGCCAGATTGTCGTCCAGGTTTCCGGGCGTGATCAGCCGCGCAGATTCCGGAGTGAAAAACGCGGCCGGCCGCGACTTCTTCGCCGCTTCCAATCCGCCGAGCACGATGCGATTCCGCACCGCGGGAGCATCAAGCGTCAGGCCCTTGCGTTTTTCGTCGGCGTTCGGTTCGGACGGAACGATGTCGAGCAGGTAGCAGGGTATCCCGGCGTTCGCCAGGTGCGCGGCGATGCGCGCACCCATCGTTCCCGCCCCGAGCACCGCGACTTTTTCGATCCGGCGCGTCATCCCCGCCACCTTCGGCAACGCACATCGTTGCAAAAACCGGCAACAGCGGTCAATCGGAAACACGGACGTAACACGGATTTGCTAGAGTAAGAATTGGGTGGGACGTGGCCCTGAGGTGAACGATGGGGTCGGCAACGAAATGGATTTCGCGGGCCGTCAACGGCCTGCGTTCGTTCGCATACGCCGGGCAAGGCGACCGGCCCAAAGTGGGCGTTGCCTTGGGCGGCGGATTCGCGCGCGGCATCGCTCACATCGGCGTTCTGCGGGTCCTCGAAGAAAACGAAATCCCGGTCGACTATATCGCCGGTACGAGCGTCGGCGCATTGATTGCCGCAACGTATGCAGGCGGCACGCCGCTCCATGAAATGGAACGCCAGGGCGCCGAGACGCACTTCCGCGATTTCGGCCGCTGGACGCTCTCCCGCATGGGCATGGCCTCCAACGAGCGCCTGGAAGATTTCCTGCACAAGTTCACGCGGGTGCAGCGCTTCGACGAGATGAAAATTCCGCTGAGCATCGTGGCCACGGACCTCGTCGAAGGCAAGTCCGTGTATTTCACCGACGGCGAAGTCGGCCCGGCGCTGCGCGCGTCATGCGCCTATCCGGGTCTCTTCCTGCCCGTGAATTATCGCGGGCACGTTCTTGTCGACGGATTTCTCACCGAAACCGTGCCCGCGCCGGCCGCGCGCAGGCTGGGCGCGGAGGTCGTGATCAGCGTGCATCTCGAACCGGGCCTGATCGAAAGCGGTCCGCGCAACACCATCGAAATCATCAGCCGGTCGTTCTCGATCATTCAGGGCGCCGCGAGCCAGCCCTGGCGCGCCGCGACCGATGTCTTGATCGAGCCGGACGTTCACCACATTCTGTGGGACGAATTCGCGAAGACGCCTCTCTTGGTGGCCGCCGGCGAAGCTGCCGCGCGCGCAGCGCTGCCGGAAATCAGGGCCGCGCTCGCCAACTGGCCGACCAGGCCGGCTCGCCTGCGCGAGACCTCCGGCGTTCCCTGAGTCCTGCGGAGCCGCGAGCTACTGTGGGAAGCCGATGCGGCGGACCAAATCCGCATACCGCGGATCGGAGTGCAAGGGTGCGAACGCCCAATCGACCTTCAGGTTAATCAGGGTGACCTCTCGCACTTCATAGGCTTTGTTGAGCCAGAGAAAAGCGTTGTCCTTGTCGCCCAGCTGGGCATAGGCGCTCGCCAGACGATAAGGATCAGATACATTGGCCAGTTGCATGCGAAGCACAGCCTTCATACCTCCAGTGGCATACGACTGCCTGATCGCCGCGGCGGCTTGAGGCCCCCCGTTCAAATCGATAAGGTGCGCAATCGCGTCCATGGATTCTTTGGTCATTCCTTTCCCCATGTAACAGTTAGAGAGCGTAATGTTGGCTGCGAGGTAAGTAGGATCTACGTCCAATGCTCTCTGGGCTTGGGCGACGCATTTGTCGTAGTCGCCCTGATACGCGTAGATTTGCCCGATGTAGACGATGGCGAGAGTATTGAGAGGATCGGAATTCAGAGCCCGCTGCTCCTGATCTATCGCCTCGCTGAATCGCCCCAAGGACGACAGCATGATGCCGTAACCCACATGAGCATCGGTGAAGTTCGGATTCTGCTCCAGGACGCGCTTATACTCGGATTCCGCTTCGGCAAATTTCCATTGATCGCGGTCGATGTCCGCCAGCGCCATTTGCCCGTCAAGCGACTCACGATCGATAGCGAGAGCCTGGTTCGCCGCGGTTCTGGCGTTGGCCAGCAGGTCGTTCGCTCCCGTGCCGCCCAGGACTGCCGTCGTTTCATACGCTTCGGACAAACCAGCGTAGGCTGCCGCGTAACGGGGATCTTTTTCGATCGCCTGTTGGAAGTAATAGATCGCTTTCTGAAGATTCTCACTCGACAATTCGATCCACTTCTGCCGCCCGAGAATGTAGAAACGATACGCCTCGGGATTCTCCGTCGGCCGACGGTCCAGCCGGTCCTTTTCCGCGACGTTCAGCTTCACCCGCAACTTTTCCGAAACATCGCGGACGATCTCCTGCTGCAACGCCGCCGCATCGGCCAGTTTCTCGGTGTACTGCTGGCCCCAAATCTGGCTGCTGTCCGCTGCGTTCACCAGCTCGGCGCTCACCGCGATGGTGTCGCCTCTTTGCTCGATTCGTCCCGTAAGCACGGCATCGACCTTCAGATCGCTCCCGACTTTTTCCGGATCCGAGTTCTTTCTTGCGGAACGCTGCGCGGCGCTGCTCGACATCACTTTCAGGCCGGGCAACTCCGACAACGCGTCGGTCACGCCGACGCTGATGCCGTCCTGGAAAAATTCGGCGTCCGGATTTCCGGTCGAGCCTGTGAACGGCAGCACGGCAATCGAATGGACCGTTTGATCCGGCGCTGGCTTCAACAAACGCGCCGCCAAAAGCCCGCCCACCGCCGCAAGGACGACGAGGGCCGCAGCGCCGGCCATGGTCGTTTTTCGCTTCCACCACGGCGCCGCTGGCGGCGTGTCGAGGCGCGCCCCACTCGTTGAACTGCTGTCGCGCCGCAGGCGCTTCAAGTCCGCGCGAAAGTCCGCCGCATGCTGATAGCGCACATCGCGGTCTTTCTCGAGCGCCTTGGCGATGATCTCTTCGAGCCGCGGCGGCACGTCTGGATTCAGCCGCGAGGCGGGTGGAGGATTCTTCTCGAGAATCGAGTGAAAGATGACGCCGCTGGTGTTCCCCGGAAATGCTGGCCGCCCCGTGGCCATCTCATAGAGCACCGCGCCGAAGGAGAAAAGGTCCGTGCGGCCGTCCAGTTCTTTGCCGGCCACCTGCTCCGGCGACATGTAGGCGACCGTGCCGACGGCGGCTCCCGGGCTGGTGAGATGCTCCTTCTCTTTGAGCGTCGGCACGCCCGAATCACCAGCCATCGACGCCGCATCCCGCTTGGCGAGCCCGAAATCCAGAATCTTCGCCTGCCCCAGATTCGTTACGAAGAGGTTCGCCGGCTTGATATCGCGGTGCACCACGCCCTTCGCGTGCGCGGCCTCCAGAGCCGAAAGAGTTTGGATCGAGAGCTCCAGCAAGGTCTCCGGGTCGAGCGGCTTGCGCCCGATTCGTTCCCGCAGAGTCTCGCCCTCGAGCAGTTCCATGGCGATGAACGGCTGCCCGTCGGATTCATCGACTTCGTAAATCGTGCAAATGTTCGGATGATTCAGCGCCGAGGCCGAGCGCGCCTCTCGCTGAAACCGCTCAAGCGCCTCGCGATCCTTTTCGAGATCCGGAGGAAGGAACTTCAGAGCCACGCGGCGGCCGAGCTTGCTGTCCTCAGCCTCGTAGACCACACCCATCCCGCCCCCGCCGAGCTTGCGGAGCACTCGGTAGTGCGAGATGGAATCGCGGGGCACGGCGCGTTATGGGCGACGATATTAGTTGAGCAATCCGATGCGGTCAATTTTTCGTTGGGATTTCGGGCGCGATCGGCCGTGCTAACGATCCCGCCCGCTCCCCGTCGAAGGGAATGTGGAGAGCCGAACCTCTCCCGCCATGTCGCTGCGACGCCCCATACGTGAGCGGGAACGGTTCGGCTCTCCTGAATCCCGCAGAGCCCGCATACGAATACTGGAAGATTCCCCGGTCAGCCGGTTCCACTCAGTTCCACCACGACGGCCGCGCCGTTCCCTTTGCCCCGCTTGGTGAACCATTCGCTCATGGCCGCCGCCAATCGCGCGGGATCAACCTGCAACCCGGCCTCCAGCCGCCCCTCGCCCGTCGGCAAGGTGTCGTCAAACTCCGCCGAGCCCGTGAAATTCCTCATGCAGAAGCTGTCGAGCCAATCCAGCGGAACGGGCCCGCGCACGTCGCCGATTTTCATTTCCGCCCGCAATTTTCGCGCGTACATTTCGCGCGAGTATAGCATCGCCACCGCGCCGCGAATTGTTCGCCGCCGGCGCAGGCACAGCCCCAAGCTCGCAGCCGAACGGACGAGTGCGGGGGTTCCTAGGGGGTCGGACATTCATGTCCGACAAATAAGAGCGGCGCGCAGCGCCGATCCGATGCGCAGGCTCATCCGCGGCAAGTAATCCGGGCCAAGCCTCCCAGCCCATTTATCCCTGTAGTCCCGTCACTGATTCGATCCGTCCATCCGGCGCGAGCACGAACACATTCGTGCCTCGCATGCGCTCTGCGCCGTCGCTCCCAAGCGCCACCCAATCCGCCAGCATCACGCCCTGACAATGGCGCACCGCCCCCTTGCGTTGCATCCGGATGCCGGGCATGAACCGGGCCGACGCCGCCACATGCGCGGATAGCTCCGCAGCGCCATCGACCAACGCAAAGCGATCCCGGAAACGCACGTTCGGCATGACCAGGTGCACGAGCGCCTTTTCGCGCTCCGCATCTTCTGCGATCGCCCAGGCTGAGAACCAGCGATCCGCGATGCCCTCCGCTCCGGCGTGAACCTCGTCGCTCACCACATTGGCAAACACGGAAAGCTGGAAGCGCCAGCCCGGAACGTGGGCATCTCGCACCGGCGCCTCGGCAAACTCGTGTGACAGATGAACCTTCGTTCCGCCTTCGCACGGCTCGAGCCGGATCGTCACGCGCGAGCTTCCCGGCGGAATCGGGTTGCCGCCCGCATAGCCGTACGTGAAGACGATTCGTTCCGGCGCCGCCACGTCCAGCACTTCGCCGGAGACTTCGACGCCGTTCGGATAACGGATCAGCACGCGCCCACCCGGCCTCGCGTCGATGCTCGACCCGGCGCCCCACCAGTGCGCCCATCGTTCGCTGTCGGTGAAGTAGCGAAACACGGTTTCGCGCCCCGCGCCGATCACCACAGTCCGGTCCAGCCGATGTGGCAGTGCTGTCATCTCGTTCACCTTTTCCTCCGGCGCGACCGCCGCCTCGGCCCGCGCCGCGTCTCTTCCAGTTCGGCCGCCAGCTTCAGTTTCCAGAGAGCGTCGGTCCACATTGCTTCGAGCATCGCGCCCAGGGGACCGAACGCCTCGCGGCGGGCGCGATAGTAGCGCCGCTGCCGGTCCGCACGGAACTCCAGCAGGCCGGCCTCGCGCAGCGCGCGGAGCTGGAGCGACACCGCGCCGAACGTCACGTCCGGCATCGCGCTGTGAATCTCGCCTGCCGTTCGCTCGTGTTTCCAGATCAGGCGCAAAATCTCCCTCCGCCTCGGCGAGGCGACCGCCCCCAGCACGGATGGAACCGAAGTCACGCTCTTATTTTAGCGTAAACTAAAATAGCGGGCAAGGAAGAAAAGCGGCGGACCGGCCTCTCGGCGCGCCCGGCGTGAGGCACCGCGCGCGTCGCGCCGCCTTGCATTTCCCCTCTCCGTAACCTAGACTTTTGACTTACACGCTAGAATTGGTTTGTATTTTTTCAAAACGGCGCACGGCCATTTCATACAAGGAGTGCGTCCGTCGTAATCATCGGGAGGAAGGGTGTCCACTCCACTGGAAAGCTGGGTAGAGGAATCAGCAAAGCTAACGAAACCATCCAAGATCGAATGGTGCGACGGCTCAGACGCCGAAAACGACCGGCTGACGGAGCTGATGCTGAAAGACGGAACGTTTGTTGAGTTGAATCAGAAGACCTACCCCGGCTGTCACCTGCACCGCAGCAATTCCAACGACGTGGCCCGCACCGAGAATCTGACCTTCATCTGTACTCACAAAAAACAGGACGCCGGCCCGACCAACAACTGGATGGCTCCCGCCGAGGCGAAGGACAAGCTGCGTCCGCTTTTCGACGGCGCGATGAAGGGCCGCACGATGTACGTCGTGCCCTACATCATGGGCCCCGCCAGCTCACCCTACAGCAAGATCGGAGTCGAGATCACCGACAGCGCCTACGTGGCCGCCAGCATGCGCATCATGTCGCGCATGGGGAAGGTCGCGCTCGAACGTCTCGGCAAGTCCGATGATTTCGTTCCGGGACTTCACTCTCTCGGCGATCTGGACCCCGAGCGACGCTATATCGCGCACTTCCCCGAAGAAAAACTCATCTGGAGTATCGGCTCGGGCTACGGCGGCAACGCGCTGCTTGGCAAGAAATGCTTCGCTCTGCGGATCGCGAGCTGGATGGCGCGCGAGCAGAGTTGGATGGCCGAGCACATGCTGATCCTCGGCCTCGAAGATCCGTCGGGCAAAGTCACGTACATGGCCGCTGCGTTTCCGAGCGCCTGCGGAAAGACGAACCTGGCGATGATGGTCTCCGCGCTCGAATCGCAGGGCTATCGCGTGTGGACGATCGGAGACGATATCGCCTGGATGCACATCGCCGCCGACGGCACGCTCCGCGCGATCAACCCCGAAGCCGGCTTTTTCGGCGTCGCTCCCGGCACCAACGGCAAGACGAATCCCAACGTGATGGACGCCATCCATCGCAACACGATTTTCACCAACGTGGCGATGACGCAATCCCACGAGCCCTGGTGGGAAGGCATGGATTCGGCCGCTCCGCCGGGACTCATCGACTGGCACGGAAAGAGATGGTCTGCCGGAAAGAGCGCGGCCGCGCATCCGAACTCGCGATATACGGTGCCCGCGGAGCAGTCGCCCTCGATCTCGAAGCACTGGCAGGACCCGCAGGGATTGCCGATCTCCGCGCTGATTTTCGGCGGACGCCGCGCGCGCCTCGCTCCGCTCGTCTACGAATCGCACCACTGGCAGCACGGCGTTTTCGTCGGCGCCACCATGGCTTCGGAGACCACGGCTGCGGCCACCGGCGCCGTCGGCGTCACGCGCCGCGATCCCATGGCCATGCTTCCCTTCTGCGGCTACAACATGGGCGACTATTTCGGCCACTGGCTCGCGATGGGCTCCAAGCTGAAGAATCCGCCGAAGGTTTTCCACGTCAACTGGTTCCGGCGCGACGCCGCGGGAAAATTCCTCTGGCCCGGCTACGGAGAAAACGTGCGCGTGTTGAAATGGATGCTCGACCGCATCGAAGGCCGCGCCGCCGCCACGGAAACTCCGATCGGCTTCGTCCCGACGCCTTCGTCGCTCACGCTGGACGGTCTTTCGATCTCGCGCGACACGCTCAACGAGCTGCTCGCCGTCAATCCGAACGATTGGGCGGAAGAAGAGCAGGCCGTCGACAAGTTCTTCCAGAAATTCGGCGACCGGCTGCCCTCCGCAATCTGCCAGGAGCAGAAAGCGCTCGCCTCCCGCCTCGGAGCGCTCAGCTCGCGTTAGGCCAGCGGCGCTCCGCGGGCGATACGCTGGTTTTGACCTTCATTCCTTCGCTCCGCCAGCCGGAGCCGCTTTCGCGGCCGCTCGCCTGTTCCAGCCGTGGAAGCGCGAGAGGTCGCCCGCGTTCCAAGCTTCGCGGAGTCCGGGTGCGCTCAAGTCCCAGTCGGGGCGGATCTCGCTGCTGACGGCGCGCAGGTCGTGCCAAAGATCAGTCACCGACGGCCGGCCCCAGAACCAGTAACCGTTGTAGACGCGATGGATCACAAGCCCCGGTTTGAGCACCAGCGTGTGCGGAATCATCGGGTTGTGCTCCGGATCGGTGTACTCCTGTATGTCGAGATCCTTCTGGATGATTCGGCCGGGGTCGGACAGGAAGGTCCACTGAGCGCCGATCGACGCGCGGAACTCCTGCAGCGTGTGGTGCTCGTCTGTGGAGATCGTGACGATCTGCGTGTACGCCACGGCGATCTTCGGGTAGAACTCGGCCAGCTCCCGATGCTGCTGATGCTCCTTCGGACAATAGTGCCCGCGCGCCAGCGTCAGGATCAGCGGGTCCTCGCCTTGCAGCTCGCTGAGCCTCCGTGGCGTGCTCGTGTGGTCGGGCAGTTCGTAGTCGGGGAAGGTGTTTCCGGGCACGATGTCAGGTCGCATGGCCCCTCACTCCGGCAATCCGGTTCCGGTCTGCTCCGCCGCCATGTACGCGGCGTACCAGTCGGGCCAGTTCGGGTCCGCCGCGCCGATGCGCTTCTCATGCTCGCCGTGAGCCGCCGCCGCTCGCCGCAGCGCGCTCGCCAGATCGTTCACGGACGCGAACGTCGTCGCCCCGGAGTCGATCCGGCCGGGAAGCCGCGTCGTCAGCTCCTGGAACAGCCAGCCGTTGCCATCCGGATCTTTGAAAGAAGCGAACGACCGATAACTGCCATGCGCGGGATCCGGACCGCTGACGCGCGCCCGCCCAAACAGGTAGGGCTCGTCCGCGCCGGCGTAGACACCTTCGCTGTGGAAGACTTCGCTGATGTTGACGCCGCGGTCGAGCAGCTCGCGCCGGGCGGCCTCGATGTCGGAAACGATCAGGTACAGGCCTTGGGCCGAGCCGGGCGCCGCGGCGGTCACGTTCTTGCCGAAGATGACCGAGCAGCCCGATCCCGGTGGCGTGAATTGGATCACGCGGAAATCGTTCGTGGGAGCGGCGTAGTCGGCGTCCAGCCGCCAGCCGAGCTTCGCGTAGAACTCCTTCGCGCGATCGACGTCCGAGACCGGGATCACGGCGATCTCGAACTTCATATCGACTGCCGCGGGTTTCGGTTCGCTGGCCTGTTTCTGAGCGGCCGTTTGACTCATGGTGCCCTCCTCTGGAACAAGAGACTCGTGAAGATGGTCCGGCCCTTCACATCGTCAGAACGACGCGGAACTGCGCCTTGCCGCTCATCATGCGCGCATATGCCTCCGCGGCCTTTTCGAGCGGATACGTTTCGATCATCGGACGCACGCCGGTCAGTTCGGCGAAGCGCAGAGTGTCCTCGGAATCGGTCGGGATCCCGGAGGGCCATCCTTGCACGCGCCTCCGCCCGAAAATCAACTGGAGGGCGGAGACTTCGATCGGCTCCAAGGGAGCTCCTACCACCATCAGGACGCCATTGGGCGCCAGGCCGCCAACAAGCGCCGACATGGCCTTGGCGCTCGGCGCCGTCGCCAGAATCGCGCTGGCACCGCCGAGTTTCTGCAACTCGCTTGCCGCGTCCGTTGTCGCGCTGTCGATGTAGACATGCGCGCCCAGCTTCTTTGCGAGGGACTCATTTTCGGCGCCGCGGCCCACCGCCGCCACGCGGTAGCCGCAATGTTTCGCGAATTGAATTCCCAGATGCCCAAGCCCGCCGATCCCCTGAACGGCGACCAGGTTGCTTGGCATCGCGCCGCTACGGCGCAGAGCGTTGAACGTCGTCACTCCCGCGCACATCAGTGGAGCAGCTTCGGCGGCGTCAAGAGACATCGGCAAGGCCGCAAGCGCCTCCACCGGCGCAACCATGTATTCCTGGTATCCGCCGTCATAGCTAGTGCCGCAAATCTTCAGGTTCGCGCACGTCCCGAAATCGCCGCGCCTGCACGAGGGACACGTGCCATCCTGTCCGCCATGCCAGCCCACGCCGACGCGTTGACCCATTTTCCATTGCGTGACGCCCGCGCCCAGCTCATCGATGATGCCCACCACTTCGTGTCCGGGCACCCGGGGATAGGCGATGCCCGGCAGCAGACCTTCCTTTGTGACCACATCGCTGTGGCACACACCGCAGGCCTGCACCCTGATGCGCACCTGGCCTGCGACGGGGTTGGGTATTTCGCGTTCGACGATCTCGAAATCCCCGCCGGACTTCGAAATCTGCGCCGCTCTCATGGGTGCCGCTCCGATTCTCGCTGTCGCCATGGTTCCTCCTTATCGGTTGCTCGGCCCGCGTCAGGTGTGAGCTGGGTGCTGCGGCAGGCGGCTTGAGAGAGCCGTGACCTGCCGCAGCATTCTGGAATCAGGCTGTCTGGAACTTCTGCTGCGGCTTTCTCAGGAAGTCGAGCAGGTCGGCGTTAATCGTGTCGGCCTCGGTCGTCGGCATGCCGTGGGGAAAGCCCGGGTAGATTTTCAACGTGGCATTCTTCAGCAACTTTGCAGAGAGCGGCCCGGCATCGGCATAAGGCACGATCTGGTCGTCATCGCCATGCATCACGAGGACTGGCACAGTGATCTTCTTCAGATCTTCGGTGAAGTCGGTCTGAGAAAACGCGACGATGCCGTCATAGTGCGCCTTTGCTCCTCCCATCATGCCCTGGCGCCACCAATTCCGGATCACCGCTTCGGAAGCCTTCGCGCCGGGCCGGTTGAAGCCGTAGAAAGGCCCCGACGCAATGTCGAAGTAGAACTTCGTTCGGCTGGCGGCGAGCTGCGCCTGCAAGTCGTCAAACGCTGACTTCGGCAGACCTCCCGGATTGGCTGGCGTCTTCACCATCAACGGCGGCACCGCGCTAATGATCGCAGCTTTTGCCACGCGACTTTCGCCGTGACGCCCCAAGTAGCGCACGACTTCACCGCCGCCGGTGGAGTGGCCTACGTGGATGGCGTCCTTGAGGTCGAGATGTGCTGTCAGCTCCGCCAGATCATCGGCATAGTGATCCATGTCATGGCCGTCACTGGTTTGGGAGGAACGGCCATGTCCGCGCCGGTCGTGAGCAATCACGCGATAGCCGTGCTTCAGAAAAAAGAGCATCTGCGTGTCCCAATCGTCGGCTGAGAGCGGCCAACCATGGCTAAAGACGATTGGTTGCCCCTCGCCCCAGTCCTTGTAATAGATCTCCGTCCCGTCCTTCGTGGTGATTGTGCTCATGAACTTTCTCCTTGCCGAAGATAGTCCTGCGGACGAACGCTCTTTAGATGTCGATGCGTGGAGACTGGACGCAGAGCCGAGACGCCCTGGACGGTTGCGAGTAGAGTTGTCGCCTCAAGACAACCAGAGAGAACTGTCGCGTAGGACCGGGGACCCGATCCCGACATGCGGCAAGGTTCACCGCGCCCAGGGCCGCCGCACAACGCCCGGGGCAACGAGCAAGATGGACTTCCCCGCGTTCCTTGTCAAGTGGATCGCGCGAAAGCCCGGCGAGTGCAGGAGAGGTGTCGATTCCCGCCCCGTTGGAAGCTGTGCCCTTGGCCGCGAGGAAAGTCCACAGAACTGCGTGCTTGCACTTCCCTCTTTTTCCTCTAGGATGGGCGCGTGAAGACCATGAACGCGGTGACGACAACGGCTGCTCCCATCAGACCGGCAGGGCCGGTCCTTCCAATTCCTAATCGCCAATTCCAATTATTAGAACCCCGTCTAAGCCCTTCGAAACAAACAACGGAGACCGGGTCTAATCGCCAATTTCTTGGAATTTTCACTTCCTGGCCTCATCCACTCGTGCTTCTGTTCGCCGCGCTGCTGGCGGCCGCGACCGGCACTTGGGCGCAAACGTCCAGGCCGACGGCCAAACCCAAGGCGAAGCCCGCGCCCGCGGCGCCCAAGCTCGTCATCGCTCCCGATCTGGCCGATCGACTCGCGAAGTTCAAGCCGATCCATATCGCGTTCGATTCGAACGGACTCACGGACAAAGAGCAGAAGATGGTTGCGAAGCTCGTCGACGCGGCCGGCCTGCTCGACTGCATCTTTTGGCGACAGAGCGATCCCGAAGGCTTGAAGCTCTATCTTTCGCTGGCGGACAGCCAGAAACCGCAGGACCAGACGCTGCGTGAGTATCTGAAGATCAACGGCGGACGCTTCGACCTGATCGACGACAACAAGCCTTTCGTCGGCACCGCTCCCCTTCCACCCGGCCGCGGGTTCTTCCCCTGGGATTTCACGCGGGCGGCTTTCGATTCGCACGTTGCCGCGCATCCCGAACAGAAGGCCGACTTGTACGGTCCGCAAACAGTCGTGCGACGTAACGGTGACCAGATCGAGGTCGTGCCCTATCACACCGCGTACCGCGAGTTCCTCGTTCCCATGGCGCGCGATCTGCGCGAAGCTTCCGAACTGAGCGACGATCCGGCGTTCGTGAAATTCCTCCAGCTGCGCGCGCACGCGCTGCTCACCGACAACTACTGGGATAGCGACATCGCCTGGCTCGACCTGAAGAATCCGAAATTCGACATTATCTTCGCGCCGTACGAGACGTATCTCGACGGCTTGCTCGGCGTGAAGACCTCCTACGGCGCGTCGGTGATGATCCGCAACGACGCCGAAAGCAAGAAGCTCGAAGTTTTCCAGAAATACGTGCCGCAGCTGCAGGAATCGCTGCCGCTCGCGCCGGCCGATCTGCCGTCAAAGCGCGGCAAGCAATCGCCGATGGAAGTGGTGGACGCGATCTACCGCTCGGGCGATCTGCTGCACGGCTATCAGGCCGTCGCGGATAATCTGCCCAACGATCCGCGCATCCATGAGCAGAAAGGCTCGAAGAAAATCTTCTGGAAGAATTTCATGGACGCGCGCGTCAACTACATCATTCTGCCGATCGCGCAGCGTCTGATGCCCGCCGATCAGGCGAAGCTGGTGACCGGCGAGGGCCTCCTCGATTTCGTCGTGCTGCATGAAATCTCGCACGGCCTTGGCCCCGCCTACGCGCGCACCGCCGCGGGCAAAAGCGATGTGCGCGAAGCCATCGGCCCGCAATACCCCGCTCTCGAGGAATCCAAGGCCGACGTCACCGGAATCATGTGCATCAAGTGGCTCGTCGACCACGGCGCGATTCCGAAGGACAAGCTGAACGAGATCTATGCTTCGTTTCTCGGCGAAACGTTTCGCACCATCCGCTTCGGCATCGCCGAAGCCCACGGCCAGGGCGCGATGATGGAACTCGGTTATCTCACCGAACAGGGCGCCATCCGCCGCGACCCGGCCACCGGCCTCTACGCCGTGGACTTCGACAGGATGCCCGGCGCCATGGCGTCGCTCGCGAAAGAATTGCTCGAACAGGAAGCAGCCGGCGACCGCGCTCGCGCCGAAAACTGGTTCAAGAAGTACGCGGTGATGCCTCCCGAACTCGCCGCTTCCCTCGCGAAAGGATCGGACATCCCCGTCGATGTCGATCCCGAGTTTGATTTTCACCCTCCTTTGCGCTAGAAGTAAGTAGTCCGGTTCGTCCATAGATCGTTAACAAGCCGGCGCCACCCTGCCGCTGTTTTCCGCGCAAAAGGAGAGACCATGGCACCGTCAGTGAAGCCGATTCCGGAGGGATTTCACTCCGTCACGCCGTACCTTGTCGTCAGCGACGCGGCCCGCGCGATCGAGTTCTACAAACGGGCGTTCGGCGCGCAGGAAGTGATGCGCATGAACACGCCGCAAGGAAAAGTGTTTCACGCGGAGATCAAGATCGGCGATTCCATGGTGATGCTCGGCGAACCGCCGCCGCACGGCGATCTCCGCTCGCCCGAAACGCTCCACGGCTCGACCGTTAGCATGATGCTCTACCTGGAAGACGTGGACGCGACCTTTGAGCAGGCCGTGTCCGCAGGAGCGAAAGCAGCACAGGCGCTCACCGACATGTTCTGGGGCGATCGCCACGGCCGCGTCGTCGATCCATTCGGGCACTCGTGGTCGCTCTCGCAGCACATCGAAGATGTGTCACCCGAAGAGATGGCGCGGCGGTCGGAGGCGGCCGCGAAGGCGGCGCAGAGCGCTTCCGCGAGCTGAAAGACGATTCGCGGCTACAGGATTGTCTGTATCTCGGCGTCGATCGAAACGTGCGTCTGCGGGAACCCGTTGATCTGGAAGCTTTCGCCGGAATCGTTGTGCAGGTGAATGAAGCGGCTGATGTGATAGTCCTCGTCGAACAGGCTGAAACTGCGCTCGGTTTCGGCGTGCGGCGAGCCCAGCGACGCGAGCGCCACGGACTTGCCGTAGCTGCCCGCCTTCTTCAGGTATTTGTCGACCGCTTCACGCAGCGTCATCGGAGAAGTCCTGCGGACAGCGGTATCGTAGCAGAACGACGCTGAAAAGGCGCGTTCACGGCCATTCTAGAGGGCCCGGGACACGGTCTTGCGTTTCCCCTACCTCGAAGACTATACTGTGTTGCTTCCAGATAGGTCGAACAAACCAGTGGGCGCGAGCCCACTTTTTTGTTGGCCGCGAGAGGCGGTCTAGGCATTGGAGTCTTTGGCGGGCCTAAATGCCGCCTACAGAAGAGAATGGACGTCGAACAGATTCGGGAGGCGGCGGATCGGGTAGCCCGGTCATTGGGCTTGGAGGTCTTCGATGTGGAGTGGAAGGTGGGCAAGCAGCGCCTGCTGAGAGTCTACATCGACCGGCTGCCGGACCCGGCGAATCCGGGCGCGCCCGGGATCAGCCACGACGATTGCCAGCGCGTCAGCGAGCAGTTGAGCGTGATTTTGGATGTGGAAGAGCTGATACCGGGCGGAGCGAGCTATATCCTGGAAGTCAGCTCGCCGGGGCTGGACCGGAAACTGATCAAGGAAGCGGACTACGAGCGTTTTTCAGGACGGCTGGCCAAGATTTGGCTGAATGAGCCGGTCGAGAATCAGAAGTACCTCGAAGGCCGTCTGGCTGGATACGCGGACGGCATGGTGAAGGTGAAGGTGCGCGATCGCGAGCTGGCCGTGCCGTATGCGGCGATTCGGAAGGCCAACCTCGTGGTGGAGCTCTAAGGGGAGGGCTCTCGGGTGATCGGTCAGCCCGGGGGCATGGTTTTGGGGGTCAGGAGAGGCGCGGATGGCGAGTCTGCTGTATCAGACAATCGAGCAGATCAGCCGGGAGAAGCACATCGAGCCGGAGATCATCGTCGCGGCGATCGAAGACGCGATGGTGGTGGCGGCGCGGAAGTATTACCGCACCGAGGAAGATCTTCGCTCGAAGTTCAATCCCGAAACTGGCCACGTCGACGTGTTTTCGGTGCACACGGTGGTTGAAGAAGTAGCCGACCCGGTGCGCGAAATGTCGCTGGCCGAAGCCCGCAAACACGACCCTTCCGCCGAAGTGGGCGGCGAAATCACGCAGGCCAAACCGACCGACGTGCTGGGCAGAATCGCGGCGCAGACGGCCAAGCAGGTGATCCTGCAGAAGGTGCGCGAGGCCGAGCGCGACACGATCTACAACGAATTCCACACGCGCGTGGGCGAGCTGCTGAACAGCGTCGTGAAGCGCATGGAAGGGCCGGACATCATCGTCGATATCGGACGCACCGAGGCTCGCCTGCCGAAGCGCGAGCAGTCGCGCCTGGAAACGTACAACGTGGGCGACCGGCTGCGCGTGACGATTCGAGCGGTGGAGCGCGCGGCCAAGGGTCCACAGGTGGTGGTTTCGCGAGCGGATTCGGCTCTCGTGCAGCGGCTCTTCGAGATGGAAGTCCCGGAAATCTACGACGGCACGGTGCAGATTCGCGCCGTGGCGCGCGAGGCCGGCGAGCGCACCAAGATCGCGGTCGAAAGCCGCGACAAGGACGTCGATCCGGTCGGCGCCTGCGTGGGCATGAAGGGCATGCGCGTGCAGTCGATCATTCGCGAGTTGCGCGGGGAGAAAATCGACATCATTCCCTACAACGAAGAGACGATCGCCTTCGCGCAGAAGGCTTTGAGCCCCGCGAAGGTGACGCGCGTGCAGATCGTCGACCCCGAGGAGAAGCGCCTCGAAGTGATCGTCGAGGATACGCAGCTCTCTCTCGCCATCGGGAAAAAGGGCCAGAACGTCCGCCTGGCGAGCAAGCTGATCGGCTGGAACATCGACATCAAGAGCGAGGAAGAAAAGCGCCGCGAGATCGAGGCGCAGATGGCCGCGCTCACGGCTCCCGGCACACCGCTCGCCGATCTGCAAGGCGTGGGGCCCAAGACGATCGAGAAACTCGAAGCCGCCGGCATCACCTCGATCGAAAAACTCGCGGACATGACGCCCGAGCAGCTGGTCGAGATCCCCGGCATCGGCGAAAAGATGGTCGAGAAGATTCACCAGGCCGTCGCCGCGCATTTCGAGGCGCTCGAATCGCAGCCGGCCGAAGGGGAATCAGCCGCCGCAACTGCGGAAGCGCCCGTCGAACAGGCGCCGCCCGAGGGCGGCGAGGAGGCTGCCTCCCCCGCCGCGACGGCGGACGACGACACCGGCGACGAATCAGCCGCGGAGTTCACCGAATCGTTCGAACGGAATGAATCGGTGACGGAATCTTCGGAAACTCCGGTCGCAACCGACGAATCGGCCGCCGAACGACTGGAAGAGGAAACTCCCGCGGGCGAATCCCGCGAAGAGCAGCCGTAAACAAGAGGCGCATGACAGATACGAACCAAATTCGAATCAACGAACTGGCAAGAGAGCTGGAGATCAAGGCCAAGGTCCTGATCGACTTCCTGCCCGAGATCGGCGTCAAGGAAAAGAAGACGCACTCGAGCTCGCTCGATATCGAGCACGCCGAGCAGGCCCGCAAGCATTTCCGCGAGCTCGCCGAACAGGAAGCTGCCGCGGAGGCTGCGAAGGCGGCTGCCAAGGCCAAGCCCGCGCGTCCGGCTGCGGCAGCGCCAGCGCCCGCCGCCAAACCAGTTGCCGCTCCGGCTGCGCCCACGGCTGCCCCGCCCGCTGCGGCTCGCCCCGTCGCGCCGCCATCGAGACCTGCTGCGCCGCCAACAGCGGCTCCTGCGGCTGGCGCTGCGCCTCGTCCAGCTGGAGCACCGCCAGTGGTGGCTCCCGGCACCGTGCCACCCGCTGCGAGACCTGTGGCCGCTGCACCGGCGGCAGTGCCAGCGAAACCGTCCGTGCCTGCCAGACCTGCTGCTCCCGGAACAACTCCGGCACAGCCTGGCGCTCCGACGGCCGTTCGGCCAGCGGCAGCCGCACCATCATTCGCTCCAGCGGCATCGGCGCCCGGTGCACCACGGCCGGCGGGCGCGCCACCGCAAGGGCAAAGACCCGGCGGCCCTCCGCCTTCGGGACAGCGACCGCCATTCCGGCCCGGTCAACCCGGCCAAGGTCGCCCCGGAGCGCCGCAGGGCATGCGCCCGGCAGCCGCGCCCGGCCAAACGCATCCTACGGGCGGACCGCGCCCGGGCGGCGCGCCTCCCGGAAGATTTCCGCAGCGGCCCGGCGGCGGACGCCCCGGTGGTCCCCCGTCCGGTCCGAGGCCCGGCGGACTCGGAGCGATTCCGAAGGCCGAGCCCGGAAAGCCGCTCTACGCGCGCAAACCTCCCGCGCCGCGCGGCCGTCCGACGATTGAAAAGCGCTACGCCGAGGGCGAGCGCAGGCTACATCCCGTTCGCACGCGAGCTGGGGCCGGCGCAGGCCGCGCCGCGCAGGCGGAGCCGGTGGCGCCGGTACAACGCGAGCCGCGCGAAGTGACGGTCACCGAGGGCATCACGGTCCGCGAGCTCGCCGAAAAGCTCGATATTCGCGCGAAGGACTTGCTGAAGGTCCTTCTCGATCGCGGCGTTTTCGCCAGCATCAACCAGGCGCTCGACGTCCCCACGGCCACCAGTCTCGCGGAGGCGTTCAACGGCATCGTGCAGGTGGTGTCGTTCGAAGAGCAGATCGTCCAGGAAGAAAAGATCAAGGAAGAGCGCCAAGGCAACCTGCAGGCGCGCGCTCCCGTGGTCACGGTGATGGGCCACGTCGATCACGGCAAGACGAGCCTGCTCGATGCGATCCGCGAGACCGAAGTCGCGGCGGGCGAGGCGGGCGGCATTACCCAGCACATCGGCGCGTACGAAGTGCACGCGGACCAGCGCCGGATCGTTTTCATCGACACGCCGGGCCACGAGGCGTTCACGCGCATGCGGGCCCGCGGCGCGAAGGTCACCGACGTCGTGGTGCTGGTGGTCAGCGCGGATGACGGCGTGATGCCGCAGACCGAAGAAGCGATCGCGCACGCTCGCGCGGCCAACGTGCCCATCGTCGTGGCGATCAACAAGATCGACAAGCCGGAGGCGCAGCCGGAGCGCGTGAAACGCCAGCTCGCCGACCGCAACCTGATGCCGGAAGAGTGGGGCGGCGACACGGTGATGGTTGAAGTCTCCGCGAAGACGAAGCAGGGCCTGCCCCGCCTGCTCGAAATGATTCTGCTGGTCAGCGACCTGCGCGAGTTGAAGGCCGATCCGGACGCGCCTGCCAGCGGCGTCGTGCTCGAATCGCGGATGGACCGCGGCCGCGGGCCCGTGGCCACCGTGCTGGTGCAGAACGGCACCCTGCGCGTCGGCGACGTTTTCATCGTCGGCGCCGTGTACGGCAAGGTTCGCGCGATGTTCAATGACCGCGGCCAGGCCATCAAGGACGCAGCGCCGTCCACTCCCGTCGAAGTTCTCGGATTGCAGGGCGTACCCGAAGCGGGAGACCAGTTCCAGGTGGCGGACGAAGCCAAAGCCCGCCACATCGTCGAATACCGGCAGGCAAAGCAGCGCGAGGCTTCACTGGCGAAGACGGCTACGGGCCGCCTGACGCTCGATCAATTGCACGAGCAGTTGCGCGCCGGTGAAATGAAGGAGCTGCCCGTCGTCATCAAGGCGGACGTGCAGGGCTCCGTCGAAGTGCTCAGCGAGATGCTGCCGAAGATTTCCAACGATCAGGTGAAGGTCGAAGTGATTCAGGCGAGCGTCGGCGCGGTGACGGAGTCCGACGTGATCCTCGCCTCGGCGTCCAACGCGATCATCGTCGCGTTCAACGTCCGTCCGGAGCGCAAGGCCACGGAGCTGGCGCAGCGCGAAGGCGTCGACATCCGCCTGCACACGATCATCTACGAACTGCTCGACGAGCTGAAGAAGGCTGTGTCCGGATTGCTCGCGCCGGTGATCAAGGAGACGTACCTGGGCCGCGCGGAAATCCGCAACACGTTCCGGGTCAAGGGCGCCGGCATGATCGCCGGTTGCTTCGTGCAGGACGGTCTGCTGAAGCGCGACGCGGACGTGCGCGTGCTGCGCGACAACGTCGTCATCTACACCGGAAAGCTGGTCTCGCTGCGCCGCTTCAAAGAGGACGTCAACGAAGTGCGGGGCGGCTACGAATGCGGCGCGGGGATTTCGAATTTCAACGACGTCAAGGTTGGCGACGTGCTCGAGTGCTTCAAGATGGAAAAAATCGCGGCTCTGGAAGCGCACATAGGCGGGCGGGCGCACATGCAAGTCAGCGCCGAAGCCAAGGCCAACTGACGTCCGTTTCCGAGTGGTCTGGTTCCCCTCGCGTTCATGAGGGCGAAAATGCCGATCGGCCTCCTCACGCTGGAAATTCACATTCCTGATGCGCGGTCCCTCAAAGACAAGCGGCAGGTGTTGCGCAGCCTGAAGGACCGTTTGCGCGCCAATTTCAACGTGGCCGTCGCCGAGCTCGATCATCAGGACCTTTGGCAGCGCTCGCGCATTGGCGTCGTCAGCATTTCCGGCGACGGAAAACATCTGGAAGAATCGCTGCAGGCCGTGGCGGCGGAATCGGAGCGCGTGCTCGGCCGCGATTTGGTCTCGCAGCAAGTGGAATATTTCGAGGACGGCGAATGACGGTCGGAGGACATCGCCCGGAGCGGATCGCCGAAGAGATTCGCAACGAGGTGAGCCTGATGCTGGCGGGCGAGCTGAAGGACCCGCGCCTGGCGCTCCCGCTCAACGTGACGGAAGTGCGCGTCGCGCCGGGCATGCGCACCGTGCGGGTGTTCGTGCAGCTCGATGGCAGCGACGAAGAGCGCGCGGCGGCGCTCGACGGGCTCCATGCCGCGGCGGGTTTTATTCGCCACGAACTGGTGGAGCGCCTGCAATTGCGGCGCGCGCCCGAAATCATTTTCGTCATCGATCAATCGGAAGAATACGGCAAGCGCATCGACAGCCTTTTGCAGAAAGTGAAGCAGCCGGAGAAATCGTAGCGGGGCGCGCAGCCCTTCGAAGTCGCCGGTCGCAACCCGGCGCTACGAGACAACATGCCTCGAACTCCACAACCTCCTCCTCTGGACGGCATCCTGATCGTCGACAAGCCGCGCGGAAAGACTTCGCACGATGTGGTCGAGACCGTTCGGCGACTGGTCGGCTTCCGGCAGATCGGGCACCTGGGCACGCTCGATCCGCTGGCGACGGGCGTGCTGGTGCTGGCGCTCGGGCGCGCCACGCGGCTCGCGCGCTTCTACGCCGGCCGCCGCAAGCGCTACACGTGCGCGGTGCGCTTCGGCTTCGCCACCGATACGTACGACGCTGATGGAGAAGCGCTCGGCCCGGATTCGGCCCCTGCGCTCGATGCCGCGCAACTGCAGGCTCTCGCCGGCAGGTTCGTGGGCAGGATCCGGCAGACGCCGCCATCTTTTTCCGCGAAGAAGATTCACGGCCGCCCGGCGCACGAATTGGCGCGCAAGCACAAGCCGGTGAAGCTGGAGCCCGTCGACGTGGACGTGTACGAATTCAAACTGACAAGCGTTGAGGGATCGGTGGCGCGGTTCGTGGTCGAATGTGGCGCGGGGACGTACATCCGCTCTCTGGCCCATGAAATGGGAGTCCTGCACGGAGCCGGCGCGCATCTTGCTGAAATCGTCCGCACGGCCGTCGGCGAGTTCACGCTCGACCAGGCGGTGCCGCTGGCCGAATTGGCGGAAGACGCGAAAGCGGGAAAGATCGCCGCTCGCGTGGTGCCGCTGGAAAGCCTGCTGCCCGAGCTGCCGCGCGCCACGGTGCTCCCCATTGTTGAAAAGCGCGTGCGGCACGGCGCGAAGTTCACTCTGCCACTCTCGCAAATCCAGCCGGGCCAGGTGACCGCGGCCCAGGGCGCGCCCGCGCAACTGGACTCGGACGAGTGGAAGCCGGCGCGGCTGCGCGTCTTCAATCAGCAGGGGCACATGATCGCCGTGGCCGAAGCCGTCGTGCTGCGAACCTACCAGCCGCTCGTCGTGCTCGAAACTTCTCCCTAGGCTGGCAAACTATCTCGGCGGGCGCTCGCCCGGCTGCGGATTCACAATCGGCTGATCCGCGGGCGGCTCTTGCGGCGCCGGCTCAGTTGGCGGCTGCTGTTCGGAGGGAGGCGCCGGCGGAGGCTGCTGCGGCTGCCCAGGCGGTTGCGCTTCCGCGGGCGGCTGTTGCGGTTGCAGAGGCTGGACAACCGCCGGCGTGCCCCCGGCGGGACCTTCGAGCGAGCCCTGCCCGGCGTAGATCGAACGATTCTCCTTCGGCGCGAGCCGCACGGTTCGCGGCGTGACCAGAATCAGCAGCTCGCTATCGGCCTGCTGCGTGTTCCGATTCGAGTCGAAAAGACCGATGCCCGGAATGTCCGTGATCCCGGGATTCCCTTCGATCGCGTTCGTGGTCTGCGTTTCAAGGAAACCCGCGAGCACGGCGGTCTGATTCTCCTTCACGCGGACCGTCTGCTCCACGTTCTCGGTGCTGATCACGGGAATCTGATTCAGGCTCTGATTCGTCAGGCTGCTGATTTCGAAGCTGAGTTGCAGCGTGACATCGCTATCGGCGTGAATCCGCGGCGTGGCTTTCACCTTCAGCCCGATGTCGAGATACTGCGCGCCGGGATAGGCGAAGCCACCGAGCGCGTTCGTGGTGCCGAGAAACGTCGACGAATCGAGAATCACCGAAAGGTCGGCGGAACTGCTGTTGGCGGTTACTACGTCCGGCTTCGAGTCGTCGTTGAAGTCGGCGGTCGCAATCGAGGCGGGGCTCGTTCCCACCGGCAGCTCGAAAAACGGACCAAAGAGCCCGCCGCCGAGATTGAGCAGCACGGAAACGGCGTTGTCTCCCTGCGCGGCGACCGCGAGATCCGGCAGGCCGTCGATGTTGTAATCGGCGACGGCGATCGAGACAGGCCCGTTCCCCGCCGGAAAATCCCGCTCGGTGGCGGGAGGCGCGAAACTGCCCGTCGGCTGGCCGTTCGCATTCAGCTGGTTCAGTAAGATCGACACGGTGTTTCCGGTGTTGTCCGCGGTCGGCGCGCCGTTGTTGGCGGTCGCCAGATCGGAAAAGCCGTCCGCGTTGAAATCACCGATCGCCACGTACTGAGGCGAATTCCCGACGGCGAACGGCGAGTTGGCCGCCCGCGCAAACGTGCCGTCGCCGTTTCCGAGAAAGACAGAGACCGTATTGTCGTTGGCGTTCGTGACCGCCAGATCGATCTTGCCGTCGTTGTTGAGGTCGGCGGAGGCAACGGATGATGGCGCACGGCCCGTTGCAATGGTGGCCGGAGCGGCGGGCGCGAACGCGCCGGTCCCGTCACCGAGCAGTATGGAGACGGTGTTGTCCGCCTGATTGACGACGGCGAGATCGATGTTGTTGTTGCTCGTGCTATTCGTGTTCAGCCGCGCGGCGGCGATGGACACCGGCGAGATGCCGACCGCGATGTCGGTCGCCGGCTGGAATGTGCCGTCGCCATTGCCGAAAAAGATCGAAATATTGTTCGATCCCTTGTTCGCCACGGCGAGATCGACGATGCCGTCGTTGTTGAAATCGCCCGTGGCGATCCAGACGGGATCGGAATCGGTTGTCGCTCCGAGCGGATACGCAACCTGATTCCCGAACGTGCCGTCGGCGTTGCCATTCGCGTCGCTGTTGCCCAGCAGCACGGAGATCGTGTTGTCCGCGGAGTTCGCGACGATCAAGTCGCTGACCGTGCTGTCGCTCCGCAAGACCGCCGCCGTGACGAACGACGGCGTGTTCCCCGCCGCGTACGTCGTCGTCGGAAAATTGCTCGCGCTAATCCCCGCGGTGCCGGCTCCCGTGCCTGCAAAGCTGTTCGAGAGCGTGGCCAGCGACACCGGGATCCGGTCGCCGACGAAGAAAGTCGCCGGGGCGCCGTCCTGCGCGCGCAATAGAATCCGCCGGCCATGCCGCACCAGCGAAAGCATCTGCGAAAAATTGGCGGCGGCGCCGGGCATCGTCGCGAGAAAGGTTGTCTTGCCCCCGCCGAAAGCCACGATAGGAGGCAGCAGCGAGCCGATGCTGAGCTGGTTCGAGCCGAGCAGCGAGCTGATCTGCGCCGACGTGAGACCCGAGAGCGAGCCGGGCAGGCCGAACACTTGATTGATCACATCGATGATTCCCTGCAGCCCGTTCTGCTGGATGTCCTGGAGTTGCGCGGGTGTCAGCGTGACGATCTTGCTGGACTCCGGCGGCGTGATGCCGAGCTGGCGCGCGTAGTTCCGGTCGACATCGAGCACGTCGATTTCGAGGATCAGCTCGCCGCGCGGCTGCTCCAGCCCGTCGATCAGGTCCGTCGCGACGGCGATCGCCCGCGGCGAAGCGCGGAGCGTGAGCGTGTGGCTGCGAACATCGAGACCGGCACGCGTGATGCCGGCGATCTCCCGCACCGTCCGCAACACTTCGGTCATTTGATCCGGCGTTTCGGAAGCGGGCAGCAGCACCGTGCGCACCACTGACGCGTCGTAGTCCTTCCGCTTCTGCGAAGTGTCGTCCGTGACGAAGAAGAGACGGTGCGTCAGCGGCCGCCAGAATGTGTCCGTCATGCTGCCGAGCAACCGCAGCGCCGTCGGAAAATCGACGCCGCTGATCCGAAAGCGCACCGGACGCTGGTGCAGATCGACGTCGAACGCAACCTCCACGCCGAACCGGCGCGCCACTTCGTCGTAGGCGCCCTGCGTGTCTCCCCGGTAGTCGAAATTCTCGGTGCCTGGCTTGTAATTCACGCGCACTTCGCCGCCGATATCCGGCGACGGCACGCGGCTCGCGCGGTCCGGCTCGATCGCCAGCAGCTCCACGAGCCGCTCGCGAACCACGCGGTTCGAAGGGTCCAGATTGCTCGCGCTCAGCAGTTCCCTGCGCGCATCGTCCATGCGCCCGGAGATCGCGTCGCGCTCGGCCGCGTCCATTTTCATCTGCACCAGACGGCTTCGCGCCACCTCGCGCCGCATCGCATATTCGCGGTCGTTCGGCGCCCAGTTGACGGCGTCGCTGTAAGAGGAAAAGGCGGCGGCCCAATCCCGCTCGTGCTCGGCCTGCAGCCCCTGCTCGTAGGCGTCTTTGGCCTTCCTGGCATCTGGCTTGAACACGCGGGCATTCGCCGGCTGAGTGGAGCTCCTGGGCGCTTGCGCCGATGCGGGGACCGGCATCACGACGATCGAAACCGCTGCAATCAGCATCAAGGCCCATGCTGGGGCCGGAGGCCGGAGATTCCCTATCTGGTTTCGGGCGGTCATCACCGTTCAGATGCGCATTTTACAGGGAATGCGCCACTCCCATGGACCTGCTTGAATATACTTGCATTTAGCTGAACACGGAGATAGAGTGGATGTGCTAGTTGTAAACCGTTTACAACTGGCCCATTCATGATCTCCGCACTCCTCGTCGCACTTCGCGAAGGCGTCGAAGCCGCGCTGGTCGTCGGCATTGTACTCGTCTATTTGAACCGCAGCGGCCGACGCGCCTTGAAAAACTACGTGTGGGCGGGGGTGATCGCGGCAGCGGCTGCGAGCCTGGCGGCCGCCGCGCTCCTGCAGCGCTGGGCTATCAGCGAGGACGGATTCGAAGGTCTGCTGATGCTGATCGCCTCCGCGCTGGTGATCACGATGATCGTGTGGATGAACCGCGTCGCCCGGACGCTCCGCAAGGAAATCGAGGGCCGGATCGAGGCGTACGCCCAACGGACCACTTTTGCCGCCGGACTGGGTATCGGCGCGTTCGTATTCATGATGGTGGTGCGCGAAGGCGCCGAGCTGGTGCTGATCCTGCGCGCCGTGGAGCTGTCCAGTTCCGGCGTGCAGATCTGGATCGGCACGATCCTGGGCATCGCCATCGCGATTGCGGTCGGCTTCTTCTTCTTCGAGGGAACGCTGCGCATTCCGCTGCACCGGTTCTTTGCGGCCACCAGCGTAATCCTGATGGTCGTCGCCTTCCAGCTCGCGCTCACCGGAATTCACGAACTGAGCGAGGCGCGATGGATCTGGTCGAGCAAGACCGAGATGGCTACGATCGGCCCGATCGTTCGCAACGAAGTCTTTTTCTTCGCGGTGATTCTGGGCGCGGCGGCGCTGGTCGTCCTGCGGGAATGGTTCGGCGCGCGCAAGCCGGCCGAAGACACCGCCGCAAATCCCGCCGAGCGACGCATGCGCGAGTGGGAATTCCGCCGGCAGCGCCGGTGGAGCTTTGCCGCCGCGTTTCTGTGCGTGCTGGTCGTGATCTCGCTGGCCGCGGAGTTCGCCTATTCCCGCGCGATGGCCGCGCCGGCGCCCGCCAAGATGCTGGCGGCGGAAGACGGGCGGGTCCGCATCCCGCTTTCGGACCTCACCGATTCGAGCCTGCACTTCTATACCGTCAGCGTCGAGAGTTCCACGCTGCGTTTTCTCGTGATCCATCAGACCAACGGGAACTATTCTGTGGCGCTCGACGCCTGCCAGATCTGCGGATGGTCCGGCTACCGCCAGCAGGGACAGAACGTGGTCTGCCGGAACTGCGGCGCGACGATCTACATACCGTCGATCGGAGAAAAGGGCGGCTGCAATCCTGTTCCGGTAAAATCGAGCGTGGAGGGAGGCGAGGTGGTCGTCGATCTCTCCGCGTTCACCGAATCGGCCTCGACGGTGCACAAATCCTGAAATGTTCGCTCGCCTCGTGGGTGTCTCATTCCTCCGCAATCCGCGCCGAAAGCTGCTGACCGCCGCGGCGCTCTCGGTCGGCATGGCCGTCGCGACGGCGACTCTGACCGTGGCACTGGAGGTCGGCGACCGCATGGCGCGCGAATTCCGCAGTCTCGGCGCGAATCTGCTGGTCACGCCGCAGTCGGATACGCTGCCGCTTCAGATCGGCGGAGTGGATTACCGGCCGGTGGATGAGGGCGCGTACTTGAACGAAAAAGACCTCGGCAAGCTGAAGACGATCTTCTGGAGGCACAATATTCTCGGATTTACGCCCTTTCTCGACGTGCCCGCTTTCGTCGGTGAAGCACCCGCAAACTTGGATCTGAGCAGCGCTTCGACCTTCCGAAACGTGACCGTCGTCGGCACGTGGTATCGGCACGAAGTGCCGATTCCCGACGGGACGAAATTCGAAACCGGTGTGAGTGCGACGAATCCGTCCTGGCAGACTCAAGGCCGATGGTTTCAGGACGGCGCAAGAGAGTGCGTGATTGGTGCTGCCCTTGCCGCGAAGGATCCAGAGCGATTCGCGATCGGCCAAACCATCGCCGTCGCGAGAAGCCCCGTTTCGCAGGTTCTCTTTCTGCTCACGATTACAGGCATTGTTTCCACCGGAGATTCCGAAGATAACGCCATTCTCGCCCCTCTTTCCGTCGCGCAAGCGATCTCCAATCGTCCCGGACAATTCCGTCAGCTGTACGTCAGCGCCTTGACGAAGCCGGCGGATTCGCTCGCTGAGCGCGATCCGAAAACGCTGACGCGCACCGAATACGATCAGTGGTTTTGCTCGCCGTACATTTCATCGATCAGCTACCAGATCGAGCACGCGCTGCCGGGCACGGACGTGCGCGCCATCCGGCGTGTGGCCGACTCCGAAGGGCGCATCCTTTCCCGCGTCAGTACGCTGCTTTGGATCGTGACGATCGCGGCGCTGGTGGCGGCGGCGCTGGCCATCGCGGCGACTTCCGCCGCGGCGGTGCTCGAGCGGCGCATCGAAATCGGCGTAATGAAAGCCATCGGAGCGACGAACACGGCCGTCACGACGCTCTTCCTGACGGAGCATCTGGCGCTCGCGCTGATTGGAGGAACCGTCGGATTCGTGTTTGGCACCGCGCTGGCGCGCCTTCTCGGAACAAGCGTTTTCGGCACGCCCGCTTCGCCTCAATTCGTTCTTCTGCCGATCGTGCTCGGGCTGGCGGCGCTGGTGGCGCTGGTCGGCGGCCTAATTCCCATCCGGCGGATCGCGCACTTCGATCCCGCGCCGATCCTGCGAGGCGAGTGATGTTCGGCCGCCTGCTCTGGAAGATGCTGCGGAGCAACCGCGGGCGCCTGGCCGTGGCGCTGGTGGCCGTGGCGAGCGGCGCGACGGTGATCTCGGCACTGCTTGACGTTCAATTCGACGTCGAGCGCAAACTGACTCACGAATTCCGCGCGCTGGGCGCCAACATTGTCATCTCCGCCAAATCCGACCGCCAGGTGGCGACGCCGGGCGTGACGGTCGCATCGAATTCAGCCGATCTCTTGACCGAATCCGTGATCGAGCAGACGCTCGATTCTCATCGCACGCCCGATGTCGCCGCCTCGGCGCCGTTTCTTTTCAGTGTGGCGCGCGTGAACGGCACCGCCGTCGTCGTGGCGGGCACGTGGCTCGATCAACTTGCGAAACTCAACCCGACGTGGCGCATTCAGGGCAATTGGATCGCGTCGCGTGAGGATGTGGGCCAGTGCCTCGTCGGCTGGAAGGCCGCGCAGCAGTTTGGCGTGGTTCCGGGAGCGCCAATCGGCCTCGACTATCTTGGCCGGCACGCCCAGCTCCGAGTAGCAGGCGTGATCGATTCGGGCGGGGATGAGGACGATCAGATCTTCATGAATCTTCCCGCCGCCTGGGAGCTTACCGGCGAGCAATTCTACATTTCGCTGTGGCAACTGAGCGTCAGCGGCACGTCTGCCGGCATCGAAAGCTACGCCACCCAGCTGGCCGGGGCGCTGCCGGGGTATGATGTGCGGCCCGTTCGCGCGATCACGGACGCGGAAGGCAGCCTGTTGGGCCGGACGCGGCTGCTGATCGCGTCGATGATTGCGCTGATTCTCGTCCTGACCGCGCTGTGCGTACTTGCGACGATGATGGCGCTGGCGATGGAGCGGCGGAAGGACGTCGGCCTGATGAAAGCGCTGGGAGCGTCGATCTCGCGCATTCTGGCGATATTCCTTGCCGAGGTGGGTACGCTGGGCGCGGTCGGAGGCGCGATTGGATCGGTGGCGGGTGTCGTGCTCGCGCGCTGGGTTGGCCAGCGTGTGTTCGGCGCGGCGATCGCCACGCGCTGGGACGTGTTTCCGCTGACGATCGTGCTGATGGTCTGCGTGGCGCTTGCGGGAGCGCTTCCGCTGCGACTGCTCGGGCGGGTCAAGCCCGCCGTGATTCTGCGAGGCGAATAGGTGGCGCCGCTCGTACAAATCGACAACCTGCGGAAGGAGTTCGGCAACGTCCGCGCGCTGGATGGCGTCTCGCTGAGCGTCGAAGCGGGCGAGTGGATCGCCATCATGGGGCCATCCGGCTCCGGCAAGACGACGCTCATCAATATTCTCGGTGGGCTCGATATGCCCACGTCCGGCCGCGCGCTGGTGGACGGCACCGATGTCGCGCGGCTCGATGAAGCCGGCCTCACGCGCTTTCGCGCTGAAAAGATCGGGTTCGTCTTCCAGCAGTTCCATCTCGTGCCCTATCTGACGGCGCTCGAAAACGTGATGCTGGCGCAATATTTTCACAGCACAACCGACGAAGCCGAGGCGCGCGCGGAGCTCGAGCGCGTCGGGCTGAGCGATCGCGTCGATCACCTGCCCGGAGAGCTTTCCGGCGGCGAGCAGCAGCGCGTGGCCGTGGCGCGCGCCCTGATCAATCATCCGAAACTGCTGCTGGCGGACGAGCCGACGGGCAATCTCGACGAAGCGAACGAAAAGCTCGTTCTGCGCCTGCTGCAGGAACTGCATGAGCAGGGCCACACCATCCTGATGGTCACGCACGCGCCGGAAATCGGCGCGCTGGCCGACCGCCGCATCGATCTCGCCCACGGCCGCCTGGCCCAGGTCAAAGCCCGCGTTTGAATGGATCGTATCGACTGCGGAAAGGCGCGATCAGGCGCCGGTGAGGAACTTGTACTGCGCGGCCGTCAGCGGTACGACGGAGAGGCGTCCAATCTTCACGAGCGGCGAATCGGCGAAAAGCTTGTGCGCTTTGATTTCCGCGAGCGTCGCCGGTTTGGCGATCGCCTTTCCCGCTTTGACTTTCACGGCAGGCGTCCTCGGATTCGAGGCGTCGACCGAGACCACGGCGGCTGTGCCGACCGCGCTTTTCGTGTCGCCCGTTTCGTAGATCACCAGGCGCGTGCCCGGCTTCATCTCGCGCAGGTTTTTCACGGCCGCGGGATTGGACACGCCGTCCCACAGCGTGACGCCGTCGCGCTGCAAGTTCGCGAACGAGTATTCCGAAGGTTCGGTTTTCAAGAGATAGGCGTCAGACATCGGAGTTCCCGCGCGGAATATTCAGCCGGCTTCGACCGCGGCCCGGTTCGTGCCTCTACCACTTGCCTTCGAATATGCGGAACGCGGTCGCGAGAATGCCAGCCAGCGCGATGACACCAAACAGCGCCAGGCACTCCATAAACACGCCCTGGAAAAAAGCGGCGTCGATCTTCTCAGGCTTTTCGAATTTCACTCCGGCCTCCGGAATGGCCCGTCCAGTATCCGACGGCCGCCGCTCCGCCGCAAGCGAACTTTGCCCTCACGCCGGCGTCTAGTACGAGGGACGCTTCGAAACGCAATCCAGATGTTCTGCTAAAATGAGCCCGGCATGCCGCTGCCCCGCGACGCTCGCAAGAATCCGACCGACGTGAAGGTGTACGTCTCGACGGGCGCGGGCGTCGAGATCACGTGGTCCGACGGCCACAAAAGCCGCTACGACTTCCCGTACCTCCGCGATCATTGCCCCTGCGCCACGTGCAACGACGAGCGCCAGGCGAAAGCCGGCGACAAGTCCTCCGACGTCCTGCCGATGTACAAAGAACGCGTGAAGGCGCGCGCGGCAAAGGCCGTGGGAAACTACGCCATCCAGATCGATTTTTCCGACGCACATGCGACGGGCATCTTCACGTTCGAGCACTTGCGCGAGCTGTGTCCCTGCGACGATTGCGCCCGCGAATTTCGCGGCGAAGCGAAGACCGCGCCGGCGTGATCGCGCCGCTCGCCGCCTGATTCAATAATTCGATCCGATCCATCCGGAAAAGCGATGTGCCGACTTGTCTTCCCTTCTGTTGCGTTTCAACGTATAGTTCCTTCCCGCGTTTAGAAATCGTTTATGTCTTCGACTCCGTCGAATTCCTCTGTCAGTCAAGGTGCGCGGCCTGTCGCCAAAGTGCTCGTGGCGACCACGGCCATGCTCGCTTTCATCTCCTACTGGCGCGCCGCGGCCATTGTGCTCAACGACATCGCGTCGTCCGCGTACTACGCGGGCGGCGAAGCGGAACAGTTCATCGGCAAGACCGCACCCTGGTTCGTTTTCGCCACGATGCTGCTGTCCTACGCCGTGTTTCAGCTCTACGTCGAGAGCTGCAGCATGTTCGTCCGCGGCGGCGTCTACCGCGTCGTCAAGGAAGCGATGGGCGGCGCGCTGGCGAAGTTCTCGGTCGCCGCGCTGATGTTCGACTACATTCTGACCGGCCCGATCAGCGGCGTGTCCGCCGGACAGTACCTGGCGGGCCTGCTGAACGAACTCTTCGCCTACGCGCACATTCGGTTCACGCTCCACGCCAACGAAACAGCGGCCGCCTTCGCCATCGCCGCAACGATTTACTTCTGGTGGCAGAACATCAAGGGCATCACCGAATCGAGCGAAAAAGCGCTGTGGATCATGCAGCTGACCACCGTGATGGTGATCGCGCTGATCGGCTGGTGCGGCTACACGCTGCTGGTTCACCCGTCGCACTTGCCGCCCGCTCCGGTGGCCCGCAACATCGTGATGAGCGAACACACGCTCGGCTGGCTCGCGCGCACGCACATCGCGGAAAAATTCACGCTCATCGCGGTGCTGATCGGACTCGGACACTCCGTGCTGGCGATGAGCGGCGCGGAATCCCTCGCGCAGGTCTATCGCGAGATCGAGCACCCCAAGCTGCCCAACCTGAAGAAATCGGTTTTCGTGATTTTCATCTACAGCATGGTCTTCACTTCGCTGGTTTCATTCTTCGCGGTGATGATCATTCCGGACAAAACCCGCCCGCAATTCTTCGAGAACCTGATCGGCGGCCTCTCGATGAACTTGCAGGGGCCGTTCCTCGCGCGCCTGATCTTTCACGTCTTCGTCGTCGTGGTGGGCACGCTGATTCTCTCCGGCGCGGTCAACACCGCGATCGTCGGCTCCAATGGCGTGCTCAACCGCGTCTCCGAAGACGGCGTGCTCTCGGACTGGTTTCGCGATCCCCACCCGAAGTACGGCACATCCCATCGCATCATCAACATGGTTGTGGCGCTGCAAATCGTGATGATCGTCGTCAGCCACGGCGATGTGACGCTGCTCGCCAACATGTACGCGTTCGGCGTCATCTGGAGCTTCGTGCTCAACGGCGTCGCCGTGCTGGTGCTCCGCTACACGCAGCCGAAGGGCCGCGAGTACAAAGTTCCGCTCAACCTTCGCATCGGCAAGACGGAAATACCGATCGGCGTGGCCTCGATCACGCTGGTGCTGCTGTCGATCGCGGTCGTCAACTTGTTCACCAAGCCGACCGCCACCGTCGCGGGCGTCATCTTTTCGGGCTTGCTCTACGCGGGCTTCGAGATCTCCGAGAAAAGAATTCAGCGGCGGCGCAAGGAAGCGCACGTCGAAGTCGATCGCTTTAACCTGGCGCAGGACGCGGACCTGACCATTGCGAACGTCGGCGTGAAGCCCGGGAACGTCCTTGTGCCCGTCAGCACCGCTTACGCTCTGTATCCTCTCGAGGCGGCGCTGCGCCGCGCCAAGCGCCGGGAAGCGGAAATCGTCGTGCTGCACGTTCGCATGCTGCGCCGCGGCGCGCTCGGCGAAGAGGATCTGGCGCCCGACCAGCTGTTCACCACCATCGAGCAGTTGCTCTTCACGAAAGTGCTCTCGATGGCGGAAAAGGAAGGAAAGCCGGTCCGCCTGGCGCTGGCCGCCGCGAACGATCTGTGGGAAGGCATCTTGCGAACCGCGATGAACTTGGAATCGAGCAGCATCATCGCGGGCAGCTCGTCGAAGACCACGATCATCGAGCAGGCCCGCGAGATCGGCATTTCCTGGGAGCGCATGCCGGAGCCGCGTCCGCGCGTGAACCTGGAAATCTTCACGCCGTCAGGGCAAGAGCAGGTCTTCTACCTCGGCCCGCACGCGCCGCGCCTGACTCCCAACGAAATCGACCTGCTCCACAGGATATGGCTTGAATTAAGCGACCGCTTGCCCGGGCGGGAGATCCATCACCACGACATCGTCCATTTCGCGCTGACAGAAGTGGCGCGCGACATGGCGAACGGCGAGGATGCCGACCTTCTCAATCGCCTCAGGGAACACGTCGAGGGGATCGAAAGTCGCCGCGTCAAACCCTGACGCACGAGACTACGCTGGCGCGACCTGCGACGTGCAGTTCGGGCAGCGCGTGGCCTTGATTGGAATCGAGGAAACGCAGTAGGGGCAGTCCTTCGTCGTCGGGGCTGCCGCCGGCGCGGGCTTGCTCCACTTGTTGATCTGCCGCACCATCAGGAAGATCACGAACGCCACGATCACGAAGTCGATCACCGTGTTCAGGAACGTCCCGTAGTTGATCGTTGCCGCCCCCGCAGCCTTCGCCGCCGCCAGCGTGTCGTACGACTTTCCCGAAATGTTCAGGAACAGCCCGGAGAAATCCACTTTCCCCAGCAACAGACCGACGGGCGGCATGATGATGTCGCTCACCAGCGACGTGATGATCCTGCCGAACGCGGCGCCGATGATGATGCCGACGGCCATATCGAGCACGTTGCCGCGCATCGCGAATTCCTTGAACTCTTTGAGCATCGTCTCCCCCTGAACTCGGGCGTTCCGGCTGGCACGAAGAGCTGGAGTTCTCGCCGCTGCCTTCTGGCCGCTTGTGCGCGAGCTTAGCGGGAACGCACATAGCTGACAAGGGTAAAGCCGCGGCGCAGCATCACGCGGCGCGCATCAATAGCACGCTGCCCACGATTCCGCGCAGCACCAGCACTCCGCCCGCCAGCTCCAGCAGCGGCTCCGCGTAGCGCACCGAAAGCAGCGGAATCGCCAGCACCAGCAAGCCCACCAGCATCAACGACCCGGAACGGATCAGCGCCTGCCGGCGATGCGCCTCCGGTTCCCGCCGCATCAGCGCCCTCGCGCCCCAATAAATCAGCACGATGCCGAGCAATCCCATCGCCAGCGGTTGGCCGGGCAGGCCGATGCGGCCTGAGATCGCCAGCACGATGATGAGCGCGCCCAGCAGCAGGACGATGAATTCGCCTAGAAGGCCAAACAGAGTGGCGGGTTTCGGCATTGGCGTGTCGGACCGGCGGGGATTATCCCGCTTGCCACCCACGCGCGCAAGCTTGCAAGGAAACTAGTTGAACCAATAGGGCGTCCGCTTGGCCCAATCGCTCTTCGGGTACTGCATGTGCAGAAGATCGAACGCGGCCTTCGAGTATTCGCCGATGAGTTCGCTGTGACACCCGTACCGCGTCGCATGCACCACCAGATGAAGAGCTTCAGGCACCCGCGGATCATCCGGGTGAGCCTTCGCCCAGTCGAGCGCCTTTTGCCCGAGAAAAACGGGCGCGCCTTCCTGGCTCGCGAGCTGCTGCAGCTCGTTGTCACGCGCGGCTCGTTCTTCGGCGCTCAGGAAGCCGGGCACCGGAACGGTGCCTGTGGAATAAAGCTGGGTCAGCGGATCGGTAAGCGATGCGGCCTCGCGATAGACGTTGTCCCGCTGCGGCTTGCCGCTCTCATCCTTCGTCGCGAACCCGCACCACCACACGTTGCCCGCGATACTCTGCGCGTCCCGTATTTCGGCATCGGTGGGAAAACTCACGCCGGAAATCGAATCGCTCACGAAGGGCCGCAGGCGGGGCGTTCGCAGGAGAATCAGCACCGCGGCAAAATCGCGGCTGGCCGGGTCCTTTGCCGCCACGTATTCGTCCAGCCCCGGCTTGAGCACCGGCGCGAGCTGTGCCAGTACCGGCGCGATCTCCACGGCGATCGCCTCGTTCTTCAGCAGGACTGCGCGCGTCCACGCCGCGATGGCGACGTCGCGCCGCAGCGGCGCAGGCAGCACATCGGATTTCGCGGCATCGGCCATCCGCCGCAGCGGCAACTTTTCGGTCAGCGTAATCGCGCCGTCAGCGTCAAACATCGGCCCGGCATTTTCAGCCGTGCTTCCCAATAGCGTGGGCGGGTCCGCCGTCACGTCCGGCATTCTCTGGGCGAAGCGCAACAGTTCGTCCAGATTCGTACTCAGTTTCATCCGCATCGCCAGGAACTGATTCCGCGCCGATATCGGAAACGACGCCCCCGCCGTCGAAAGTACCCGATCGAGTTCTTTTCTCGCTTCCTGCTCTTTCCCGGAGAGTTCGAGTAGCCGCAACCTGTGAAACTCAACCGCGGCGTATCCCGGCGAGCTCGGAGCCACTTTTGCAGCCGCCATTTCCAGACGCGCCGCTTCGGGATCCTTCGGGCCGGCCTGCGTGATCGCGGCGACCAGCCAGGGCAGCGAATGTGTCCTCTGCCATCTCGCGTACGAATGTGTGAACGCCGTTCGGCCCGTCCCCTGAAAACTCAGGATCCAATCCGTCATGTCTCCGCCAAGGGGCCCGGCCGGCTCCTTGGCCGTCCGCTCCGGATCGTTGTAGAGCAGCCCCGCGTGATCGAGAAGCCAAAGGTAGTCCGTAAAGTCCTGCTGAAACGTAGCGGGAGGATTGCCGCTCAGAAGCTCCGTCTCCATTTCCCTGGCGTGCTGATTGGGATGAAGCCGTATCGACACAAATGCAAGCATCCGGCGGGCGTCCTCGTGAATCGCCGCAAGATTCTTGTCCGCCAGGATTGCTCGCAGTTGCTTGTCGGCGGCTTCCAGCGCTTCATAGTTGTACGTGCTGCCGGCCTTGTGAGTCAGAGTCCCTTCCCGGACAAGCGTGCGGGCCACCAGGTACGCCGCAAGCGCGTGGTAGGGAGAGGACGCGTCCTTCGAAATCTCTTCGAACCCGGTTCGGGCTTCGGCGAATTCCTCTCCGTACAGATGGGCCGCGGCCATTTGATAGGCGCGATCCTGCCGGATGATGTCCGGATCGCCGGCCTGCGCCGCCACGGGCAGCAGCACGGCTTTGCGCTGCCGCGTAACAGGATCGTTCTCTCTCCCGCAATTCTGAAACACCGCGTCCTGCGCATCGATCCAACTGCGCACGTAGGGGCTCGACGCGCCGAACTGGTTCACTCGGGCCTCAAGCGTCGTGACCGCACGTCGAAACGCGTCGTCCAGACAGTTGTAAAAGGAAATGTATTCGCCGTCTCGGTCCTCGTTGACTGGCCCCGAGTACGGAGATCGTCCGCCGCGCGCGTCGGCGCCCAGCACCTTCGCGCGCGCCACCATCCAGGTCCCTGCCCATTCCACGTCCGTGTCTGGCCCCGGCTGCGAGCGCGCTTCCTGCTCGCTGTCTTCTCCCCAGTAGGCATCCATTTGCTTCGACTCGATCGCGGTGAAAGGCTTTCCGGCCAGGTTGCGATAGGCGGCGTAGAGATACAGGTGGTAGTAGGTCGGCTGCGGAATGCCGACTTTTCCATGCGCATACGCTTTAGCCGCGCCCGGCACGTTGATGGCTGTGAATGTTGCGTAGGGTTCCCAATTGCCGCAGGCGATTGCGGGCGGCGCTACAAGCGCCCCGATCAAACACCCCACGAGCAGGGTTCGCGCTATTCGCCGTGCCATTTGCCGATCTCCTCAACCACTCTGCCAGCCGACTTGTCCCACTCCGTTCTGCCCGGAAACACGTAGATTCGTTTTCCGCTCCAATCGCGAATGTTCCTCAATGCATCGCCGCGCAGCAGGGCCTCTGAGAAAGGCTCGTCGGTCGAGACGCCCAGACTTCCGCGGCATACCTGCGAGCGGAAGTCGTCGCCGGATTGCAAGAGGGCCGCGACTCTGTGCGTATCCGGACCCATTCGAAACAGCATCGGCACAGCCTCATCGATCGTGCCAGCGGGCAAATCGTCCAGCCAGGGATCTCCAATGCACCAGGAGGCCAGGGCGGTCACCGAGAGCGGCGTTCGCGCGGGCAATCGCCGCCTTACATCAGTGAGCAGCGCGGAGTAGAACCCTCGTTCGCTTCGCGCTGCGTCGAAATCGATCTGCACCGCGACCACATCGGGCAAGCGAGCGGACTGCGCGATCACGGCAGCCGCTCGTTCCCGCTGCGCCACGGTGTAGGGAGGCGCCTCCGCCGTGGATGCTGGGCGAAGTTGATCTCCGCGGTGCCACAGGTCGTTCGGAGTCTCGATGCGCACGACGGCCATCAGTTTCGTTCCCGGAGGCACGCGCAAGCTGTTAAGCCGGGGGCGCGCGGAAACCCCCAGGCCGGTCCCGGAGGGCGAGCGAATCTCGATCGTCTGCGCGAGGAATGCTACGCCCGCTTTCCTGGGATCGAGCGAGCTCAGGTCTTCCGGCCTTTCCCAGGCCCACAGCATCACGGAGGGCAAATTCATTCGGTCTCGCGGCGCCGGAGCGCGGTCACCGGAGAGCACAGCCACTGTGCCGGCGAACGCGTGCCGCACAAGGGGCGACAGCGAAGCCACCGCAACGGCCGCGCACAGAGCAGCGACACAGACAGTCGTCCGCGTTTTTGTGAATCGCTTCATTGGCTTCACTTGTGCATTCACCCCGCCAGCGGGCCAGGCCTGAAAACAGGCCAGTTGCGCTCGCGACGCCCGACTCGTCGCGGCGGGCCACACACACAGATGTCTTCAACGGCCCACGCCTGAGCGTCTTGTCTCACTCTTGGAAGCTTCACTCGTGCTGCCAATCTACATCGCTTGGCGCAGGCACCGATGGCGCGTGTGAGCCTCGGAATCCAATCAGCCATCACCTGGTCGGCGCGATAGCAGCGGGCGGAAGGGATTGCTATACTATCTGGCTCGGCGCTGAAACGCCGGGCCGTCCGTAGGAATCCAATCATCGTCATTCAGGAGAGTTCAGTGCACAAGGTCGTCATTATCGGCAGTGGATGTGCGGGTTTAACGGCGGCGGTTTACGCGGCGCGCGCGGATCTAAAGCCAGTCGTTCTCGATGGCTACGAGCCGGGCGGTCAGCTCGCGCTGACCACGGAAGTCGAGAATTTCCCGGGATTTACCGACGGCATCCTCGGTCCCGAGTTGATCGAGCGAACGCGCAAGCAGGCGCAGCGTTTCGGCGCGGAGTTCCGCTCCGGCGCGGTGACTTCGGCGGATCTGAGCAAGCGGCCGTTCAAGATCGTCGCAGGTAAGGAGACCTACGAGACGGAGACGCTGATCATTGCGTCCGGCGCGTCCGCGCGCATGCTGAATCTCGAGTCCGAGCGCCACTTGCTGGGTCACGGAGTCTCCACCTGCGCCACGTGCGACGGCGCGTTCTTCCGCAATCGCGACATCGCGGTGGTCGGCGGCGGCGACACGGCGATGGAGGAGGCGACCTTTCTCACTCGCTTCGCCAAGAAAGTCTATCTCGTCCACCGTCGCAATGAATTTCGCGCGTCGAGGATCATGCTCGATCGCGCCCGGGCGAACCCGAAGATCGAGTTCCTCACGCCCTACATCGTCGACGAGGTCCACGACGTCCAGAAGAATTCGGTCGAGCTCGTCACGCTGCACAACACCGACACCAACGAGAAGAAGCAGATCGCCATCGAGGGCCTCTTCGTAGCCATCGGCCACGACCCGAACAGCAAGGTCTTCAAGGGTCAAATCGACATGGACGAAAACGGCTACATCCTCACCAACCACGGCCCGAAAACGAATATCGCCGGCGTATTTGCCGCGGGAGACGTCCAGGACCACCACTACCGCCAGGCGATCACTGCGGCCGGTTCCGGTTGCATGGCCGCCATCGAGGCCGAACGCTTCCTCGCCGCGGAAAAGGCTTGATTCCAGGCCACTTTCGAGAAACCTGCGGTGATCCATTGAGATCGCCGCAGCTTCGCTCTACAATAGGCGGAGTCACCATCCCCCCAGCCTTTCGTTGAATCTCACGCTCGACCAGAGGTGAAAACAATGCGAAAGCAAATGATCGCGCGATGGATCGCAGCCGGCGTCCTGCTGGCGCTGTGCGGATGCGGCAACACGGGCACATCTTCCACTTCCAGCGGCACAGGGTCGGGATCGAGCTCGGGCGGCAACGGCGCCTCCGCTCCTGCTCCCGCGCCACCGCCGCCAATCGAGATCGCCGCGGGAACGACCCTGACCGTCACGCTCGATCAGGACATCAACACGAAAACCAACAGCAGCGGCGACGTCTTCGCCGCGTCGCTGGCCGAGCCGGTGACCGTGGACGGCCGCAATGTTCTCCCGTCCGGCACCAAGGCGCGCGGCACGATCACGCAGGCGCAGGCGGCCGGTCATCTGAAGGGCGGCGCGATTCTCGCCCTCACGCTCGATTCGATCACCGTGAACGGCACGAAGTATTCGATCGAGTCGAGTCAGTTCGAAGAAGCGGGCAAGGGACGCGGCAAGCGGACGGCCGTGGGCGCCGGCGGTGGCGCGGCGTTCGGCGCGATTGTCGGCGCGCTGGCGGGCGGCGGCAAGGGAGCGGCCATCGGCGCTCTCGCAGGCGGCGGAGCGGGCACCGCAGGCGCGGCCTACACGGGCAAGCGCGATATTTCCCTGCCGGCCGAAACGCGGCTTCACTTCAAGCTGACCAAGCCGGTTTCCATCCAACAGCAGTAGCGCTCGATAGAACTCGACGAAGAGGAAGAGCCCGGGGCTCGGCTCCGGGCTTTTTCTTGCGCGGTTAGTCTCCCGAGACTGCGTCGCCGCCGGAGTGATTCTCCGTCAGAGGCACGGCCAGAATCAGACGAATCGCTTGGACGAAAGCGTCCTTGGGCTTGTCCCCGATGAAGTATCGCGCGAGATGACCGTCGCGCGCGTAGAAGTCCGTCTGCGGCATGGTGCCGCGCCATTCCGGGTTCACGCCTTGATAGAACGCGTCCGGATCGATGCCCGGCCGCTGGCGGTAGTTGGGAAAATCCGGATGGAAGGTGGTGAGGAACTTACGAACGAGAGGCATGTCCGAGTCCTCGTCCAGGCTCACGCCGATCACGGCGAGCCCTTCCGGGCCGTACTCCTTGGAGAAAGCAACCATCATCGGATACTCGGTGCGGCTGGGTTCAGACCACGTGGCCCAGAAAGTCACCATCACGGCCTTGCCTCGATTCTTGGCCAGCAACTCCTTGTAGCCCGTGAGATCGATCAATTGCGGGTCGCCGGGCTCCGCAATGGCGGCGGGCCTCGCGGCGGCGGTGCGGGGCCTCGAACAGAATAGGGCCGCCAATGCGGCCAGCGCCAGTGCCCCGATTACGAACAGCCGCCCCCTGGGCGTTCGCATGTCCCCCGTCCTCCGTTCCACTATTGTATAGCCTCGAAACAAGCCACTGGGAGCCGTGTAGCGTGCTTATCACTAGCGGATTCGAAGGCCATGGGGCCGCCAGCCTATCGGGGAGAGCGCTTGTGCCCCTGCCTCTTTGGTGATATAAAAATTTCGGCGGGTTTCGCGCCCGATTTTGCATTCAGCTCTTTAATATCGGCCCTTCTAGGAGATAGCACGAATGGCTTACGTGATTGCCGAGCCTTGCATTGGAACGAAGGACACCGCCTGCGTCGACGTCTGCCCAGTGGATTGCATCCACCCGCGCAAGGACGAGGGTGAGTTCGAAGGCGCCAAGCAGCTCTATATCAACCCCGACGAGTGCATCGACTGCGGCGCCTGCGTTCCGGTCTGCCCCGTGACCGCCATCTTCGCGATGGAAGACCTGCCGGAAAAATGGGCGGAGTACGCCAAGACCAACGCTGATTACTATAAGAAGGTCTAGCGCGGTCTTTTCAGCGATTCTTGGAAGCGGCGGGTGATCTCATCCGCCGCTTTTTCTTTTTGGGCGCTTCGATCCACGGCCGCCTTGCGGCGTGGATTCGCGGCAGTTTCGAGGGCTTGATTCCTTCGCTTTCCGCCAGCGCATCGAGCCAAACCCCCGCCTCGTTTCGCAGCCTCGCCATATCCATGCTGCGGAACTCTTTCGGGCAAGATTCAAGCCTTCCGAGCCCCGCCGAAAGCAGCGATTTCGTGCCGCGCGGATTTCTTCGCTGGTAGTGGTGGAACGCGGCGGCGATCTGAATCATTCCCTGCAGAAACGTCTTTTCCGGCTCGTCTGCGGGCAGCCACAACTCTTCCCAGGCCTCATGCGCCTCGAAGAACTCGCGCGCGTTGAAATGCGCCACTCCGCGTTTGAACGTCTCGTTTTCGCTCATCGCGTGCAGGCAATTGCCTGTAGAATTTTCCGCGAGCGGGCCCCGCCGGTCGCGGAATGCAAGCGATGATAGCAGCCCCCGGTCAGCCCGAATCAAGCCCGATCATGGACATCAAGATCGAACTGCCCAGCGTGAGACTCGGCATCGTCGAAGCAGACGATGTCCGCGTCACGCCCGCCGACGGCCCGCTCGCGCAACTGATGGACGACGTCTGCGAGCGCACGCGCCGCGAATTCACGGTCGAATCACTCGCCGAAGCCGGGCCGACTCGCGACGTCCGCGCCATGTTTCGCGCCTGGGGCGTGGACCCGTCGAAATATCGGCCGTCGTCGGAGGCGCTGCTCCGCCGCGTCGTACAAGGCAAAGGACTCTATCGCGTCCTCAACGTCGTCGATATCGGCAACATCGGCTCGATCGAGACCGGATGGCCTTACGGCTGCTACGACCTCGGCCGCCTCCGCCCTCCGGTCGTTTTCCGCGAAGGCGCCGCCGCCGAAACATACGAAGGCATCGGCAAGCGCACCTGGCATCTCGCGGGCCGCCCCGTTCTCGCCGATTCCGAAGGTCCTTTCGGCAGCCCGATCAGCGATTCCACGCGCAGCATGATCACCGAATCCGCCCGCTCGGTCCTCGGAATCATCTATGCCCCGTCCGCAGCACCGGTATCGGCCATCGAAGCAGCAATCTCCCGAATCGGCGAGCGGCTCACCCAATTTGCAGGGGCTGCCGCCATTCGCTCCGCGATTTCCTGATAACATCCATCGAATCTGCGCATGTGAACTTCTCCGGAATCGGGTTATCCTAAAATGCAGGCCCGAGGGTTTCCGGTGGCGAAATTCGAACTCGTCCTCCTGATCCACGCGCACCAGCCGGTCGGCAATTTCGACGACGTACTCGAACGCGCCTACGCGGATTCCTATCTTCCCTTCGTCGAAGTCCTCGCGCGCCATCCCTCGATTCGCATGGGACTGCACTATTCCGGTCCGCTGCTCGAATGGCTGGAGGCGAAACATCCGGAGTATTTCGACCGTCTGCGCTCGCTGGTCGCCGCGGGGCAGGTGGAGATGGTGGGCGGCGGATTCTACGAGCCGATTCTCGTCACCATCCCTCCCGAAGATCGTCAGGAGCAAATCACGCGCCTTTCCGATTACGTCGAAAGGCACTTCAGGGTGCGCCCGCGCGGCGCGTGGCTTGCCGAGCGCGTCTGGGAGCCGCAGATTCCCTCCTCGCTCGCGGCCGCCGGCGTGGATTACACGCTCGTTGACGACAATCACTTCCTCGGCGCCGGGTTCGAGCTCGACCAGCTTTACGGCTATCGCCTCGCCGAAGATCTCGGCCACACGGTGAAGGTTCTTCCCGGCCTCAAATCGCTGCGCTATCTGATTCCCTTCCGCAGCGTCGACGAAACGATCGACTCTCTTCGCACCGCCGCCGAACACCACGCGGGCGGCTTCGCGGCCATGGGAGACGACCTTGAAAAATTCGGCGTCTGGCCCGGCACGAACACCCACTGCTATCGGCATGGCTGGCTCGAGAGCTTCTTCTCGGCGCTGGAGAAGAACTCCGGCTGGCTCGCCACCACCACACCCGGCGACGCGGTCTCGTCGCACGCGCCGCTTGGCCGCGCCGATCTGCCCTCCGCGTCCTACACGGAGATGATGGAATGGTCGCTGCCCACCGGCGCGCGCGATCGCTACCACAATCTCGTCAACGAATTCGTGCGGCGCCAGGAGGCGCTGCCCTTCTTGCGCGGCGGCACGTGGCGAAATTTCTTCACCAAATACCCCGAATCAAACCTGATGCACAAGAAGATGCTCCACGTCTCGGACAAAGTCCGCCGCCTCTGCCACAGCCGACGGCATGACAAGAGTTTCCAGCAGGGGCACGAGGAGGCCGTGACGCAGCTGCTGCGCGGCCAGTGCAACGATCCCTATTGGCACGGCGTGTTCGGCGGACTCTATTCCCCGCATTTGCGCACGGCGGTCTGGGCCGCTCTGGAGCGCGCGGAAGCGATTGCGGACGGCCTCGCGCACCGCAAGAAGCAGTACGCCGCCGAAACGAAGCTCGATTTCAACGCCGACGGCCGCGATGAAATCTATCTCACCTCCGACCGTTACGCGGCTCTGATTGCACCGGACGACGGCGGCACGATTTCTTCGCTCGATTTCCGGCCGCCCAATGTGACTCTCATCAACTCGCTGATGCGCCGGCCGGAAAGCTACCACGAGAAAATTCGGCGGCTGCCCGCGCAACAGGGCCACGGAGTGCAGTCGATCCACGATCAGACGCGCGCCAAGGAAGCCGGCCTCGAACGCTGGCTCGTCTACGACCGCTGGCCGCGCCACTCTTTCCGCGTGCTGCTGTTCGCGCAGGGGAAGGCGCACGCCGATTACGAATCGATTCGTCTCGAAGAAGACGCCGCTCTTGCCGGCGGCCGCTATCGCGTGCGAGATTCGTCCGCAACTCACGCCGTGCTCGCTTCGTGCGAGAGCCCCGATTGGCGCGCCGAGAAGAGATTCTCGTTCGCGCCCACGCCCGCCGGTTTTGATATCGTCTGCGACCTCTCGCTGCGCCGCAACGCGCCCGGGACGGTTTCGGTGCAGGTCGGTCTCGAAATCGTGGTCAATTTTCTCGCGCCTGCGATGCCCGATCGCTACTTCCAGTCCGACGGCAAGCGCTTTCCCCTGCGCTGGTCCGCTGCTGTGCCGGACGCCGAGCTTCGCATCGTGGACGAGTGGCAACACGCCAGTGTGACGCTCGACGCTCCTTCTTCGCGCGGCTTCTGGATCGCGCCCATAGAAACCGTCTCCGAATCCGAGGACGGCTTCGAACGCATCTACCAGGGCTCCCAGATCCTCGCCGTGTGGCCCGTCGAACTTGCCCAAGGCGCGGAATGGAACGCGCGGCTGACGTTCAAGGCCGCTGGACTTCCATAGGCCGGGCCGGTCCCTCCGCTGTTACGCAGCGCCCCTTTTCTCCCGGCCCCCGTTCGGTTTCGATTCTCGGTGTCTACCGCGTTCATCCGTGGCGCGACCGTCCTCCGTCGCACCCGGTTGCTCTGCCGCGCGGCGGCTTGCTAGACTGCGGTGCTCACATCGATCGGAGGAAGCGCATGGCTGTTTCGAAGGAACTGCTGGACATTCTGGTGTGCCCGCTCTGCAAGACGCCCGTGCAGCCTACGCCGGATCAGCACGGGCTGAAGTGCGCCACGTGCAAGCGCGTCTATCCGATTCGCGAAGATATTCCCATCATGCTGGTTGACGAAGCCCGAATCGAAAGCGAGTAGTCCGTTAGTCCAGCGGAAAACCGATCGACTGATCCTGGTACTCCACTCGCAACCGGATTTCCTGCGTCTTCTGCTGTTTCACGAAGTCGCTTTTCTCGGGAAACGGCTGGTAGGGACTGACTTCGGTAATGATAATGACGCACGAGCACCCTTTCGGGTGATCCGTGTCCTTCACGTTGAAGCTTTTCACGGGGCCGTAGAATCCGCTGGGCCCCCAATCCTGGAGGAATCGATCGTACGTGTAGGAAGGCACCGGCTTCCAGATCTGATAGGCGCGCTGCATGTCGCCCGCTTCGACCGCGCTCAGGAAATGATAGACGGTCACTTTTTCCGTGTGGTAGCGCAGCAGCCACCACAGTCCGGCTCCGCCCAGAGCGATGAACACCGCCACCATGATCAGGCGGCGCTTCAGTTTCGACGGAGGACGTAGTTCGGCGGCGTCCAACAGGCTCACAGGCTTCTCCTTCTCACAACTGGCGCTTGAACAGCGAAATGCTGCCCGTCACCATGATAGCCGAGAAGCCGCTCAGGATGAGAATGTCCATGTAGATCCCGCCGAGGCCCGTATCTTTCAGCGTCAGATTGCGCAGCGCGTGGACCGTGTAGGTGAACGGATCGATCACCGATATCCACCGGAGCCACGAGGGGAACGCCTCGATCGGATACACGGCGCCCGAGGGAAAAAACAGCAGCATGTTCAGCACGCCGAAAATCGCGCGCGGCACCAGCGGATCGTCCACGCGCACCATGACCAAAAACATCAGGCTGATCATCGCCAGCGACGCCACCGCGACGACCACCGCCAGATAAACGAGCCGCGCCGGATCCCACAGGCGCGGAATCCCGGCGATCAGGCCTCCGATAATGACCAACGACATGCCGGCCATGAACGCCTTGATGGTCCCCGCGCCAATCAGTCCTCCGATAAGCTCGGTTTTCTGAATCGGAGTCAGCAGATAGCCTTCGTGCAGCCCTCGCATCTTGTCGTCGATGTACGTGATCCCGCCGCCGATCATCGCCGTGATGAAGATCGCCATGGCGGTCGAGCCGGAAAGCAGATATTTGATGTACTCGATGTAAGGATAGATCTCGACGATATTCAGCTCGACCTGCGCGTCCAGGCGCGGCTGAACGTCCGGGGTGTTCAGTTCCGTGGCCATCTCCTGCACGCGCTCCAGCAGCGCGCTGGATATGAACTGGTCGCTGTTGTCCTCGGTGAAAACGACGCGCGGACGGTCGTGCTGGTAATAGCGCCGGGAGAACTCGTGCGGGATGTCGACGACTCCGCGGACGAATCCCGTCTTCAGATCGTCCGTCGCCTTGGACAGAGAATCGTACTGGACCACGCGGAAAGTTTGCGGGCCCGCGGCGATTCCGTCGAACATCTCCGCCATCCTCCGTGATTCGACCGAATGGTCCTCGTCCACCACGGCAAGCGTCGCGCCCCTGATCTTCCCTCCAAACGCGTAACCGAGAACCACGAGCTGCACGAGCGGAAAGATCAACGAGCTCAGCATCAGCGCGGGACTGCGGAAGAATTTCCGCATGTCGCGTTCGATGAGCGCCGCAATCCGGTACATCTTCATGCTCTCAACTCCTCCGATGCCACCGCTTGCTACCTCGAAAACGGACTCGGCTGATACGTGGCCTTCTGCGGCGCGTCGCGCAGCGCCGTGCCCGTGTAGTGCAGAAACACATCGTCGAGCGTGGTGCCCTGCACGGAGACTCTCTTCACGGTCACCTTGCGCGCGCGCGCCAAGTCCATCAGCGCCGCGACGGTCGCCGGTCCGTCGTGCGACGTGATATGAACCACGCTGTCGTGTTCGGTCACTCCGGTGGCTTGCGCGACGCCGCGCAACTGCTCGGCCCAGTCGGCCGGAGCCCCTTCGAACTCCGCCTCCACGATTTCCGTTCCCGGCACGCTGTCCTTCAACCGGGCCGGCGTATCCAGCGCGGCCAGTTTGCCGTGGTCCACGATGGCGATCCGGTCGCAGAGTTTGTCCGCTTCCTCCATGTAGTGCGTGGTCAGCAAAATCGTCAGCTCGGATTTGTCCCGCAGCGAACGGATCATCTCCCACACGTGCGCGCGCGATACGGGGTCGAGGCCGGTCGTCGGTTCGTCGAGAAACATGATTTTCGGCGAATGGACGAGCCCGCGCGCAATCTCCAGCCTTCGCCGCATGCCGCCCGAAAATGTGCGGACCAGCGCGTCGCGGAACTTCAGCAGCTCCACGTTGTCGAGCAACTGGTCGATCAGCGCATCCCGCTTGTCAGCGGGCACGCCATAGAGCTTGGCGTGAATCGCCATGTTTTCTTTGGCCGTCAATTCGGGATCGGACGTGAACGCTTGCGGAATCACGCCCAGCGTGTGGCGCACGCCGTCGGCGTCGGTCCGAATGTCGTGCCCTCCCACGCGAGCCGTGCCCGCGGTCGGCGGCGTCAGCGTCGTCAGAATGCGGATCAGCGTCGTCTTCCCCGCGCCGTTCGGACCGAGCAGCCCGAAAATCTCCTGCTGCGATACCGCGAAGCTCACGTCATTCACCGCCGTCAGGTCGCCGAATTTCTTCGTCAGATGATCGACTTCAATCGCGTTCATGACAGGTCGCTCGCTGGGCCGCGCACGGAGGCTACAGGCTCGCGAACCAGCTCTTTCTTTGCAGCGGCGGCAGGAGCACCGTCGCCGTCATTCCGGTGAAGAGCCGCCGGCCATCGTTCGGCACCGACACTTTGATCGCGAAGGTCTTGATGTCGCGCTTCGTGCGGCTCACGTCTCGCTGCGTGGCAAAGTCGTTTTCTACGCCTTTGAAGAAAACCTGCCCTTGCAGGACGTCTCCCGACGGCAGCTTCACATGCAGCGTCTGCCCGAATTGCACCGCGTCGATGTAGCTCTCTTCCACGTCGGCTCGCACCCACAAATGATCCACGTCGACCACCACGACGATGGGAGAGCCTTGCGCCACCACCTCGCCTTGCTTGGCCACCCGCACGGAAACGATGCCGTCGATCGGCGCATAGATTTCCGTGTAGCCGAGCTGCGTCGCGATTTGCGCGGCCGTGGCGCGCGCCTGCTCCAGTTGCGCCAGCGTGGTCGCGATCTCGCTCCCGCGCACGTCCACTTGCTTGCGGTTCGCCTTCGCCAGGGCCAGCGCGGCCTCCTGGGCGTTCACGGAATCTTCCAGCGACTTCACGTTCGCCTGCGAAGCCTTCAGCGTGGCTTCCCCGTGATCGCGGTCCTGCGCCGACTCGACGCCGCTGTCGAAAAGTTTCTGAACGCGGTCGTAGTCGGTCTGATCCCGCCACAGGTTCGCCTTCGCCTGGTCGAGCTGCGCCCGCGTCGCCGTCAGAGTGGCTTCGGCCTGCTTCAGAGAGGCGCCGGTCGAATCATCCGTCAGGGAATAATTGTGATTCGCTTCGCTCACCTGCGCCTGCAGGCTCGCCACGTTGGCGTTGGCCGCGGCGAGGCTTGCCTGCAGCTCCTTCGGGTCGAGTTCCGCGATCAGATCGCCCTTCTTGACTTCCGATCCTTCATCGACTTTCAGCGTCACGATCCGGCCCATGATCTGCGGGCTCACGATCACTTCGTTGCCGTCCACGATGCCTGTCAGGGGAATTTCTTTTCCGTGCGGCGTCGTGAAAATGTAGAAGACCAGCGCGATCAGGAACACCAGCCCGATGATGCCGAACGATCGCATACTGGCCTTCATCGGGATTTCGCTCCTTCGCGGGCCATGGCGTGCTGCAGGAAATCGAGCAGCGCGCGCTTCCGCGCCGCCACCGCGTCCGGAGCCAGCAGGTCCTGGCCGATCACGCGGCTCAGAATCGGCGCCGCGGCGAAATAGGATGTCGTCATCTGCATCGTCATCAGAGCGCTCTGGTCCGGATCGAGCTGGCGAAACTCGCCCTTCGCAATTCCCTGCTGGATCGTCCGCGCGAACTCCTGATGCAGCGGCCGGAAGAATTCCTTCACCATCCACTCGAAGCCGCTGCCTGCTTCCATCGCCTGGCGCTGCACCAGCCGCGGGTAGTTCGGGTGCGTCGCCAGAAAATCGAAGTAGCCGCTGACGCCGGCGAAAAATCTTTCGCGCGGGGACAGGCTCTTTCGCGGCGGAGCGAAGACGGCGACGCGCAACTGCCGCAGCAGGTTTTCCAGCACCGCGCGATGCAGGCGGCGCTTGTTGCCGAAATAATAGTAGAGCATCGCTTTGTTCGCGTGCGCCGCCATGGCGATTTCCTCGGTGCGAGCCCCCTCGAGGCCCTGCGCGGCAAACTGCCGCTCCGCCGCGGCCAGAATCCGCCGCGCCGTGGCCGGGTCCTCGTCTTTTCTACGTCCGCGCGCCATGTTTGTTTCAGATTCCCAGGCGGTTCATGTATTCGTCGGGATACCGCGCACCCACGGCCGCGCCGCGCGGCAATGCTTCGTCGATGCGCCGCAGGTCGGCGGGCGTCAGCTTCACGTCCAGCGCGCCGAGGTTCTGGTCGAGATACGCGCGCCGCTTCGTGCCCGGAATCGGGACGATGTCGTCGCCCTGCGCCAGCACCCACGCCAGCGCGAGCTGCGCCGGCGTGCACTGCTTCTCCGCCGCGATCGCCTCCACGCGCTTCACAAGCTCCATGTTCTTGCCGAAGTTGTCGCCCTGAAATCGCGGCGAAATCCGCCGAAAATCTTTCGCGCCAAACTCGTTGCTCTTCACCTGCCCGGTCAAAATCCCGCGGCCCAGCGGGCTGTACGGCACGAAACCGATTCCCAGTTCGCGGCAGGCGTTGAGAATTTCGCCTTCCGGATCGCGCGTCCAGAGCGAATACTCGCTTTGCAGCGCCGCGATCGGATACGTCGCGTGGGCGCGGCGAATCGTCTTCGCGCCCGCTTCCGAAAGTCCCAGGTAGCGCACCTTGCCCTGCTCGATCAGCCGCGCCATCGCGCCCACGGTCTCCTCGATCGGCACGCCGGTATCGACGCGATGCAGATAGAAAAGATCGATTGTCGAAATCTTCAGCCGTTGCAGGCTGGCCTCGCACGCCTGCTGCACGTACTCGGGTCTTCCATTCACGCCGAGGAAGCGGCCGTCCGGCTGGCGCATGTTCCCGAATTTCGTCGCGAGGATGATCTCGTTGCGCCGCTTGGCCAGGATCGGTGCAAGCAGCTCTTCATTCGTGCCGCCGCCGTACATGTCCGCGGTGTCGAGCATCGTGATGCCGCAGTCGAGCGCATGATTCAGCGTGGCGACGGACTCCGCGTCGTCCGGGGTTCCGTACGACTGCGACATTCCCATGCAGCCGAGTCCGAGCGCGGAGACCACGAGAGAGCTTTTTCCCAGCCGGCGATATCGCATCGGAACCCTCCTGCGGAGCTGCGGCTATTCTTCAACTAACCGGTTAGTTTAATTACAGGGTCAGGGGCTGTCAAGTACACGCATGGTGCGGACAAGAAGACCGGACGGGCGCCCGGGCGCGCCGCGGCCGGTTCCATGCTCCGTAAGGGCCAGTTAAGGGTCGTTTGGGTGCCAAAACGTGCCAGTTAAGGCCGGTTTACGGTGCAGACTTGCGAGGGCGCAAAATGACAAAGAATTTCGCGCGACAGTGGTTTTCGGCCCATTTTCAGGGCCTTTTCGCTACGCTTCGAGGGCGCCGGCGGCGCCGGGCGGAAGTTCGATCGAATATTTCGTGCGGGCCTTTTCGCGGTGGAGTTCGAACGCGAGTTCGATCAGACGGTCGATCAATTTCGGGTACGGCAGTCCGGAGGCTTCCCACATTTTCGGGTACATACTGATCGACGTGAAGCCGGGAATCGTATTCACCTCGTTGATGAAAATCTTTCCGGTCTTCTTTTCGAGGAAGAAATCGCAGCGCGCCATTCCCGTGCCTTCGATCGAGCGGAATGCGCGAACGGCGTAATCCTGAAACGTGGCGACCTGCTTTTTCGTGAGCGGCGCGGGAATCAGCAGCTGAGTTCCCTGCTCCAGGTATTTCGCCGTGTAGTCGTAGAATTCGCGATGCGGCAGGATCTCGCCGGGGATCGACGCACGCACGTCGTCATTGCCGAGCACGGAGACTTCAATCTCGCGCGCGTTCACGCAGCGCTCGATCATGATCTTCAGCGCGAACTCCGCGGCCGCATCGATGGCGCCGATCAGCTCATGCGCGGCCTTCACGCGCGTCATGCCGACGGACGAGCCGAGCGTGGCGGGCTTGACGAACACGGGAAAGCGGAATTTCTTTTTGATCTCGCGGATTACTTTCACGCGATCGCGCTCCCACTCCGAGCGGCGCACGGCGATGAACGGAACGATCGGCAAGCCGGCCTCCGCGAAGAGGCGCTTCTGCACGTCCTTATCCATGCCGACGGAGGACGCGAGAACGCCCGCGCCGACGTAGGGCAGGCCGGCGAGTTCGAGCAGTCCCTGCACCGTGCCGTCTTCGCCGAACGTGCCGTGGAGCACTGGGAACACGACATCGACGCTGACGGCGGGATGCTCGGCCGATGGCGTCATCGGAACGAGAGTGGCGGACGTGGGATCGGGCGGCAGCCAGACTCGCTCGCCGGATTTCAGGACCTCGGGCAGCATCTTCTGCGCGCCGGTGCCGACAAGCCAGCGGCCGTCCTTCGTGATGCCGATGGGCACGGCCTCGTATTTTTCGGGATCGAGCGCGCGAATCACGGACGCGGCCGACGCGAGCGAGACTTCGTGTTCGCCCGATCGCCCGCCGAAAATCACGCCTACGCGCAGCCGTTTGTTTGGAGTCATTTTGAAATGCGCCCAAAGACGAACTTTATTTGTATGTCATGCGTTCGAGAATTGCGAGGCAAGCTGACGGCAGCGATGCCCATTCAAACAATGCTGCTGGCAATGAGTTGCTTGCAGCGTTGTCGTGAAGACAGCCCGGCCGGGTCTGGCAGCGTAAGATGACCTCGTGACTCTCGAATGGGACCCCGCCAAGGCCAGGCGAAATCACCCCAAGCTCCGCGCGTCGCCGAAACTGATCGCGCACCCGCAGGCAACTCTCTCAAGGAACGAGAACGTGAGCTAGAGGAGTGACGGCCCCGGGGCCACACCCTGTGACAAGTGCCAAAATCGCGCCAAGGTCGAGCACCGGGCACGTGTGATTCCCCAGGCTCGATTGGCCGCTGGGATGAATGGCCTACATCCAGCCAAATCTGCGCCGGGCACGATATATCGTGCCCCTACGATGCAACAGCCGATCCCTCGACTCAATCCGCGAAGAACGCGGATCGGCTCGGGATGACAGATGAGGGCGGGCGGCGTGGCGGGGCGGACTGGGCGACGGGGCGGGGCTCAGCGCGGTCGATCAGGGAGCGCCAGAGGAATTCGGGGAGCGAGCTGAAGACGGAATCGGGTGTGGCGGGCAGGATGTGCCAGGCACCGTGCGCCACTTCGTTGTCGAATTGCTGCTGCGCCCATTGCGCGCGGCCGAGAAAGATGCGGACCGTGGACGCCTGCGGCGCATTTTCCGCCAGCGCAAGAATCTCGCCGGGATCGAACGTGACGTAGACGTCGGCGAATACCAGAGTCGCGCCTTTCGGAGGCGTTTTCGAGCGAAAGACGGCGCTGCGCGCAACGACGGCTGCGTCGACCGGGCCGCCGAAATAGGCCACCGCGTCGCTTTGCTGAAGCCCGGGAGAATCCGGAAAAACGTCGCGGATCTTGATTTTCGAAGGCTTGTTGATGATCAGGCCCACCAGCAGCGGTCCCTCCTTCACCGGAAGCATCAGCACGACGGAGTCATGAAAGAGAGGATCGGGCAGGTCGCGCGTGGCGACGAGCATTTGCGCGCGAGGTTTGGGAGCCGGCGCGTCCTGCGCCGCCGTGAGGACGAAGGACGGGAGGAGGGCGAGGAGCAGAATCGCGGGTGCGAGCCGTGCGCGCATGGGTCGGCGTCCGGGGGGAATGATATACCGCGAGGCGCGACGGTGGGAACAGGCGGCGAGCGGAAGATGTAGGGGTTCCCGGTGACAATCACAACGGGACGCGAGCATCGCGAGAGGCAGGCGCGCGATGGAAGAGAGATCCTTCGACTGCGTGGCCGCACGTCCCGGTCGCGGCGGGAGGAGAGAGTGCGTGCGGCCCTCGCTCGGGATGACAAGCAAGGCAAATTCGCCGGCAGGATGCCGGCGCGGGCGGTGCAGGCTACAGGATTTTCTTGCCGAGGCCGGAAAGGATCAGCTCGACGCCGAGAGTGGCGGTCGTATTGTGCAGGTCGATGACGGGATTGATCTCGACCAGCTCGAAGGAAATCATCGCCTTGCTATCAGCGATCATTTCGAGCGCGAGGTGCGCTTCGCGATAGGTGACGCCGCCGCGCACGGGCGTGCCGACGCCGGGCGCGTCCGACGGATCGATGAAGTCCATGTCAAGGCTGACGGCGATGCCCGCCGTGTCGTCCGTGGCGAAGCGGATCGCTTCCGACATCACCTCGCGCATGCCGCGCTCGTCGATATCGCGCATGGTGAAGACGTGGACGCCGGATTCTTTCGCGAAGCGGCGCTCCTTGGCGTCGAGATCGCGGATGCCGACCAGCGCGACGTTGCGCGGCTCGGCCATCGGCTTCACGCCTGCCAGCTCCGTCAGCTCGGGCGGACCGAAGCCCATGATCGAGGCGAGCGGCATGCCGTGGACGTTGCCGGTGGGCGAGGATTCGGGCGTGTTCATATCGCCGTGCGCGTCGAGCCAGATGACGCCGATGCGCTTGCCCTTCTTGTTGTAATGCGCGGCGGCGCCGGCGACGGTGCCGACGGCGATGGAATGGTCGCCGCCGAGGACGAGCGGCAGCATGTCCTCATCGAGCGATTTGCGGACCATGTCCGCGAGACCTTTGCAGGTCTGCGCGATCTCGTCGAGATAGCGCGCTTTCCTTTCGCCGTAGGGCTGCTCTTCGGCTTGGGGCACCACGATGTTGCCAGCGTCTTCGACCTGGCGGCCCAGCTGTTTCAGGCGCGACTGCAAACCGGCGACGCGCAGCGCGGACGGTCCCATATCGACGCCGCGGCGGCTGGCGCCGAGGTCCATGGGTACGCCGATGATGCGGATTTTTTCGGCCATGTTGCTCACTCGTTTCGCCGCCGCGAAACGGCGAACTATTTCGCCAAATGCCCCGGGGGTTAAAACCCGGGGAAAAACGGGCGCTGTTTCGCGGGGCTAAAGCCCCGCGCTTCCACACAAGAAACGGCGAAGACGCCTCGTTCCGCGCGCGGAAGAGAGATTCCCCGAAAAACCAGTCGGGGCGCAAACTGCGCGCTTCGACTTCGTCTCGGTATCGCGCTTCGCGTACCGGGACTTCGCTCAGAATGACGACTTAAGTACCAAGCCCCAAACCGGGATCAAGGATAGACGCGATAAAGCATGCGTGGAAAGGGGATGACCTCGCGGATGTGCTCGGTTCCGCAAATCCACGCAACGGTGCGTTCCAGCCCCAGGCCGAAGCCGGCGTGCGGGACGCTGCCGTAGCGCCGCAAGTCGAGATACCACTGAAACGCTTCTTCGGGCAGGTTGTGCTCGCGGATGCGCCGGAGCAGCGTTTCGTAGCTCGACTGGCGCTCGCCGCCGCCGATGATTTCGCCGCCGCCCTCGGGCGCGATCATGTCGAAGCTGAGTGCGAGATCGGGCCGCTCCGGATCGGTGGCCATATAGAACGCCTTCATCGCGGCGGGATAGCGGTGGATCACGACGGGCTTGTCGAATGACCTGGAGATGAGCGTTTCTTCGTCGCCGCCGAAATCGTCGCCCCATTTCGCGGGATTGCCGGCCTGCTGGAGGACCTTCACGGCTTGGTCGTAGCTGATGCGCGGAAACGGCGGCACGATCTTCGCGAGCCTGGCGACGTCGCGGCCGAGCGTTTCGAGCTCGCGCGAGCGATGCTGCACGCACGCCTGCACGATCGCACTCACGAGGCCCTCGCCCAGCTCGATCATGTCTTCGAGGCGCGCATAGGCGGCCTCAGGCTCGAGCATCCAGAATTCGGTGAGATGGCGGCGCGTCTTCGATTTTTCGGCGCGGAAGGTGGGGCCGAAGGTGTAGACCTTGCCGAGCGCGGCTGCCGTGGCCTCGACGTAGAGCTGGCCGGACTGGGTGAGATACGCTTTCTGATCGTCGATGTAGTTCACTTCGAAAAGCGTGGTGGTGCCTTCGCACGCGGCGGGCGTGAAGACGGGCGCGTCGGTGAGGATGTAGCCCTGCGCGTCCATGAAATTGCGGGCGGCGCGAATCGCTTCGGCGCGGATGCGGAGGATCGAGGCCTGGCGCGGCGTGCGGATCCAGAGATGGCGGTGGTCGAGCAGAAAATCGACGCCGTGTTCTTTCAGCTGAATCGGATACGGCTCCGATTCCGGCACGCGCTGCACGACTTCCGCCGCGTGAAGGTGCATTTCGAAGCCGCCGGGCGCGCGAGGCTCGGCCTGAATTTTGCCGGTGACGATCACGCTCGATTCCTGCGTGAGGCCCTTGAGCGCGGCGAAGGCGTCCGGATATTCCTTCAGCGAGACGACGCCCTGGATTACGCCGGTGCCGTCACGAAAGATCGGAAAGAGGAGCTTTCCGGATTCGCGGAGATTGTAGAGCCAGCCGCGGATCGTGACCACGCGGCCCGCGTGCTGGCCGGCGCTTTCGATCGCGATGATGGGAATCGGCGCTTGCGCTTCCTGGGTCATGAATTCATCCGATGGATATGAGTGCGTGCGTGAGTCATTTGCGAGCGGCGCTGACGCCTTTTTCGTCGAGATGCTCTTCGAGCTTGTCGAACGTGGCGCGGATCTGATCCAGGCCGGGCATGCCGGGGGGACGCTCCTTCAATTCGAGCACCAGCGCGGGCGGTTCGGGCAAGCTCATCAGCGCGGCCAGCGCGGCATCCCAATCGACGGTGCCTTGCCAGGGCAGCAGATGTTCGTCCTTTTCGCCGTTGTTGTCGTGTATGTGCGCGGCGACGATGCGATCGCGCATCAGCTCGAAGCTGGCGGCGACTCCTTCGCCGATGTGCGCGTGGCCGACGTCGAAGCAGAAGCGCAGGTCGTTGAGGCGCGTTTCCTTGATAAATCGCACGAGCGATTCGGGCGCGCCGAATTCGGCAGGCGTGTTTTCGATGGCGATGGTGACGCCGCGCTGCTTGGCGAAGAGTCCCAGATGCTCGAGCGAGCTGAAAGCGGCGTCGAGATTGCGCGGATCGGCGGGCTGGCGGCTGCTGGCCAGGTGCTGCACCAGGTAGCGGAACGGAACGGTTTCCGCGACTTCCAACGCGCGCTTCACTTCGTCGATGGCGTCGATGCGGCGGATGCGCTCCGGCTCGGAGATCGAAATCGGCACGCCGCTTCCCCGCCCCGCGCCGGAGCTGCGCTCGGTGGGCGCATGGAGCGAATGCAACTGCAAGCCGTACTCATGCAGGAGGCGTGCAAACTCACGCACGGCTTGCGCGGAGGCGTAGTCGAAATGGCCGGCGCCACAAAACATCTCGACCGCGGGGATGCCGGCCTCTGCGATCCGCGCGAGCATTTCGGGAGCGAGCGCGTGGTTCACATACCTGTAGGTGGAGAGAATCCGTTGCATTCAACCCCCAAGAGCTTCGCGTGCGGGAACATCTATCGTCCGTGGAAACCGCTTTGGCGTCAATAGCGCGGGACTAGTGCGCGAAGAAGTTCAGGAAGATGAGCGCGACGAACATGCCGGCGGCGACCGTCAGAACGAGCCAGCGCGGCAGGCTCAGCCTGCGCTTGCGCGCGGAGCGCAAGTGGCTGCTGATGCCGGAACTGCCGGCCCGGCCGAAGTGCTCCCTGACGCTGCCAGAACCGAGGCGGCGCACGAAGACGTCCGAGGATGAATCAGAGGAGTCGGCCCGAGATGCGCGATGGAAATCCATTAGACGGTTTTAATAGTAAAGCAGGGGGCGCCGGGGGGGAAGGCCGTTGAGGGACAGGTTTTGGGACAGGTTCCTAATCGTAACCGGGTCAGTGCCTCGGGATATAACAGCGGGTACTAGAATCAGGCGGCTTCGGAGAGGAACTCTACCTTGAAGGACCGGGGTACAAGGCCAATCGCAGCGCCCCGCGCGAGGAACTCGCGGACGGCCTCGCGGCCCTTCTCGCCGTAGTCCAGCGTCCGCTGGTTGACGTACATACCGATGAACTTGTCGGCGAGCACCGGGTCCATATCTCGCGCGAACTGCATGGCGTATTGCACCGCGGGCTCGCGATGTTCGAGCGCGTAGCTGACGCTTTCGCGAATCACCCGCGCGATTTGGAGCCCCATTTCGGAGCCGAGCGTGCGAACGATGGCATTGGCGCCCAAGGGGAGAGGCAGGCCGGTCGAATCCAGCCACCACTGTCCGAGATCGACGACGCGATGCAATCCCATCTGCGGAAACATCAGCTGGCCCTCGTGGATCAGCAGGCCAGCTTCGACCTCTTTCGCCTGCACGGCGTCGAGAATCTTGTCGAACGGCATGGTAACGGTCTCGACGTTCGGCTCGAAGAGCTTGAGGGCGAGATAGGAGGACGTGAGGGTGCCGGGAATGGCAATCTTGCGTCCGGCGAGGTCCTCCTTCCTGATGGCATGGGCCGAGACCACGATGGGACCGTAGCCCTCGCCGAAACTGGCGCCGCAATCGAGCAGGACGTACCTATCTGCCACGTAGGTATAGCCATAGAAGCTGACGGCCGTGACTTCGTACTTGGACTCGCGGGCGGCGTGGTTCAGAGATTCGATATCGGACAGAATGTGCTCGAACTTGACGCCGGGCAGCCGGACCTTGCCGGTGGCCAGGGCGTAGAACATGAAGGCATCGTCACTATCGGGAGAATGAGCCAGGCGCAAGGCCAAGGTCTTGGGTGTGGCGGCTGGTGTCGACATGTCGTTGACCGTCCTGCCCTCGCCGGAAACTCGGTCTGCCGCCGCGCGGCGGACACTTCGCGGGAAAGTCCGCGTGTCCGCTTCGATGCCTACGAAGAAAACTCGGCGCTGGGCGTGCCTGTCTTCCTGCGTGAGAGCCGTCTGAAGACGACCAAGAATACCACAGTATAATTCGGCGGGTACAGACGGGCTGGGGACGGCTACTCGACCTTCGGAATCAGGGGAAGGAGAAAATCCTGCAGGCGCTTGGCCTGCTGCACTCCGAGATTCTCAAACTGCAGGCCCATGCAGTCGTCGCCGGCGACGCGCAGAACGCGAGCGTTGAGGGCAACCTTGGGATCGGACTTCAGGTCCAGTGTGACGCGGGCGGCGGTGCCCACCGGGAGTATCGGAGAGCATTGAACGAACATCCCGCCGATGCTCAGGTCGAGCGTGGAGCCGGTGATGCGCGCCGCTCCGGCTTCGATGGACACCTTGCACTGCACCTTGACGCGGCGAAAGCGGCGCTTCTCCTGTTCGATGGAGCCGTGAGTCGCGCGGAGCAGGCGGAGGATGTCCTGGCGGTCGATCGGCTTGTAGAGGAAGAAATTGGCGCCGGCTTGAAACGCGCGGGCGAGCAGAGCGTGATCCTGTTCGCCGGTGATGACCATGATGGGAGTGGAGGCGTTCAATCCGCCGGAGCGAATCCTGCGGGTCAACTCGATGCCGTCGGGCTCCGGCATGTGAACGTCGAGGAATACGGCGTCGAATTTCTCCTTGGCCAGATGCTGGGGGGCCAGAACGCTCCTGGTCAGCGCGAGAGATTCGATCTCCGCGGCCCTCAGGGACTCCTGAATCAGCTCGCAGGTGGCTGGATCGTCATCGACGACGAGAACGCGAATCGGCATGTTTCTCTCCCAAGAGGCGAGGGCCAGCGCAGAAGGGCGCCATCTGGTTACTCGCGCGGCGGCAGGTTCGTGGCGACTCCGATCCAGCGATCGAGCTGAGCGCGGAGCGCACGGAAGTCGATGGGTTTGGACACGCACGCGTTGCAGCCGGCCTGCATGACGCGCTCGTGATCGGTGACCATGGCGTGGGCGGTGACGGCGATGATCGGAAGCTGACACAGCGCGGGATCCCTGCGGATCGCCGTGGCCAGCGTCAGCCCGTCCTCCGGTCCCAATTGCACGTCCAGCAGAATCACGCTGGGCAGCTCCCCCTTGAGAGCGGCGTTCGCCTGATCGAGATTCGCCGCATGGATTACGTCGAAGCCCTCGGCTTCGAGCCAATCACTTACGAGTTCTCGATTCGCTTCGTTATCTTCGACTACCAGGATTCGATGAATCATGATTTCCCCGCAGGCACCAGTGGTGCGGCTCGTTGCAAGCTCTTGAACAGCGCGTCTTCCCAGCGCTCCCCCTTCTGGAGCAGAACGAGGCTGTTCGCTTCCAAAAACTCCTTCTCCGCGGGCGTCAGGTCCTTGCTGGTGAGGATGAACACCGGGAGTTCCGCCGTTCTCGGCGTGATGCGCCATTCGGCCAGAAGCTGAAATCCGTTCACTTTTGGCAGGATCAGATCGAGGATCACCAGCTCGGGGAGCGACCGCGCCAGATGGGCGCGGGCTTCGTCCCCGTCGGCGGCCGCGTTGACGACGTATCCGCGCTGGGCGAGCGCTTCCGTGATGTACTCGCGCGTGGGAGCGTGATCCTCCACAACGAGTATCGAGCGCGGGTTGGCGGGCGCCGCGCGCCGCAGGCAGTTTTCGACCGCCGTCAGGAGGACTTGCTTTTCGACCGGCTTGACGATGTATTCGTCCGCGCCCAGCAGCGCGCCCGTGGAGCGCTGGTCCACGATGGAAACGACGATCACCGGAATGCGCGCCGTTCGCGAATCGCTCTTCAGTCTGGTCAGGATCTCCCAGCCGTTGACCGGCTTCATGATGATGTCGATCGTCACGGCCGAGGGTTGCACGGTGGCCACGGTCTCGACGGCCTTCGTGGAGTCGTGGCAGGCATTGACTCTGTAACCGGCCGATGTGAGCTGCGTTTCGAGCAGAGTGGAGGCCGTGCGATCGTCTTCGATCACGACGATCAGAGGCGGCTCGCCCGAAACCATTTTCGCGGCGTCCCTCGCTTCCCGCGGCTCGACGGAGGGAGCGGCCGGCAGAGTGAAGTAGAAGCAACTCCCGGCGCCCATTTCGCTCTCGATTCCGAGCGTGCCTCCGTGCAGTTCGACGAGGCGCTGGGTGATCGCGAGGCCAAGTCCGGTGCCCTCGACCGTCTGATCTTTCTTTCCGATCCGATAAAACGCCTCAAAGATGCGCTTTTGTTCCTCGGGAGGAATTCCCGGGCCCGAATCGCGGACATCGATGCGAACGGAGTCGCCGATTTTCCTCGCGCCCACATAGATCTTCCCTCCGTCCGGCGTGAACTTGACGGCGTTCGCGAGCAGGTTGATCAAGATCTGCTTCAACCGCGTGGAGTCGGCGCGGACGCTCAAATCGGGAACGGGCTGTCTCAGCAGAGACTGCATTTTCTGGCCGGCGAGCGGGTTCAGCGTGTCGATAGCCTCGGCGAAGGAGATGTCGAGCCGCACCGTTTCGATGGCCAGTTGCAGGCGGCCCGCCTCGATGCGGGAGAGGTCCAGAATGTCGTTGATCAACTTGAGGAGATGGCGGCCGCCGCTGCGGATGTGGTTGATGTAGCGGCGCTGGCGGTCGTTCAGAGGACCGTAGCGATCTTCGGTGAGCAGATCGGAGAATCCGAGCACGGCGTTGAGCGGCGTGCGGAGCTCGTGGCTCATGGTGGAAAGGAACTGATCCTTGAATCGATTCGACCGCTCGGCGAGATCCTTCGCGGCGACCAGTTCCTCTTGGGTTCGCTTCAAGTCCGTTATGTCGCGGGCCATCGCGTGGATCTGACCGTCAAAGGCGGGCGTCGCGTTCCACATCAACCACCGATAGGACCCGTCCTTGCAGCGATATCGGTTCTCGAACTGTAAGGTCGATCTTCCCTGGGCAAGCCCCTCGGCTTCGTGCGCGGTCGAGGCGCGGTCATCGGGATGGATGAGGTCGAGGTAGGGAGTGGAGAGAAGCTCCTGTGTGCTCCAGCCCAGGGCCTTTTCCCAGGCGGGATTGATCTTCTTGAAATAGCCGTCGACTCCCGCGATGCAAAAGAGATCGATCGCCAGATTGAAATAGGTGTCGAGTTCTTCGCGGGCGCGCTTGGCCTCCGCGACGCGGTCCTGGAGCTCGCGATTCAGCACGCGGTTGGCGATGAGGAGTTTGTTCTGGCGCCGCACCAGCTGAGCCGCGTAGGCGGCAGTGGCGAGATAGATCAGGAGAAGGTATAGGCTCGCCGAGCGGTCGCGCTCCTTGATCAACATCACCGGGCCGAGCGCCTGGGCAGCGGGCCGCTCAAACAACGCCGCCCAGCCGAGGCGCGGGATGGGAGTGAAGCCGACGTACATGCTGCGCCCGTCCACATCAACGCTCGCGCTGCCGTGCTGGCCCGCCAGCGCGCGGTCCACCAGCCCACCCACCGAGACTCGAGCAGCCTCGGTGCGCGAAGCTATGTCTGACGAGGCGGCCAGAACGCCGTGTTGATCCACAATGACGAAACCTTCCCACCCACCCTTTTCGATGGTGTTGAACTTGGCCGCCAGCTCCGCCAGGCTGTAGGTGGCCATCAAGATGCCGGCCGGCTTGCCGTCCTCGCCGTTGATCGGGACGGCGACGGCAACGACCAAAGGTTCCGAATCGGCGGCCGTGCGATACACCTCGGAGACATAGGGCTGCCAGTCCGAAGTGACACCCCGGTACCAATCCCTAAAGGCGAAGTTGCGGCCGACGATCGGATCGGCGGGAACGATGGCGCGCAGGGTTCCGTCGGTCTCGTAGACGCTCGCGAATAGAAATGCCGGCTCGAATCTCCGGACGTCTCGAAGCTCGGCTGTGAGACTCGAGACGTCGCGCCGGGCCCATGCGGTGCGAAGAGAGGAGCGATCGGCAATGGAAGTCAGAATGTTTTCGGCGGACGAGAGGTCTTTATCGACCATGGACGCGAGCGTGCTGGCCCGGACCAAGTCGCCCTGCAGTTCCCTTTTCTCGAACTCGCGCTCGGACTGCCGGTACATCCAATAGGTGCCGCCGAGCAGCGGGATCACGAAAAGGAACAGCAGCGCGGTCAGAAGCCAGGCCTGGCGGCCACCACTGACGGCGAGCTGGCGAGTGTTGGCTCTCCTCACATCTTTGGTAACGGACATTGAGACCTCGAGAGGGACGCCAACACAACATTAGAGCGAGCTAATACGCAGCGGCCCCCACGAACTCCACGCGGTCGTATACAAGCACTCCATCGGCCTAAACGCGCCGCTCGTGAGTCCAGGGAACCAGAAAGTTAGCCTCATCAGTTAACAGCAGAACTGCGTAGATGCCGTGGGCGGGCTCGCGGCGGGTGGCTGGCGGGACCCAAGTCCGGTAGAATGCCGCAGGAGCTACCGATGCCTTCCTTTCCCGGCGTTGATTTCCTCGAATTCGACTCCCTGCTGACCGACGAAGAAAAGCTTGCGAGAAAGACCGCGCGCCAATTCGTGGACGAAAAGGTGCTGCCGATCATCGCGCAGCACGACCGCGAAGGAACGTTTCCGATGGAGCTCGTGCCCGAAATGGCGGAGTTGGGGTTTTTCGGGGCGAATCTGAAGGGCTATGGCTGCGCGGAAATGTCGAACGTGGAGTATGGGCTGGTGACGCAGGAGCTCGAGAGGGGCGATTCGGGGCTGCGCAGTTTCATCTCGGTGCAGTCGGCGCTGGTCATGTATCCGATCCACGCCTTCGGCTCCGATGCGCAGAAGGAGAAATGGCTGCCCCTGCTGCAACAGGGCAAGGCCATCGGCTGCTTCGGCCTGACGGAACCGCAATTCGGATCGAATCCCGGCGGGATGCTGACGCGCGCGGCGCAAAAAGGCGACAGCTACGTGCTTGACGGCGAGAAGATGTGGATTACAAACGGAACGATCGCCGACGTGGCCGTGATCTGGGCGAAGTGCGAGGACGAAAAGATTCGCGGCTTCCTGGTCGAGAAAGGCACGCGCGGATTCAAGGCCTGGGCGATTCATGGAAAGCAATCGCTGCGCGCGTCGATCACGGCGGGGCTTTCGATGACGGGCTGCGAGATTCCGGCGGCGAACGTACTGCCGCGAGTGGAAGGGCTGCGCGGCCCGCTTGCGTGTCTCAATCAGGCCCGGTATGGAATCGGATGGGGCGCGATCGGCGCGGCGATGGCGTGCTACGACACGGCGCTGAACTATGCAAAGCAGCGGAAGCAGTTCGACAACCGGCCGATCGCGTCGCATCAGCTGGTGCAGGAAAAGCTCGTCTGGATGATCACGGAAATCACGAAGGCGCAGTTTCTGGCGCTGCAGACGGGCAAGCTGAAAGATCAAGGCCGCGTGCATCCATCGCACATTTCGATGCTGAAGATGAACAACGTATGGATGGCGCGCGAGACGGCGCGGTTGGCGCGGGAAATTCTGGGCGCCAACGGAATCGTCGAGGACTACGGCGTGATGCGGCACATGAACAATCTCGAGTCGGTCTACACGTACGAGGGCACGCACGACATCCACAAGCTGGTGATCGGCGAGCGCATCACCGGAATTCCGGCTTTCGTGTGACTCGGCGCTGGGAACGCTTCCGGTTTATTCCCATGCGTGATATATGCTGCTGAAATAGAATCGTGTGGACCTTTCTGCGCGAAAATAGTTCACATTACGGAGCGGATGCATGGAACAGGAACTGAGTCTCGAGTATCTGCGCGTCGTCGAACGAGCGGCCATCGCGTCGGCGCGCACCATGGGATTGGGAGACCGCCACAGGGCGGACAAAGTCGCCGTCGAAGCGATGCGCGCGGAGATGGACACGGTCGGCATGGACGGCACGATCGTGATCGGCGAGGGCGAGCGCGACAAGGCGCCCATGCTCTTCATCGGTGAGAAGGTCGGCCTGGCCGCACGCGATCGGCATCACCAGTATCCGACCGTCGATATCGCGGTCGATCCGCTCGAAGGCACAAACCTGTGCGCCACCGGAGAACCGAACGCCATCACCGTGCTGGCGGCGAGCGAGCACGGCGGCCTGCTGCACGCGCCGGACCTCTACATGGAGAAGATCATCGTCGGCCCGCTGTGCAAGGGCGCGGTCGATCTCGATGCGTCGCCGGAAAAGAATCTGAGAGCGATTGCCAAGCGGCTCGACCGCAAGGTGCAGGACCTGGTCGTAACGGTGCTGGATCGCCCGAGACACGAGAAGCTGATTGCCGACATTCGCAGGGCCGGCGCGCGCATTCGATTGATATCGGACGGCGACCTGTCGGCGGGGATCAGCGCGGCCGTTTCGGACATGGGCATTCACGCCGTGATGGGAACCGGCGGGGCGCCGGAAGGGGTCCTGACCGCGGCGGCGTTGAAATGCCTGAACGGACAGATTCTCGCGAGGCTCGTGGTCTCGACCAAGGAGCATCGGGAGCGCGTGGCGAAAATGGGAATCAAGGACCACAAGCGCGTCTACGACACGGCCGATCTGGCGCCCGGCAAGAAGATCATCTTCGCGTGCACCGGCGTGACTCCGGGCGGCTTGCTGCGCGGCGTGCGCTTCTTCGGAGGCGGGACGCGAACGCAGTCACTCATCATGACCTACGACGACCGGCAGGTTCGCTTCATCGATTCCGTGCACATCGAGAAGGGAGCGAAGGACGTGCGCGTCCGGTTCTACTAGAACCGGCGAAGCGCGCTCGGGGCCGGAAGACAGCGAAAGACAACGCGGCCCAGCGTCTCCGTGTGGGAGACGCCGGGCCGATTCGAGGATCTTGGAAGCTATCGGTGAATGGAAGCCGCGGCGTGCCCGCCGGGATTGGCGCTATGGCGGCGAGGCATGTGCGGAATGCGTTCGGCAGGCTGCGGGGCGAGCGGCCGCACGTGAGTGTTCGTGCTGACGTGCTCGCTGATGGCTTGCAGCCTTTTCAGAATGCCCTGCCACTGCGCCCAGTCGAGCTGGCGCAAGTACGGGCGAAGCCCCTGGATGAACGGATCCTCCAGAACGGTCTCGCCGTTTGTTTCCGGCACGAAGAAGCGGTTGAGTCCGACACCGAGCGCTTCGGCAATCTTTTCGAGAGTGCCGAGGCTGGGCGTCATCTGACCGCTCTCAATGCGGGAGAGGTACGATCGGGAGACGCGCGAGCGTGCCTGTAGCTGGCTCTGCGTCATGCCGCGAGATTCGCGCAACTGCCGAATACGCTGGCCGATGTTCTCCACGGTTTCGCGGTTCGGCCAACTTTCGAACAGTTGACGATCGTCGCCGGGCAAGTCCTGGGGCGACGGCGTCGGAATGACGAACGTCACCTTCGGCGGCAGCAGGCGCAGACAGCGCCGGCAGTTGCCTGTGCGTGTGCGATATTGAACTAATCCGCAAACCTGACAGCGGATTACTTCCCGATCGAGCTCCATATTTGCTGCTAAGCCATCTTTTTCCGCCACCGGTCTCCTCACAGACTATTCCCGGCGATGCGAAAGGGGAGGAACGGTCAACACTGGGGAAGGCAGGAACTGGCGCGCAAGGCATTCTCCATAGGGTGCCAATTCTTGTCAAGCCCTATTTGATTGCTCCCCGAAATCTATTCTAGCGCCGTCAGAAGAGCCAAGACAAATGGGGTCCAGTCGCAGGAGGCGACACTCGCCATGCGAGGTGACGCATCACGTCCATCGACCGGCGCGGGGCATCGACGCGATTTGGCGCGTATTTCGAAGTGCGGCGCTCGCGGGTCCTCGCTATACTGTCTATGGGGTTTGGGCGACAATCTCTTGATGACGCAAAAAAAATGGCTGGCGATGATCGCCACGTGCGCGGCGGTTTGGGCGGTAATCGGCGGCACCGGGCGAGCGACCGGCCAGGGCCGGTCAACGTGGACGGTGGAAAGCGTCCTCAAGCAACTGGACTCGACCGCCAAGGATTTTCGAAGCCTCTCCGCCGACGTGGAGCGGACCAAAGTGACGGTGGTCGTCAACGACCGCTCCACCGAGAGCGGGACGATTCTCGTTAGGGGCGACAAGATGCTGCTCGACTTGAAGTCGCCGGATGCTCGCGCGATTCTCCGCACCGGGGATAACCTCTACATCTACACTCCGGGGCTGAAGCGCGTCGAAGAATACAATCTCGGGAAGAATCGCACGCTGGTCGATCAGTTCCTGCTGCTCGGTTTCGGCACCGAAGGGAAGGAATTGCAGAAAGGCTACCTCGTGGCGCTGCTCAAGGAAGACAAGATCGATGACCGCAAGACCGTCGAGCTGGAGCTGACGCCGAAATCGCAGGCCGTGCGCAACCAGATCGCAAAAATTCAGATTTGGCTGGACGAGTCGAGCTGGCTGCCCGTGCAGCAGCAGTTCTACGAAGCGGGCTCAGGCGATTATTCGATCGTCCACTATTCGAAAGTGGTCCGCAATCCGTCGATATCGGACAACGAATTCAAGCCACACTGGCCGAAGGGCACTGAAAAAGTCAAACCGCAGGGCTGATCGGCAACAGATTACTTCCCCTTCTTCGACTGAGCCGCCGCGGCTTCTCTTTCCAGCAATGTTCGTTTGCGGCCGATTCCCCACCGATAGCCTGCCAGATTGCCGTCACCGCGCACCACGCGGTGGCACGGGACGACGACCGAAACGGGATTCGTGGCGCAGGCGCGAGCCACAGCGCGAACCGCCGACGGGCGTCCGATGGCGCGCGCGACCTGGCTGTAGGTTCGCGTGGCACCATAGGGAATGCGGCGGAGTTCCTCCCAAACGCGGCGCTGAAAGGCAGTCGCCTGCACGTCTGTCGGCAAGTCGAGATGCGGTTCCTGGCCGCGCAGGTGAGCGAGAATCTTGCCGACCCACTCGCCGAAACCCGGCTTCCCCGCCGAGCCCGCGTCTGATGCCGGCGTCAACGCCGCGCGCGGATACTCCTTCCGCAGGGCATCGCGAAGAGCGCCGTCCGATTCGCCCAGGTACAAAGCGCTGACGCCGCGCTCGGTGGCGCCAACCAGCAAGCGCCCCAGCGGCGAACCGACAATTGCATAATGAATTTGCATGCCTTCTCCTCCTCTGCCATAAGCGGCGGGCGTCATGCCGAGGTGCCCCGGCGCGCGTTCATAGAGTCTGCTCGAAGAGCCATATCCTGCCTCGTAAAGTGCCGTGGTCACGTTTTCTCCCTTCTTCAATCGCGATTTGAGGCGGCGCATGCGTTGCGCATCCGCGTACTGTCGCGGCGTGATTCCCATGGCGGCGCGAAACGCCCGCTCAAGCTGATGGGGACTCATGGCCACTGGCTCGGACAAAGCCGCCAGAGTCAAGCGGCTGTGCCCCTCGCCGTCTGGGTCCAGGATGAGCCGGTCGATCTGGCGACAAACCCGGGCAACCGCATCGATTCGGGGATCGCGGAGCCTCGCCGTTTGCGGCCGGCACCGGCGGCAAGCGCGAAAGCCTTTCTGTTCAGCAGCTTCCGGAAGAGCGAAGAAGATCACCTGCTCCCGCCGCGGCTTCTTCGAAGGACAGGACGGCCGACAGTAGATCCCCGTAGACCGAACGCCGTAGACGAATGCGCCGTCAGCTCGGCGATCCCTGGCTTGGACGGCCCGCCAGCGGGAGCCCTCTTGAAGGAGTCTCACTGGTTCTAGTACGCTGCTCGTGATGGCAAGCACGGAATGAATTCTCCTTGGCTGCTGCCGAACGCGGTCAGACTACCGGAGGATGAGATTGGGGGCTATCCGAATTTTGCGCTCAAATCCGTCGCCGGACGGCCGATAAGGTATTGGGGAGATCCAGCGGGGATCGCCCCGTTTCGGCAGCGCCAGAGTGTTACATCATACGGCACGCGGGGTTGTTCGTGCGTTGACCCGCTGTTCGTGGTGACGCATATTCGGACAACCTGCTTGGGGGTTATCTTTCAGCAAGACTTGGGGGCAGTGGCATGGGAGCACTTCCGGAGCGTGAGGCTCGGGCCGTAGTTTCTCCGATTCGTGAAGCTGAAGGTCGCACCCAGACAATCACAGCGATATCCGGCAAGCCGGGACCGCGCCGTTTCATGCGCGTGCCAACGCACGCCGTCGGCGTTGCCGACGAGCGGCGCCGCTATCCGCGCGCTTCCCTTGCGTTGCCCCTGCGCCTGACGAAAGTCTCGGGCGTCGAGGAACCGATACCGGTCACCTTGGTGACGCGCAACATCAGTTCGAGCGGAGTCTATTTCCTCGCGCCGCGCGAGCTGATGCCGGGCACGGCCATCGAACTGGAAGTTGCTCTGGTCGAGCGGCCGCTGGGCTTCGGAAGCGTGCAGATGTGCACCGCAGCGCACATCGTGCGCGCCGAAGAAACCGACATGCCGGGATGGCGCGCCTACGCCGCGAGCTTCGACGATTTCGCTCTGCAACGGGACGATCGCGTCCCCCAGCGATTCGCTTCCGCATAGCCGCAATTTTTCCCCGCATTCTGATCGCTTGAGCGGATTCGTGCGCACATCTGCTACGATTCTTCCGCAGTGAACGGATCCCCTTTTCACGCCCGCGTCGTGCTGCTCGATTGGGACGGCACGCTGCTCGATTCCTACCAGGCCGACGCTCGCGCCTACCTGGCGATGTTTCGCGCTCTCGAAATCAATTGGGGTCTCTCCGATCTCGCGCGGCACTATTCACCCGACTGGTATCGCGTGTACCGCGCCGCGAAGATTCCGCGCGCGAAATGGGCGCTGGCGGACCAGTTGTGGCGTTCCGCCTACGTCGCGGAGCGGCCTCCCCTGCTGCCGGGCGCACGAAGCGTCATTCGAAGCCTCGAAAAGAGCTACACGCTTGGAATCGTAACGAGCGGGAGCCGGGACCGGGTCCGGCAACAGATTCAGGAATTCCAATTGAGCGAATCCTTTTCGACGTTCGTCTTCAGCGAGGATGTGACGCGCCGCAAGCCGCATCCCGCGCCGCTGCGATTGGCGCTCAAGCGTCTGCGCGCCGAGCCCGAGGACACCATCTACGTCGGCGACACGCCCGAGGACGTCGAAATGGCTCAACGCGCCGGCGTGCGGGCGATCGGGGTGCTCGGGCCTTTTCCGGCGGCGAAGCGCATGCGATCCGCGCGCCCGGATATCCTTCTCGAGTCGATCCGCGAACTGCCCCGGCATCTGCGATCCCACCGGTAGGCGCCCTTCGGCAATCAATGCGAAGTGGAGGGATTGGGAGCCATGGGCGCTGGCACGGCGGCTGCGTTCGGCTTGAAGTCGGTGGAGCGCACGACGAGGCGCAGGTGCAGCTGGTCGCCGCCGGTGTAATCGTCCGAACGGATATACGTCGGCAGCCAATACTTCTGCTGAAAGTTCTGGCGGAAGACCTCGTACATCGAGAACGGCAGCGGCGTTCCGCTGCCGCCGATTTCGCTGACGAATTTTCCGAAACTTTCGACGATCGCGAGGTCCTGATCGTCCACGTAGACGATCCCGTCGAAGAAGCGCTGTGCGCGATTCAGCCGCTTCGGCTTAACCTGCAAGATGTACGTATTGAGATCGTCGAGCTTTTGCTGTCCGAGGTACACGAAATCGTACTCGCTGATGTGATCGGACGTGAGAAAGAAAAGCGGAATCGTCATGATCGGGCGGACGTCGTCGAGCTGGTACGTCGTCAGCTGAAGCGTCGAGACGGGCGGCTTCGTGACGCGCCAATAGCGCTGGCCGTCCGGTTTCACGTAGGAATCGCCCACCACGGTGAACTTGCCGCCGCCATCGACTTCCTCGATGCGGATCGTCTCTGTGAAATCGTAGGCTGCGTACGCTCTCTGTGCCGCATCTTCATTGGCCGCGAGTTTTTGGACGATCTGCTCCTGAGGAATTGGCGGCGGACCGGGCTTCGGCGTCGAAGGCATCCGGTGGGCCTCGAACGTCGGCGGTGGGGCCATCGGGCCCTGGTTCGGGTTCTGCGCGCGGGCCGATCCGGCGAAGAGCAGCATGCCGGCCGCGATCGCCGCCGCGATCAGGGAGGTTCGCAGGATCGTCGAAGTCATTCGCACGTGATTGGATGCGCGGAGCGCGGCTCGCGTTGAGGCGCGCCGCTTGCTGCGCTGGCGAAAAATAGCACACATGACGGCAATCGCCCCGCAAAAACGCGGCCTCGTCGCGTGCCGCTCTGGTAAGATCGGGCGTTTGCGGGCCGCGGACCGAAGCGAACGTGGGCGACGAACTCAGCTGCAAGCGCTATTTCGTGAGCGGGACGGTGCAGGGCGTGGGATTTCGCTACTTCGTGCATCGCGCGGCGCGGCAACTGCAGCTCAGCGGGTTCGTGAGGAATCTGCGCGACGGCCGCGTCGAGGTCTACGCCATCGGCGTGACTGAATCGTTGACGCTGCTCCGTCGCGAACTTGAGCGCGGGCCTGGCGCCGCCTGCGTTTCCGACGTGATCGAGGAAGCGGCCGGAATCGAGTCGCGGTTTTCGCAGGCCTTCTCGATCGAATACGACGTCTGACATCCCAACGAGGAACCGAATGGACGAACTGAAAAAGCTGATCCGCGAAATCCCCGACTACCCGAAGCCGGGGATTTTGTTTTACGACGTCACGACGCTGCTGAAGGACCGCAACGGGTTTCACGCGCTCGTCGACAAGCTGTGCGAGCACTACAGCGGCACGAAAGTGGACGTCGTGGCGGGAATCGAGGCGCGCGGGTTCATTTTCGCGCCGGCTCTGGCGTACCGCCTGGGCGCGGGATTCGTTCCGGTGCGCAAGCCGAAAAAACTGCCGTGGAAGACGGCATCGATCAGCTATCAGCTTGAATATGGCAGCGACACGCTCGAAATTCACCAGGACGCCGTCACGCCCGGCCAGCACGTGCTGCTGTGCGACGATTTGCTGGCGACGGGCGGCACGGCCTCGGCCAGCGTGAGCCTGATCCGCAAGCTGGGCGGCGAGGTCGTCGGGGCGGCGTTCGCCGTGGAGCTGAATTTCCTGAAAGGGCGCGCGAAGTTGGACGGCGTCGACGTTTTCTCGCTGATCAAGTACGACTCTTAGAAACG
>DATJXJ010000003.1:0-52157 GCA_035500255.1 Verrucomicrobiia bacterium | reverse complement strand
CTACCGTGTCAAGGTAGCGCTCTAGCCAACTGAGCTACGGGCCTACTGACTTGGAGCCATTTTAGCACAGCGTTTCCCGCGGCCACTGCGATTGCTCGCGCGGCCCTTGTGATATCTTTCGACGATCCGTTCGCAGTTGTTCGGCCCAGTTCCCGCACAGCGATTTGCTAGAAAAGGGGATCTCATGGTCTGGACGCACTTCCTTCTGGCCGTTTTTGCGGCGGGCGCCGCTTGCTCGCTGACAGATTGGTTCTTCGGCGGCATTCTTTTCCACGGCAAGTACCTTGCGTACCCCGAGGTATGGAGACAAGGTCCGGGAAAGAGCGAGGCGAGCGCGGTTACCTGGAGTGTCTTGCTCGGATTCGTGACGTGCGCATGCTTTCCTTTCGTTTGCGTCGCGTTTCATGTTGGCGGGTACGCGAAAACCTTCGAGCTTGCCGCGCTCTGTTGGCTGATGATTCCCGTTCCGCTCCTGGTCACGAACGCGCTTTTCATCAAGTTGCATCCGCTCGTCGTCGTCTCTCATTTGCTCGGATGGCTCGCAAAATTGTGCGTTGCCGCGCTCGCAGCGGTGCTTTCGCTCGCGTAACTCATCGCGTACGAAATTTGCGTCCGGCATCAATTATTGGTTGACAGGAGCTGCGCGGACTCGTGTATGATTATGCAGAAGGTTGCATATTCACGCACTCGGCGAAGATGAGCGTCCAAAAGAGATTCCGGCAAGGGCAGATTTTAAAGGTGCTCGCGGGCCAGCCCGTCGGCAGCCAGGACGAATTGCGCCGCCGGCTCGGCCATCTGGGCGTGCGCGTCACGCAGGCGACGCTCTCGCGTGACCTTCGCGAGCTTCGCCTCGTGAAAACGTCCGAAGGCTATCGCCCGCTGACCGCCGCGGCCGCAGAAGAATCCGCGCCGTTGCCGACTCTCGCGCGCGCACTAAAGGATTATTTGCTCGACATGCGCCCCGCGCAGAACATGCTTGTGCTGAAGAGTCCTCCGAGCGGCGCGCAGCCCCTGGCTGCGGCCGTGGACGCGGAGCACTGGAAGGAAGTGGCCGGCACGCTGGCGGGCGACGATACGGTCCTTATCATCTGCTCTTCGCGCAACGCCTGTGGCACCATTCAGAAACGCATCGAGGAAATGCTCCGATGAGCGACCCTTGCCGGGTCGCCGTCGTCGGAGTCACGGGCTACGCGGGATACGAGCTAGCCCGGCTTCTGCTGCGGCACCCAAACATTGAAAAGACGACCTTCTTTCTGCGCGAGAGCCACGGAAACGTCCGCTGCCTCACGGAGCTCTTCCCGCAGCTCCGCGGCTGGGGCGACGCTCCCTGTCAGCTCCTTTCCGTCGATGCCGTCGCGAAGTGCGGCGCAGAGGTCGCTTTTCTTTCGACGCCGCATGAAGCTTCGCTCGAGCTCGTTCCGCAATTGCTTGCGGCCAATCCCTCGCTGCGTATCGTCGATCTAAGCGGCGCGTTCCGATTCCGCAGCGGAGAGACGTTCGCGAAGTGGTACAAGCTGCCGGCGCCTGACCTGAATGTGCTGGCGCAGGCTGTCTACGGGCTGCCGGAGCTGTATGCGAACGAGCTGCCGAAGGCGCGAATCGTGGGAAATCCGGGCTGCTATCCGACGTCGGCGATTCTCGGACTTCGCCCCTTGATCGACGCCGGCTGGATCAACACGGCTCGCGGCATCGTCTGCGACTGCAAATCCGGCGTCACCGGCGCGGGCAAAGAGCCCAGGCGCGACACTCATTTCGTCGAAGTGAACGAAAATTTCCGGGCCTACGGCCTCTTCACGCACCGGCATACGCCCGAGGTCTCCGATCATCTGGGCTTAGCGCATAAGGACTTTGTGTTCACCACGCACCTGTTGCCGGTCGATCGAGGCATTCTCTCGACGCTGTACGTGTGGCTCCAATCTCCCCGGAAATTGGACGAGGTCGAGGCGCTCTTTCGGAAGTTCTACGCGGGCAAGCCCATGGTGCGGATCATGCCGGTGGGCTCGCTGCCTGAGTTGCAGTATGTGACTCACACGAACTTCTGCGACATCGGCTTCGCGCTCGACCCTTCGGGCGAGCGGCTGGTGGTCGTTTCCTGCTTGGACAATCTAGGTAAGGGTGCGGCCGGACAAGCCGTACAAAACTTCAATGGGATGCACGGATATCCCGAAACGGCGGGTTTGCTATGAGGATGGTCGTCAAGATCGCAGGAGCGTTGCTGGAGGGCGATGAGCACGTGCAGGGGCTGGCGCGCCAGATCGCGGAGCTTGCGCGGGCCGGTCACGAACTCCTCGTCGTCCACGGCGGAGGCAAGATTTTCACGGCCACGCTGGCGCGCATGGGAATCGCGAGCCGGTTTGTCAACGGCTTGCGCGTCACCGACCGGGAAACGCGCGATGTGGGCATCATGGTCTTCGGCGGCTTGCTCAACAAGAAACTTTCGGGGGCGATCTCCCTGGCCGGGCAGCCTGCCGTCGGCATCAGCGCTTCGGACGCCGCATGTTTTCTCGCGGAACCGCTGCAGCTGGATGATCTCGAAGGCGGCCTCGGCTTCGTCGGCTATCTGACCGAGGTGAACGTGGACTTTCTGCGCTCGCTGTGGCGGGAAGGCGTCGTGCCCGTCGCGTCGTGCATGGGTCTGGGGGCCGACGGAGAGCTTTATAACATCAACGCCGACCACATGGCCGCCGCTGCCGCAGAGTTCATCCACGCCGACCGATTGATCTTCATGACGGACGTGGCCGGGGTTCTCGACGAAGGCAAAGTCCTGCGCGCCGTGCGTGGAGCCGAAATCGAGGATCTGATTCGCCGCAACAAGGTGTCCGGCGGAATGATTCTGAAACTCGAGGCGGCTAAGCGCGCGCTTGCTGGAGGCGTCTCCGAAGTGCGCATCGTCGGCGGCACGCTGCCGAAGGCACTGCTGGCCGCGGCCGGTGGCACGCGATGCCCGGGTACGCGCGTGCTGCCCATCATGCGATTGAATGCGAGGGCCGCCCACGGAGCGGCAGGATAGCCATGGCCGCGAAGAAATCTGCGCCGTCCAAACGCATTTCGCCCGCGAGAATCGTGGCCGAAGAGTCGCGCTACATGATGAAGACGTACCGCCGGCCTCCGGTCATCTTCACGCACGGCCGCGGCGTGCGGCTGTGCGATTCAAGCGGGCGCGCGTATCTCGACTTCCTTGGCGGCATCGCCGTCAACGCGCTGGGCTACGCGCATCCCAGAATGGTTCGGGTGATTCGGCGGGAAGCGGGCCGCGCCACGCACGTCTCGAACCTGTTCCACAACCCTTATCAGGCGCCGCTCGCTCACAAGCTGGCGCAATGGTCGGGCCTCGATCGCGTCTTCTTCTCGAACAGTGGCAGCGAGGCGATGGAGGGCGCGCTCAAGCTGGCGCGCGCCTACGCCCATGCCAAAACGGCCGGTGCGACGAAGACGCGTTTCCTTGCGCTCGAGAATTCTTTCCACGGCCGCACGATGGGAGCTCTTTCCATCACGCACACGCCAAAATACCGCGTGCCGTTCGCGCCGTTGATCCCCGGCGTCGAGTTCGTCCGATTCAACGACGTGGCGGACCTGGAGGCCAAGTTTGACGGTACCGTGTGCGCCGTGGTGATCGAGCCGATTCAGGGCGAAGGCGGCATATTTCCGGTCAGCGAAAGCTTCTGGGAACGCGCGCGGGCGCTGGCTGCTCGATATGACGCAGCGCTGATTGCCGACGAGATTCAGTCAGGCCTCGGCCGCACCGGCCGGAGGTTCGCCTATCAGAAGTTTGCGTCAATGCCGGACATCGTGACGGTGGCGAAGCCGCTGGCGGGAGGCATTCCGCTCGGCGCGTTCATCGCCAGCGAGCAATTCGCCTCAGCGCTCAGCCCGGGAATGCACGGGTCCACTTTCGGCGGCGGCCCGCTGGCCTGCGCGGCCGCGCTCGAGTTCCTCACGATCGTCGAGGAGGACGACCTGCTCGCCAACGTCCGGGCACGGGGCATCGAGCTGCGCGCTGGCCTCGAAGCCCTCGCGGCTCGCTTCGAGTTTATCCGCGAGATTCGCGGCGAAGGATTGATCGTTGGCGTGGACCTTTCCGTCGAAGGCGCTCCCTTCGTCCAGGAGGCGCTCCGAAAAGGGCTCCTCATCAATTGCACCCACGATCACATCCTGCGGCTTCTGCCGCCGTTCATCATCCGCGCGAGGGAAGTCGCCGAATTCCTCCGCAAGTTCGAAGCCGTGCTCGCGCAGGGCGCGAAATCGGCCAAGCCGTATGTCGCCGCCGTTCCCGCGGGGCAATCCGACGCGGAGCAGCTGGCTCTAGCCGCCACGAGGTAAGAACATGAGCACCGCCACAACCACGCTCGCCCTGAAACGCGACTTTCTGACAGGCACGGAGTGGAGCCCGAAACAGCTGCGCGACTTCTTCCGACTGTCGGTGGAAATGAAGACGCACCCTGAGCGCTACCGGACCGCGTTGGCAGGCAGCGTATTCGTCCTCATCTTCGAAAAACCGTCGCTGCGCACACGCGTTACCTTCGAAGTCGGAATCGCAAATCTCGGCGGCTCGTCGATTTTCCTCGACCACACCTCGGCGCGGCTGGGCGACCGAGAGCCGATCCGCGACATCGCGCGGAACCTCGAACGCTGGGTGCAAGGAATCGTGGCGCGCGTTTTCGCGCAGGAATCGCTCGAAGAACTCGCGGCCAACGCGAACATTCCCGTGATCAACGCTCTTTCGGACAAGTTTCATCCGTGCCAGGTGCTCGCCGACTTTTTCACGCTGGAGGAGCGATTCGGCGGCCTCCGCGGGCTGAAGCTCGCCTATGTCGGCGACGGCAACAACATGTGCCATTCGCTGCTGACGATCGGAGCTCGCGTCGGGGCCCACATCCGCGTGGCTACGCCTGCCGGATACGAGCCGGATAGCACGATCGTCGCCGAATCAAAGCGCGTCGCCCGCGAAACGAAGGGCAAGATCGAAATACTGCGTTCGCCGGAAGAGGCCGTGGCCGGCGTGCAGGCTGTCTACACGGACGTCTGGGCCAGCATGGGACAGGAAGACGAGACCGCCAAGCGCGAGGTCGCGTTCGCCAGCTATCAAGTGAACGAAGCCCTCTTCGCGCAGGCCGCGCCGGACGCCGTCTTCCTACACTGCCTGCCCGCCCATCGCGGATTGGAAGTGAGCGCGGGAGTCATCGACTCGCCGCGCTCGATCATCTACGATCAGGCCGAAAACCGCCTGCACGTGCAGAAGGCTCTTCTGCATACGCTGCTCACCTAAGGAGAATCCGTTGCCTAAGAAGGTTGTGCTTGCATATTCGGGAGGTCTCGACACCTCCATCATCATCCCCTGGCTGAAGGAGACGTACGGCGGTTGCGACGTGATCGCCATGATCGGCGATCTGGGACAGCGGGAGGATCTTGAGGCAGCGCACAAGAAAGCTCTCGCGACGGGAGCCAGCGCCGCCTATGTCGAAGATCTGCGTGAGGAGTTCATCACCGGCTATATCTGGCCGACGCTGCGCGCCGGGGCGGTCTATGAGCACAAATATCTGCTCGGCACTTCATTTGCACGCCCGCTGCTTGCCAAGCGGCAGGTCGAAATCGCCAAGAAGGTCGGCGCCGACGCGCTGGCTCACGGCTGTACGGGCAAAGGCAACGATCAGGTCCGTTTCGAGCTGGCGGCGAAGGCGCTGGGACCGGAACTTGCGATCATCGCTCCATGGCGCGAGTGGAAAATCAGCTCGCGCGAAGATGCCATCGAATACGCGCGCGCACACAACGTGCCGATCGAGCAGACCAAGAAAGACATCTACAGCCGCGACCGCAATATCTGGCACTTGAGCCACGAAGGCGGCGTGCTGGAAGATCCCGCCAACGCTCCGGAAGAATCGATGTGGAAATGGATCGTCGCGCCATCCAAGGCGCCCGATCAGCCGGCGTACGTCGAAATCGGATTCGAGGCAGGCAATCCGGTATCGGTAAACGGCCAGAAGCTCGCGCCTCTCGCGCTGCTCGACAAGCTCAACGAAATCGCGGCCGCGAATGGCGTGGGCCGGATGGACATCGTCGAAAACCGCCTCGTCGGCATGAAGTCTCGCGGCGCGTACGAAACACCGGGCGGAACTCTGCTCGTCACTGGGCATCGCGAGCTCGAATCGCTCTGCCTCGACCGCGAGACGGCGCATTATCAGCAACTGCTTTCTCTGCGCTACGCGGAGATGGTTTACTACGGCATGTGGTTCACGCCGCTACGCGAATCGCTGGATGCGTTCTTCACCAAGTCGCAGCAGCGCGTCACCGGCTCGGTCGGCCTTTCTCTCTGGAAGGGCAACGTCAATGTGACGTCTCGCAGGTCGCCCTATTCGCTTTATCGCCCGGGCCTCGCGAGCTTCAGCATGACGGGCTATAACCCGAAAGACGCCGAAGGCTTCATCAACCTCTTCGCGCTGCCGATTACGATTCCGCACGAGGCTGCGGTGCGATGAGCGGTTCCGAAGGGCAGAAAATGTGGGGCGGCCGCTTCGAGCGGCCTCCCGATGCCTCCTTTTACGAATTCGAGCGTTCCTGGCAATTCGATCGCCGCATGCTCCCGCAGGAGCTCGCGCTCGACCGTGCATGGGCCCGCGCCATCGCGACCGCTGGAATTCTCACCGAAGAAGAAGGCCGGCAGATCATCGCCGCGCTCGACGCGATCGAATCGCGCGCGAAGTCCGATCCCGCATGGCTCGACTCGTCGAAAGCAGAAGACGTCCATCACTTCGCGGAAACCGCTCTGATCGAAAAGCTCGGCCCGCTCGGCGCGAAGCTGCATACCGGTCGCAGCCGCAACGAGATGGTGGTGACCGAATTCCGCATGTATGTGAGGGAAGCAGCACGGGAAATGCGGCGGGCCGTCGCCTCTCTGATGCGCGCCGTGGCGGACCAAGCAAAACGAAACCTGGGCATTCCGATGCCGGGCACCACTCACATGCAGCATGCGCAGCCGCTGCTGCTTTCGCACTGGCTTCTCGCTCACGGCGAAGCTTTCGCGCGCGACGCGGCACGCATCGCCGCAGCCGCCGCGACGGCCGATGCGTGTCCGCTCGGCTCCGGCGCGCTGGCCGGATGCGCGTTTCCGCTCGACCGTGCGGCGCTCGCGCGCGATCTCGGCTTCTCGCGCATTACCGCGAACAGCCTGGACGCCGTCAGCGACCGCGATTTTGCCCTCGAAATGCTTTTCGCCCTTTCGACCCTGGCGATGCATCTCTCGCGCCTGGCCGAGGACATGATCTTGTTCGCCTCGCCCGAATTCGGATTCATCGACTTGCCGGACGAGTACTCCACAGGCAGCAGCCTGATGCCGCAGAAAAAGAATCCCGACTCCTGGGAGCTGATTCGCGGAAAAACCGGCCGCATCTACGGTTCGCTCGTCTCGCTGCTCACTACTGCCAAGGGTCTGCCTTCGAGCTATCAGCGCGACCTGCAGGAAGACAAGGAAGCATTCTTCGCGTCGTACGATCAGGCGCTCGCGGTGACGCAGATAGCCGCAGCTACGCTGGCCGCGACGAAGTTTCGCGAGCCTCAGCTGCGCGAAGCGGCGCAGGATCCCGCCTTGGTCGCCACTGAGCTCGCCGACTATTTGGTGGCGAAGGGGATTCCCTTCCGCGAAGCCCACGAAATCGTCGGTAAGGTCCTCCGGGCCGCGGAGCAGGACGGAGTGTCGATCCGCGAAATGCCGATGTCTCGATTGAAGGAGTTCTCTTCCGCGTTCGGCTCGGAGTTGAGCACCGTGCTCGCTCTGGAGTCTGCGCTCGCTCGGCGTTCCGTCGCGGGTGGAACGGCGCCCGGCGCCGTTCGCGCTGCGCTGCAGGATTTCGAGGCGCGCCTCGCAAAGCTTGAGGAGCAGCGGTGAGGGCGCCTTTCGCATGAACCCACACCTTTCCGCATCGGACATCCCGGCCGGCTTCAGCTTCGCAGCCACGCACTGCGGCATCAAGCGCTCGCGCCTGGATCTGGGGATTCTCGTGAGCGATGTTCCCGCCACGGCCGCCGCGGTCTTCACAAAAAATCAGATCGTCGCCGCCCCCGTCATCGCGTCGCGCAAGCATCTGCGGAAGGCGCGCCATGAGATGCGCGGCGTGATCGTCAATTCGGGCAACGCGAACTGCTGCACGAAGGAGGACGGCTATCCCTCGTCGGTGGCGATGGCGTCCCGGCTCGCGGAGGAGCTGCGGATCGACCGGACGCAGGTTCTCGTCTGCTCCACCGGCGTGATCGGCGCCCCGCTGCGAGTGGACAAGATTCTTGCTGCCGTGCCCCATTTGGTTCTGGTCCGCAGCGCCGATGCCGGGGCATTCGAGGAATTTGCGCGGTCGATCATGACGACCGATACGCGCCCGAAATGGGCCACGGCCCGTTGCCGCGTGGGCGGCAAACAAGTCCGCCTGCTTGCCTGCGCCAAAGGCTCAGGAATGATTCAGCCCAACATGGCGACGATGCTCGCGTTCATCGCCACGGACGCCTCTGTCTCAGCGCCGGTGCTCGATCGTGCGCTGCGCGACTGCGTCGAGCCAACGTTCAATTCGATCACCGTGGACGGCGACACTTCCACTAACGACACGGTTGCGGTCCTGGCCAACGGCATGTCCGGTGCGCCGGAAATCACGAAAGCGAAGGGCGCGGACTACAAGAATTTCCGCAAGGCGCTTCACAGCATCTGCAAGTCGCTCGCTCTCGCCATTGTCGAAGACGGAGAAGGCGCCCAACGCGTGATCGAAATCGAGGTGCGCGGGGCATCCTCTGAGGGCGCGGCGCGCCAGGTGGCTCGCACCATCGCCAATTCCCCGCTCGTCAAGACAGCCTTCGCAGGCGCTGATCCGAATTGGGGACGCATCCTCGCCGCGGCCGGCCGCTCGGGCGTGAAGTTTGATCCCTCGCGCGCCAACATCTGGATCGCGGGCGTTGCGATCTGCCGCGGCGGCCGCGAGCATCCTTTCGACGAGCGCGTTGCCCATCAGAAAATGCTCGCGAAACGGGTTCCCGTTCGCGTGGATCTGGGTTCGGGCAAAGCCTCCGCGCGCGTCTGGACCTGCGATTTCACGATCGAGTACGTCCACATCAATTCCAGCTACCGCACCTGATCTCCCGGCGCCCGCGAGAGAGCGCGCATCGACCGCGCCGATCCGCCAAGGTTGACTAGGGAGTCCACTTGCCGCAAGATGCTCCTGAGTTGCTGGGGTGCTCGCTCCAGCCCGAAGTCGCCGGCCATTGGTGACTGCCCACGGGCCGAGATCCTGCCTCTTCAGCCTCGTGTCATGTGCCACCCGCGGCACCGGGGGCACAAGGAGAGGGACCGTGAAGAAACTGTACGTGGGCAATCTGCCGTTCAAGGCCACTGAAGACGAAGTCGCCGCTCTATTCGCGGAAGTGGGCGTCCAGCCCGATTCTCTCACCCTGCTGCGCGACCGTTTCACCGGGCAGCCCCGCGGATTCGGCTTCGCCGAGATTCGCGATGACGCCGAAGCCGAAAAAGTCATCGCGGCACTCAACGGCAAGCAGTTCCTGGGCCGCGCGCTCGTGGTCAACGAGGCGCGTCCGCAACGCGAAGGGGGTGGCGGAGGCGGTGGGCGCGGCGGTCATGGCGGCGGTGGTGGTGGACGTGGCGGCCACGGTGGCGGCGGAGGCCGGGGCGGGCGTGGTGGCGGCCGAGGCGGCTACGACCGCGATCGCTAGTTTCTTCCAGACTTCCCGATCCGATTTCTGCTAAGCAATCGCCGTGCGATGCTGACTGGCAGGTCCGACGGGTGTGGGTTCCGTCGCCTCCACGCGTCCTCCTTCGAACGAGAATCGCTCGAGTGTCGCGCCCCGAACTCTCTGCGCAACAAGCCGCTCGATATCGAGTCCGGCTTCCGCCTTCGCCAGATCTTCCGGCGTCGCCGAAAGCTCCGGGCTGCGCGGCAGGAACACGGGGCAGCAATCGTGGAAGGGCTCTGACGAAATCTGGTACGTCCCAATTTTTCGCGCGAGCGCGAGAATTTCCATTTTGTCCATGCCGACGAGCGGGCGGAAGACGGGCATCGTCGCCGCCGCTTCGACTGCCACCAGATTCCGCAGCGTCTGCGAAGCAACCTGCCCCAGGCTGTCTCCGTTGACGAGCGCGATCGCGCGGTCGCGGCGCGCAAACGTCTCCGAGATTCTCAGCATCATCCGCCGGTAGAGCAGCACGCGCGAATTCTCCGGCGCGTACCGAACGATTTCGCGTTGAATTTCCTCGAACGGCACGCGATACAACTTGGCCCGGAATTGACACGGTGTAAGCTGCCGCACGAGTCCGTGCGCCACGTGCAGCGACGATTCTCCGGGCCGCGCGCCAGTGCCGTAGAAATGCACGAAGCTCAGGTGCGCGCCGCGCTTCATCATCAGATACGCGGCGACGGCCGAATCGTATCCGCCCGAAAGCAGGCACATCATCCGGCCCGCCGTATTCGCGGGCAGCCCGCCCGCGCCGGGAATCTTTTTCGCGTACACCAGCAGCGGCCCGGGCGTCACCTCGATGTGACAGGTCACGTCGGGATCCTTGAGCTGAACCCGGACGTCCCGTCCGTGCGCGCGCAACTGGTCCAGAAGGTGCCGTCCCACCACCGTCTCGATCGCAATCGAGCCGTGCGGAAAGGATTTGTCGCTCCGCTTCGCGCGCACCGCGAATGTGGCGAATTTCAGCGGCTCGACTTCCTCCCATGCTGAGCGGCACAGGGCTTCCATGTCGCGCTCGACCGGACGCGCCACGGCGTAATTGGCGACGCCCAGCACTCGCTCGATGCGTCTGATCGCCTCGTCCAGCCGTGCGCCGGCCGCCAGACGAACCAGAATCCGGTCGCCGGGCTGCTCGATCCGCTCGACGGCGATCCCTCCCAGCGAAAGCCGCAAAGCGGTGAGCAGCTTGCCCAGAAAAAACCGGCGATTCCGCCCTTTGAGCCAAAGCTCGTGATAGTGCACGACGATAACGGGAGTGTTCATGCTGCCTTTTCGCAGTCGCTACGGCGCCGTAACATCGCGCCCTCAATCTGCATGAAGTATAGCAGCGCCGCCCCGGACGGTGTATCGCGTGTCCGGCGAGCGCCGTTGGGCTTGAGCCGCAAGGCCGCCCGTGGGCGCGGCGATGTGCGTAAGGCTCGATAACTCACTGGATACACGGGCCATGCGAGCCCCGTCTTTGCCATGGACGCGGGTTTACAATCGGCAGCGTTCGTTGATGGGAGCGGCTCGCGGGGACGCGCCGATTTTTGTGCTACCTAAAGCCCGCCTGCTGCATCCAACACCTTGTCGCCCGGCGTACGGGGAAGTGAGGGGAAGATGTGGAATCGCCGAGACTGGGCCCAATTCTTCGATATCGTGAATCAGCGCGCCCACAAGCGTCGCCCTCCTCGCCCGCTTGATCGGTCGCAGCGCAACCGGCTCGTGCCCGCCGAAGGTTACAGCCTTGCCGAGCTCGATGACGCCGGCTTGAGCGTCGAGCAGGCCGAAACCCTCGGTCTGCCCGTGGACGCTGGCCGCGTCGGGTCCTACGGCCCCAATATCGCAACCCTGCGTGAGTACATCCGAGCCACCCGCTCGCGCGGCTAGCTTTCCTTCGCCCGTCCGACCGGATTCCTCGTTCTGCCTCTCTGTCTTTCCCGTTGCGGGCTGGCGCGTTCCCTCTTACCTTAGTGGTTTATCCCAACACCCAAGGAACCTCCCGTGATGAAGAAGATTCGAGTCGTCCAGTTCGGAGTCGGGCCCATCGGGGCCTCGATCGCCCGCCTGATGCGCCAGAAGTCTTCGCTCGAAATCGTGTGCGCCGTCGATAAAGATCCTGCGAAGGCTGGCCGCGACCTCGGCGAAATTGCGGGCGCCTCCGACGCTCCCTGGGGAGTGATGATCGTTCCGGAAATTTCGGTCGCGCTCCAAAAACCCGTCGATGTCGTTGTGCACGCTACGTCTTCCTATCTCGCGAACGTAATGGATGAGCTGCTCGCGTGCCTTTCTGCGGGCTGTTGCGTCGTCTCAACCTGCGAGGAGTTGTCTTATCCGTTCCGCAAACATCCTGAACTTTCCGCGAAACTCGATGCGGCGGCGAAGGAAGAAGGCGTGGCGCTCGCCGGCGTCGGCGTCAATCCCGGCTTCGTGATGGACAAGCTAGTCCTGACGCTTTCCGCCGCCTGCCAGCGCGTCGACTGGGCCCGCGCGACGCGCATTGTCGACGCATCCAAGCGCCGCCTGCCGCTTCAGAAAAAAATCGGCGCAGGTATGAGCCCGGACGAATTCCGCGAGCAGGTCGCCGCAGGCACGATCAAGCATCACGGACTGCCCGAGTCGGTCGCGATGGTCGCCGATGGCCTCGGCTTCACTCTCGACGATATTTCTGAAACCATCGAGCCGATCGTCGCCGAACAGACCGTGAAGACCGAATTCCTCGAGGTTGCTCCAGGGGAAGTGGCCGGAGTGCATCAGATCGCCCGCGGCACGGCAGCCGGTAAGGAAAAAATCTTCATGGAGCTGCAGATGTACGTAGGGGCCGAGCAGCCGGCCGATACGGTTGAGCTGCGCGGCGAGCCGAATCTCACTCTCACCATCCCCGGCGGCACGCACGGCGACCTCGCCACCGCCGCAATCACCGTCAATGCGATCCCAGTGGTTCTCGCCGCACCCTCGGGACTCCGCTCTGTCCGCGACCTTCCGCTCGCCTTTTTTCCGCCGCTCGTGCTGTAGCGCGGCCATGGCGTCGAGATAAGCGCGTCGCTATGGGATAATAGGCGGAATGTCTGCCGCGCCCGAGACGACTGTGCCGAGCCCCACCCAACTCGCAGAGCGTGCACAACAGCGAGGCTTCGCCCTGCTGCGCGACGGGTCCAAGTGGCGACTCTATCGGAGCCCGGAGGAGGTCCTGGTCCCAACGGACCCTGATTCGCTCACGCGCGTGCTCCGTGGCATTGAGCACCACGTACAGAGCGGAGGAGAGGCGGCGGGCCTGCTTCGGTACGAAGCCGGCTACGCGCTGGAACCTCGTCTGCGCCCGCTGCTCAAGGAAGTCAGTGGCTCCCTCGGCTGGTTCGGCCTCTATGCCGACTGTACGATTCTCGAAAATCCGCCGCTCCTGCCGGACGACCCGAAGATGCGGATCGAGCGCACACGGCTGGCCATCTCTCGCGACAAATACTGCTCCAAGATTGAAGAGATTCGCGGGCTCATCGAGGCCGGCGAGGTGTACCAGATCAATTTCACCACACGATTCCAATTCGAAACCCGGTCCAGCCCGTGGGAACTCTTCTGCGCGCTCTTCCGCCGCCATCCCGTGCCGTATGCCGCGTTCCTCAACCTGGGCGACCGGCAGATCGTGTCCCTCTCGCCGGAACGGTTCTTCGAAATCGAGCGCGGGCGAATCGCCGTGCGGCCCATGAAGGGCACGGCCCCGCGCGGCCGCACGATTGAGGAGGACGCCGCTGCGGGCGAGCGATTGGGCGCGGATGCGAAGAATCGCGCTGAAAACGTAATGATCGTCGACCTGATGCGCAACGATCTGGGCCGCATCTGCCGAACGGGCACCGTGAACACGCCGAAGCTGTTCGATGTGGAGCGCTACCCTTCGGTGTGGCAGATGACCTCGACGGTCGAGGGCGATCTCATCGGCGGATGCACGGTCGAATCGATCATGCGCGCCCTATTCCCTTCGGGCTCGGTGACCGGCGCCCCGAAGATTCGCGCAATGGAGCACATCGCACATCTCGAAAGCTCGCCGCGCGGCGCCTACACTGGAGCGATCGGCTTCTTCGCGCCGGACCGAAGTTGCTTCAACGTTGCGATCCGCACGATTGAGCTCGATGGCGCCGCAGGCACCGTGGGCGTCGGCGGAGGCATCACCTACGGCTCGTCGCCTTTCGCAGAATGGCAGGAATGCCAGTGGAAAGCAGCGTTCCTCACGAAAAGCCAGCCCGAATTCAGGATTCTGGAGACGACCCTCTGGGACGGCGAATACCGGCTCCTCGACGCTCACTTGGCGCGAATGAGAAACTCCGCGGCGTATTTCGACTTTCGCTTCGACGAACCGGGAATCCGCAGAGCTCTGGCGGATCGGGCTTCCAAGTTTCCGAGCACGCCGCAAAGAGTCCGGATGTTGCTGGCGCAGGACGGCACGTTTGAGATCGAGGACCGCGATTACCGCGCCCAGCAATTCGGCCGCGTGCGGATTTCGGATCGCCGAGTTTCGAGCGAGGACCGCTTCCTCTATCACAAAACGACGAATCGCCGGCTATACGACGAGGAGTTCAGCGCCGCTCGGAAGGCCGCATGCGACGACGCGCTCTTCTTCAACGAGCGGGGCGAGCTCACCGAGGGCGCGGCCCACAACGTCTTCCTCGTGAAAGACGGCGCTTGGCTCACGCCGCCTGTCTCCTGCGGCCTGCTGCCCGGAACCTGCCGCGCACAGATTCTTCGGGAGAGGATTGACGCGCGCGAAGCGGTACTCACCGCCGACGATCTTCTCAGCGCGGACGCCATCTATCTCTGTAATAGCGTCCGCGGATTCTATCCGGTCACGCTCGAGCGAGATGCCGCCGGCGAAAAGAGTCTCTCGCTCAACCTGCACGAGTCGGCGCACGACCGAGTCAAGTAGCGCTTCCCCCGGCTACCCCTGTTCCGCCGGCTTCGCCTTTCTCCAAAAACGCATGACGGCTGAGAAATCCGGATCGTCTTTCGCTGCGTCCTTGACGGCGCTGTACGTCTGGTAGGCCGCCGCGCCGGACGGCAACGGAACGCCATGCTCCCGTGCGAGCTCGAGCGCCAACCGCACGTCTTTGTGCATCAGGCGCAACGGAAAGCTGGCCGGAAACTCTCCCTTCAGCATCAGCGGCGCCTTCACGTCGAGCAAGGGCGCGCGGCCCATGCTCGACTGCATCACTTCGACCAGGCGTTCGGCCGGCACGCCCGCGGCCGTCACCAGCGCCAGCGCCTCCGCAAAGGCGTCCACTTCCAGCGCGAGCAGGAGATTCATTCCCAACTTGACGGTTTGTCCCGCCCCATTCGGCCCGAGCAGCACGAATTTCTTCCCCATCGCCTCGAGCACAGGCCTAGCGCGTTCGAGTGCTCCCGCTTTGCCGCCGACCATGAAAACCAACTCGCCCTTCTCGGCGCCCCATGTGCCACCCGTCACGGGCGCATCGAGAAAATCCACTCCCCGCTTCTCACAGGCCTCCGCCACGCGGCGAGCCATCTCCGGTGAAACGGTGCTCGAATCGACGAAAAGGGTGCCCGCGCGAAGGCCCTCCATCGCGCCGTTCGCGCCCCACAGGACCTCTTCGAGGGCCGGCGGATCGCTCACAATGGTGATCAGCACATCGGCTTCCGCCGCTGCTTCGTGAGGATTGGCCGCGAGTTTGGCTCCGGCGCGCACCAGATCATCGGTCTTGGCCCGCGTGCGATTCCAGACGACGAGCGGGAATCCCGCCCGCAGCAGGTTCTGCGCCATAGGCTTGCCCATCAGGCCGAGGCCGATGAATGCAACGGTCGGTTTCATCCGATCCTCCCGCCAGGACATGAATGCGGTCCGAACTAGACCAATGCGAATTCCACGCGGTGCCGCAGCGGATCGATCCGCTCCGCGCGCACGCGCACGCGGTCGCCCAGCCGGAAAACCCGCCTTGCCGCCGCGCCGCGCGAGCCGCGATACGGCTCCGTCACGATCGTGTGGTCGCGCTCGCGATACATGCATCTCTGGCCGGTGAATTCCTCGAGCCAGTCGATGCCCACGAGCCCTTCCACGAATATTTCCGTCAGCTCGACAAAGAAGCCGAATTTCTGCACGGAAATGATCAGCGCATCGTACTCCTCGCCCAGATGCTGCTCCATGAATTGCGCCGTCTTCCAATCCATCAGATCGCGCTCGGCAAGATCGGCGCGCCGCTCCGCCTCGGAGCTCTCCAACGCAATCTCCTCCAGCTCGACGCGGCGGTATGGACCGAGCGTAGGCACCGAAACTTCCTTTCCTGACCCGGCGTGCCGGAGCGACGTGCGTGCAGGAGGAACGGACGGATTCTCAAGCGCCCACTTCAGCGCGCGATGCACGATCAGGTCTGGATAGCGGCGAATCGGCGACGTGAAATGCGTGTATTCCTCGGCCGCGAGCGCGAAGTGCCCCAGGAGTTCCGCTGCGTACCGCGCCTGCTTGAGCGAGCGCAGCATCAAATACGACAGAATGCGTTCCTCCGGCTTGCCGGAGATCTTCTGCGTCAGCCGCTGGTAGTGCTGTGGGCGTATGTCAACCTCTTCGCTCGCTGGCATCGTCACGCTCATGGGGCGCATCCGGCCGCGCCCGCCGCCCGCCTTCGCGGGAGCCTGCACGCGCCCGTGCCGCACCGCCACGCGACGCTCCGTCAGGTCCTCGACTCCGAGCGAATAACCGAAAGCCTGCGCCAGTTCCTCGAACTCGAGGACCTTCTTCGGGTCCGGCTTTTCATGCACGCGATGCAGCGATGCGATGCCGCGCTTCTCCAGATACTGCGCCACGGCTTCGTTGGCCGCGAGCATGAACTCCTCGATGATGCGGTGCGCGATGTTGCGTTCGCTGCGGACGATGCTCTGCATGCGTCCCGAGGCGTCGAACTCGATCACGGGCTCCGGAAGATCGAAGTCGATCGAGCCGCGCGCGTGGCGGCGCCGGTTGAGCAGCAGAGCCAGCTCCTTCATGTGCTGAAATTCGTCGGCCAGACTCGCGTACCGCTCGCTCATCTGCGGATCGCGTTCGAGCACCTTGTTCACGTTCGTGTAGGTCATCCGCTCAACCGAGCGAATCACTCCGTTGGTGAAATCCGCGTGAGTCATCCTGCCGACCGCGTCCATCTCCATGATCACGCTCATCACCAGCCGGTCCACTTCCGGATTCAGCGAGCAGATGCCGTTGGAAAGCTCCTCCGGCAGCATCGGCACGGCTCGATTCGGGAAATAGACGGACGTGCCCCTCAGGCGCGCTTCGCGGTCGAGCGGTGAATCGCTCCGAACGTAGTGCGCCACATCCGCGATGTGCACCTGGAGCTCGTAGCCGCCCTGCGCCAATGGCCGGACGTGCACCGCATCGTCGAAATCCCGTGCGGTTTCTCCGTCGATCGTCACGATGGGAAGATCACGAAAATCGCGGCGGCCCTGCATGGCCGCATGCCCCACCTGCTGCGGGGTCGCGCGCGCCTGCGCCAGCACCTCTTCCGGAAAGACGTGGGGCAGATGATGCTTGCGGATCATGATCTCCACGTCGACGCCGATCTCTCCCGGGCGTCCCAGGATCTCGATCACGCGCCCCGCGGGGGCAAGGCCTCCTTTCGGATAGCGCGTCACCTCGACGTTCACCACCGCGCCGTCGAGTTCCGGCAGGCGCATGCCGCGCATCGAGCGTGGCTCAGTCTCCGGAGTAACGCCAAACTTCTGCTGCAACTCCGGCGTCAATTCGTTGCCCGGCAGAATCAGAACTTCGTGCAGAATCCGTGTGTCGTAGGGCAAGACGTAGTTGCCGTGCGGGCCATAGCGAAACAGCCCGACGACGGTTGGGTGTTCACGCTCGACGATCTGCACCACGCGGCCTTCCGCGCGGCCATCGGGGCGGCGGCGCTCGATGCGCGCGAGAACGCGATCGCCGTGCATCGCGTCGCCCAGGCCGTCGCGGCCAATGAAGAGATCGCCTTCCACGCGCGGGATCGGCTGATCGGGAACGAGGAAGCCGTAGCCGTCCCGGTGTGCCACGATCCGGCCGGAAACGAGATTCGGGTCACGCGCTCGCTTCGGCGGGGAAGGGGCGGCCTCCCCGCGATCGAAAGATGGGCGGCGCGGCGCGGGACCGCCCGTGCTCTTCTGGCCGGCAAGACGGTATCGCCCGCCGCCGATTTCCTCGATGTTCCCGCTCTTCTTGAGTTTCTGAATCACCCGCGGCAAGAACCGGCGCCCTCGATGCTTCAGGTCCATGCCGTGCGCGATTTCGCGGATGCTGGCTGGCTGCGAAAGGGTGGCAAGATGAGCCAGCACCTGCGTGCCGTCGACTTCGGGCGGCCGCGGTTCTCTCGGCTCGATTGTGTGGCGTCGTCTCATCGGTAGATTCAGGCGTTCTCAAACAGGCTAGCGGAATTCCGGTCGCGTAGCAAAAGATGGCTACTGTGGATCGCGGGACGATGCATTACGGCGCAGGCGGCTCGACCGTCGGGCGATCGATCAGAAAGATTCGGCCGTCCGGCTCGCGCTCCAGCGGCGGCGAGTAGTCGCCAAGCAATTCGCGCTGCCACCACATCCCCGTCTCGCGCTTCGTTTTCATGTCTGTGAACCAATAACGATACACGACGGCACGCACGCGCAAGGGCGGGGCGTCCGGAAACGGGTTATTGGCGAAGAGCGCCAGCACGTCCGGTTCGTTCTGCAGAAGCCGCTCCTGCGTCGACACCACGAAGTGATACTCCGGCCATGCCCCAAGCGACGCAAACCACAGGTCCCATTCGAATCGCGGCTGATAGGGCGCGTAGATTCCCGGAGCCTTGCCTGGGTCCTGCGGTTTGTAGCGGAACAGGTAGGGTGTCCATGTCACGCCATCCATCGAGCCCTGGAATTCGATCTCGCGGCGCTCGTGCGTCATGTTTGCAAACAGGCCGTAGCGGCTCGCGATCCGCAACGGTGCCAGCAATCGAATCGGCTTCTCCGGTAGCGGCAGGCTCGGCGCGATCAGAAAGCACAGCAGCGCGGCAGTCACATAGAAGATCGAGGCGAAACACACGCCAGCAATTGCCATGCGCAGCGGAGCAAGGCGTCGGCGCCAGCGGGCCGGCCATTTCTCGGGAAGGGGAAATTCGTCGGCCTCCGGCGCGCTTGGTCTTTCCACCAGATTCCGAAGACGCTGCGGCACGATCCATTCGACGAAGCGGTCATCGAGCAACAGGAATCCGAGCAGGAAAACGAGGTAGTTCAGGAACGTATAGTTGCCCGTCAGAATGATGCTGATCTGAAACGGAGCGACGATGAAAAAACAGGCGGTCCGAAAACGACGTGGAAGGAAAACCATGAAAGCCAGCAGCAACTCGACCGCGAGTGTGTAGAAAACAGCCGACGCGTGAAACCAGTGCGGCAAATGCCCCACATACCATCCGATCCACGTCGGCAGCGGGGCGTTCTGGTAGTAGTCGTCCATCGCGGTAAAATGCCGCCACGAATAATCGTGGGAGACGATCTTCGCCACACCCGATTCGAAGTAGATGCGAAACCATTCCCACCGCAGCATGTAGAGGCTGGCGCGCGACGCCGGGTGTGCGCGGCCGAGACCCGGAAATAGTCCCGGTGGCGCAAAGAAGAGTGAGATGAAGCCCGCTTCCAACAGCATGTCGTCCGACTGAAAGCCGGAGAACACCTGGGCCGCCGTGACGAACGAAATGAAGCAGACGAACGCGACAGCTAGAGTCGCGCGCGGCCACACGTTGCAGAGGATCAAGACGGACGCGACAAGGCCTGCCCAGCAAACGAGCATGAGCGCGCGATCGCCCGAGCGCACCCAGAACACCGTCGGCGCATACCAGAATCTGGCCCAATGAAATGCTCCGGCAACCGCCTGCAGAAAGTCCCGCGCGGGCAGGAGCCCGTTGGGCCCCATCATTCCCTTGATCTGAAAAAGGAGAGAGTAAAACGCGGAAAAGTAGATCAGGCCGAGCGCTCGCAGGAAAAACCATCGCGGCCAAAGATGGCTCGGACTTTTCTCACTCGCGATTTCAGGTCCGAGCAGCCATTTGACGGTTCGTTCCAGCCACACTTCCATCGCACGCGATTATACAGACCGGCAGGCGGGAATTTTCTCCGATTCGGCGCGGGAACAGAAGTCAGTCGGTCTCCGGCGCCGAGTCCCGAGGCGCACGAATCTTCATGAAGCCAGGCAGAGGAGGCGCGCCGGCCAGATCGTTGCGGCCTTCCGCCCGATCGATCAGGAACTCTTGCGCGTTGAAAGAATGGCCATTACGCAAGTGGGCAAGCTGACGCGCGGCGTGCAGGCGCACGTATTCGCCGGTCGGCAGCAGAATGCGCGTTTTGAGCGTATCGGCGAGATAGGGTGCAACTACTTCGCCGATGATCTGGTTCGCCAGGGCGGGATCTTTCAACCGGAAGATGACCTCGACGCGCTCGTAGATATTGCGCTGCATCCAGTCCGCGCTGCCGAGATAGACCTCCGTCTTGCCGCCGTTGCCGAAGACGAAGACGCGGCTGTGCTCCAGGAATCGCCCAATGACGCTCCGCACGCGAATCCGGCTGCTGAGCCCTCGCACTCCAGGCCGCAGCGCGCACGCGCCGCGGACCAGCAGCTCGCTGTGGACGCCGGCTTGCGACGCGCGATAAAGCGCCTGAATGATCTTCTCGTCGAGCAGCGAATTGAACTTGGCGAAGATGAAGGCCCGTCTCCCTGCCTGCGCGTGCGCCGTTTCGCGGGCGATAAGACTGAGAAAATTTCTCCCCAAATTCAGCGGCGCGACGAACAACGGCGTGTACTTCCGCCGCTCGGAATACGCCGTGAGGTAGTTGAACACGTGATGCACGGCGGAAGTGAGTTGCGGATCGCTTGTCAGCAGGCTCAGGTCGGTGTAGAAACGCGCCGTCGACGGATTGTAGTTGCCGGTGCCGAGATGAGCGTAGCGGCGGATCTGGCCGTCCGATTCCCGCCGCGCGACAAGCGCAAGCTTGCAGTGCGTCTTCAATCCGACGACGCCGTGGAACACCTGCACGCCCGCTTCCTGCAGATTGCGCGCCCAGCGGATGTTAGAGGCTTCGTCAAAACGCGCCTTCAGCTCGACGACGACGGCGACTTCCTTCTTCGCGGCCGCCTCGATCAGCGCGCGCACGATCGGTGAATTCTCGCTGGTCCGATAGAGCGTCTGCTTGATCGAAAGCACCTGCGGATCCTGCGCCGCGCTCTCGATGAACCGCACCACCGCCGCATACGAATCGTACGGGTGATGCAGGATCATGCTGCGCTTGCGCACGGCCTCGAAAATCGAAGAAGCGCCCGGCTTCAGCGCCAACTCGCGCGGCGAAAAGGGGCGGTACTTCAAATCCGGCCGCGGCGTTTCCTCGTAGAGATGGAACAGGCGTGAAAGGTTGATCGGACCGTTGACCGGAAACACCTGCTCGGACTTCAGCCGGAAATTCGCCTGGAGCCGTTCGACGATTTCCGGCTTCGCGCTGGCTTCGATTTCCAGGCGCACGGCCGCGCCCTTGCGGCGCCGGTGCAATTGCGTGTCGACCGAGTCGAGAATGCTGCGCGATTCCTCTTCTTCGAGGTAGAGATTGCTGTTGCGAGTGACGCGGAAGGCGGCGCCCGAAACGATTTCGTATCCGTGGTAAAGGCGATCGGCAAAGGCGCGAACGAGATCGTGAAGGAAGATGTAGTCGATCGCTCCCTCCGGCGACGGCAGCCGCACGAGCCGCGGCAGCGCGCGCGGCACCGTCACGACGCCGAGAAACGGCTGCGCGCCTCGCCGCTTTCGCTTCAAAAGAAATGCGAGGCACAGCGCTTTGTTGAGCACGTGGGGAAACGGGTGCGCGGGATCGACGGTCACCGGGGTAAGTAGTGGCTCGACCACTTTGGCGTAGAAGTTCTCGATGTGCTCGCGGGCTTCGGGGCGGAGCTGGTTCAGGCTGAGAACCCGGATCGATTCCTCTTCGAGAGCCGGGACGAGATCTTCGCGCCAGCACTCATACTGCTCGCCGACAAACTCGTGGATTCTGCGAGTCAACCCGGCGAGCACGTCCTGGGGAGTCCGGCCGTCGGGGCCGGGTTCGCGATTCCCGTGCTCCACTTGCTGCATCAACCCGGCGAGGCGCACCTCCACAAATTCGTCGAGATTGCTGGCCGTAATCGCGAGGAATTTCACGCGTTCCAGCAGGGGATTGCTCGGATCGCGAGCTTCTTCCAAAACGCGCTGGTTAAACTGAACCCAGGAAAAATGGCGGTTGATGAACAGCTCGGGGGCTGCCGTGAGACTCTTTCCCATACTTGCCGTCTGAGGCGCGAGAGGATAGCCCGCGATTGTTACTGCCGTGTTACGACGCCAGAGCTCTCGATGCCCGCGCTACTGCGCCTGCGGATAGGCGCTCGGCAGCGAGCGGAGATAGGCGATGACGGCCTGTGCGTCCGCATGATTCATGTGGTAGATGTGCATCGGAGGCTGAATGGGCAGGCCATTTGGACCCACGCCCTGCTCGAGGATCGCCTCACCCTGCTCTTCCGTGAATCCCTGAAAGCCTGCCAGCGCGGGGGCACGATTCGCCCAGTTCGTCGTCGGATGCACCGGCACAATCCAAATCGCCGCGCCCTGCAGGCGCCGCGATTCGTCGAGATTCCCGTTGGCGTCCCGGGGCGTATGGCATTCTTCGCACATCGCGACGTTTTCGACGAGATACTTTCCCCTCTCGATCGCGCCGGGCTGCGCCGCAGGAGCAGCGTTCTTCTGAGGAGCTGGGTTTTCCCGGGAGAACAAACGCGATGCGCCTAGACCGGCCGCGAGGAAAATGACCGCACACAACAGCCATCGGTAGATTGCATTCATCGACTTTTATTCCTGGATAGGAATTGCGGCCCTCTTCCGGAATCGCGGGAGGCAACCGCTCGAACGCAAAAGTATCGCAAAGACTCCGTTTCCCTGTCTATCGCGTTTTTCGACTCTGTGGGCGGGCTGTGGGCGCCACGCTGAAATGCTGTGCCAGAGCCCAGCGCGCGTGCTCCGCAATAAGGGCGTCATCGGAAACAGCGAGGGTGCCGAGCAGCTCAATCACGCGGCGATGCGCCTCCGAGCCGGGCGCCAGACGGGAATTCCCCAGCGCCACGCAGGCGTTTCGCACCAGACCGCGCCACTTGGCGCGTTTCACGGCGCTCTTTCGGAAGGCGTCTCTGAATTCCTGCTGCGACAATGCGGCAAGCCACTCCAACCGGGGCGCGAAAAACGAAAGTCTCTCTTCATCTCCGGAGTCCGCCGGTTCGATCTCTCGCGGCTGAAATGCGGGGATGCTCGTCGCCGGCGCTTTTCGGTTCCATGGGCAGACATCCTGGCAGATGTCGCAGCCGATGACGGCGTCGCCCATTTGCGTGCGAAATTCTGTCGGAATCGCGCCGCGAAGCTCAATCGTGAGATACGAAATGCAGCGGCGCGCGTCGAGCACGTACGGCTCGGGAAATGCCTGCGTCGGACACGCGTCCAGACATCGAGTGCAACTGCCGCAAAGATCGGCGGGAGGGGCTTGATCCTCCGCGAGCGTGGGCTCCAGAGCGAGCGTCGTCACAATCACGCCGAGAAAAAGCCACGATCCAAGCCGCGAGTTGATCAGCAGTGTATTCTTGGCGAGCCAGCCGAGCCCCGCATGCTTCGCGGCGACTCTCTCTAGAATCGGACCCGTATCGACGTAGGCGCGCGCTTCAAACGGCTCGGACGACTGCGCGCGCAATTCGGCGATCAGCGTGTTCAGTTTTTCAAGAATCACGTCGTGGTAGTCGTCGCCCCAGGCGTAGCGGGAAATCCAACCCCGCGGCGCCTCCCCGTCTGCCGGCCAGGATTTCGCGCGGCCCGGCAGCGAGTTGTAGTTGACGGCAACGACGATCAGGCTCCTCGCGCCTTCGAGAACGCGCCGCGGGTCGGTACGGCGCTCGTCATGCAGATATCGCATCTCGCCGGCATGGCCGCGGCCAAGCCACTCCTTCAAGCGTGCCAGTTCGCCAAGCATTCCGCCTGATTCGTCACCGCTCTCCGCACCGAGCGTCGTGACGCCGCAGAGATCGAAGCCGAGCGCCATTGCGCGCTCGCGAATCCAGTGATGTTGGCCGGCCGCGTCCACGGTCACATGATGCCTCAGCCGCGGCGTCCATCAAAACTTCGCGGTCCGCCAAACTCCGCCTTTTGCTTGTCACCGCGACGCGGGATTGCTTACAATCGCGGACGCTTCTTGCGACACAGGAGAATCGATGAGCAGGCCGATCGCCGCAAAAATCACCGGAGTGTCCGGATATGTGCCGCCGCGCGTGGTCTCCAACGCCGATCTGGAAAAGATGGTGGACACGACCGACGAGTGGATACGGACGCGGACGGGCATTCGCGAGCGCCACTACGCCGATCCCGGCGTGGGATCTTCGCATCTCGGCACCGAGGCCGCCAAGAAGCTGCTGACGGCGACGGGGCTGAGCGCCGAAGAGATCGACATGATCATCGTGGCGACGGTCACGCCGGACATGCTTTTTCCGGCGACGGCGTGCCTGATTCAGGACCGCATTGGTGCGAAGAAAGCCTGGGGATTCGATCTTTCAGCTGCGTGCTCCGGATTCGCCTTTGCACTGACCGTCGGTGCGCAGTTCGTGGGCGCGGGATCGCACAAGAAAGTCCTGGTTATCGGCAGCGATGTCATGACCTCGATTCTCGACTTCAACGACCGCGCCACGTGCGTGCTGTTCGGCGACGGCGCCGGGGCGGTGTTGCTCGAGCCGGCCACTTCGAGTTCGGAGGGCATTGTCGACTTCTCGCACGATATCGACGGCTCCGGCGGCTGCAATCTCTACATGCCGGCCGGCGGCTCATTGCATCCCGCCTCACACGAAACGGTCGAGAAGAGAATGCATTTCGTCCATCAGGAGGGTCAGCAGGTCTTCAAGTACGCCGTCCGAAGGCAGGCCGAGCTCGCCTGCCAGATGCTGGAGCGCAATGGATTGAGCAGCCGCGACCTGGCGCTTGTGGTGCCTCACCAAGCGAATCTGCGCATCATTCGAGCGATGCAGGAGCGGCTGGGTGTCGACGATTCCAAAGTAATGGTAAACATCGACCGCTACGGGAACACCACGGGCGCGACGATCCCGTTGGGACTGGTCGATGCGGTCGAGCAGAAGCGCGTTCGGAAGGGCGATCTTGTATTGCTGGTCGCGGTTGGCGCAGGCTATACGGCGGGATCCATTCTCCTGCGCTGGGCCTACTAACGGCGCGCTGACGCAGGCGAGAAGGCTTCAGTCTTCCCCGCAGGTACTCGCGCAGTTTCCAAGGAACAGAAGCACGGGATTCGTGTCGCCAACCGTTGTCGTCAGCACCACGATCTTCGTTGGCGAGACGACGAAAAACTGGCCCGTGAAGGCCGCGGGCGCAGTCAGCGTGACGGTTCCGCTGCCCGCCAACGAACTGAGACCCGAGAATGCACCGGTCACGCCTTGGCCGGCCGTGTTCCCACCCGAGGCGCTCGTGTCCTGAGTGCCGTTGATTGTCCCCGCGGTCGATGACGTGTTCGCCAGTGTGACCGCGCCCGAGAAATCGCGGACGGGCGCAACTGCAGGAACCGCAGTCCCCATGGCAAAACTTCCATTGAGATCCGACGCGGTGAACGGGCTGGGCGATTGCGGCTCGAAAGTTCCGAAGAAAGGATCGTTCAAGATCTCGTTGATGCAGAACGCCTTGTTGGCACCGATCATGTAAAAGATCGGACGAATGGGCGCGGCGATGCCGGAGTCCAGTCGTCCGAATTGGTCGGCGGTGCCGAACGTCACTGCTGTGGGAGGAATCTGGCCGAGTGCGCCCCCCTGGTTCTCGAATAGCGAAATCGTATAGGTGCTCGATCCCGTGCCGGTGAGCGAAACCAGATACAGATCCGGGATGTAGGACGCACCCGAGAGAAACTGCCCCGTCAATCCCGCAATGCTGGTCGCCGTGAAGTTCGCGCCCGCCACCGTTGAGAATGGGAATCCCGGCTGCGCTAGCAACTTGCCGGACGTCAGATAGGGCGTACTGGCGTTCACCTGATCCGTTTCGACGACAAACCACTCAGACGAAGTGACCGGATATGCGCTGAAATTCATATTTCCGATGGCCTGGCTCAACGCCATCGTGCAGCGCGTGCTTTGCGCCGTGGTTTGAAACGTCCCGGAGACAGTCAGGTCCGACGCAGTGATGCCGCCGGGCGTGTTCGCGTCCGATTCGCCGGGACCGATGCTTCCGGTGCCCGCTCCGGCCGGCGGAGTCGCCCCGAAACTGCCAACCACGGCGATGGGACCGGCTGCCGACAAGGGGCTGGCAATCGCGTGCCCCGTCAGGCCGAAAGCGTACTCTCCGCTCAGGGTATTGGCGGCGCACGAACTCACCGTGCGCTTCTGGATCTGGCCCGATCCGCGCACGCCGCTCGCATCGAACTCGACGATGCGTCCGAAATCCCCGGTTGAATCGATCGCGAATGTGAATACGGGGGAACCCGGCAGACTTGTGAACGTCAGCGTACCACGGTTGTCGTTTCCGATCGTGAACGTTCCCGTGAAGGTCTTGTTCGATGGCGCGCCGGAGGTCGTGTTGACGTCCTCCACGCCGCTCGAAATCGTGCCGATTCCGTCCGCCGTGAAGCTTCCGGCGATCGCGACGGACCCGCTGGCGCTGAAACCGCTGAACTCAAAGGCATAGTTCCCGTTCAGCGCGTTTGTGACGACGATCGTAAAGTTCGCCGTCTTTTGCATCGGCGCCGGTTCGTTGTCGCTTACCTGCACCGTGAAGTTCGTGCTTCCCGGAGTAGTCGGCGTGCCCGAAATCGTGCCGTCCGCCGCAAGCGACAGCCCGCTCGGCAGCGTCGTGCCGTTGAAAAGAATCCACGTATAGGGCGTCACGCCGCCCGTGGCTCGCAGCTGCGTGGTGGGATACACCTGGTTCGCGACGCCATTCGGCAACGTTGTCGTGGTGATGTTCAGCGGCTGCGGAGGCGTGATCGTGATCGTTACGCTGTTTGACTCCGACGGTATGGCAATGGAGGTGGCTTGGATCAGGACCGTAAACTGTGCCGTGACAGGGTTCGGAGACGTGTAGTTCGCCTGCGTCGTTGTTGATGTGAAAGTCCCGGGATCGGCCGGAGCGCCCGGTCCAGGCGTGAACGTCCAAGTGACGCCGGCGTCGGTCGTGTCTGCCGGCACGGTGGCGGTGATGATTACTTGCTGGTTCGGTCCGATCGTACTCGCGTTGAAATGGAGCACGACCTTGTTGAAGTCGGACGGCGTGCCGGTGCAGCTGGCGCTCGCCACACAAGCGACAATTGCGAGACAGAATGTCAGCCAGCACCCAGCGCGCTTTCCCATATCGACTCCTCGAATGAGCATCCCCCGACGGCAAGAGAAGCTGCCCCTAGGTATATAGAACACGAAAGCGGTCCCGCGCATGTCAAAATGACCGCAGCATTAGCGTATCAAGCAACCGGAGACGGCAAATGCGGAGCGAAAATGAACGGCCCAATCGGCGGCGCCCGCGCGCGACCAATGCGGCGCGTCTCGCCCGTTTCGTGGATAATGGAATGACGGACCTGCGAATGAATCGGCGCAGAAAGGCACTGACAAGTTGCGAGCGGTAATCACGGGCGGAGCGGGATTTCTCGGCTCCCATCTTTGCGACCTCTTCGTCGAGAAGCGGTGGGATGTTCTCTGCCTCGACAATCTCGTCACCGGCGCGAATTCCAACATCGCTCATCTTCTTTCGCACGCACGCTTTCGGTTCGCGAAGCAGGATGTGTCGCAGTTCATCGACGTGCCGGGAGAGGTGGACGCCGTGCTCCACTTCGCCTCGCCTGCCAGTCCTCCGGACTATTTGAAGTTCCCGATTCAAACCCTCAAGGTGGGAGCCCTTGGCACACACAATGCGCTGGGCTTGGCGATGGCCAAGAAGGCTAGGTTCCTTCTCGCATCGACCTCCGAGTGCTACGGTGACCCCGAGGTGAGCCCGCAGCCGGAGACCTACTGGGGCCGTGTGAACCCCATCGGACCTCGCGGTGTTTATGACGAAGCGAAACGATTCGCGGAAGCGATTACGATGGCTTACCACCGCTACCACGGCGTGGATACGCATATCGTCCGCATATTCAATACTTACGGCCCGCGCATGCGCCTGAATGATGGCCGGGCGCTGCCCAATTTTCTCTACCAAGCGCTGGTCGGCGAGCCGATCACGGTCTATGGCGACGGAAAACAGACGCGGAGCTTCTGCTATGTTGCAGACTTGATCGAGGGGATCTACCGCCTGCTTGAATCCGACGAGCACGAGCCTGTCAACATCGGCAACCCGCAGGAAATTACGATCCTCGAGTTTGCCCAGCGAGTGCGTGCGCTCGTTGGCACTGATGTTCCCATCGTGTTTCGTCCTCTGCCCCAGGACGATCCGAAGCAGCGCTGTCCCGACATCACAAAGGCGCGCCGCATTCTGAATTGGGAACCGAAGACAAGCCTCGAGGAAGGGTTGCGAATTACTTACGACTTCTTCCGCCAGCAGATTGCATCGGTCAAGGGAACAGCCTAGACGATCGAAATTCGGCGCGTTCGCGAGTGCTCAATCCGGGCGGCCGAACGAACGATACTCGAAACCCAGCGCCTTCATATCGCTCGCCGAAAGCAAGTTTCGTCCGTCGATGATCAGCGGACGCGCCATCTCCTCCCGGATTCGCTTCCAATCGAGCTTGCGAAACTCACCCCACTCAGTCGCAATCAACAGAGCATCCGCTTCTTTCGCGCTTTCGTAGGCAGATTTCGCGTACGCAATTTGAGGCAGAATAGCGTGCGCTTTCTCCATCGCCTGCGGATCGTACGCCCTTACGTGCGCTCCCTCGGAAAGTAGTCGGTTGACCAAATCAATGGCGGGCGCAAATCGGATGTCGTCGGTGTTCGGCTTGAACGCCAAACCGAGCACGGCGACCTGCTTCCCCCGAATCACCCAGAGCGCCTTGCGCAGTTTTTCCACGCAACGGTCGATCCGCTGTTTGTTGATCTTCTCCGCCTCGCGCAACATGCTGAAGTCGACGCCCGACTGCTCCGCCAGGTGCACGAACGCCTGAAGGTCTTTTGGCAGGCAGAATCCGCCGAATCCCAGCCCCGCGGAGAGAAAACTCGGCCCGATGCGCGGATCTAGACCCATCGCGCGGACTACTTCTCCGATGTCAGCTCCGAGTTTTTCGGAGAGGTCGGCCACCATATTCGCGTAGGAAATCTTCAGCGCGAGAAACGAATTCGAAGCGTGCTTGATCAGTTCCGCGCTGTTGATCGTCGTGACGAGCCAGGCGGGCGCGGGCCCGTTCGGACACTTGCCCGCGTGCACGGGACAAGTGAACTTTCGATCCAGCACCGGCTGATAGATTTCCTTGAGCTGCCTTTCGGCCGTCTCATCCTCGACGCCGATGACGATCCGATCCGGATGCAGGAAGTCTTCGACAGCGGTTCCCTCGCGAAGAAATTCCGGATTCGACGCGACGTGGAAGGCCACGTTGCTCTTCTTGCCGTAGACCGCCAGCTGGCGCTTCAGCTCCTGGCCGGTCTGTGCCGGCACAGTACTCTTTTCGACGACGAGCTTGGGCGATTTCGCTTCCGTGGCGATCATCCGCGCGACGTGATCGATCGCGCTCAGATCGGCGCCGCCATTGGGTAGCGGCGGCGTGCCGACGCATATGAAGATCGCATCGCCAGCTTGCACGGCGTCGGCTGGGTTCGTCCGGAAGCTGAGACGTCCATCCTTGCGAGCCTTGGGAATTACGTCTTCGAGTCCCGGCTCGTAGATCGGGATGCCACCCGATTCCAGGATCCTTATCTTCTCTGCATCGTTATCAGTGCAAACGACTTGGTGGCCGATTTCCGCCAGGCACGCGCCGGTTACGAGGCCCACGTAACCCGTGCCAATCACCGAAATTCTCAAGCGATTTTCTCCTCTAGGACTGCCGCTTCCAAAGTAGGCGATTGCGCAGAACAGGTCAACCGAGGACTCGATACTCTTTCTTCACACGTTCTCGACGATTCACACACCGACGGGACCGTCCTGACCTATTCTAAAGGCGTAGTACTAGAACCATGGGCACGCCCGACAATCCGAAGGGCCCCTCTTCGGCTGAGGACAGCTCGCGGCGCCGCACCGAGCATCAGGACACGGTGCTCCTGAGCGACGTACCGGAAGCTTCGTCCTTGATGCCGGAGGCGTTCGCGCAGGCTCCCGAACCCGCCGCGCCGCACCTGAACGCGCAGGCTCTCTCCGTGTTGTCACAGCGCTATGAAATCGTCGGTGAAGCCGGCCACGGTAGCATGGGCAACGTCTACAAGGCGCGCGACCGCGAGACGGGCGAGATCGTTGCGCTGAAGCTGCTGAAACCTGAAATCGCATCCGACCAGGCGATGATGGAGCGTTTCAAGAACGAGCTCCTCTTCGCGCGAAAGATCACGCACAAGAACGTCTGCCGCGTTCACGAATTCAACCGGATCGGCGGCGTCGCCTACACCTCGATGGAGTTCGTCGAAGGCGAAAGCCTGCGCTCCGTGCTGAACCGCTTCGGCGGCCTGCCTCTGCGCAAGGCGCTCGATCTGGCCCAGCAAATCTGCTCCGGCCTCCAGGAAGCACACGCACAGGGAATCGTTCACCGCGACCTGAAGCCTGAAAACGTAATGCTCGACACGCAGGGCAACGTGAAGATCATGGACTTCGGCATCGCGCGGTCGATGGAAGCGGGCACGCGGCTCACCGGCTCCATGGTCGGCACGCCCGCGTACATGGCCCCTGAACAGGTTGGCGGCAAAGCGGTCGATTACCGCACCGACGTTTACTCGCTCGGTCTGATTCTCTACGAGGTGTTCACGGGGGCGCCCGCGTTTCAGGCGGACAATGCCGTCGCCGTCGCGCTCAAGCAAATGCGCGAATCGGCAACTCCGCCCCACGAGATCGATCCGACGATTCCTGTGCCGATTGAACGCGCCATCCTGAAGTGCCTCGAAAAAGAACCGGCTAAGCGCTTCCAGACCGTGGCGGACTTGAAGAACGCACTCAAGGGGCCCGCAAATTTGGCGCCGCCCGTTGCTCCGGCAGTTACGCCGCATCAATCGAGCCATTCCACACCGGTCGCCTCGCATCCGCTCTACGGTTCATCGGCTCTGTCGGTGCCGCAGCCCAAGCGCCGCTCGCCGACAATTTGGATTCTTGTCCTGCTGTTGCTGGCCGGCGGCGCGTTCACGGTGTCCCATCGCGCTCAGTACAAGAAAATCGCCCAGCAGATCCAACAGCCACCGGCGGAACTAGCCGCACCGAAACCGCCCGATTTCGCGCTAGGCGCGAGCAACGAAAACCCGGGGGCATCCGAAACGGCGACATCCGGTGACGCGGCACAGGCGGACACCACGCAGTCGCCTGCATCACAATCCGCAAACGCTCCAGCTGCTACGGTACAACCGGCAGCCGCGAAACCCGCCGCGACCAAACTTCCTGCTCCCGCGGCGAAATCGCCGAAGAATTCCGGGAGGAGGCCCTCGCCGGCCGTAAGCCAGCGCGCGTCATCTGAAACGCCGGAGGTCGCGCCCGAAGAAGTGCAGAAACGCGCGGACAAGGCATTCGGAGAAACGGAGCCGGTGGCTCAGCCTCCGGTCAACGACCACACACCGAGCTACCTGTGGGTTGGCCGCTTCGAGCGAGAAGACCGCGCGCAAGCGACGGCCAAGAAGATCGAGGATTTGGGGTTGCCGGTCGCCGTCATACCGCGCCAAAACGCGACGGGCGATTTCTACGTGGTTCTTACAGGTCCCTTCGGACCCGACCGCGTGCCGAGCGTGATGGATTGGCTCAAGACGCAAGGATTCCTGGGCGTGCGTTTGGTGAAGAATCCGCTGGCTTCGGGACGGGCTCCCAACTAGGCGGCGGTCTCGCGGCTCGATTGATCGCGGCGCGCACAGGCGCCGGAGGTAGAGATGGAATTGGAATTCGGAGCGCAGAGCGACACGGGTTGCGTTCGCGAAAACAACGAGGACAGCTACGGCGCGGCGCCGGAACTGAACCTCTTCGTCCTCTCAGACGGCATGGGTGGGCTCGAGTGCGGCGAAGTGGCCAGCCGCCTGGCCGTTGACACCATTCTCGAGCACTGCCGCAAAGCCAGCGCAAGCGCTTCGCTGCCGCTGGCGGGCCTGCGCATCGAGGGCGTTTCGGAGATCACGAACCGGTTGGCGAGTGCTGTTCGCGTCGCGAACCAAGTCGTTCGGGCGGCCGCTCGTCAACAGGGGAATCAGCGCCCGATGGGAGCGACAGTCGTGGCCATCCGGTTCGCCAACGAGCGGATGAGCCTGGCGCACGTAGGAGACAGCCGCGTCTATCGCCTGCGCGGCGAGGATTTCGAGCAGCTTACCAGCGATCACTCCTTCGTGGCTGAGCAGATGCGCCAGGGCCGTATGACGGCGCAAGAGGCCGGAAGCAGCACTCTGCAAAATGTGCTGATCCGCGCTCTCGGCGTCGATGACGACGTGCAAGTCGACGCGAGCGAGGAGCTGGTTCTGGAAAGCGACACGGTATTGCTGTGCTCCGACGGGCTCACACGCGAACTCTCGGATGCGCAGATCGCGGCGGTGCTGCGGGAATGCGACGATACGCAGCGCGCGGCGGAACGCCTGATCGAACTCGCGAAGCAAGCAGGTGGCGGAGACAACATCACGGCAGTGGTGCTGCGTCCGGCGGCGAGGCCGGTCGGAGCATTCGGGCGGATTAGCCGCCTGAGCAAGTGGATCAAGGATTCGGTGTAGCGCCGCCGGCGCTAGAGATCTGCGAGGAGGTCGGAAATGCCAAAGCTGGTGCTGAAATTCGAAAACTCGGTCCTGAAGGAAGTTCCGGTCGGGTCAAAGGAAGTGAGCATCGGCCGCTCACCGGAAAACGGAATCGTGATCGACAACCCGGCCGTGTCGCACTTCCACGCGCGGGTGTTCAACGAAGAGGGCCGGATCATGCTCGAGGATTTCGGTAGCCTCAACGGCACGTTCGTCAACGGGCAGCGCGTGAAGATGGTCACGCTGAAGGCCGGTGATTCCGTCGCGATCGGCAAACACACGATCGTGATATCGGATTCGCGCGACCTCGACGGTTTTGCCACTGGCAACGGGAACGGCAAGCCGGTTCCAGCGGCGCCTAAACTCAACGAAACCGTGATGCTCGATACGAAAGAGCGGCGCGAGTTCCTGAAGAAGGTCGCGGCCGTGGGCGAAAGCGCCCAGGTTGCCCCGGCGCGCGTCAAGGTCGCGACCCTTATCGTTCGGAGCGGCCGGACCAGCCAGCGTGAATACATGTTGAGCGACAAACTCACCGTTATCGGCAAGTCCGCGATGGCGACCGTCAAGCTGAAGGGCTGGTTCGCGCCGAAAGCCGCGGCACAGATCAACCGGCGAGACGACCAGTCTTATTACATCGGCGCCGCCGACAAGACGCCGACCGTTAACGGCAATCCGATTTCGCAGCCGACCAAGCTCACGTCGGGCGACGTCATCAAAGTCGCCGGCATCGAAGTCGAGTTCGTCTACCGGGACTAGCGCTCCATGCGCGGACCGGGCACACGATCCGGCCCGTTTCGCGCAATTCCGCCTTCCCTTCGAGAACTGTACGTTCTCGCTGATCGCGGCCTGCATCGTCAAATCGCGCGAACGGTTCATGGGAATCGGTCAAGTGCTCACGATGCCGCTCTTTTTCGCCGGCAACGCGATCTACCCGCTCAGCCTGATGCCGGGCTGGCTTCGGAACGTCTCGAGAATCAATCCGCTGACCTACCAGGTGGACGCCCTGCGCGCCCTGACGATCGCGATCGCCACGCGACTCTATCCAAAAATCATCACCTGACGGGGGAGTTCGATTCGAGGTTTGTCGGTGCAGAGCGGGTGATATCATTGCCACACACCATTCCGCGAGGGGAGCTTCATGTCTGAACCGACGAAGGAAGAGCTGCTGGCTCGCATCGCCGAGCTCGAAAAACAATCCGGCGCGCGCCCGAAGGGGAGTCTTGAGTTTCGCGTGGGGGAAAAGGGCGGCGTGAGCGTTTACGGACTGGGAAGATTTCCGGTCACGCTTTACTACGAGCAGTGGATCCGGCTGCTGGACGTGGCCGACAAACTCCGTGAATTCCTCGAAGAGAACAAGAACCGGCTCAAATTGAAGGGCAAAGAGTAGCGCGCGGATTCCGCCGTCAGCTCGCTTTCGTCTTTTCGAGCTCTTCGATCAGTGCGGGAACGATCTCGAAAAGATCGCCTACGATCCCGTAGTCTGCCACCTCGAAGATCGGTGCGTTCTGGTCCTTGTTGATCGCGGCGATCGTGCGCGAACCCTTCATCCCGACGACGTGCTGGATCGCTCCGCTGATTCCCAGCGCCAGATACAGTTTCGGCATCACGGTCTGGCCCGAGCTGCCGATCTGCCGGTCCATCGGGAGCCATCCTTCATCGCAAATAGGTCGCGACGCGGACACCTCGCCGCCCAGCAGCTTCGCCAACTTTTCCGCCAGCGGAATATTCTCGGGCGCCTTGATTCCGCGTCCCACGGACACGAGGATCGGCGCCTGCGTCAGGTCGGCGGCCTGTTTGGCCTCCCGGAAAAGCTCCAGCGGCTTGGTGCGAATCTGCTCGGGCTTCATCTCGACACGTACCGCCTTCACGGGCGCCTTGCCTGCTGCATATTTCGCGGCCAAATCGGCGCGAAACGCGCCGGCCTGAAACGACGCGATCCACGGCGCATCACGGGCGAACATGACGTCAGCCGCCGTGCGGCCCTGAAACATCTGCCGAACGAAAGTCAGCTTTCCGTTCTCGTGGCGATAGCCCGTACAATCGCCGATCATTCCCTTGCCGAGCGACGCCGCAAGCTTCGGAGCAAAATCGCGCACCTGATAGGTGTGCGGAAACAGCACGAGGTCCGGCTTGGCGCTCTCGATCACCTGCCGAAGCGCGATGGAAAATCCGTCCGGCGTGTACTCGCCGAGCAGATCATGCTCGATCAGCAGCACTTCGTCGAGCTGGTAGGCGGAAACCTCGTCCGCCAGAGCCGCCACGCCCCTCCCAATCACAGCACCCGAAAGCGTGCCTTTCGTCTGCTGCGCGATCTGTTGCGCTGCGACCAGCGTCTCAAAGCTGAGTTTGTTCCATTGGCCGCTGCGCTGCTCGGTGATCAGAAGTATTCTCATGCGCTATAGCACCCGCGCTTCGTGGCGCAGTTTTTCGATCAATTTCGCCGCAGCCTCTTTCGGCGAGCCGGTGATGAATTCCGTCTTCTTCGTCTTTTGCGGCACGTAAATCCGCTCGACTTGCTGCGTCTTTGCGTCGGCGACGCCCAGAGACGCGCGTTCCACTGTCGCGATTTCTTTCTTCTTCGCCGCCATGATTCCCTTCAGCGTGGCGTAGCGCGGCTTGTTGATTCCCGACTGAATCGTGAGCACGGCCGGCAATGGCACCTCGACCCACTGAAACCATCCCGCCTCGAGCTCGCGCTTCAGTTTCATGCGATCGCCGTTCACTTCGATGGCCATGATGATCGTCGCATGCGGCCGCCCAAGCAATTCCGCCAGCAGGACGCCGGTCTGGCCGAAGCCCTGGTCGTCGCTCTGCAATCCCGTGAGAATCAGGTCGAAGTTTTCGGGCTGAATCGCCGCGGCCAGCGAGCGGGCCGAGGTCAGCGGATCGAGCTTGAAGAATTCGGAGTCGGAGACATGGATGCCGCGCTCGGCGCCCTTGGCGAGCGCTTCCTTGATCGTTTGCTTCGTGCGCTCCGGGCCCATCGAGATGGCGACCACCTCGCCGCCATGCTTTTCCTTCAGCCGCAGAGCTTCCTCAAGGGCAAATCCGTCCGGCTCGTTCGTCTCGAACCCAATGTCTGATTCGCGGATCCACGCGCCGCCATCCACGATCGCCAGCGGCGCATCCTTCGCGGGAACCTGTTTGATGCAAACGCCGATCTTCACGGCTAACGCCCTTCCCAGCGCCTGAACACTAACGAGGCGTTCGTGCCGCCGAAACCGAACGAGTTGGAGACTGTGTAGGTCACTTCCGCTTTGCGCGCGTGATTGGGAACATAGTCCAGGTCGCATTCGGGGTCGGGGTTCTCGTAGTTGATCGTGGGCGGCAGAATCTGGTCGCGCAGCGCGAGGATGCTGATCCCCGCCTCGAGACCGCCCGCTCCGCCAAGCAGATGGCCGGTCATCGATTTCGTGGAGCTGATCGGGACTTTCTTGGCGCGCTCGCCGAACACGCGCTTGAGTGCGGCCGTTTCGATCGAATCTCCCATCGGCGTGGATGTGCCGTGCGCGTTGACGTAACTCACGTCCGCGGGAGAAATCTTTGCATCCTTGATCGCCGCCATTGTCACGCGGTAGCCGCCGTCGCCCCCTTCGGCCGGCTGCGTGATGTGGTATGCGTCGCCCGACATCCCATAGCCTACGATTTCGGCGATGATGTTCGCGCCGCGCCGCTGCGCGAATTCGAGCGATTCCAGGATCAGGATGCCTGCGCCTTCGCCGACCACGAATCCATCGCGCTGCGCGTCAAACGGCCGGCTGGCGCGCTCAGGCTCGTCGTTGCGCGTCGAGAGGGCGCGCAGCGCCCCGAATCCGCCCAGGCTCATGGGCGTCACCGCCGCTTCGGAGCCTCCGGCAATCATCACCTCTGCGTCGCAGCGCTGGATGATCTTGAATGCGTCGCCGATCGCGTGCGCTCCGGCCGAGCAGGCCGTCGCCGTGGCCGAGTTCGGCCCCTTCGCTCCGTAACGGATCGACACGTTGCCCGCCGCGAGATTCACGATCGCAGAAGGAATGAAAAAGGGAGAGATTTTGCCCGGACCGCCGTTCAGATACTTCGAGTGCTCCCGCTCGATGACGTCGAATCCGCCGATGCCGGAGCCGATATACACGCCGGTCGCGTTGGCGACATCCGGCGTCACTTCCAGGCCGGCCATCCGCACCGCGAAATCCGAGGCCGCCATGGCCACCTGAATGAACCGGGCCATCTTCTTCAGTTCTTTTTTCTCGACCCAGTTCAGAGGCTCGAAATTCTTGATTTCGCCGGCGATCTGACAATCAAAAGCCGCGATATCGAATGCCGTGACGCGGCCGATGCCGCTCTTGCCGGCAAGAAGGCTGCGCCAAACCTCCTCGGTTCCGATGCCGCAACAGCAGACCAAGCCAATGCCCGTTACGACGACTCGGCGGCTCAAAAGGGACTTCTCCTGTTCGGGGTGGGACGATTCAGCGGGACTTCCTACTTCCCCTTGGAATGCTTCTCGATGTACTCGATTGCGTCCTTCACCGTTGCGATCTTTTCCGCATCCTCATCTGGAATCTCGATGCCGAACGCCTCTTCGAAGGCCATCACCAGCTCGACCGTATCGAGCGAGTCGGCGCCAAGGTCGTCCACAAACGAAGCGCTGGGAGTCACTTCGCCTTCATCCACACCGAGCTGCTCGACGATAATCTGCTTCACGCGTTCTTCGACGCTGGCCATTCTGGTTGCTCCTCCGATTTCAGCGATCTTGTGATCTTGGGCTCTACGCCAGGGATGTTCCGCCCGCTAATGTCCTGCCCATTCTATGCGCCGCGTATAGCCGGGTCAACAATTCCGCGCAAAATCCGCCGCAATCCGCAGCCGCCGCGCATCACGTCGGCCAAGCTAGCCCATGCGCATTCCGCCGTTCACGTCCAGCACATGCCCGGTGATGTATCCCGCCTCATCGCTCGAAAGAAAAACGACCGCCGCTGCGATATCCCGATCTTTGCCGAAGTGGCCGAGCGGGATGAGCGATTTCATTTTCTCTTTGAGGTCCTGCGGCAGCGGGTCCGTCATTGGCGTCTCGATGAAGCCCGGAGCGATTGCGTTCACGGTGATGCTGCGCGACGCCACTTCCACTGCAATCGCGCGTGTGAGGCCGATCAGCCCCGCTTTGGATGCGACATAATTTGCCTGGCCCGCGTTCCCCGTCTCGGCAACAACCGAGGTGAGGTTGATGATGCGCCCCGAGCGCTGGCGAAGCATCGCGCCGAGCGCCTGCTGAATGCACAGGTGCGCGCCAGTCAGGTTCGTGCGCAACACGGCGTCCCAATCCTCGAGCTTCATTCGCAGCGCCAGCGTGTCGCGCGTAACCGCGGCGTTGTTCACGAGAATGTCGAGCTTGCCGAACTTCGCCAGCAGTTGCTGGAATCCGTTCTTGATCTGCGCGGCGTCGGCGACATCCATCGGCACAGCGAGCGCCTCGCCCCCGGCGGCTTCGATTTCGCCGACGAGCGAGGCAAGTTTATCCGCGTTGCGCGCAGCCACCGCGACCTTCGCGCCCGCCTTCGCGAGCGCGATCGCCGTGGCGCGGCCAATTCCCTGCGACGCACCTGTGACCAACGCGACTTTGTCTTTGAGCGAAAACACGGGGCTAGCTTTCCGGCACTTGCGCGCGTGCCTGAGCGATTTTTTCGATCGTCGACTGGAGGCTTGCTGCGTCGCCCACGTTGAGGCAGCGCACCGACCGGTCGATCTGCCGCAGCAGGCCGGAGAGAACCTTGCCCGGCCCGACCTCCACAAAAATGTTCACACCCTGGTCGATCATCTCGCGCACCGATTCGAGCCAGCGCACTGGCAGGGTCACTTGCCGCACGAGCGCCTCGCGCGCCTCTTCTCCCGAGGTCACCGCCTCCGCATCCACGTTCGTTATCAACGGCACGCGGAGCGGCCCGAACGCCGCCGCGCGCAAATCCACTTCCAGACGCTGCTGTGCCGGCATCAAAAGAGAGCAATGAAAAGGAGCAGAAACGGCGAGAATGACGGCTCGCTTCGCGCCCGATTGCGACGCGATCTCGACGGCGCGCTTCACGGCGGCCGCTGTGCCCGCGATCACTGTTTGCTCCGGTGAATTCAGATTCGCCGGGGACACCACCTCTCCCGCCGCCGCTTTCTTGCAAACTTCCGCAACGTCGGCGGGCGAAAGTCCCAAAATCGCGGCCATCGCGCCTTCGCCCGCCGGCACGGCCTCCTGCATGTAGCGGCCGCGCTTGCGCACGAGTTTCACGGCCTCGGAAAAATCGAGAGAGCCCGCAGCCACGAGCGCCGAGTATTCGCCAAGGCTGTGTCCGGCGACAATGTCCGGGGTGACGCCTCGCGCCTCAAGCGCGAGATAGGCTGCCACGGAAACGGTCAAAATCGCGGGCTGCTGGTTTTCGGTCTGCTTCAGATCGTCTTCCGAGCCGTCGAAACAGAGCTTCGAGATTGGAAATTCGAGCGCGCGATCTGCTTGGTCGAAGACCGCCCGCGACTCGGGAAAGTTGTCAGCCAGCTCCCGGCCCATCCCGGAGTACTGCGAGGCCTGGCCCGGAAACAGGAACGCAAGCTTGCTCATGGCGTTGGTGAGATCCTTGTCTCTTATCCGCGGGCGGGAACGGCGGATGCGGCGGACAGCTCTTGTTCGATCTTTTCGTTCACGCGCAGGCGGCACAGTTCGTTGGCCACGCGAATCGCGTTCTTGACCGCATTCGCGTTCGACCGGCCGTGGCCAATCACCGTGATGCCGCGAATGCCTAGCAGAGGAGCGCCGCCCGTCTCGGAATAGTCCGTCCGTTTCCGGAAATCATCGAAGGCGCGCTTGGAAAGTGCGTAGCCAATCTGCGAAGTCAGGCTGCTCTTGATCGCCTTCTTCAGCATCCCGCCGATGTGCTCCACCAGTCCCTCGCTCAGCTTCAGCGCGATATTGCCGATGAATCCATCGCAGACGACCACGTCCACATTCCCGCGAAAGACGTCGCGCCCTTCCACGTTGCCGACGAAATTCACCGGCAGATTCTTCAGCCGCGCCGCTGCCTCGCGCGTCAACTCATTGCCCTTGGACTCTTCTTCGCCGATCGAAAGCAGCGCCACTCGTGGCCGCCTCACGCCCCAGATGGACCGGAAATAGATCTCGCCCATCACCGCAAACTGTTCGAGGTGCTCCGGCTTTGAATCGACGTTGGCGCCGACGTCGAGAATGACCGAAATCTTTTCCTTCATGTTGGGGAACGCAGCGGCAAGAGCCGGGCGATCCACCGAAGGCAGCGTTCCGATCACGAATCGCGCCACCGTCATCACGGCGCCGGTATTCCCCGCGCTGACGAGCGCTTCGGCCTTGCCGTCGCGCACCAGCTTCGCCGCGACGTGCACCGAGCTCTCCTTCTTGCGGCGAAACGCCTGCGAAGGCGAGTCGGTCATCGTGATGACTTCGGGCGCGTGGACGATCTCAATCGGCAGGCCGGCGTGCTTGTGCCTGTCGAGCTCGGCGCGCACCTCCGGTTCGATACCCACCAGCAACACGCGCACGCCCAACTCGCGCGCCGCGAGGATTGCTCCCTCTACCTCGACGCGAGGCGCATGGTCGCCCCCCATTGCATCTAAGGCAATCGTGGTCATCTAGGCACCGGCTTGAAGCGGTGAGCGAGGGAAAGTTAGGCCGTCTTGGCCGCGGTGTCAATCACTTCGCGGCCCTTGTAATGGCCGCACTTGGGACATGCCCGGTGGGGCAGCTTCCGTTCGTGGCAATTCGGACATTCGCCCAGGGAGGACGCGCGCAGATGGTCGTGGGCGCGGCGGGTCGACGTGCGCCGCTTCGAGTGTCGTCGTTTCGGATTCGGCATTCCAGCTCCTCGTGACAGGCCCGTAGCTCAGTCGGCCTGATCGGAATCCTCTAGTTTAGCCTGTTATTGCTTTTTGAACCAGTCCTGCTTCAGACGGGCGAGCGGGGCCATGCGGGGGTCCGCTCCGCTCTTTTCGCAGCGGCACTCTTCGTTGTTCAGATTGGCACCGCAGTGGGGGCAAAGGCCGCGGCAATCGCTCGAGCAGATGACTTTCATCGGGAGAGCCAGATTCACCTGCTCCGCTAGAACATCGGCCAGAAAAAGACCATCGCCTTCGAAGAAGGCAATCTCTGTATCGTCCAGATTCAACTGGACTTCCTCGCCGTCCGGAACTGCCGTCGTCGAACGGTAGAAGAGATCGAAATCTCGGCTGATTTCCTCGATCACCGTGTCCAGGCAACGCGCGCACACCAACTCCACCCGCGTGTGCAGGTTGCCGCAGATCCGAATCTGCCCGTCCACAAGCTCCGCCGTCGCGCGCACTTCCAGCGGCTCTACCTGACGGAATTCGCCTGAGTGAAAGTCGAGCGTGCCCGGCGAATAGCTCTTTCGGATGCGCGCCTTGCGGAGGGCGAGTTCGTTTACGTCTAGAAACATTTGGATTTCCCCTCGTTTTCGGGGGCGAAATTTGATTATAGGCTGCCTGAACACTATGTCAAGAAAGCGCCCGGCGCAAGTGATTCAGCTGGCACCAATTGGACAACGTCGCCGATTCGCTACAGCGTCTTGCTGACGGGCATGCCGAGCAATTCATTGCACTGGCGAAGCAGGAAATGGTCGGTCATGCCGGCGATGTAGTCGCAAACGACGCGGTGCCGCGGCTCCTGCTGTGCAAGCTCGGCATAGTGGCGAGGCATGCGGTCCGGGTGATCCAGAAAGAAGCTGAACAGGGCGTCCAGAGCGCGAACCGAGCGCTCACGCTCCTCCGCGATCAGCGGATGAGAGTACAGGTGCGCGTTGAGGAACTTCTTCAACGTCGCGTTCTGCGCGGCTCCTTCCGCCGAGAATCGAGCCAGGCGAACCGGGTGCCGCCGAATTTCTTCCGCCGTCCGAGCGCCGCTTGCGTCGACGTTTCGCTGCGTTGTTTCGATCAGATCGGTGGCGAGATGGTCGAGAATCCGCTTGAGCGTCTCGTTGAATTTCAGTTTTCGCAGGCCGGAGGGATGGCGCCGATCCACGTCCTGGTAGGCCGCGCCGAACGCCGATACCTCCGTGCACAGCTTCTCGAAGTCCAGCAGGCGCGCTTCGAAGCCGTCGTCCAGATCGGCGGTGTTGTACGCGATCTCGTCCACGAAATCGATCAACTGCGCTTCGAGCGGCGGTCTCTGGTCAAGCAGGTATTCCGCTAGCGCGGGAAATTCCGATGCGCTGTAATCACGCGAATGCTTGATGATTCCTTCGCGCACCTCAAACGTCAGATTCAGTCCCGGAAAATCGAGGTAGCGTTGCTCGAAGCTTTCGACGATTCGCAGCGCGTGGAGGTTATGGTCGAAGCGCTCACCAAGACCGCGCATCCGGGCGTCGAGTTCTCGCTCTCCGGCGTGGCCGAACGGTGGATGGCCGATGTCATGGACGAGCGCCAGAGCCTCGGTCAGGTCGGTATTGATCCGGAGCGCGCCAGCGACCGTGCGCGCAATCTGCGCCACTTCGAGCGTATGCGTCAGCCGGTTGCGAAAGTGGTCGGAAAAGCGCGTCGAGAAAACCTGTGTCTTCGCTTCCAGCCGGCGGAATGCACGGGAATGAATGACGCGGTCGCGGTCGCGCGCGTAATCGTTGCGATAAGGATGTTGGGGTTCGAAATGGCGGCGCCCCCGCGAACGCCCCACATCCATCGCGTAGGGCTGGAGCGGTGACTGCGTCATGCTCCCGCCTAGGACTTACCGGGTAGGAGCGCCAGAGCCTGATCGGCCTGATCGGCCATGGGCGTGTCGGGGTAGTCGGCTTTGACCTTCTTATAGAGGTCGGCCGCTGCGGACGGATTCGTCTGGCTGTAGTGATCGGCGAGTGTCAACATTACGACGGCTTTCGGCACCAGCGCAGTTGGCTTGGCGATCAATTGCTGGTAGAGCTTGACGGCTTCATCGCTCTGTCCCGTGCGGTCGTCAAGTCCCGCCAACTCGAATTGAGCCATCGCCGCCACGTCGGCGTCGCTGCTGCTCGCGAGCGTCTGCAGCCGTTTCTTCGCTTCGTCGTTGTTGCCGAGCTTTTCGCGGCACAGCGCCACGTAATAGGCAGCCAGCTCGCCGGCGCGCGTGCGCGGATATTTCGAGGCCACGTCGCCGAATTTCTGGTCCGCCTCGGTAAACTTCTTGCCCTCGTCCGGGTAGGTGATCTCGCCGGGCGCCTGAGGCGGGCCCACCGGCGTTTGGAAGACCTTCATCGCCTCGTCGAACGCTGCGAACGCTTTCACGGTCTGATGCTGGGAATACGTCCGCCAGCCGAAAATGCCCAGAGCGATCACGGCGGCGGCCACGACCACGTAGGTCGAAACCTGGCGGTGCGACAGGACCGCCTCTGCGCCGTGCGCGAGCGTTTCGCGCACCTCGTCCTTCTTAAGTTCCTTGCGGGGAATATGCTGCGCCAAATCTAGACTCCGAGGAACGTCTCAACAAAGAGTACCACAAACCCGCGATTTCAAACGAATCCGGGCACACCTGCGCGCCCGTCGCCTCCTGGAAAGATGAGGCCTCGTTTCGCCCTCACGAAACGAGGCCTGTTGTCCGCGCGAGTCAGACCTTGGTTACGTTTTCCGCCTGGAAACCCTTCGGCCCCTGACGGACCTCGAACTCGACGAGCTGCCCCTCATTCAGCGACTTGTATCCGTCCATCTGGATAGCCGAGAAGTGGACGAATACATCCTCTCCCGACTGGCGTTGAATGAACCCGTACCCTTTTGCCGCATTGAACCACTTCACCACACCCTGTTCTCGAGCCAACGGTCTCTACTCCTCTGCGTGTGATCTTCCGATTCGGGTACTTGTAAGGCCAGTCGGTAGCACAAAAGTTCCGCCCTCGACTCGGGACCTGCACCTGCCCACGGGACTACAAGGCCGCATCAGCGGCGGGATTCTGGCACAAACCGTTTTCAGTGTCTAGAGCGGAGGGCGGAGCGGAATCAACAGCAACGGGAGGCCGTCGAATATCTGCGGCGAAGAGAATCGAGATAGAACTCGGCACGCGAAAGGGTGGGCGCCGGAACCGCGGCCGCTACACCGGGCTTGCGTTTCGCGCAGCGCAGATAGTTCTCGTACGCCGCGTCGCCGCTCACTTGGCGCAGCCACGCCCACGACTTCCGTACGAGTGTCATCAATCGGAAGGCCGTCATCGCGGCCCGGCTGTCACGACTCATTGCATCCTCGTAGCGTCTGGCGCCGCCGCGTTCGCAGGACCCGCAGGGCGCGTTCCGACGCTGATCGACATCGCCGTGTTCTTCGGGAACACGACATCGTGACCACGGGCGATGAAATTTCCGTATATCGAGCGCGTCGCGCCGAACGCTCCCATCGCCATTCCCAGGGGTTGCGACCTCGTCGCCAGGCCCAATCCAAGACCGATAAGCTTGTATCCACCGGCGCCGCCGGCGCTGCTGTGGGCGAGATCGCCTCCGCCGCTGTCTCCGATGAATGCAAATCCGGCCAGGCCAACTTCGAGTCCCGTGGTCAAGAATCGCCCGTTCGGAGATGTGGACCGCGCGCCGCCTTCGGAGTCGAGTCTCAGATTCTGAGCCTTTGGCGCCTCCACGCCTGCGAGGGTAGCCTGCACCTTCCTCTGAACTCCGCTCTCCAGATGAATCTCGCGAAACACGATGCGCAGTTGGCCGTTTCGGCCGGGATGGCGCGCGGGCTGAGCCTGAATGACGGTTCCCTCGAGGAAACTGCCCTGCGGAATGATCAGGCGGTCGCCGTCAAAGAGCGGCCGCGAAACGATTGCCTCGACCCTGTCGCCCGGATGCGCTGTCTCTGAGCTGAGTGCAGTCATCAGCCGCGCCTGTACCACGCTTCCTTCGGGCGGCGTTTCGCCAAGTGATGATGCTGCTTCGGGAGTCAGCGTCTCGGTGCCGAACTCGATCGATTCCTGCAACTCCGCGAAGTAAGTCGTCCCCGCATCGATGTATTGCGGGTGAACGGGGAGCTCGGCCAGCGCGAAGCGCTCCAGGCGGTGCGCTTTCCCCGGCTGCTTCACTGCCTTCATCGCGTCGTTCCATTCCTGCTTCGCCTCCTGCTTGGCCTCATGCGTTCGTTCGGCCCCAGCATCCTTCACGCCCTTGCTGTGCCGCACGTCCGCAGCCGAAACGAACTCGACCACATCCCCGGAGCCGGGCGTGACCGTCGTGTGAACTGCCAGCTGCTTGCCGTCCGGAAGCGCAATCTGACTGAACTCGACTTCCACCGGGCGCGACGGCGTGAAGTTCGCATCCAGCGCTGCCACGGTGCGTTTGCCCGCCGGCACGTCCTTGATCCTCGTGATCTGTCCCGTTACTTTCGTGCCGACAGGGATCACGAGCTTGTCAAACGCATAGATCGGCTCTACGACATGCCCCTGGATCGACTGCCCCGGCCTTCCGACACGCAGTTCCTGATCCAGCGCCACATGCAGCGGCGTGCCCCTGGGCACCGTCAGCGCGACGCTCTGCGGCGCGACCGCTGGAGGTTCCGCCGGCGCCTGCGCTGGCCGGTGAGCGAGTCCGTCGTTCTGTGCGGACGCTGGTGCGCTCACGTCCTTCGACGTCGGCGCCGGTGCGGAATCCTGCGCAGGCGCCCATAACGCGCAACTCAGCACGACCAGCAGCGCCGTCGCGACGCGCCGACTGACGAAAGCCCGATCGGATTTCACGTTCCCTTGCATGAACAGATCTCCGTGCGGATTAGCCGCTTCATCCGTCGGATGCGAAATGCAGACGAAGCGTTGTGCCGGCTCGGCCCAACACGCCAGCGCGATTTATCTAATCGCCGCTGACCCATTCTGTCTGCACGTACGGCGCTTCATGCAGCGTGGCGCTGCGGCTGCCGCGCAGCAATCCAACCCATTCGCCCATTGCCTCGATGACGAGCACCAGCACCATAACTGCCAACACCGCCGTCACGGCTGCGTCGAGCCGATTGTTGAAGATCACACGTCGCGTATCCCCGATCTGCGCGGCGGGAATCGCGCCTGAAGCCATTTGCGCGGCAAGCACGCGCGCCTGCGCCAGAAAACCAAGCCGCGGACTGGGATTGAAAATCTTTTCGTAGCTGGCCGTCATGGTGACGGCCACCAGCCAAATCATCGGAGTGACCGTGGCCAGCGAGGCGAGCTTGCGTCCCATCTTCAGCAAGATCGTCGTCGCCACCACGAACGCGACAGCTGCAAGCAACTGGTTCGCGATCCCGAAGAGCGGCCAGAGAGAATTGATCCCGCCGAGCGGGTCCATCACGCCCTGCCACAGAAAGTAGCCCCACGCGCCAACCATCACGGCGCTCGCAACAAATGTTCCCGCCAGCGATCCCGACCGGCCGAACGGCTTCCACACATGCCCCGCAAATTCCTGCACCATGAAACGCCCCACGCGCGTGCCTGCGTCCAGCACAGTCAGAATGAACAGCGCCTCGAACATGATCGCGAAGTGGTACCAGATGCTGAGCAGGCGCTCGCCTCCGATCGTCCCACTGAAGATCTGCGCCATGCCGACGGCGAGCGAGGGCGCGCCTCCGGTGCGGTCGAGCAGCGTCCGCTCTCCCAGGCGCTGCGCCAGCGAATTGATCGTCGCCGGATCGAGCGGGAAACCCCACGACCCGATCGTCCTGGCCGCCGCGTCGGCCGTCTTGCCCACGATTCCCGCGGGGCTGTTGATCGCGAAATAGACGCCTGGCCGCAGCACGCACGCGGCAATCATCGCCATCACGCCCACCAACGACTCCATCAACATCGATCCATATCCGACGATTCGCGCGTGCCCTTCGTGCAGAATCATCTTCGGCGTTGTGCCGGAAGAGATCAGCGCGTGAAAGCCGCTCACCGCTCCGCACGCGATCGTGATGAAACAAAATGGGAAGATCTTTCCCGCGAACACCGGACCGCTGCCGTCCACGAATCGCGTGAACGCAGGCATCTGCAGTGTGGGCCTCACGAACAGCACGCCCGCCGCCAGCGCCGCGATTGCTCCCACCTTGATGAACGCGCTCAGATAGTCGCGCGGCGCGAGCAGCAGCCAGACAGGCAGCGTCGAGGCCGCGAATCCATAAACGATGATCGCAATCGCCAGCGCCGAGCCTGACAGCGTGAAAGCCTGCGACCAGGAAGGTGAAGCGTTCACCCACTGCCCCGCGACCACCGCAAGCGCGATCAGCGCAACTCCGCCTAACGATGCCTCCAACACGCGGCCCGGGCGCACAAACCGCAGGTAGATTCCCATAAGCAGCGCGATCGGAATCGTCATCGCCAGCGTGAAGGTGCCCCAGGGCGAATCCTTCAGCGCCTTCACCACTACGAGCGCGATCACCGCCAGCAGAATCACCATGATTGCGAGAACGGCGAGACCCGCGATCGTGCCGCCGCGCTTCGACACCTCTTCGCGCGCCATCTGCCCGAGCGATTTTCCGTCGCGGCGAATCGAGCAGAAGAGAATCGTGAAGTCCTGCACGCAGCCGCCCAGCGCCGCGCCCACGATCAGCCAGAGCGTCCCCGGCAGATATCCGAACTGCGCCGCCAGCGTCGGGCCCACCAGCGGCCCCGGCCCGGCGATCGCCGCGAAATGATGTCCGAGCAGCACCCATTTGTTCGTGGGAACGAAGTCGCGGCCATCTTCCAGCCGCTCCGCGGGAGTCGCCCGGTTATCGTCGAGCGCGAAGACCTTCGCGGCAAGAAAGGCGGAATAGAATCGGTACGCGACCAGATACGTGCAGACCGCGGCGATCACGAACCAGACCGCGTTGAGCGGTTCACGTCGTTCGAACGCCATCGCCGCCAGCGCGCCCGCGCCTGCGAGCGCAATGGCTGTCCACAATAGGATTTTGAGGATGCGCCTCACGGGGTCGCTACACGTAGACGAAACTGCGACGGAATGCTTCTTCGCTCAGCAAGCCTGCCGCCTGCCCCGAACGCGCGCCCGGCGGCGGATGGTATGGAACTGCCGTTCCGCTCCAATCGAGATAGGGCTGGTCCATGTGAAATGAGACGATTGGCCCGCGGCGTCCGCCCGCGCCCGCCATTCCCGTGAGCAGCGCCTCCGCGGGCGCGAGTGCCACAGCTCCCAGCGCGCCGAGCACGCGCATGAACGTGCGCCGCGTCAGCGATTGCGCCCCGCCCGTCTGTGATCGATCTCTCATCGTCTGCCTCACGCGAACGGCAGCTCGTTTTCTTCCACCCACCGGCCGTGCACCTGCGCGGTCGCCCGGAAAGGCAGAATCACGCGCGCGACGTCTCCTTCTTCCAGACGCTGCGCGTCGGCGATGATCAGCTCCGATCGCATCTCCGCATAGTTCGAGGCCACGCCCATGATGTAGCCTTCGCCCTCCGCTCCGTTCTTGTGCGGGACGAAGCAGACTTCCTGCACGCTATGCGTCGGTCCTGCAAAATAGGAGTTCATTTTTCCGGTCGCCAGATCGAAGCGCCCGTAGCAGTTGTTCACGCGACCGCCGAGGTTTCCCGCTTTCCACTCTTCGAAGGGCCGCTGCTTGTCCGCGAATGCCGTGAACGCGTAGCGATACGGCTGCGTCAAATAGCGGTCGTCCACGCGGCCCAGATCGCTCACGTTCATCTCGAAAAGTTTCTCCTCGGTGAATCCATCGTCCTTGGAATTCAAGTCGAAGGTCTGGCGGCGGATATAAGCGCGCGCCTTCGTTGGGTCCCACGCCGAGCCGTCGATCGGCGGAAAAAACGGAAACGGATTCGAATCGTAGATTGGCGCCTCGAAAATGACCTTGCTACCTTCTTCGCGCGCGTTCAGCGTGTGCACCGTAGCCCGCGACGGACCCTTGAACCAGCGAATGTCTTTCGCTTCGCCGTCGCGGGGCACGATCGCGACCATGGCGGGCTTCGTGTCGTCCCAGCCCCAGTGAACTTTGCCCGCCTTCAGCATCTCCATGTTGGAGACAAACCCGAAAATCGGAATGATCACGTAGTTCTTCGTGATGCTGATGTCGTGCACCATCGCGACGTAGGGCACCTTGAAGCGCAGTTCGCGCGCCACTTCGCCCTTCTTGCTGATCGTGTAGAGAAACACGTCGTTCGTTTCGAGCCCCGTGGCCTCGTAGCCGTAGCAGATCATCTCGCCTGTCGTCGGGTCGACTTTCGGATGCGCCGTGAACGTGAGGCTCTTGTATTTGCCGTGGAAGTCGTAGGGGCCGATCGTTTCGAGCGTATTGCAGTCGATTTCATAGGGCAGGCCGTCTTCTTTCAGCGTGAAGAGTTTTCCGGCAAACGCGAGCGGCGTCGTGTTCTGCACCGAGCGGTCGAGGCCGGCGACGCTGGGATCGTCCGTGAACGGATTCCGGTACTTGCCGAAAAGCTGCTTCTTTGCCGCCCGGTCGGCCTTGAATCGCGGCGTCTTCACCCAGCGCCCCTTGTAATCCACCACTCCGTTCTTGAAACGGAACACGTTGATGTATCCGTCCATGCTGAACGGCGAATCGTCCTCGAATTTCGGCGGGTAGAGCCAGTCGCCGCCCAGCCGCACGAACGCTCCATTCAGTTCGTTCGGGACTTTCCCGATCACTTCGCAGTCGTACACGTCCGCCTCGAAGCGCGTGGGCGCGAAAAAACCCTTCATCGTCGGCATGTTCGAAAAATCGACCATGGATCTTCTCCCTTGCGGCTACTAGTAGCCCCGCTGATACCACGGTGACGGCATGCGGTAGGGCACCGTGATGAAAACCGATTCGGCGTGCCGGATCCTGCCGTCCAAAATCTTGAACATCTCGAGATAGCAGTATGAATGCGGCGACTTCAGCGGCGGGTCGTGCACCACTCCGTCGGTGGTCGTGTATTTGTCGAGGCTTCCCGAATGGTCGATGAAGCCGCCCGCGAGGATCAGACCCTTTTCCTCGTCCACCAGCGGAAAGCGGCGGGCACGCAGCTCGTCGTCCCAGCGATAGTTGCCGAGCTTGAATCCCTCCTCGCACGAAATCTTGCCGTAGGCGGAAAGATTGAGATTCGGGTCTTGCACCGACCCGGGATGCGGATCGTTCGCTGTCCAAACGCCGTTTTCGCGGCGGCTGCAATCCGGAGTGAACTGCGTGAAAATCTGGCCGTCGTTCAGTTGGAGCGTGTTGAAGTAGCCGTCCGCGAGCGCGATCATCCGGGCGCGCAGAGTTCGATGTTCGGGCGGTACATCCTGGAGCAAGAGCGGCAGCGGTTGCAGCGCTTCAGGATTGCCGAACGGGCCCGGGCCGTTGCCCTTGCGGTCGACGATCGTTTCCACTTCGCTGATCTTTCCGTCTTCGATCCTCAGGCGCAGCACGAAAAAGGATTTGGTCCCCCGCTCGTCCACCGTTCCGTAGTAAGCGGCCTGGCCCTCCCGCGGATCGGCCGCCCGCAGATCTTCCGGGCCGAGGCCGCTGATCGTGCGCCACAAGCCCCACCCGACGGGTAATTCAACGTTGTTCTCCGTGAACTTGACGTTCTTCGCCCAGGGAAGGCGCGCGGGATCGCGCCCCACGAGCGCGGCGAGGTATTGATCGATGAAACCGTACAGGCACTGGCGGTCGCAGTCGCTTCGCAAGAAATCGGCGCCCCGCGCAGGGCTTGAGCCGCGCGCTCGAATTGGAAGCCCCGCGGAAATTGCCACGACGATGGCGCACAGCGCAGCCGCGACCACGATCCTCTCGCGCATCGCTCCCCCCTTGCCGCCTCTCTCGCGAGCCGAAACCGGCCTCATGGTACATAAGAAGCCCCGGCCGCGCCATCCATATTGGCTCTTGTTCGCTTCCGCGCGGCGCACGATCCTTTCCCACATGACCGACTTCACGCCCACCCAGCGCACGAAGCTCAATCGCCGCCCCGCGCGCGGCCACTACGATTCCGAAACCGTGTTTCGCATTCTGGATGAAGCTTTCATCTGCCATGTCGGCTTCGCGGCGGAGGGACAACCGTACGTGATCCCGACTGCCTTCGGGCGAGTGGATCGCACGCTGTACCTGCACGGATCGGCCGTGAGCCGGATGTTGCGCACGCTCGCGCAGGGCGTGCAGGTGTGCGTCACCGTCACGCTCGTCGACGGGCTGGTCTTTGCGCGCTCGGCTTTTCACAACTCGATCAATTACCGCTCCGTTGTGATTCTGGGCCGCGCACTGTTGGTCGAATCTTCCGAAGAAAAGTGGCAGGCTTTGGAAACGTTCTCGGAACACGTCATGCCCGGACGCTGGAAAGACATTCGCCCGCCCAACGAACAGGAATTGAAGGGAACCTCAGTCCTGAGGCTGCCTCTCGAGGAAGTTTCCGCGAAGGTGCGGTCCGGTCCGCCGATCGACGACGAACAAGACTACGCGCTGCCGATTTGGGCGGGAGTTCTGCCGCTCGCCCTGACGTCGTCAGCTCCAGTAACGGACGAGCGCGTGACGCCGGGCACCTTGATCCCGGCGTATGTCAGAGACTATTCGCGACGAAAAATCTGAGGCTTTGCCGCGGCCTCGCTCGCATGGTTACGGCTTCCAATCGCGCGACGAGGTGAACGGCAAAAGCGGATAGACTTCGCGGAACACTGCGGCTAGCTCGCGGTGGAAGCTCGGTCGCATCGCGGCTGCGTGCGGCAACTTCTTGCGAACGACCCATCCCTGCAGCTTCTTCCATTCCTCGGGTCTTACGGGCCAGCCTTTGTGCTTGATCCATTCGCCCTTTTCGGACGAATACCAATAGCTCTCGTACTTCCGCCCGAGCCGGCCCTTTTGCCTCGCGAGCCACTTCGTGTTTTCCTGCCCGCGCGTCCGGCCGATCTGCGTCAGGGGTGCGCCCTTCGCGCGGCCGTAAACGCGGAATCCGCACGTCACCGTCTCCGCCGAAATCGCGGCGTAGATCTGTCCGCCCTCGCCGCCCGGCTCGGCGAAGAAGAGATACATCTGCGTGCGGTACGGCGCCTTGTCCATCGAAAACCGGATGTCTCGATTGATGCGCGAGAAGTTCTCGCCGGTCCGCCCGCTCACCGCGAACCGCGGATTCAGCTTCAGAGCGGTCGGTCTCATCCGTTCGAGCAACACGCGAAACGGATCGACGATGTGCGCGCGGTAGCGTTCACGATTTTCGTCCATCCAGGCTTTGTGATTGTTGCGCCCGAGCTCGCGCAGAAAGACGATCGTTTCCTTCGTGAAGAGGGCGCTCGGAGTTTTCATCGGGGCAGGCTAGTTCCTGCAGCCGCAGGCGCCGCCGCAGCATCCGCCCCCGGACGACTCAGAAGCACCGCCGGACGCTTTGCTGCCGTTGGAGGGCGCCGCGAAGACCGACAGCTGGATCGTGCTCTTCGCGCTTTCGCACTTCGGGCACGTGACCTTCGTCTTGCCGTTCATCACGATGCGCTCGTAGCGCGCGCCGCAATCGTCGCAAACGTATTCGTAGATCGGCATAGCGGCCCTATTTTACCAAAACTGGCGCGTCTAGGGCCGCCGATACAGCACCCGAAACCGCCGCACCCACGGCGGTTCGGGATCGGCATAGTCCTCAAACGATTCCTCCTCCAGCCCCGCGCGCCGGAATCCATCCATTTCTTCGCGCGTCAGCGGCCATGGAGGACCTTGGCCTTCTGGCTCGCCCTCTTCCCGGCCTCGCGCGATCACCAGCAGTTTCCCGCCCGGCGCAACGAACTCCGAAATCGC
>DATJXJ010000002.1:0-10469 GCA_035500255.1 Verrucomicrobiia bacterium | reverse complement strand
CGATATGGAAACGTCCAAGGACGCGCGGACTGCGGACCTGCAGCAGGCGGACGATCTGGTCGAGCGCGTCAAGGCGATCAAACAGAAGAAAGCGAATCTCACGCCGAGTTCGTAGCTGTTTTCCAGTCTCGGCATGGTTCTTCCGCGGCGGGCCTTTTCGGCCCGCCGTTTCTTTTCCTCGCCCCTTCGCCCGCGACTGTGGGAAGATGCGCCTCATGCTTCACGGCCACAGGATTCGCAGCAGTGCGGCTCTCACCATCGCGGCACTGGCCGCCGGCTTGGGCCTGCTCATTTCGTACGCCCCTCCCGGGACCGCTGCTCCACAAACCGCTCCTCCCGCATCACAGCCGGACGTTCCCGCCGCCGCCGTAGTTCAACCGGAGGATCTTGCCAAGGCAATCGCGGGCAAGGATAGGCCGATCGTGGTATGCGTGGCTCCGCGCTTCCTGTATGACGGCGCGCACGTGCCCGGCGCGCTGTTTCACGGCCCCGGTTCCACCGAAGCGGGCCTCGCGGACTTGCGCCAGTGGGCGCAGGGCGTGCCGCACGATGCGAATATCGTCTTGTATTGCGGTTGCTGTCCGATGACGCGCTGCCCCAACATCCGTCCGGCGCTCGCCGCGCTCCGGAAGATGGGCTTCACACACGTCAAGGTTCTGTCACTTCCCAAGGACTTTCACTCCGACTGGATTGAGAAAGGCTATCCGGTAGAGAAGGGGCAGTAGCGGCGCGGCCCTTCGCTGCTTACTTCGCCTGGATGGACTTCAGGTAGTCGATCAGGTTGGCGATGCGCCGGTTGACTTGCGACTCGTCCGAGTTCGTCGTTGCCTGGAAGATCATGCCCCAAACGGGCATTTCCGCCGGTCCGTGGTCCTGGACCGAGGCTCCATTCCGCAGGACAGTCTCCACGTAGGCACTCGGAAACTGCCCCTCGTGCCGCTTGGCGAGCGTCGTCAGGTCGGGCGGCGGCTCCGTGAACGGCGAAGATTTTGGCGGCGGACCGTTCCCTTTTCCGTCGTTGCCGTGGCAGACGGCGCAGTTTTGTTTGTATAGCCGCGCGCCTGGCGTCAACTCCGGTTTCTTCGCCGGTTTGTGTTGCGCCGCCAGCCGCGGAACCGCGAGCGTGGCAGCCAGGAATAACGCTGCGGCGGGGCAAATCGCGCGTCTTGCGCGTGAGGTTCCGTTTCCACGGTTTTGCATGGCGGCTATGCTCACGGTAGTGCGGCGCCGGGCGATTGTCAATCGGGCCGCGCCGGTCGCTCGACCGGCACAACACCGGACAGCGCCCCGGCAACGGGTTTACAATAGACTATGGACTTGGCCAGCCGTCCTGTCGCCAGCCTCGCCGCGCAGCGTGCCGTTGACGTGCGCTTCGTCGAGTTGATCGACAAAGTCCGCCGCAACCGTCCCGGCGACGATTTCGATCTCCTCCGCCGCGCCTACGATTTCGCCGCCGAGCAGCATAAGGCCCAGACGCGCCTTTCCGGCGAGCCTTACCTTTCGCATCCCGTCGAAGTGGCTCATTTGCTGGCGGACATGAAGCTGGATGTTACCTCCCTCTGTGCCGCCCTGCTTCACGACGTGGTCGAAGATACGAAAATCTCGATCGACAAGATCTCGGAGCAATTTGGGCCTGACGTCGGCCGCATCGTCGAAGGTGTCACCAAGATCAGCAAGCTCGACCTGCTCGCTCCCGAAGACCGCCAGGCCGAAAACGTCCGCAAGATGCTGCTCGCCATGGTCAACGACGTTCGTGTCGTCATGGTGAAGCTCGCCGACCGGCTGCATAACATGCGCACCCTCGAGTACCTCGAACCCCCGCGCCAGCAGCGCATCGCCCGCGAGACGCTGGACATCTACGCGCCCGTCGCCAACCGGCTCGGTATGGGTCTCATCCGCGGCGAGCTGGAAGACCTTGCCTTCCGGTATCTCGAGCCGGAAGCCTTCTTCGAGCTCCAGAAAAAAGTCGCGTCCAAACAGAAAGTCTTCGACAAATTCCTGCTGGAAGTGCAGGACGCGATCCGCGAAAAGCTCGTCGAGAACGGCATTCCCGCTGAAGTGCAGGGCCGCACCAAGCGTCTCTATTCGCTGCACCTGAAGATTCAGAAACAGCAGCGCAATCTCGACCAGATCTACGACCTGCTCGCCGTCCGCGTAGTCACCGACACGGTGAAGAATTGCTACGCCGCGCTCGGCGTGATCCACCAGATTTGGCGGCCTGTTCCGGGACGCTTCAAAGACTACATCGCGATGCCCCGGCCGAACCTCTACCAGTCGCTGCACACCACCGTGATTCATTCCGGCCAGCCGTTCGAAGTCCAAATCCGCACGCAGGAGATGCACCGGATCGCCGAACAGGGCGTCGCGGCCCACTGGAAATACAAGGGCGGGACCGAAGTAGCGTCTTCGGCCGACGATCAGCGCATCGTCTGGATGCGGCATTTGATCGAGTGGGTGCAGGAGATGCAGGAGCCGAGCGAATTCCTCTCGACGCTCCGCGTGGACCTCTATCCCGAGGAAGTCTATACGTTCACGCCGAAAGGGCGCGTCGTGGTGCTGCCGCGCGGCGCCACGCCGGTCGATTTCGCGTACGCGGTTCACACCGAAGTCGGCCATCAATGTTCGGGCGCGAAGGTGAACGGCGAAATGGTTCCGCTGCGCCACGCGCTTGCGAACGGCGATGTCGTCGAGGTCGTCACGCAAAAGGGCCACACGCCCTCCCGCGACTGGCTTTCCTACGTTCGCACCTCTCGCGCGCGCAGCAAGATTCGCCAGTGGATCAACCTGCATGAGCGCGAGGAGGCCACCGATGTCGGTCGCCGGCTCCTGGAAAAGGAAGCCCGTCAGGCCGGCGTCAACCTCAAGAGAATCGCGCAGGAAGAATGGCAGCGCGTCGCCACGGAATACGGGGCCGCGCGTGTGGAAGACCTGTACGCCGGCCTCGGCTACGGCAAATGGTCCGCGCGCCAGGTGCTGGCGAAAGTAACGGGACAGCCGGTCGCAGGCCCGGCCGAAGAGCAGCAGCCCAAGCCGGGCGCCACCGTCAAGCGCATGCTGGGAATGGATGAGGCGACCATCGTCGTCAAAGGCCACGACGATTTGATGGTCTACCGCTCCAAATGCTGCAATCCGATTCCGGGAGACGACATCATCGGCTATGTCACCCGAGGCCGGGGGATCGCCGTCCACAGCAAGAACTGTCCCAACGTCGAGAATCTGTTGTACGAGGCGGACCGCAGGATCGCCGTCGAGTGGGCCGCGTCCACCCAGGCCGAATTTCCGGTTCGCCTGCGAATCTTCACGGAGGACCGTCCCGGCATGCTCGCCGGAATCACGAGCGTCATCAGCGACACCGGCGCGAACATTCGCACCTTTGAAAGCGGCGGCGAAGACAACACCCGGGCCCGCATCGACGTGGCGCTGGACGTCCGTGACCGCAAGCAACTCGAACACATTCTCGGGGGCATCAAGCGCATTCCTGGCGTCTTCGATATCGAGCGCGTCTACAACGTCTAGTTGGGCCTCCGGCGCCCATGCCTCTTGCGCCACATCCTCATCTTGACTAATTCACTGGGCGTAGAATCAGTTCATGGGGTTCATTCTGGCACGGCTCGTTGCGCGCCCGTGGGACTGCTCTTCGGCCGTCATCCGCTGGGTAGCATCACTGTTCCTTGTCGGTTCGCTCGCCTGTCTTGCCGCGGGTTGCCATAGCATCCCGCCCGTCGATACCAAGCCGCTCGACACCGCGGGCCTGACCTACGACTCGATCCAGCAGCTCAAGGCCATGCAGATCTCGACTCCCGAGGTCGCGGAAGTTGCCGCCGCGCGTCAGGGCGGTCTTTCGGACGCGTCCTGCATCGCCGTGTTCAAGATCTTCCGGGATCGGAAGCAGCCTTTCGACGTGGGCGATGCTCTCGCGGGCCTGGTTCGGGCTCAGATGAGTGAAGACACGATCCTGGAGCTCGCGAAAATGAATCAGGTCGGTCTTTCCGCCGGGGAATTTCAGGCGATGCGGCTGGCGGGGCTCTCCGATGCGATCGTCTTGGAGGTCGCGCGCCACCGCGCCGCAAACCAGCCGGTCATGTCCGGAGCCTCGCTCGCCGGCCTCAAGAACGTCGGCGTGCACGAGGCCACGCTCCTGGAGCTGGCCCGCCGCGGCGTCCCCGACTCGCAGGTTGCCGCCATTACGTCGCTTCGCCGCCACGGCGGGAGCGACGCGGAAATCCTGAAGCGCTTCAACGGATCGTAGCGAGTCGCGGATCGCCGCACTTCGCTTGGTTGCGTTGGCCGCCATTTTCCGCCTTGGCCCGGTGAACTGCTCCCGGTAAAATCTTGGCATCTTGAATCGGCCGCTCCCGCGCTCGCTTGCCCTCAGTCTCGTTCCCGTTCTGATTCTGCTGTGCGGATACTCATGCGAAACGCCGGTTGCGCCCGGCTATCGGATTCTGCGGCAGTCCCTGGAGGTTCATTTCGTGCCGGGAACGCCCCCCGAGCTGCGGATCGAGTCTCAGTACAAGCTGCAGAACGTCGGCAATGCGACTCTGACTTTCCTGGACCTCGGTCTTCCCGAAGAAAAGTCGTTTGGCCGCAAGGATCTTCACGTCGAAGTCGACGGCCGCGCCGTCGCGCCTGCTAGCCCGTCGGACGAGGCCCCGGACGCTTCGCCAGGAGATGTTCGCATCGCGCTCGAATCGCCGTGGCGGCAAAAGGAGATTCGGAATCTCTCGATCGCGTACACGCTCGCTTCTCCCGAAAACACAGGCTCGCGGATCACTCTCGGCGAAAGCGAATTCCATCTCGGTTCGCGCGGATGGTTTCCGGAGCCGCTGCCGCCCAGACATCTGTTCGCTCCCAATCCCAAATCGCAAAGCGCGGCCACGTACGCCGTCCGCGTTCCCTCCGATTTCCGTGTCCTGGCTCGGGGAACTCCGAAGGGCCAGAAAAAGGCCGGCGGCGAAATCGAATATCGCTTCGAGCTGAGCAAGGACGATCTGGCGCCCTTCGTCGTTGCCGGTCGCTACGTCTCGTCTCCGACGGACCGCCATGCCCCTTCCGCCTTTTGGACGCTTCAGCCGCTCACAGGCGATAACGCGGCGGCAGCGGCCGCAGTCGCCTCGGCGTGGAGCACGCTCGAAACGGACTTCGGCCCGCTCGACAAGAACATCCCTTCGCCGCACGTCGTCGAGTCGCCGGAGCTGCGCGCGCGCGTTTCCGGTGAGACAGGCGCCGCAGCCACGGCCTTTCCCGGCGGCGCGATCGTCAACCCCGCGGCCCTTGCCCTCGGCACCGGCAGCAGCGAATTCCTCGAGATTGTCACGCACGCTCTTGCGCACAACTGGTTCGGGGACGAGCTCCGCCCAAGCTCGGACTCGTCGATCGGCATCGGTGAGGGTTTGCCCGAATACGCCACGATTGTGATTGACGAAGCTCGGCAGGGACCCGCGGGCCGCCGTCGCCGCGTGATCGAATATCTCCGGCGCTACGACGAGGCCCGCACGCGCGCGGAGGAAACGCCGCTCGGCATCACCATGCTCACCGACCCGGTCGGGCCTCGCCGCATCGCTCTTGCGAAGGCGCCGCTCTTCTACGTCGCGCTTGAAGACATCTGCGGGCCAGAGGAAGTGCGCCGGGGACTCGCGCACGCTCTCTCGGTCCTGCGCGGGCAGGAAGTCGGCTACAACGATCTCCGGTCGGCGCTCGAGCAATCGACCAACAGAAACCTCGGCCTGATGTTTCGCCTCTGGCTGAACCAAAAAGGAATCCCGCAAGATTTTCGCGACCGGTATCCCCTCGGTCCTGCCGGTCAGCAAACCGGCGACTGACCGGAGGATTCAATCAATCCACGGAGGCCTCATGAAGGAAATCATCTCTACCGATCGGGCTCCCAAGGCGATCGGTCCCTATTCGCAGGCGGTCCAGGCGAACGGATTCATTTTCACGGCGGGCCAGATCGCCCTCGATCCCGGAACCGGGCAGCTGATCGAAGGAGACGTTGCGCGCCAGACCGCGCGCGTTCTGGAAAGCCTCAAGGGAATCGTGGAAGCGGCTGGCTCCTCGCTCGAACGCGCCGTCAAAGCCACGGTCTACCTGAAGGACATGAACGACTTCGCGGCTATGAACGAAGTCTACGCGCGGTACTTTCCGGCGAATCCGCCCGCGCGCTCGACGGTGGAAGCGGCGCGCCTGCCTCGGGATGTGCGCGTCGAAATCGACCTCGTTGTGCTCGGCTGAATTCGGCGGGACTTTAGTCCGTGGCTGCGTAAGCGGCAATGTAATTTGCGGCGTGCGCCGCGTGCATTGCTTCTTCGCACTGACATTCATATTCCTGTAAGATTTATCGCGGACATTATCTCGGGGCCTTGTCCCGCCGCAGTTTCAAAACGAGTACCCGGCTCTCGGAATGAGCGATCAAAACTACGACCTGATCGTCGTCGGCAGCGGTCCCGCCGGCCAGAAGGGCGCCATCTGCGCCGCCAAGCTCCGCAAGCGCGTCGCCGTGATCGACCGCAGGATGATGATCGGCGGTGTTTGCGTCCACACCGGCACAATCCCGAGCAAGAGCGTCCGCGAGGCCATTTTTCAACTGACTGGCATTGCCGTGCGCACGTTCTACGGCAACAACTACCGCGGCAACGGCGATGTCTCGCTGCAGGACCTTTCTTTCCGCGTCACGAGCATTGTTTCGCGCGAGACCGAAGTGATTCGCGCTCAGCTCAAGCGCAATGGCGTGGCCGTCTATCAGGGCCTCGCGAGATTCACCGACCCGCACACGATCGAGGTGCAGGGCGACGGCGACAAATTCACTCTCCACGCCGAAAACGTCCTCATCGCCTGCGGCACGCGCCCGGCGCGCAGCCCGGAGATTCCCTTCGACGGCAAGCGTATCTTCGACACCGACGATTTCAACGGCATCGCCAAACTGCCCCGCGAAATCATTGTCGTGGGCGCGGGCGTTGTCGGCCTCGAGTACGCCTCCTTCATGGCGGCCCTCGGCTCCGAAGTCACGCTGATCGACCAGCGGCCCACCATCCTCGATTTCGTCGATCGTGAAATCGCCGACGCGCTGGCCTACCATCTGCGCCAGATGGGCACGACGTTCCGGCTTGGAGAGAAAGTCACCCGCGTCGGTTGCGATGCGCAGCGCGACCGCGTCTTCGCCGAACTCGAAAGCGGCAAGAAGGTGCAGGGCGATGTGCTTCTCTACGCCGTCGGACGCCAGGCGAATGGCGACCAGCTTTGCCTTGAAGCGGCCGGCCTGCAGGCTGACCCGCGCGGCAAGATCGTCGTCAATGGGTCCTACCAGACGGCTGTCCCGCATATCTACGCGGCTGGCGACATTATCGGCTTCCCTGCGCTCGCGAGCACCTCGATGGAGCAGGGCCGCCTCGCGAGCTGTCGCATGTTCGGCGCGCCGTCCCAGCACATGCCGGAGCTCTTCCCCTACGGCATCTACACGATTCCCGAAATATCGATGGTTGGCCAGACGGAGGAGAAGCTCACCGCCGCCAAAGTTCCCTACGAAGTCGGCATCTCGAAATACGCCGAGCTTGCCAAGAGCATGATGCTGGGCGACGAAACCGGCATGTTGAAGATGCTGTTCGACCGCAACACGCGCAAACTGCTCGGCGTGCACATCATCGGCCAGCGCGCCACCGAAATTGTCCACATCGGCCAGGCCGTCCTCGCCCACGGCGGCTCGATCGAGTACTTCCGCGACACGGTCTTCAACTACCCGACGCTCGCCGAAGCCTACAAAGTCGCGGCGCTCGACGGCCTCAACAAATTGTGACTCTCCCCGGCTGCGTGACCTGCGGCCCTTCGTCCCCCGTCTAACAATTCGATTCCTTCGGCGCCGCCGCGCGTGTATAAGTTTCCGCATCGGACATCGGGAGGCATGGCATGCATTCCGCGAGACTCAAGTACCTGGGCACTTTGGCGGCCGTCGTCACCGCCGGATTTCTGCTGGCCGCGCGGAGCCATTTGAACGCGCAGCAGCGCCCGCAGGTGCAGATCGACGCGGATGACATCGGCGGAACCGTCGCCAGCTCCGAAGGCCCTGAGGCCGGAGTCTGGGTGATCGCGGAGACGACCGACCTGCCGACACGGTACATCAAGGAAGTTGTCACGGACGATCGCGGCCGCTACGTGATTCCGGACCTGCCCAAGGCGAAATATACGGTCTGGGCGCGCGGCTACGGGCTGGTGGATTCGCCCAAGGTCGAGACCCAGCCGGGCAAGATCGTGGACTTGAAGCCGGCCGTCGCGCCGGATGCGAGAGCCGCCGCGCAATACTATCCGGCGAACTATTGGTACTCCCTGCTGCAGATTCCGGACAAAAGCGAGTTCCCGGGCAGCGGGCCTTCAGGAAACGGCATTTCGCCCAGCGTGCGAACGCAGGGCCAATGGATTCACCTCGTTAAGACGGACAGCTGCGAGTCCTGCCATCAGCTCGGCAATCTCTACACGCGCACGATTCCGCCGATGTTCAGCAGCCTCGATCCCGCGGCCGCCTGGCTGCGCCGCGTGCAGTCGGGTCAGGCGGGCGGCATCATGATGGGCGGCCTCGGTCAGCTCGGTGCGAAGCGCGCCACGGAGCTATTCGGCGATTGGACCACTCGCATTGCGCAAGGCGAATTGCCGGCCGAAGCGCCTCCGCGCCCGCAGGGCGTCGAGCGCAATGTCGTAATTACGCAGTGGGATTGGGCGGACCCCAAAGCCTACCTGCACGACGAAATCTCAACGGACAAGCGAAATCCGACGCTCAACGCGAACGGTCTCATCTACGGATCGCCGGAGGAAAGCCGCGACTATCTGCCCGTGCTCGATCCGGTGCGCAACACAACGAGCCAGGTGAAAGTTCCCTATCGCGATCCGAACACGCCCGGCCAGCCGAAGCCGATGCAGCCTTCGAACGTCTGGGGCGACGAGGCCATCTGGGACAGTCACACGACCGTTCACAATCCCATGTTCGACGAGCGTGGCCGCGTTTGGATCACCGCGCGCATCCGCCCCATGGATGATCCTGCCTATTGCAAGGCCGGATCGACTCTCGTCTCCGCGCAACTTACGCCGGTCAACGCCTCCGGCCGTCAGCTGGCCGTCTACGATCCTGTGACGAAGCAAGTCTCGTCGATCGATACCTGCTTCGGCACGCACCACCTGATCTTCGCGGAGGATGCCAACGACACGCTCTGGACCAGCAGTGGTGGCGGCGGTGGCGTCGTCGGCTGGCTCAACACGAAAGCCTGGGACCAGACCCACGACGAGCAGAAATCCCAGGGTTGGACCGCTCTCGTCCTCGACACGAATGGCAACGGGAAGCGTGACCCGTATGTGGAAGGTGAACAGAGGGTCGTAACGGCGCCCACCGGCGAAAGCCTCGGCGTCTCATCCGCCCTGAACGCGGTTGCCAACAATCCCGTGAACGACACCCGCCTGAACGCCGCTTTCTATGGTCTCGCCGTCAGCAGCGACGGAATGGTGTGGGGCAGTGTCCTGGGATTCCCGGGAGGACTCGTTCGGCTCAATCCGGGGTCGAATCCCCCTGAGACGACTCTGGCCGAATACTACGAAGTGCCCTGGAACAACCCGAAGGCGCCAGTTTGGGGCTACTCGCCGCGCGGGATGGATGTCGACGGCGATGGAGTCGTTTGGGTCGCGCTCGCCAGCGGCCATTTGGCGAGCTTCGATCGTCGCAAGTGCAAGGGTCCGCTCAACGGCCCCACGGCCACCGGCCAGCATTGCGCCGAAGGCTGGACGCTCTATCGCACGCCCGGTCCGAGCTTCAAGAACGTCACGGACTCCGGCAGCGCCGACTCTCACTACTACGACTGGGTCGATCGCTTCGACACCCTCGGGCTCGGCAAGAACACGCCGATCGTCACCGGCAATTCGTCGGATTCGCTGCTCGCCCTCGTAAACGGGAGATTCGTCATCCTGCGCGTGCCATACCCGCTCGGCTTTTTTGCGAAAGGGATGGACGGCCGCATCGACGATGCGAAAGCGGGCTGGAAAGGCAAGGGCGTGTGGACCACCTGGGGCACGCGCACGCCCTTCCACAGCGAGACCGGGAAGGGCACTTACCCGAAGGTCGTCCACTTTCAGATTCGGCCCGACCCCCTCGCCCACTAGCGCACTTCTCAGTGGACGCACGGAGTTGGTTTCCGCAAGCTATCGCTTCACAGGTAGACCGGAAGAACGGCGCGCTTGCGCGCTCATCGGCAGATGCTAAAATAGCGGTTGTTACGCGTCTGCTCGCTGGCCGCTGTTCCGTCTCTCAAGCTGATTCGCGAGTCTTGCGGCGACCGGCGCGCGTTTCTGCTTTCCAAGTTGGGCCTGTAGCTCAGGTGGCTAGAGCGCACCCCTGATAAGGGTGAGGTCGGTAGTTCAAGTCTACCCAGGCCCACCAGCCTTCGCTCGCGACAGCGAGATTCTTCCAAATCGGCAGACAGCAGTATGTCCCGGTAATA
>DATJXJ010000001.1:0-2847 GCA_035500255.1 Verrucomicrobiia bacterium | reverse complement strand
CGCAATCTTCAGCGCTTCATCAACGGGAATCGGGCCGGAGCGAATGCGATCGGCGAGCGTTGGCCCCTCGACCAACTCCATCACCAGCGCGTGCGTGCTGCCGGAATCTTCCAAGCCGTAGATCGATGCAATGTTGGGATGGTTGAGGGACGCAAGAACTTTCGCTTCGCGTTGAAAACGAGCCATGCGATCGGCATCTCGCGCGAACGCCTCGGGCAGGACTTTCAGCGCCACGTCGCGCCCCAGCTTCGCATCCCGCGCGCGGTACACCTCTCCCATCCCGCCCGCGCCTATCGCGCCGGTGATTTCATAGCTGCCGAGTTTTGTGCCCGTCGCGAGCGTCATTTCTTCAGCGCCGTCTGCCAATTGAGAACCACGTTGAACGGCGTGGTGTCTTCGCGACCAGCCAGCCTTGGGAGCAGAAAACGCGCTCCGTCCGGCGCAGCGTCCCACACCGCGGATATTCCTATTCCCGGATCTGCTCTGGGCCCGGAGAGCGAAAAAAGAGATTTCGGCGCCGCCGATTGAAAGTTCGGACCGGCTGCGACGTCCGCTTCCATCAGCTTTCCGTCGCTGGAAATGTAGTAGAGCTCCTTCCCGTCGCGACGCCAGCGCGGCCCGGCCCCGCCTCCGGCGGAAATCTGCCACTTCCCTCCCGTATTCGTTCCGGACGCAAGCGCATCCGGTGAAAACGTTCGAACGTAGATTTCATTCCGGCCGGATTCGTCGGACTGGTAGGCGATGAAGCGCCCGTCGGGAGAGAAATGGCCTTCCGCCTCGTTGAATTCAGTCTTGAGAAACGGCGCAGGCTTCTTGTCGCCCGTGAGCGGCAATACCCAGATATCGTTCTTCGTTTGGGGATTGGTCGAGTTGTAGAGCACGAATCTCCCGTCGCGAGACCAGTCGGTCGCCACTTTCAACTCGTCTGTGTGGAGCAGAAGTTCTCCTTCATGCGCGCCGTTCGCGGGCTTCTGGTACAGGTCGAACACGCCCTTGGGGCTGGACGAAAATACGATTTGGCTGGCGTCGGGAGACCACGCGCCTCCGACGGCGTACGCCGAGCCGAACGTGAACCTCGTGCTCGTGCCGGTTGCGAGATCGTCTTGCCAGACGACAAACGTCTGGTCGAATCGGCTTTCGAGCACTCGCTTTCCGTCCGGCGAAATCGATACGGCGGCAAATTGCGTGCTCGCGTCCCCGACGGCGCCGGCTGATTTGCCTTGCCGGTCCAACCACACCAACTGTGCATTGCCGGTACTTACGTTTGTCTTGTAAATCAGCACGTCGTTCGAAGCTTGGAATTCTGCAACGGATCGAAATGTTCCCACGTGATCCACCACGGTCACGGGCTCATCGACGAGTTTCATGTGCCGAACATCGAACCGTCGGGCCATCAGCGCCTCATTGCGCACGAAGAGCAACTCTCCCCAAGCGGGGTCCGATGAGGGGACGTATTCCGCACTGGTGTCACTTTCCTGAAGCCGGTTCAGGTTCTGACCATCGGGCTTGTCGTCGATCGAGCCGATATAGATGCCGCTGAACCGGGCATAGGTGGAACTGCGCAGGTAAATGAAGTGCCGTCCGTCTGGCAGGAACGTCGGGAAAAGATGGTCGATCTCCCCGCGCGAGCTGTCCACCTCGGTTACGGGAGACGCGATTCCGCCGCTCGCCGGTACCTTCATGATGGCGCCGCCGGCCTGACCGAAGAGAATGGTGCCGTCCGCGTTCCACGATCCGCCCAGTACCGGCGAATTTGGCACGTCGCATAGATTCTCCGTCTCTCCGGTGGACACGTCGGCCCTTCTGAGTATCCCCGGGGAGGAGCCCTCCCCATACGCGATGTAACGGCCATCCGGTGACCAGAAAAGCGTGGCTAGGCCCTGGGAAGAGTCTGGAATCGCAATCGAACGCGAATCGAACGAATCGAGTTCGCGAACCCATATCTTCGGTGGACCTCCTGCGCCGGTATCCGAGAATGCCAGCCGGTGACTGTCCGGTGACACCGCGAAGGCTCCTCCCGTCGGCGTACTTTCCGCGGCGGGAATCCGGAAGCGCACAACCGCCTCGGGCCGTGCGGGAGCCCCCGCAATTCGCGCGTAAGCCCACCCGAGCGCCGCAAGCGCTATCGCCAGCGCAGACGCAGCCGCCCACGGCGCGGCGCGGCGCCAGCGTGGCGCAGGTTCCGCCGGAGTGCCTGCGAGCGCAGCTTCCGGCGCGCCGGACAGAACTTCGTCGAGCGAAATGCGCGCGTCGCCGATGTCGCGCAACCGCTGTTTCGGATCCTTCTGCAAACAGCGCTGCAACAGCACGCGCACGCGAATCGCCGTTTCCGCCGGTAGCAACGACCAATCCGGCTCGGCGCGTATCACCGCCGCCAACGTGTCCGTCACCGTCTCGCCACCGAATGCGATCTTGCCCGTCAGCATTTCATAGAGCACGCAGCCGAATGCCCAGATGTCCGCCCGCCGATCGACCGCTTTCCCCTTTGCCTGCTCCGGCGACATGTACGCCGCCGTTCCCAACAGAATTCCCTGCATCGTCGCCAGCCGGCTCAGCGTCGGCGAAGTCGAAATGTCGATCGACGACGCATCTCCTTCCAGCGCTTTCGCCAACCCGAAATCCAGCACCTTCACCGCGTCGTCCGCCGTCACCTTCACGTTCGCCGGCTTCAAGTCCCGATGCACGATGCCGCGTTCGTGCGCGTATTCCAGCGCCTCGCAGATCTGCTTCGCAATCTTCAGCGCTTCATCAACGGGAATCGGGCCGGAGCGAATGCGATCGGCGAGCGTTGGCCCCTCGACCAACTCCATCACCAGCGCGTGCGTGCTGCCGGAATCTTCCAAGCCG